>NZ_MKVV01000075.1:0-68288 GCF_001899645.1 Pseudonocardia sp. 73-21 | reverse complement strand
CGGCGGTATGGGCATCGTCTGGCGGGCCGAGGACCGCGTCATGGGCCGGCAGGTCGCCGTCAAGGAGCTGCACCTGCCGCAGGGGCTGAGCCCCGAGGACCGCCGGCAGTTCCGCGACCGGCTGCTGCGCGAGGCCCGCAACGCCGGGCGGCTCAACGACCCGGGCATCGTCACCGTGCACGACGTGATCACCGACGACGGCGTCGACCACATCGTCATGGAGCTGATCGACGCGCGCACGCTCACCGACGTGGTGCGCAGCGACGGGCCCCTCGACGAACGCTCGGTCACCGCGGTGGCGCAGCAGCTGACCGCCGCGCTGAACACCGCCCACGCGGCGGGCGTCGTGCACCGCGACGTCAAGCCCAGCAACGTGATGCTCGGCTCCGGTGGCCGGGTCAAGCTCACCGACTTCGGCATCGCCCAGGCCGCCGACGATCCCAGCCTGACCACCACCGGCGCGGTGATCGGCTCGCCCGGTTACCTGGCCCCCGAACGGCTCGAGGGGAAGGGCGCGTCGCCGGCGTCGGACCTGTGGGCGCTGGGAGCCACCCTGTTCTACGCGATCCACGGGGAGGGCCCGTTCGCCCGCGAGACCAGCGCGGCCACGCTGTCGGCGGTACTGCACGCCGACATCCCGCCCGTGCGGGCCCGGGGGCCCGTCGGAACGGTGATCGGTGGCCTGCTGCAGCGCTCGCCGGAGGCCCGGTTGGGCGGGATGCAGGCCGCCGCGCTGCTGGCGACGCAGAACCCCGCGCCGATGCCGCTCTACGGCGGCGAGACCGTCACCTCCCAGAGCACCACACCCTCTCCCGTGGTCCGACGCCGACGTCCGCTGTGGCCGGTCCTGGCGCTGGTGGTCGGTCTCGTCGCCGGGGTGCTCGGCACGCTGGTGGTGCTGCGCCCGTCGACGCCCACCGTGCCGGTCATGACCTACGGGCAGGGGGGCGACCTCCCGGTCTTCGGCATCACGTCGCCGTCGTGCCTGCCCGGAGCCCTCGCACCGGGTCGTTCGTACACCTCGAGCACCTACGTGAGCTGCGACGATCCCCACGACCTCGAGGTCTTCGGGGTACTCGACGCGTTCGGCACGCAGCGCGACCTGCCGTATCCGGCCGCCGACGACCTGGCCGGCTACGCCCGGTCGGCCTGCACCCTGCTGTTCGACTCGGCGCTCGTCGAGGGCCAGGACAAGGCCCGGCTGCAGGTGGTGGGCCTCGTGCCGTCGGCGGCGGCGTTCTCGGCGAAGGTGTCGACCAGCTTCACCACGCGCGACGTCATCTGCGTCCTGCGCGCCGCCGACGGCAGCCAGCTCACCGGCACCCGGATAGCGAAGGACCCCGGTTGATGCACCGCAACGTCGAGCTCGTCCTGGCGGCCCTCGCCCAGGGTGGCGCCGATCCCGCCCGCGCCGCCCGCCTGAAGGTCCTGCCCGACGCCGTCGCCACCGCGGCGGCCGCCGCGGCCGCCCTGGGTGTCGAGGTGGGGCAGATCGCCAACTCCCTGGTCTTCGAGATGATCTCCGGGACGGACGGATCACCGCTGCTCGTCCTGACCTCCGGTGCCCACCGCGTCGACACGGGCAAGGTCGCGGCGCTCGTCGGGGCCACGAAGGTCCGTCGCGCGTCGGCGGAGTTCGTGCGGGAGGCGACCGGCCAGGTGATCGGTGGGGTCTCCCCGGTCGGCCACCCCGCGCCGATCCGCACGCTCGTGGACCGCGCGCTGGAGGCCTTCGACGAGGTGTGGGCCGCGGGCGGCATCCCGCACGCGGTGTTCCCCACGACCTACGCCGAACTGATCGCAGTGACAGGTGGGGAGGCCGCCGACGTGGCATGAGCGGCTGTCGGCGACCTACTGTGCAGGCATGCCCGATCTGCTCCCCGTTCCCGAGACACCGCCCGCCCCGTCCGCTGTGAAGCGGGCGCTGCGCCGGGCCCGTGACGGCGCGGTGCTCGATGTCACCGAGGCCGCCGTTCTGCTGGCCGCACGAGGCGAGCACCTCGACGAGCTCCTGGAGCACGCCTCCCGCGTCCGCGACGCCGGCCTGGTCGAGGAGGGCCGCCCGGGCGTGGTCACCTACTCGCGCAAGGTGTTCATCCCGCTCACGCGGCTGTGCCAGGACCGCTGCCACTACTGCACGTTCGCCACCGTGCCGCACCGGCTGCCCGCCGCGTTCCTGGAGCGCGACGAGGTGCTGGAGATCGCCCGCGCCGGCGCCGCCGCCGGGTGCAAGGAGGCGCTGTTCACGTTGGGCGACCGGCCCGAGGCCCGCTGGCCCGCGGCGCGCGAGTGGCTCGACGAGCGCGGCTACGACTCCACGTTGGACTACGTCCGCGCCTGCGCCATCGCGGTGCTGGAGGAGACCGGCCTGCTGCCGCACCTCAACCCCGGCGTGCTGTCGTGGGAGGAGCTCACGCGGCTCAAGCCCGTCGCGCCGTCGATGGGGATGATGCTGGAGACCACGGCCACCCGGCTGTGGAGCGAGCCCGGCGGCCCGCACTACGGCAGCCCCGACAAGGAGCCGGCCGTCCGGCTGCGCACGCTCACCGACGCCGGCCGCGTCGGAGTCCCGTTCACCACGGGCATCCTGATCGGCATCGGCGAGAACCGCACCGAGCGGGCCGAGTCGATCTTCGCGATCCGCAGCGCCGCCCGCGCGGCGGGGCACATCCAGGAAGTGATCGTCCAGAACTTCCGGGCCAAGCCGGAGACGGCCATGGCCAACGACCCCGACGCCGACATCGACGACCTCGCCGCCACCATCGCCGTCGCCCGGATCGTGCTCGGCCCGAAGATGCGCGTGCAGGCCCCGCCGAACCTGGTGGGGGAGGAGTTCGCGCTGATGCTCCGCGCAGGCATCGACGACTGGGGCGGCGTCTCGCCCGTCACGGCCGACCACGTCAACCCCGAGCGTCCGTGGCCCGCCATCGACGCGCTGGCGGAGGCGTCCGCGGCGGCCGGTTTCACGCTGCGCGAGCGGCTGACCGTCTACCCGCGGTACGTCCAGGCCGGGTCACCGTGGATCGACACCCGGCTGCACGCGCACGTCAACGCCCTGGCCGACGCTTCTGGTCTGGCTGACGAGAAGGCCGTCGTCGAGGGCCGTCCCTGGCAGGAGCCCGACGGCGGCTTCGCGTCCAGCGGCCGGATCGACCTCAACTCCTCGATCGACACCGACGGCCGCACCGAGGACCGCCGCAGCGACTTCTCGTCCGTGTACGGCGACTGGGACGAGCTGAAGGCCGAGCTCGCGTCCCAGCAGCAGGCGGCTCCCGAGCGGCTCGACTCCGACGTCCGGGCGGGGCTCTCGCTGGCCGCGTCGAACCCGGCCGCGCTGCTGGACCCGGCCCACCACGCCGCCGCCCTCGCGCTGATCACCGCTGAGGGCCCGGCGCTGGAGGAGATGACGCGCCTCGCCGACGACCTGCGCCGTGACGTTGTGGGCGACGAGGTCACCTACGTGATCAACCGCAACATCAACTTCTCCAACGTCTGCTACGTCGGCTGTCGGTTCTGCGCGTTCGCCCAGCGCGAGCGCGACGCGGACGCGTTCCGGCTCTCGCTCGACGAGATCGCCTCGCGGGCCGTGGAGGCCGCGCGGGACGGTGCCACCGAGGTCTGCGTGCAGGGCGGCATCGACCCCCAGCTGCCGATCACGTTCTACGCCGATCTCGTCCGCGCGGTGAAGGCCGCGGTCCCGGCCATGCACGTGCACGCGTTCTCGCCCATGGAGATCGTGTCCGCGGCGGCCAAGGCCGGTGTGTCCGTCGAGGACTGGCTCACCGAGCTCAAGGAGGCCGGGCTCGGCTCCATCCCCGGCACGGCCGCCGAGATCCTCGACGACGAGGTGCGCTGGGTGCTCACGAAGGGCAAGCTGCCGGCGGCGCAGTGGCTGGAGGTGGTGGGCACCGCCCACCGCCTCGGCATCGCGTCGAGCTCGACGATGATGTACGGCCACGTCGACGAGCCGCGGCACTGGGTGGGCCACCTGCGCACCCTCGCTGCGCTGCAGGACGAGACGGGCGGGTTCACCGAGTTCGTGCCGCTGCCGTTCGTGCACACCAACGCGCCGATCTACCTGGCCGGCCTCGCGCGTCCGGGGCCCACCGAGCGCGACAACCGGGCCGTCCACGCGTTCGCCCGCCTGGCCCTGCACGGCCGCATCGACCACGTCCAGTGCTCGTGGGTGAAGCTCGGCGACGACCTGTCGGCGAGGATCCTGCAGGGCGGCGCCGACGACATGGGCGGCACCCTCATGGAGGAGACCATCAGCCGGATGGCCGGGTCGGAGAACGGGTCGGCCCGAACGGTGGCGGAGCTCAAGGAGATCGCGGCCGTAGCGGGTCGGCCGGTCCGTCAGCGCAGCACCACCTACAAGGAGCCGGTCGCGCGCCTGGAACCCGCCGCCGGTGCCGCGCCGAGACTGCTGCCGCTGGCGTAGGCGGCTGCCGCCGCCCGTGCGCGGAAATCAGTGCTGGAGCACGGATTTCCGCGCACGACCCCGGCGTACCGTGGCGGTCATGGGCGTACTCGGTGAGATGTTCCCCGGACCGAAGATCCAGGACGAGGCGGGCGAGGACGCCGACGGCCAGAAGTGGCGGTTGGGCCCGATCGATCTCGAGAACGGTGTGGTGCAGGTGCACCGGCCGGCTCCCGAGGCCCCGGCCGACGACGAGGACTGAGCACGCCCTCGGATCGTGCCGTGCCCCTGGCCGTTCGTCATCGTGAACGGCCCGGCCGTGCCGCCCCCGGTGGGCCCGGCCCACACCGTTCCCGGGTCGGCCCCCGGCAGGTTGGCCTGCCCGGTGCGCACCCGCACCGAGAAGTCCCCGATGCCGGGAGGCGCCGCCGCCGTGACCGCCACCGGCGAGCCGATGAGCGGTGCGGCGAGGCTGCCGGCGTGCACCTTGATCATGGTGCCCGTGCCGACGACGCGGACGTCACCGACCTCGACTTCGACCCGGCGTCGGTGGTCACCATCAGCCGGAACGTCAGCGGTGCGTTGGTGCTCGGGCAGGCGAACAGCGGCAGCGTGAAGCTGGCGTTCTCCGACGTGGTGTCGGCCATCGCCCCCGCGTTTTCGGGCCCGGGGTCGTCTTCTGCCACAGGTACGTGGCCCCCGAGACCGTCTCCCTCATCGGAGAGCACCACCGTCTTCGAGGCCGTGCCCCCGGGCGAGGGTGAAGTCCGCGCCCGCCTTGGCGATGACCGGTCCGAGCGTGGTGCCGCCGGCCTGGGCCGACTCCGGACCGGACCCGTCGGCGTTGCGCGCCTGACGGTGTTGTTCGGCGCGACCGGCACGTCGCCGGTGAACACCGCGAGCGAGGCTACCCCCACATGGGAGGGACCGGCCAGAAAGGACTCACCACCACTCGCGCGAGTCGGCGGTTTCCCGTGCGCGAGTCGGCGGTGTCGGGTGATCGACCTAGGCCTTCAGCGACCACTCGGCGCCCTGGGCGCCGTCCCGGACCTCCACCCCCGCCTCGGCCAGCTTGTCGCGCAGCGCGTCGGAGGTGGCGAAGTCCTTCGCCGCCCGGGCCGCGGCGCGGCGCTCGATGAGGGCCTCCACCAACGGGGCGATGCGTGCGGCCGGGTCCCCGAGGCCCTCGCCCGCCGCCGTCGCCAGCTCGAGCACCATGCCGCGCAGGGTGCGGCGGGCGTGGTCGGCGTCGTCGGACTGGAGGGTGTCGGCCGTCCAGTCGGAGATCGCCTGTTCCAGCTCGAGGACGGCCGCGGCCGCCGCGTCGGCGTCGCGGTCGCCGAGGGCCTTGTCGAACGCGACGCGCGCGCGGTCGGCGGCGTCGCGGAGCGAGGAGGCGAGCGTCGGCTCACTCTCGGCGCGACTCGGTGACGCGGAGACCCGGACTCGCGCGCTCGCAGACCCCGACTCGCGGGCGGCGAGCGACGCCGTCTCCACCGTCGTGCCGCTCGTGAGGACCCGGGACTCGCCGTCGTGGCGGACCGTCACCCTGCCGTTGCCCAGCACCTGCGCGGTGCCGGCCCCGAGGTCGAACACGAGCGCCGTGTGCTCGTCCACGCCGATGACGTGCGCGCCCTCGGGCAGCGAACCCTCCAGGAACCGCAGGCGCCGCTCGCCGAGGTAGCAGAAGTTGGTGGAGTGCGTGCCGCCCTCGGTGTTGTCGTAGTGCGGGATCAGCGCCGCGCGCAGGCCCGTCAGACGTTCGAGGAGGTTGGTCCCCTGCGCCCACGCCGGGTCCGCGCCGCTCTTGTAGATCTCGTACACCGGCACCGTGACGACGCCGATGGTGAGGGCCGCGGCGCTGGCGAACGTGACCGTGCCGCCCGACGCGGCAAGCGCGGCCACGGCGTCGTCGAAGCCGGTGCCGGCCCACACCCGCAGCGCGTAGGTGGGGCTGCCGGGGCCCGCGAACACCGACCGGGCCCCGCGGACGGCGGCGAGCGCCCGGTCGAGCTCGGTGCCCTCGATGCGGTGGCGCCAGGGCAGCGGTGTGAGCGTGCGCCCCACGTTGCGGGAGAAGTAGGTCAGCGCCTTCTCCGTGATGTCGTCGGCGTTCTCCTGGAAGCCGTACGGGGTGTCGAGCAGCAGCGACGGCCCGTCGCCCGCCGCGCGCAGCGTGGAGCGGTGCACCTCCACCATGGTGGGGGCGGTCTCGCCCGAACCCATGATCACCAACCGGCCGGCGTTCATGCGAGTCCTCCGATCAGGTCGGCCACGCGCTCGGGGTACTGCGCGTGCAGGTCGTGGTCGCCGCCCCGGAACTCGACGACCTCCGCGTGCGCCAGCCCGGCGGCGGCCTCGGCGAGCAGCTCGCCCTTGCGGCCCGGCCCCTGCTCGGACACCGCGGCCAGGAGCAGGACGGGGCAGCGCACGAGCGGGTAGAGCTTGCGGGGCTGGTGGCGGAGCATGCTGCCGACGATGGCGCGGTGGCGCTCGCGGCTCAGCCACGGGGAGACCAGCCCGTCGTCGTCCTCGCGGAGGTTGGCCAGCGTGGCGTCGATGGCCCAGGGCTCCCAGCCGGAGTGGCCGGACGTGAGCATCCCGCGCAGCCGGTCGGCCGTCATGCCGTCGAAGCGCGGCGGGGCCAGGACGCCCCACGCGTCGTCGAGGGTGGGGAACTGGTCGCCCAGGTGCAGCCAGCCGCCGTCGACGAGGGCGAGGCCGTGCACGAGGTCGGGGCGGTCGGCGGCGAGCTGGAGGACGACGTTGCCGCCCCAGGACTGGCCCGCGACGACCGGATCCCTCCAGCCCAGGCTCGCGCAGACGTTGGCCAGGTCCCGGGCCGCGGCCTGCGTGGCGTCGACGGCCGGGGCGTCGAGGTCGTCCTCGTCGTCGGTGTCGGAAACGGGCGCGGACGTGCCGTGCCCGCGCAGGTCGACGGCCACGACGGGGTGCCCGGTGGCGGCGAGGTGGGAGCCCACGCCGTCCCAGAGGCGGGCGTTGGAGGACAGGCCGTGCACGAGCAGCACCGGGCGTCCGGAGCCAGCCTTCCACGAGCGGGCGCCGAGGCCCACGGGGCCGGCGTCGACCGTGATCAGTTCGGGGGATTCCACGATCACAGAGCCTATGTCCGCCCGACCGGTATCGCCTGTGGACGACTGGAAGAATCACCCCATGACCGACCGCCCCAGGGTTCTCTCCGGCATCCAGCCGACCGCCGACTCGTTCCACCTCGGCAACTACCTGGGCGCGGTGCGGCAATGGGTGGCCCTGCAGGACGACCACGACGCGTTCTACTTCGTGCCCGACCTGCACGCGATCACCGTCGAGCACGACCCGAAGACGCTCGCCGACCGCACCCGCAACGGCGTCGCGCAGCTCCTCGCGCTGGGGCTGGATCCCGGGCGCTGCACGGTGTTCGTGCAGTCGCACGTGCCCGAGCACGCGCAGCTGGAGTGGGTGCTCGGCTGCCTGACCGGCTTCGGCGAGGCCAGCCGGATGACGCAGTTCAAGGACAAGTCGGCCAAGCAGCAGACCGACCGCAGCACCGTCGGGCTGTTCACCTACCCGATCCTGCAGGCCGCCGACATCCTGCTCTACCACGCCGACCGGGTGCCCGTCGGCGAGGACCAGCGCCAGCACGTCGAGCTCACGCGCGATCTCGCGCAGCGCTTCAACTCCCGGTTCGGGAAGACGCTCACCGTGCCCGAGCCCTACATCCTCGCCGGCACCGCGAAGATCCAGGACCTGCAGGACCCCACGGCGAAGATGAGCAAGTCCAGCTCCAGCCCCGCCGGCATCGTCAACCTGCTCGACGACCCGAAGGTCAGCGCGAAGAAGATCCGCTCGGCCGTCACCGACGCCGAGCGGGAGATCCGCTTCGACCCCGAGGCCAAGGCGGGCGTCTCCAACCTGCTGACGATCTACGCGGCGCTCACCGACCGGAAGATCTCCGAGCTGGAGGCCGAGTACGCGGGCAAGGGCTACGGCGACCTGAAGAAGGATCTCGCCGAGATCGTCGCGGAGTTCACTACTCCGCTCGCGGAACGGGTACGCGGCTACATGGACGACCCGGCCGAGCTCGACCGGGTGCTGGCCAAGGGCGCCACCCGGGCGCGTGAGGTCTCCAGCGCGACTTTGGCCGCCGTCCACGACAAGATCGGCTTCCTTCCGCCGACGATCTGAGGGATGGGTATGACCGCCGTTGTGGACAGGGACGCCGACGAGGTGCGTGCGAAGGCGGCGGAGAAGCCCGCCGAGCCGTCGAAGTTCCAGCAGTTCCGGGACCGCTACGAGTGGCTCGACCACCTCGTGCGAGCGGGTGCGCGCTACACCGAGCGGCACGGCGACCACTACGCCGCGGCCGTCACGTACTTCAGCGTGCTGGCGCTGTTCCCGCTGATCCTGGTGGCGGTGGCCGCGCTGGGCTACGTGCTGTTCCTGCAGCCCGACCTGATCGACCAGCTCCAGGCGGGCATCAGCAAGAACCTGCCCGCCGGCCTCGACACGATCATCAACCCGATCATCGCGGAGGCCACGAAGTCCCGGAACACGATCGGGATCTTCGGTCTGCTCGGTGCGATCTACACCGGGATCGGCTGGATGTCGAACCTGCGGGAGGCCCTGTCGGAGCAGTGGGGTCAGGTCCCGACCGCCCCGCCGATCCTGAAGAAGACGCTGTTCGACCTGCTCACCCTGGTCGGCCTCGGGATCGCGATGGTCGGCTCGTTCGCGATCACCGGGCTGGCGTCGGGATTCGCCACGTCGGTCCTCGAGTTCGTCGGGCTCTCGGAGCAGACGTGGGCGAAGGTCCTCCTCGGGGTGCTGGGCGTCGTGCTCGGCCTGGTGGCCAACTGGCTGATCTTCCTGTGGGTGATCGCCCGCCTGCCCCGCGAGCACGCGACGCTGCGCAGTGCGGCCAAGGCGGCGGTGCTGGGCGCGGTCGGGTTCGAGGTGCTCAAGCAGGTGATGGTCGTGTACCTGTCGACGGTCACGGGGTCGCCGGCGGGAAAGATCATCGGCCCGTTCATCGGTCTGCTCGTCTTCGCGTTCTTCGCCTCGCGCTTCATCCTCTTCGTCACGGCGTGGGCGGCCACGTCGCGGGAGAACGAGCACGAGGAGCCGGTGGAGGTCCCGGGGCCGGCGGTGATCCACTCGGAGCTGGTGGTGCGCTCGGGCCCGAGCGGCGGCACGGCGGCCGGCCTCCTGGGTGCGGGCCTGGTCGGCGGGCTGCTGGGCGGCCGCTTTCTCCTGGGCCGCCGCCGCTGACGCACAAACCCCGCGAGTCGGGGTGTGGATGCGCGCGAGTCGGGGTCTACGTGCGCGCGAGTCGGGCTGTGGGTGCGCGCACGTAGACCGATCCGACTCGGCGGGTTCGCCATCTCACCCCGCGAGGTCGCCGCTTCCACGCGGTGAGTTCGCCGTTCTCCCCACGATGTCAGCCCCGGGGACGGCGCCGGGCCACGACGACCAGCGCGCCCAGCCCCACGACGACCACCCCGGCGGCTCCTCCTCCGACCGGCCCCAGCCAGTCCGTGCCGCCCGCCGTCGACGGCGGGGTTGCTGCCGCGGCGGGGGCGGCGGCGGGCACCGTCGTCGCCGGGGGTGGCCCGTCCACCAGTGTCCCGACCGGCGCCGTCCCGGCCGGCAGCGCGAACGCCTGGTCCAGCAGTGCGGCGGCCTGCTTCCACATCGGGACGGGCCGCTGCTCGCCCCGGACCAGCACCGCCAGCAGCCGGTGCCCACCGCGCTGCGCGGCCACCACGAGCGTGTGCCGTGCGCCGTCGGTGAACCCGGACTTACCGGCGATCGCGCCCGGGTAGTTCGGCAGGAACTGGTCGGTGTTCGAGACGACGAAGCCGGGATGGTCGCCGTAGCCGGGGAACGGCACCTGGCGGGTGGCGATGGTGGACGCGAACAACGGCTCGCGCATCGCCGCCCGGAACACCAGCGCGAGGTCGTAGGCCGACGTCGCCATCCCCGGCCCGTCGAGTCCGGACGGTGTGGCGGGCCGCGTGTCGAGCGCCCCGAGCCCCTTCGCCGCGTCGGCCATCGCGGTGACGGTGGCCGCGTCGCCGCCCATCGCGCGGGCCAGCGCCTCGGCGGCGTCGTTGCCGGAGTTCAGCAGCAGCCCCTGCAGCAGCTGACGGACGGTGTAGTGCCCACCCGGCCCGACCCCGACCTTGCTGCCGTCGATCCGCAGGTCCGTCGCGGTGCCGTCGACGACCCGGTCGGGGTCGAGCTTCCGCAGGACCACCAGCGACGTCAGGATCTTCAACGTCGACGCCGGGCGCTGCCGCTCGTGGGGCGCGCGGGCGGCCAGGACGGCACCGGTGTCGAGATCGGCCACGACGTAGGACGCGACGGTGACGGTGGGCGGTGCGGCGGGGCCGACGTCGCCGCAGGCCCCCATCGCCGTCCCGCCGACGGGTGCGACGGGCCACGGGAGGGGCGCCGGTGCGACACCGGTCTCCTCCCGCGCGGCCGGTGGCGAGGGCACCTGCTGCCCCGCGCACCCGGTGGCGCCGGCCACCGGCGCGGTCAACGCGGCGACGAGCGCCACCACCGACGCCCACGCCCCCACGGCCGACATCCCCGAACCCTAGCTACGCCGGCGGGCGAACTCACGCCACGACGACCCGAAAGCGCCGACTCGCGGGCTCGGAACCGCCGACTCGCGGGCTCGGAACCGCCGACTCGCCGGGGTGGGTCAGACCCTTGTGCTCTCCGCGTGGGCCTTCAGGCGGGCCAGGGTGCGGTGCATGCCGTCGACCATCAGGGTCTCGCGGTCCTTGCCCAGGATCCCGCTGGCCACGAGCGCCTTCACCGCGATGTTCGGCGTGGAGGTGTGCTCGCGCCACTGGGTCAGGCGGGTGCCGGCGCCGTCGGGCTCGAGGCGCCAGCCCCACGTCATCGCGCTCTCGGCCACCGTGAACGCGAACCGCGACGGCCGTTCGCACTCCACCACCCGGCAGCGGGTGGGCCAGCGCAGCCAGCCGTGGGCGTTGAAGCCGATGAACCGGGCGCCGACCGCCGGGCCCGTGCCGCTGATCCAGCGGCCACCGGTGTTCTCCGGACTCCACTCGCCCATCTTCGTGATGTCCGTGACCAGCTCCCAGACCCGCTCGGGAGTGGCGTCGATCGTCACGACCGCCTCGTTCATCCTCAGCCCTTCACGTAGGGCTCTCCGTCGGCGGCCGGGGCCTGGACCCGGCCCACGAGCCCGGCCACCGCGAAGAGCGTTGCGAGATAGGGAAGCATGAGCAGGAAGTTGGACGGGATGGGCACCGGGGTGCCGGCCACCGACAGCAGGCTCTGCAGGGCGTCGGCGAAGCCGAACAGCAGGGCCGCCCCGATCGCGCCGCGCGGGCTCCACTTGCCGAAGATCACCGCGGCCAACGCGATGAAGCCCTTGCCCGAGGAGATGTCCTTGGTGAACCCGCCGATGGCGCCGATGGTCAGGAACGCGCCGCCCAGCCCGGCCACGACGCCGCCCATGATCACGTTGCGGTAGCGGGTGCGGAGCACCTTGATCCCGACGGTGTCGGCGGCCTTCGGGTGCTCGCCGACCGCCCGCGTCCGCAGTCCCCATCGCGTGCGGAACAGCGCCACGTCGATGACGATGATCAGGATGTACGTCATGTAGACGATGATGTTGACGTTGAAGAACAGCTGGCCGATCACGGGGATGTCGGCGAGGACCGGGATCCGGATCGGCGCGAAGAAGCCCGGCTCGTTGTACGCGGACGGGTCGGACTGCATCAGCGCGTCGTAGCCGAACCCGGTGATCCCCAGCGCGAACGCGTTGATCACCACGCCCAGCACGACCTGGTTCACCACGTACTTGATCGCGAAGACGGCGAGCAGCGCGCCCATGAGGCCGCCCGCGACCATCCCGGAGATCACGCCGACGCCCAGGCTGTGGGCCACCGACGCCCCCAGTGCACCCGCGAACGCGCCGGCGAGGAACTGGCCCTCGATGGCCACGTTGATCACACCGGTGCGCTCGCACAGGATGCCGGCCAGCGCGCCCAGGATGAGTGGTGTGGCCAGCAGCAACGTGTTCTGCAGCAACCCGGGGATGTTGAGCGGGTTGCCGGGGCTGCCGGTGCTGGCCCAGCACAGGAACGCGATCACGAACAGCAGCAGGACGACGAGGAGGACCCAGCGCATCTGCCGCTTGCTGAACCCGCGGACCGCGTGGAACAGCCCCAGCGCGATCACGATGACGCCGAGCACGATCGCCGTGCCCGCGGCGGGCAGCTTCAGGTCGGGGATCGCGAACGTGTCGCCCGCGGCGGTCAGCGAGAAGTCGGCGCTGCCGGGGTTGGCGCCCAGGCCCCAGGCCAGCACGCAGACCAGGCCGGCCACCACCACCGTGATGCCCGCGATCAGCCGGGAGCGCAGCGGCACGCCGAGCGCCACGACGGGCCGGATGACGACGAGTTCCTCCTCGGGAGCGATGGTTGTCATCGCACTCCCTCGCTGCCGCTCGGTCGGCTCTGGCCGAGGTGCTGCGTCAATTGTTCGTTCGCAAGCCCACTCACCCGTTCCACCCCTTCGCGAGCGTGGTGACGCCGCCGCCGCGCGTCTCGCGCAGCCGGAAGATCGCCCGGATCAGCGACGGGGCGGCGATGAACAGCACGATGACCGACTGGATGACCTGCACGATCTCGGTGGGGATGCCGGTGTCGGACTGCATCTTGACCGCGCCCGCGCGCAGCCCGCCGAACAGGATGCCGGCCAGCACCGTGCCCCCGGGGCTCGCCCGGCCGAGCAGCGCCACGGTGATCGCGTCGAAGCCGATGTTGGCGTCGACGTCACCGGTGAGCGCCGGGTTGTTGCCGCCGAGGATCTGCGCGCAACCGGCCAGCCCGGACAGGGCGCCCGACAGCAGCATCACCGTGATGTAGCTGCTCGGGACGCTCATGCCCGCGGTCCGCGCCGCGAACTGGTTGGCGCCCACGGCGCGCAGCCGGAAGCCGAGCGTGGAACGGGTCAGCAGCCACCAGCACCCCAGCGCCGCGAGCAGGGCGAGGATCAGCGACGCGTTGACCGACAGGCTCGAGCCGAGCAGGTGGGGCAGCCGGGCGTTCTCCTCGACGGGCCGCGAGATCGCCTGGTTGGAGTTCTCCGCCTGGAACCCGCCCACGCTGAGCAGGTAGAACAGGAGGTAGAGGGCCACGTAGTTGAGCATGATCGTGGAGATCACCTCGTGGGCCCCGGTGCGGGCCTTGAGCCAGCCCGCGATACCGCCCCAGACCGCGCCTCCGATGACCCCCGCCACCAGCGCGGCGAGCAGGTGCAGCACCACCGGCAGGTCCCAGGCGAAGCCGACGTAGCCCGCGCAGATGGCCCCGGCGATCAGCTGGCCCTGCCCGCCGATGTTGAACAGCCCGGCCCGGAACGCGAGCCCGACCGCCAGCCCGCCCAGGATCAGGGGTGCCGCGTTGAACAGGGTGTCGGAGATCGGGCCCAGCACCGCGATGGTGGAACCCGCGGTGAGCGAGTCGGGGTTGAACACCGACCCCTCGAACAGCGCCGCGTATCCGGACGAGACCGCGTTCCACGCCGCGCCCAGCATGTCGGGTGGATAGGCGAAGAAGTAACCCGCCGCCGTGCGCGTGTCCTCGTCGGCGATCACGATCAGCACCGCGCCGACCACGATCGCGCACACGAACGCCAACAGGGTGATCACCAGCGTGTTGCCGTCGCGGACGGCGCGCACGGCGCGGCCGAGGGCGCCGGGCGGACTGCCCCCCGTGTCCCCGTCTTCGACGTTCGACGGCGGCCCGGTCACCTCAGTGGTCATCGTCCTGCCCTGCCTCGCTCGTGGAACCCGCCATCAGCAGGCCGATCTCCTCCGCCGTGGCCCCCGCACCGACCTCGCCGGCGATCCGGCCCCGGTACATGACGCCGATCCGGTCGGCGAGCCCGAGCACCTCGTCCAGCTCGGTGGAGACCAGCACGACGGCGGCGCCGCGGTCGCGTTCGGCCACGATCCGCCGGTGCACGAACTCCATCGAGCCGACGTCGAGTCCGCGCGTCGGCTGGGCGACGATCAGCAGCTTCAAGGGCCGCGACATCTCCCGCGCCAGCACGACCTTCTGCTGGTTGCCGCCCGACAGCGTGTTCGCGGCCGCCGACGGCGACGACGTGCGCACGTCGAACTCGGCCACCCGCTCCTCGGCGTTGGACGCGATCTTCCCGAGGTTCATCGCCATCCCGGACGCGAACGGCGGTTTGTCGAACAGGTCGAGCACCAGGTTCTCGGCCACGCTGAAGTCGCCGACCAGCCCGTCGTGCAGGCGGTCCTCGGGCACGTACCCGACACCGAGATCGAGGATCTGGTCGGTGGACAGCGTCGTGATTCCCCGTCCCGTGATGCGCTGCCCCGCCACGTCGATGTCCCCCGCCGAGGGCGCGGTGAGCCCGACCAGCGCCTCGGTGAGCTCGGTCTGCCCGTTGCCCTGGACGCCGGCCAGCGCGTAGATCTCACCGCCCCGGACCTGGAACGACACGTCGTCGACGAGCACCACGCCGGCCTCGTCCAGCACGGTGACCCCGGCGACGTCGAGCACCACGTCCTGGGGTGTCGCGACGTCCTTGTCGACGGTGAGCTGCACGGGCCGCCCGACCATCAGTGAGGCCAGCTCGTTCGTGGACGCGGACGGCTCGGCGGTGCCCACGACCTTGCCCCGCCGGATGACGGTGATCCTGTCGGCGACCTCGCGGACCTCGCGGAGCTTGTGGGTGATGAACACGATCGACGTGCCGCCGTCGCGCAGGGCGCGCATGACGCGGATGAGGTCGTCGGTCTCCTGCGGGGTGAGCACCGCGGTGGGCTCGTCGAGGATGAGCACCCTCGCGTCGCGGCTCAGCGCCTTGATGATCTCCACGCGCTGCTGGACGCCGACGGGGAGGTCGGCCACCAGCGCGTCCGCCGGGACCTCGAGGTTGTAGCGCTTCGAGATCGCATCGACGTCCTTGCGGGCCCGGCGGCGGTCGAGGAAGCCGATCCGGCGGGTCTCCTCGTGGCCCAGCATCACGTTCTCCGCGACGGTGAACACCGGGATGAGCATGAAGTGCTGGTGGACCATGCCGATGCCGGCGGCCATCGCGTCGCCCGGGCCGTCGAACACGACCGGCTCGTCGTCGACGAGGATCTCGCCCTCGTCGGGCCGGTAGAGGCCGTAGAGCACGTTCATCAGGGTGCTCTTGCCCGCGCCGTTCTCCCCGAGCAGCGCGTGGATCTCGCCGGGCTCGACGACGAGGTCGACGGCGTCGTTGGCGGTCAGCGTGCCGAACCGCTTGGTGATGCCCCGGAGCTCGAGCTTCACGTGTGGTGCCAGCCTTCCCCTCGACAAGCGAAACCGCCCGCGGGGAGAGTGCCACAGACCTCTCCCGCGCGGGCGGTCGTCGCCCCGCCTGCGTCAGCTCTTCGGCTGGCTCGGCGACTTGATGGTGATCTTGCCCGAGATGATGTCCGCCTTGACCTGGTTGATCTCGGTGGTCAGCTCGGCCGGGACCTTCGACTCGAACTGGTTGTACGGTGCGAGGCCGGTGCCGTCGTTCTTCAGGTCACCGACGTAGTTGCCCGTCGGGAACGTGCCGCCCGCGGCCGCGGTGAGGTAGGTCTGCACCGCGCCGGTCAGGTTCTTCGTCACGCTGCTGATGAAGTACTGGCAGTACTGCGCGGCCGAGACGCAGCCGTCGGTGTCCACCCAGATGACGTTCGCCACGCCGTTGGAGCCCTGCGCCGCGGCGCCCGCTCCGAGGCCCGCACCGCCGGCCACCGGGAAGATGATGTCGGCGCCCTGCTGGATGAACGTCTGGCTGATCTGCTTGCCCTTGTTCTGGTCGGTGAAGCTACCGGCGAACGTGCCGCCCTTCTGGTTGTTCTCGTCCCAGCCGAGCACCTGGACGGTCTTGCCCTTCTGGGCGTTGTAGTACTGCACGCCCTCCCAGAAGCCGTCCATGTAGATCGTGACCGGCGGGATGTTGAGCCCGCCCCACGTGGCGACCTTGCCGGTCTTCGACATGCCCGCCGCGAGGTAGCCGCCGAGGAAGCCGCCCTGGGCGGTGTTGAACTGCAGGCCGTAGACGTTCGGCGCTCCCGACGAGCTGTCGACCTCGGCGAACTGCTGTTTCGGGTTCGCCGCCGCGACCGCCTTGACGTTGTCGGCCATCAGCCCGCCCACGGCGATGACCGTGCTGCACTTCTTGTTGACCTCGGCCTGCAGGTTCGGCGTGTAGTCGTTGGCCGTGTTGGACGGCACGTACGAGACCTTGATGTTCGGGTTCGCCGCGGCCGCCGCGGTCATGCCCGCGTACGACGACTGGTTGAACGACTTGTCGTCGACGCCGCCGGTGTCGAGGACCATGCACGCGGTGAACTCCGCACCCGCGGCGCCCGAGGCGGAGGTGGAACCGCCGGTGTCGGCGGGCTTGCTCCCGCATGCGGCCAGCGCGAGCGCGCTCACCACCGCGAGGGTTCCGATCGTCACTCCACGTGAAGCGGCCAAGACAGTTCTCCTCTACAAGGCGCCCGGACTCCGCCTGTAGAGCCCGAATTGGCCACGCTAACGGTCGAACTGGGGGTGGTCATCGGGCTCCGTCGGTTGTCACCTGATCGTTGCGGACCAGTGATCGTCACTCTGCGTAGCGCGGTCTCCGGCGCCGGGCGGCCGCGGGAGGCGGTCCGCTAGCGTCCAGCCGGTGTCGAGCAGCCCGGTACCGACCGGACGTGGAGCCCGGGCCGTGGCGGCCGTCGTACTGGCCGTCGTGCTGGCGGTGGCGGGCTGCGCCGGGCCGCCTCCGCAGGGCAGCACGGCCTGCGCCAAACGGCCCACACCGCAGGGGATCAGCGCGGGCACCACGCCGACCCTGCCCCCGCCGCTCCCGCGGTCGAATGCGTCCGCGCTGCGCGTGGGTGTCGCGTACGACATCGGTGGCCGCGGCGACGGCTCGTTCAGCGACACCGCCGCGGCGGGCCTCGACCGCGCGGCCGCGCAGCTCGGCCTCGTCCGGGCCGACACGCGCGAGCTCGCCGCGGCCACCGGCGAGGGCGACGCGGCGGCGGCCGCCCGGCTCGACCAGCTCGTGGCCGACGGCTACAACCCCGTCATCGCGGTGGGCTCCACCTATGCGTCCGCGGTGCGGGCGGCCGCCACGGCGCACCCGGCGGTGAAGTTCGCGATCGTCGACGACGACTCCGTCGTGCTGCCGAACGTCACGCCGCTCGTCTTCGCGGAGGAGCA
Source organism: Pseudonocardia sp. 73-21 (assembly GCF_001899645.1). Classification (GTDB taxonomy): domain Bacteria; phylum Actinomycetota; class Actinomycetes; order Mycobacteriales; family Pseudonocardiaceae; genus Pseudonocardia. Next base: position 50,609 of record NZ_MKVV01000075.1, on the reverse strand, counting down.
GAGCTCGTTCCTGGTGGGGGCAGCCGCCGCGCTGAAGACCACCGCGTGCCACGTCGGGTTCGTCGGCGGGGCCCGCACGCCGGGCGTCCAGAAGTTCGAGGCCGGCTACGTGCAGGGCGCGAAGTACGTGGCCCCGGACATCACGGTGGACGTCGCGTACGTGAGCCCGGCGGACGACCGCAGCGGCTTCAACGACCCCGAGAAGGCCCGGTCGCTCGCGAAGGACCAGTACGACCGGGGCGCCGACATCGTCTACGGCGCCGCGGGGGCGTCGGGCAAGGGTGTGTTCCAGGCGGCGCAGGCGGCGGGCAGGCGGGCCATCGGCGTCGACGCCGACCAGTACCTCGCGCCCGGCTACGCCCCGTTCCGGCCGGTGATCATGACGTCGGCGCTCAAGCGCATCGACACGGCCGTCTACGACTACATCAACGCCGTGGCCGCCGGCGATCTCTCGACCATCCCGCTGCGGTTCGACCTGGGCGACGGCGGCGTCGGCTACGCGACCTCCGGTGGCATGATCGACGACATCCAGCCGTACCTCGTGGCCTACGCGACGGGCATCGTCAACGGCACCATCAAGGTCGCCACCACGCCCACCTCCTGAGGAGCTTGATGATCGACTGGGAAGCGCTGCGGGCGACGGCGGTCGTGGCGGCCGGATCGGCCTACGCGCCGTACTCCCACCTCGACGTGGGCGCCGCGGCGGTCTGCGACGACGGGCGCGTCGTCACCGGGTGCAACGTCGAGAACGCCTCGTACGGCCTGGGCATGTGCGCCGAGTGCACGATGGCCGGGCAGCTGCGGCTCACCGGCGGTGGTCGGTTCGTCGCCGTCGCGTGCCGCTCGGGCACCGGCGAGCTGCTGATGCCCTGTGGCCGCTGCCGCCAGGTGCTGTACGAGTTCGGCGGGCCCGACTGCCTGATCGACACGCCCCACGGGCCGGCGCCGCTGCGCGAGGTGCTCCCGGACGCGTTCGGCCCCGACGACCTACCCCCCGTGCGCGGATAACGGTGTTCCCGCACTGATATCCGCGCACGACCCCCTCCCGGAGGAACCGCATGAGCTTCAGCGCTGTCGACGTGATCACCGCCAAGCGCGACGGCGGGCGCCTGTCCGACGAGCAGATCGACTGGGTGCTCGCCGCCTACACCCGCGGCGACGTGGCCGACGAGCAGATGGCGTCGCTCGCGATGGCGATCCTGCTCAACGGCATGGAACCCGACGAGATCAGCCGCTGGACCCAGGCGATGATCGACTCCGGCGAGGTGCTGTCGTTCGGGGACATCGGCCGTCCGCTGGTGGACAAGCACTCCACGGGCGGGGTCGGCGACAAGATCACCCTGCCGCTGGCGCCGCTCGTGGCCGCCTGCGGGGCCGCGGTGCCGCAGCTGTCCGGGCGCGGGCTCGGCCACACCGGCGGCACCCTCGACAAGCTGGAGTCGATCCCCGGCTGGCGCGCGTCGCTGTCGCTGGAGGAGATCGAGGCCCAGCTCGCCGACGTCGGCGCGGTCATCTGCGCCACCACCCCGACGCTCGCGCCGGCCGACCGCAAGCTCTACGCCCTGCGCGACGTCACGGGCACCGTCGAGTCGATCCCGCTGATCGCCAGCTCGATCATGAGCAAGAAGATCGCCGAGGGCACCGGCGGACTGGTGCTCGACGTCAAGGTCGGGTCGGGGGCGTTCATGAAGACGCCTTCACGCGCGCGCGAGCTGGCCGAGACGATGGTGCGCATCGGCACCGCCCACGGCCTGGCGACGACGGCGCTGCTCACCGACATGTCCGTGCCGCTGGGCCGGGCCGTCGGCAACGCTCTCGAGGTGGCGGAGTCGGTCGAGGTGCTTCGCGGCGGCGGGCCCGCCGACGTGGTGGCGCTGACCGTGGCGCTGGCGCGGGAGATGCTCGCTCTCGCCGGGATCTCCGATGTGGACCCGGCGGAGGTGCTCGCGTCCGGGGCGGCCTACGACGTGTGGGAGCGGATGATCGCGGCCCAGGGCGGCGACCCCGCGGCCCCCCTGCCGGTGGCGTCCCATGTGGAGCAGATGGTGGCCGCGGCGTCCGGGGTGGTGGCGTTCGACGCGCTGGCCGTCGGGGTGGCGGCGTGGCGGCTCGGCGCCGGTCGCGCCCGCAAGGAGGACGCCGTGCAGGCCGGGGCCGGGGTGCTGCTGCTCGTCGATCCGGGGGAGAAGGTCGAGGCCGGGCAGCCGCTTCTGGAACTCCACACCGACACCCCCGACCTGGTGGCCGGCGCCCGAGCGGCCCTGGAGGGAGACGTGACGGTCACGGACGCAGCCCCGACCCGCCCACCCCTCCTCCTGGACACGATCCGCCCGTAACCCCGCGAGTCGGGGCGTCCGTGCGCGCGAGTCGGGGCGTGGATGCGGCGAGCCGTCCCCTCCGTGGGCGAGTTCGTCATCTCGCGGCGTGAGTTCGCGGTCCTGCGGGGACGATGGGCCGACGGCGCGGTCCCATCGGGCGATTCGAGGTGTGTGATCAGCGGTTCGGCGCGTTCTCGGCCAGATCTGGCCGCTTCTGCGCCCGACTGCTGATCATGGGCCGCGCTGCGCCCGCGTTCACACGGGCGTCTCGCATGGCGCCGGCGGGGGCGGGGGCGAGCCGGCGGACTCGCGCGGCGAGACGGCGAACTCGCGCATTCGGGGCCCGACTCGCGCGCACGCAGGACCCGACTCGCGCACACGGATGGCGCGACTCGCGCTCGGCTGCGGCCCGACCCGCGGGGTCTTGCGCGACGAAGGCCCCGCGCTCGGTGCGCGGGGCCTTCGTCGGGGACGGGGTGGGCTCAGTCGTCGTCGGGGTCGTCGGTGACCGTGTCGCTGGCCGACTGGCCGTTGGACGACTTCACCGCGACCTTGGCGCGACCGCGACGGGCGGCCGGGCGGGGCGGCGGCGGGGGCGCCTGGACCTGGGCGCCACGGCCCAGGATCAGCTCGGCGAACGTGGCCATGGCCTCGTCGAGCTGGTTGGCGTTGCGCTGCTCGGAGTCCTGGTTGGCGCGCTCCACCAACTTGGTGATCGAGTCGGTGTCGGGGCGGTCGGAGAGCACGGCGTCGACCTTGCCGAACTTCTCCTCGATCGCGCCGCCGAGCTCGCCCAGTCGGCTGCCGACGCCCGCGTCGAGCGCGTCGAGCCGGGTGGACAGCGCCTCCAGCCGCGCGGTGACGGCCTCGAGGGTGGACGCCAGGTCGGTCGGGTCGACGGCCGGGCGGCCGGCGAGGTCCTCCAGCCGGCGGTGCAGGCCGATGCTGGTGTCGCCCAGCAGGTTGCGCACGCCCTCGCCGGACTCGTCCATTGTCCGGACGGCGGCGTCGAGCTGCTCGCGGACCGCACGCTCCACACCGTCGATGCGCTCCTTGATCGGCGTGCCGACCGAGGACGGCATGGCGTCGAGGCGCATCTCGTGGCGGTCGAGGCGGTTGTCGAGGTCGTCGAGCCGCTTGTGCAGGCCGCCGAGGCGGTCGTCGAGCCCGTCCATGCGGCCGGAGATGCCCTCCATGCGACCGGCCATGCCGTCGAGGCGTCCGTCGAGCTGGGCGAAGGGCCTGGCCAGCTTGTCGGGCAGCGACTCGATGGCGCGCGCCACGGACGTGAGCGTGGCGTCCTGCGCGTCGAGCTTCGCGACGGTCTCGTCGAGGCGCTCGGCCAGGACGCTGACCTCGGTGCGGTCCGGCAGTTCGGTGAGGCGCTTGCGTACCGTGCCCAGAGCATCGAGGGCGGCGAGGCGGGCGTGGATCTCGTCGAGCGAGTCGAAGATCTGCTGCTGCTCGCTGTCGCGGATCTCCGCGGCACGGGTCAGCATGCCGCGCATGCGGTCGAACGAGAGTGAGTCATTGCTCATGGCGGCGGGGAGCTTCCTCTGAGCCGTACACGGTTCTGGGCACACAGAGAGTAGCGAGCGTTGTGGATCACCCCTACGCGGCACCTCGCCCGGACCGAAAACCCCCGATCGGAGCAGTGCCCGGCACCGTGTTCTACCTTGACGTACGTGTCCGTGCCCCTGAACGCCGAGACCATTCGCGACGCCCCCAAGGTGCTGCTGCACGACCATCTCGACGGCGGCCTGCGCCCGGCCACGGTGATCGAGCTCGCGGCCGAAGGTGGTTACGGCGCGTTGCCGAGCACGGACGCTGCGGAGTTGGGGCACTGGTTCCTCGCAGCGTCGCACTCGGGGTCGCTGGTGCGCTACCTCGAGGGTTTCGGGCACACGGTCGCGGTGATGCAGACCGCGGACGCCCTGGTGCGGGTGGCCAGCGAGTGCGCACAGGACCTCGCGGCCGACGGCGTCGTGTACGCCGAGGTGCGCTTCGCGCCGGAGCTGCACGTGGAGCAGGGTCTGGCGCTCGACGCCGTGGTCGAGGCCGTGCTGGAGGGCTTCCGCGTCGGTACGGCGCTGGCCGCGGAGCAGGGTCGCCGCATCCGGGTGGGCTGCCTGCTGACGGCCATGCGGCACGCCGCGCGCTCGCGCGAGATCGCCGATCTCGCCGTCCGTTACCGCGACGTCGGCGTGTGCGGTTTCGACATCGCCGGGGCCGAGGCCGGGTTCCCGCCCACCCGCCACCTCGACGCGTTCGAGTACCTGCGCCAGCAGAACGCCCACTTCACGATCCACGCGGGTGAGGCGTTCGGGCTGCCGTCGATCTGGGAGGCGCTGCAGTGGTGCGGCGCCGACCGGCTGGGCCACGGCGTCCGCATCGTCGACGACATCACGATCGGCGAGGACGGCAGCGCGAAGCTCGGCCTGCTGGCGGCCTACGTCCGGGACATGCGGATCCCGCTGGAGATGTGCCCGACGTCCAACGTGCACACCGGTGCCGCCGCGTCACTGGCCGAGCACCCGATCGGGCTGCTCCGGCGGCTGCGCTTCCGCGTCACGGTGAACACCGACAACCGTCTGATGTCGGACGTCTCGATGACCAGCGAGATGACGGCGCTGGCGGACACGTTCGGCTACGACTGGTCGGACCTGCAGTGGTTCACGGTGAACGCGATGAAGTCGGCGTTCCTCGGTTTCGACGAGCGGCTCGCGCTGATCAACGACGTGATCAAGCCGGGGTACGCCGCTCTGCAGGCCTGACGGGGGTCGTGCGCGGATATCAGGGCGGGAACACCGTTATCCGCGCACGGGCACGTCAGTGCACGTGCAGCCGCGCCTGCAGGTCGTCGACGAGCTCACCGAAGCGGGCCGACTCCGCCTCGAACGGCGGGCTGGGGGCCAGTCGGGTGGGGTCGGGCTTGATGATGAACGACACCAGCCAGCCCAGCGACTGGGAGTCGGCCAGCGCCTCCCGCGGCTCGTCGTCGCCCGCCCACTCGCCCACGTCGAGCAGCAGCTCGGTGGCCAGCTCCAGCTGCGCACCGTCGACGGCGGTGGTGCCCGCGGCGAGGTCGGCGGCGAGGCCGGTGAGGGTGTAGGCGTTGAGGTCGTCGACCTCCACCTCGAGCTCGCCCACCCCGGCCTTCTCCACGACGTCGGACCACGTGGACGCGGCGACGAGGTCGTGGCCCTCCGAGCCGCCCTCCGGACCGTCCTCCCCGATCCAGCGGGCCAGCGCGCGCTCGCTGCCGAAGACCTCGATGGTGCCGTCGGTGCCCAGGAAGACCGGCGCGTCGTCGAGGTAGCAGCGCAGGGTGACGTACTCGCCGTCCGCGGAGGTGATCCGGATCGGGTCGATGCCGACCTCCTCCCAGAAGCCGGCCGGGACGTCGTCGTTGTCCTCCTCGTCGTCGTCCCCGGCGGCGACGGTGGCCGGCGCGTCGGTGGCGCTCTCCTCGGCGACGGCCACCTCCTTCTCCGCCGCGGCCAGCGCGGCGGCGTCGACCTCGGGGGTGTCGACCATGTCGTCGAGGGCGTCGATCACGTCGTCCCAGCGCTCGGCGACGACCTCGACGAGCTGGGTCCACAGCCGGGCGCCCTCCCGGCCGACGAACGGCAGCGTGCCCTGGCGCAGCAGCCCGAACGCGGGCGCGGAGTCGAGCACCTCGGTGACGACGTCGAGCTCGCAGACGTCGGCGATGGACCGCACCATGTCGGTGATCTCGGCCAGCTCGCCGATGGTCCAGGTGTCGGCGTCCTCGGCCACGAGCTCGGGCACGCCGACGATGTCGTACTGCTGGGTCTCGTCGGGGGTCAGCTCGGCGACGGTGAGGTCGGGCACGACGGACCACGCGGGGTGGTCGACGAGGTCGTGCTCGTCCTCGGTGCGCACGAACGCGGCGAGCTGGGTGACCTCGGGGAAGGCGAACAGCGAGTCGTCGTCGCCGAGGAACGCCTCCCACTCCTCGCCGTCCTCGCGCCACTTCGGCGCCCACAGCGTGACGAGGTCGCCCTCCGTGAGGGAGAGCTGGATCGGGACGATGTCGCTGGCCACGGCGGGAGAGTAGCCGTCGGAGCTGAGAGTGCGGTCAGCGGCCGACCGGGTGCCAGACCGTCTTGATCTCGCTCCAGGCGCGCAGCCGCGCGGTGCCCGGGACCCGGGTGTGGTCGGCCTCGGTGGCCGGCCGGGGCAGCACGCGCTTCACGGTGTCGGCCGCCGTCCGTTCCAGCTCGACGGCCAGCTCGGCCGGGGCGCCCGCCAGGTCGAGCCCGTGCACCTCCGCGTGGGCCGCCAGCCACGGGGCGAGCTCGGCCGTGGCGCCGGTGAGGATGTTGACCACGCCGCCGGGAACGTCGGACGTGGCCAACACCTCCGACAGCCCGACCGCGGGCAGCGGGCGCTCCTGCGACGCCACGACGACGGCGGTGCAGCCGGTGGCCAGCACCGGCGCGAGCACGTCGACGAGCCCGAGCAGCGACGAGCCCTGCGGTGCCAGCACCCCGACCACGCCGGTGGGCTCGGGCGCCGACCAGTTGACGAACGGGCCAGCCACGGGGTTGACCGAGCCCAGCACGGAGCTGATCTTGTCGGTCCAGCCGGCGTACCAGACCCAGCGGTCGATCGCGGCGTCGACCTGGGTGGATGCGCGCTTGCGCGTGAGCCCCTCGGCGGCCACGACGTCGTCGACGAGACCCTCGCGGCGGGCCTGCAGCATCTCCGCGACGCGGTAGAGCACCTGGCCCTTGTTGTAGGCGGTGGCGCCCGACCAGCCCTTCCCGGCCCCCGCGGCGGCACTCACCGCGTCGCGGACATCCTTGCGCGACGCCAGCGCGGCGTGGGCGAGCAGCCGCCCCTTCGCGTCGGAGACGGGGTAGCTGCGGCCCGACTCCGAGCGCGGGAACGCGCCACCGACGTAGAGCTTGAAGGTCTTGGCGACGCCGAGGCGCCCGTCGACCGGGGGGGAGAGGCTCACGGCGGCCAGCGTAGGGGTTTCCGGTCCATCCCGACCCAGTAGTAGACGCTGCGGGGGCGCGGATGCCGGATGCCCGGCCGCCACTCCAGCATCGGGACGACGCCGGGCTCCTCGAGCACCAGCCCGTCGAAGTAGCGCTCCACCTCGGCGAGGGTGCGGTTGTGGTAGTCGATACCGCCGCTCGCCGCGGCCCGCGCGGCCTTGCTCCCGCTGTCGGGATCGAAGTCGGCGGTGGCGTGGCTGATCGTGAGGTGGCTGCCGGCCGGCAGCGCGTCGGCGAGGACCGACAGCGGGTTCCGGGCGTCCGCGCAGACGAACGCGGTGCGGCCTTCCGGGGTGCTGGTCATGAGGGAGCGCGGGGTCCGGCCCGTAGTGGTCCTTGCCGCCGAGGAGGTAGCCGTACACCCGGGCGGGATCCGCGACGGTGTGGTCGGTCCGGATCTGCTCGGGCACGGGAGGAGCCGACCAGGTCGGGGGCGTCAGCGGGATCAGGCGTCGAGGTACGCCCCGAGACCGATGCGGCCACCCTCGCGGCCGAAGCCGGACTCGGCGTAGCCGCCGAACGGCGAGGTGGGGTCGAACTTGTTGAACGTGTTGGTCCAGACCACCCCGGCCCGCAGCCGCTGCGCGGTCCACATCGCCTTGGAACCCTTGTCGGTCCACACGCCGGCCGACAGCCCGTAGGGGGTGTTGTTGGCTTTCGCGACGGCCTCGTCGGGCGTGCGGAAGGTGAGCACCGACAGCACCGGGCCGAAGATCTCCTCGCGGGCCACGCGCATCGTCTGCTCGACGCCGGAGAACACCGTGGGCGGGAAGAACAGGCCCTTCTCCGGCAGCGGGCACGGGCTCGTCCAGCGCTGCGCGCCCTCGGAGTCGCCCGCCGCGGCCAGGTCGACGATGCGGTCGAGCTGGGCGCGGGAGTTGATCGCGCCGACGTCGGTGTTCTTGTCCAGCGGGTCGCCCACACGCAGCGTCGTGACGCGGGCGTGCAGCAGCTCCCCGAACTCCTCGGCGATCGACTCCTGCACCAGCAGCCGCGATCCCGCGCAGCAGACGTGGCCCTGGTTGAAGAAGATGCCGTCGACGACGCCCTCGACGGCCTGGTCGAGCGCCGCGTCGTCGTAGACGATGTTGGCGGCCTTGCCGCCCAGCTCCAGGGTGAGCCGGCGGCCGGTGCCGGCGAGGCGGCGTTGGATCTCCTTGCCGACGTCGGTGGAGCCGGTGAAGGCGACCTTGTCCAGACCGTCGTGGCCGACGAGCGCGGAGCCGATGTCACCCGCACCGGGCAGCACGTTGAGCACCCCCGCCGGGAGGCCGGCCTCGGCCGCGATCTGGGCCAGCACGAGCGCCGTCAGCGGGGTGGTCTCGGCGGGCTTGAGGACGATCGTGTTGCCGGCCGCCAGCGCGGGTGCGATCTTCCAGACGGCCATGAGCAGCGGGAAGTTCCACGGGATCACGGCGCCGACCACGCCCAGCGGCGGGGGCCCGTTCCCACCCACCCCGGGGCCGTACCCCGCGTGGCCCAGCTTGTCGGCCCAGCCCGCGTGATGGAACAGGTGCGCGGCGGCCGTGGGCACGTCGACGTCACGGGACTCGCGGATCGGCTTGCCGTTGTCGAGGGTCTCCAGCACGGCGAGCTCGCGGCTGCGCTCGGCCACGATGCGCGCGATCCGGAACAGGTACTTGGCGCGCTCGGCGCCGGGCATCGGGCCCCAGGTCGTCTCGAACGCACGCCGGGCGGCGGCGACGGCACGGTCCACATCGGACGTGGACGCGGTGCCGACCTCGGCCAGCACCTCCTCCGTGGCGGGGTTGACCGTCTTGAGCGGCTCACCGTCGCCGTCGACGAACCGGCCGTCGACGAAGGGCCGGTAGCTCGGCTGCAGGTTCGCCAGCGCGGCGTTCTCGCGGGCGGGGGAGTAGGTCCAGGGCTCCATCAGGCACTTCCGATGTAGGAGGCGCCCACGTAGTGGCCCTCGAGCTGGGTGCGGCGCTGGCGCAGCAGGTCGTTCAACAGGGACGACGCGCCGAACCGGAACAGCGCGGGCGTGAGCCAGTCCGGGCCCGCCACCTCGTTGACGGCCACGAGGTGCTTGATCGCGTCCTTGGCCGAGCGGATGCCGCCCGCGGCCTTCACCCCGCGGTGCTCGCCGGTGAGACGGTGCCAGTCGCGGACGGCCAGCAGCATCAGCTGCACGACCGGGAGCGTGGCGGCGGGGGAGATCTTGCCGGTGGAGGTCTTGATGACGTCGGCGCCGGCCAGCAGCGCGAGCCAGGACGCGCGCCGGACGTCGTCGTAGCCGGCGAGCTCGCCCGTCTCCAGGATGACCTTGAGGTGCGCCGGGCCGCAGGCCTGCTTCACCGCGACGATCTCGTCGTACACGAGGCCGTAGTTGCCGGTGAGGAACGCGCCGCGGTCGATCACCATGTCGATCTCGGACGCGCCGGCGTCCACGGCGAGCGCGGTGTCGGCCAGCTTCACCGCGAGCGAGGAACGGCCCGACGGGAACGCGGTGGCCACGGCGGCGACGCCGACGGAGCTGCCCGCGAGCCGCTCGACCGCGACCCCGGCGAGGTCGGGGTAGACGCAGACCGCGGCGACGGCGGGCACGTCGGGGTACTCGGGATCGGGCCGCATCGCCTGGGCGCACAGCGACCGCACCTTGCCGGGGGTGTCAGCGCCCTCGAGGGTGGTGAGGTCGATCATCGAGACGGCCATGTCGATGGCGCGCATCTTGGAGTCGGCCTTGATGCTGCGGGTGGCGAGCGTGGCGGAGCGCCGTTCGAGCCCGACCTGGTCCACGCCGGGGAGGCCGTGCAGGAAGCGGCGCAGCGACGCCTCGTCGCGGCCGACGTCGGCGAGGGGTGCACCCCGCTCGCCTGTGGTGCGCGGGGCGGGAACGGTCGTGGTCACGGACGCCGAGACTACGCGTTCCGGCCCCGGAAACGACCCCGGACAGCGCGCCGCCCGCCGCGCGGGAGGTGCGGCGGGCGGAGGCGTACGGGGGGTCGGGCGGGATGAATCAGGTGGAGCTGTGCAGACGGACGACGCCCACCGTGACGTCCTCCAGACCGCCGCGGTCGAAGTCGCGCCGCAACTGGTCGGCCTTGATGGTCGCCGTGAGACCGTCGAACGGCCCGTGGGCGTCGACCTCTCCGGTCTGTGGGTCCACAGCCAGCACAACGTATCCGTCGCACTGCGTGAGCTTCTCTGCTGCAGCGACCAGCGTCGCCTCGTCAGAAGTCGTGTTCTCCGGCACCGGATCACCTCCTTGTCAGTAGTACAGCGTCGGCGGGGCCTCCGGCGTGACACTGTTTGCGACAGACCACCCGTTCGGGTCAGGGTGAACGTCGCTGATGATCACTGTTGGTACGGATTTCGGGACGGTGCGCGCATGAACCGGTGGATCCGCCCGGTCAACGTGACGCTCCTGGCACTCTTAGTGATCACCACGGCCAGTGGCGGGCTCGCGTTCCTCGTCGGTGCCGAGCCCTTCTCGGGAGGGGTCGTCGCCGTGCACGGCGCGTCCGGACTCGGGCTGCTCGTGCTCGTTCCGGCGAAGGTCCGGATCGCCCGTCGGGGGCTGCGACGGCCCGGCCGGTCGCGGAAGGTGATCAGTCTGGCGTTCACGGTGAGCGTGGGGCTGGCGGTCGGCAGCGGGCTGCTGCACGCGATCGGGGGCTTCCGTCCGTACCTCGGGCTGCTGCCGATGCAGATCCACGTCGGGGCGGCGCTGGTGGCCGTGGCGCTGCTGGTCGGGCACGTGGTGATGCACCACCACCACCGACGTGCGCCGTCCCGCGGCGGCGTTGGGGGCCGCGGCGCGGGTTCGGGGTGGCGCCCGCTGCTGCGGCGCACGGATGTGGACCGGCGGGTGGCGCTGCGGGGCGCGGGCGTGGTGGCGGCCGCGGCGGTGCTGTGGACGGTGGCGCCGGGCCGGGAGCGGCGGTTCACCGGTTCCCACCAGGTCGGGTCCGGTGACCCGGCCGGCATGCCCGTCACGAACTGGCTGTTCGATCCCGTGCCCGTGCTGGCCGCGGCGCAGTGGCGGCTGCGGCTACCCGGGAACGTCCTCGATCTCGCCGCGCTCGACGCGCGGCCGCAGACCACGCTGCGGGCTCCCCGCTCCTGCTCGCCACCTCGGCGGCCGGGCGCCCGCTCTCGGCCGGCCACGGTGGCCCGGCGCGGCTCGTGGTCCCGGGGCGGCGCGGTTTCTGGTGGGTGAAGTGGGTGGTGGCGATCGAGACCACCGACGAACCGTGGTGGTGGCAGCCGCCGCTCCCGCTGCAGTAGTCAGAGGGTGCGGAACATGATGTGGAGGTCCACGTAGCCGAGCGTCGCGTGCCGGTAGCCCTCGGGAAGCGTGGCGATCACCGCGAACCCCAGCGACCGCCACAGCGCCACGGCGCGGGTGTTCGTCGAGACCACGGCGTTGAACTGCATCGAACGGTAGCCGTCGACCCTCGCCTGCTCCACGACGTGCTCGCCCAGCGCCCGGCCCACGCCCCGCCCCGCGGCCGCCGGGGCGACCATGAAGCTCGCGTTGGCGATGTGGGAGGCGGGACCGAGGTGGTTGGGGCCGAACTTCGCGGTGCCCAGGACCGTCCCGTCGTCGTCGGTGGCCACCACCGTGCGCGCCGCGCTCATCCACAGGGCCCGCGCCTGCTCCTCGTCCAGGTCGCGGGGCAGCGTGTAGGTCTCGCCGGCCGCGACGATGTCGTGCAGGAACGGCCAGATCGCGGCCCAGTCGTCGGGGGTGGCGTCACGGAGGATCACGGCGGCGACCCTGCCCTGCCCGACGGCCCGCGGTCGAGCCCATTCCCTGTCGTGCTCATCCCTGTCGAGCCCATCCCTGCCGAGCGCGCGTCGGTGTGGCCATCTCCCGATCGGACCACCACCGTGGTGTCGCGCTCGACGCGTGTCAGGATCTGGCCATGCTCTCCCTCCGCACTCCTGACGAGCGGTTCCCCGATTTCGGGTTCCCGCCCCACTACGCCTCCGTCCCCGACGGCGACGGGGGCTCGCTGCGGATGGCGTGGATCGAGGACGGGCCGGCCGACGGGCCCGTGGTCCTGCTCCTGCACGGGGAGCCGAGCTGGTCCTACCTCTACCGGACGATGCTGCCGGTGCTCGCCGCGGCGGGGTTCCGGGCGATCGCCCCGGACCTCGTCGGGTTCGGACGGTCGGACAAGCCCGCCGCGATCGGCGACCACAGCTACGCCCGGCACGTCGAGTGGGTGCGCGCGCTGGCGTTCGACGTGCTCGACCTCCGCGACGTGACGCTGGTGGCGCAGGACTGGGGCGGGCTGATCGGGCTGCGGCTGGTGGCCGAGACCGTGACGTCGGGACACGGCGACCGGTTCGCCGCCGTCGTCGCGGCCAACACCGGCCTGCCGACGGGGGACGTGGACATGCCGGCGGTCTGGTGGGAGTTCCGGCGCGCCGTGGAGAAGGCGCCGGAACTGGACGTGGCACGGCTCGTGCAGTCCGGGTGCCGGACGCGGTTCACCCCGGAGGTCCGGGCGGCCTACGACGCACCGTTCCCCGACGAGACCTACAAGGCCGGCCCGCGGGCCATGCCGCTGCTCGTGCCGACCCGCCCCGACGACCCGTCGACGGAGGCCAACCGCGCGGCCTGGGCCACGCTGGCCGAGCTGGACCTGCCGTTCCTCTGTGCGTTCAGCGACGGGGACCCGATCACGGCGGCGATGGAGCCGGTCCTGCGGGAGCGGATGCCCGGCGCGGCCGGCCGCGAACACCCGACGATCACCGGTGCCGGGCACTTCCTCCAGGAGGATGCAGGCCCGGCGCTGGCGGCCGAGGTGGTGCGCTTCAGGGCGCAGGCTGGTCCACCGCACACGGGCCGAACGCCGGAAGTGCCTCGATGAACGGCCCGGGATCGCCCGACCACGTCCACGCGCGCATCTGCGCCCGGCTGCGCCTACTGATGAGGCCGCGGTAGAGCTCGTACGGGGTGGTCTCGGCGACCGTCGGGGTGCCGCCACCGCCGGACCACTCGGCTCCGTCGGCCCGCAGCACGAGCGCCTGCGGGCTGCGCCGGCAGATCCCGCGGGCGAGGTGGTCCAGCGCCGCGGCGACGTCGTCGGCGGGCGGGGTGCCCAGCCCGAACGCCTCGCGCAGGTCGGCCTCGTGGGTGAGCGCGTCGTGCACGATCAGGGCGTTCATCCGCCGGGCGTCCAGCGCGGCGGCGACCTGCGGCCCGGCCCCGGCCCACTCGGCGAGCACCTCGTCGAGCGGCCGTCCGGCGCGGGTCGCGACCTGCGCGGCCGTCCACGGCGGGGAGCCCACCCCGTCGACGCGCCCGGCCACGGCGTCGGACGCGGCCCCGGCCAGGTGGGCGAGCAGCTCCCGCGCCGACCACAGCGGGGTGGCGGGCACGGTCGCGTCGAGCTGCGCGGACGTGAGCGCCCCGGCGAGATCGGTGGTGCGCGACCGGGACCGTTCGTAGAGCTCGTCCAGCATCGGTGGAGCATCGCAGCCGGGATAGCCTCACCGCCATGGATGTCCGCGTCGTCGACCACCCACTGGCCAGGGCCCGCCTCTCGACGATGCGCGACGCGCGCACCGACAACGCCGCGTTCCGCGCCGCGCTGCGTGACCTCACCCTGATGCTGATCTACGAGGCCACCCGCGACGCGCCGGAGGCCACCGCTCCGCTGCTGACGCCGGTGGCGCGCACCACCGGCTACCGGCTGGCCAACCCGCCGCTGCTGGTGCCCGTGCTGCGGGCCGGGCTCGGCATGGTCGACGCCGCGCAGGCCCTGATGCCGGAGGCCCAGATGGGGTTCGTCGGCATCGCGCGTGACGAGGAGACCCACCAGCCCACGCCGTACATGGAGTCGCTGCCCGAGTCGCTCACGAGCCGCCCGGTGTTCGTGCTCGACCCGATGTTGGCCACCGGCGGCTCCATGGCCCACACCATCCGGCTGCTCAGCGAGCGCGGCGCGTCGGACGTCACGGCGATCTGCGTGCTCGCCGCTCCGGAGGGCATCGCCTACCTCGGGGGCAGCGGCCTGCCGGTCCGGCTGGTCACGGCGAGCATCGACGAGCGGCTCAACGACTCGGCCTACATCGTCCCGGGGCTGGGTGACGCGGGCGACCGCCAGTTCGGGGCTGTCTGAGGGTCGTCCGACTCAGGCGGCTTCCGCCCGCCAGCCGTCCAGAACGCTGTGGAGCGCCGACTCCAGCCGGTCGGCCGCGCCCGGGGGCAGAAAGCCGCGCATCTGCAGCGTGGCCCAGCCGTGCACCGTGGTCCACAGCGTCACCGACGCGGTGGCGGCGTCGGTGTCGGGCCGCAGCGCCTTCTCGTCGACGGCCCGGTCCACCGCCTCGCGCAGCGGGCCCAGCGCGGTGCCCGCCACGGTGCGGGCCGCGGCGGAGGCGGACAGCAGCGTGGGGCCGTCGAACATCAGCGTGAAGAGGTGGGGGTCCTCCAGCGCGCTCTCGCGGTAGGCGAGGCCCGTGCGCACCACGTCGTCGAGGGCGTCGTCGCCCGGGAGGACGGAGGCGAGCCGGCGGCGCAGTCGGTCGAACGCCTCGTCGAACAGGGCGGTGAGCAGGCCGTCCTTGCCGCCGAACAGCGCGTAGACCGCGGTCGTGGATGTGGCGCAGTCGCGCGCCAGGGACCGCACGCTCAGTCCGCCCAGCCCGTCGTGCGAGACGATCTCACCGGCCCGGCGGAGAAGGCAGACCCGCAGCTTCTCGTCGTGGATCTTCGACCGAGCCATGCCGAAGGTTAACCCGCATCGTCCATGATCGCGGCTGCTAGCACCGGAGGGACCTCCGAGCAGGCGTTCCGTGCGTCGTCGGCGGCGGGGAGGTCGGTCGCGGTGGCGGCCGGCGCCGCCCGGCGCACGACCTCGACGCCCGTGACGTCGGGGTGGCACGCACCGTTCACCACCGCGTCGAACAACTCGGCCGTCGCGGGTGGCGGTGTGTGGTGCACGATCAGCAGCCGGGCCACGGGCCATGCAGCCGCATGCGGGTAACGCGGCCGTGGGGTGCACCGATCCCACGGTTGTAGCGAGGGGGTAGGGGGATGCGTCGACGACTCGGACGGGTCGGTGGCCTGCTGGGGATCGTCGCCGTCGTGCTCGTGACGGGGTTCGGCGTCCGCTCCGACGCCGGTGTCGATCCGCGGGCGATCTCCCCGGCGGCCGACACCCCCTCGGTGCGGGCGCTACGGATCATGCCGCTGGGCAGCTCCAGCACGGTCGGGGCCGGCAGCCTCGGCACCGCCGGGTTCCGCTGGCCGCTGGAGTCCCTGCTCGCCCGCGACGGCATCGCCTACGACATGGTCGGCTCCCAGCAGTCCGGGCCCGCGGCGATGCCCGACCGCGACCACGAGGGGCACGGCGGCTGGACGATGGCGCGGATGCAGCCGCTGGTGGCGGGCTGGATGGCCCGCCAGCGCCCCGACGTCGTGCTCCTGCAGGTGGGCACGAACGACCTGATCACCGGCGTCCCGCCCGCCGTCGTCGCGCAGCGTCTGGACACGATGCTCCGCACCATCCGCTCCACCTCGACCGCGGGCGTGATCGTCGCCGGGGTCTGGGCGCCGCTGCGGAGCCGGCTGCCCGCCCGCGCGGAGTACGCGCGGCTCGCCGCGGCCGTCGTGGCGCGGCACCGGTCGGCGGGGGAGCCCGTCACGTTCGTCGACACGTCCACGCTGCTGGGGCCCGGCGACGTCGCGGACGGCCTGCACCCCTCCGCCGCCGGCTACCGCAAGATCGCCGCGATATGGGAGCGGGAGATCAGGTCGTTCGTGACGATCAGGCACTGAGCAGCGCGTCGACCTCCCTGCGCAGCGCCTCCAGCCGGGTGGCGGCCGTCGCCTTCGCCACCGCGAGGTCGGTCACGGGCTCGACCACCTCCAGGTACGCCTTGAGCTTCGGCTCCGTGCCCGACGGCCGGATGACGAGCCGCTCGCCGTCCCGGCGCAGCACGAGGACGTCAGGGGCGGGGCGGGCCACCGACCAGCCCTCCGGGGGCCGTGCGCGCAGCCGCTCGACCGCCGCGTCCCGGGCCGCGGGCTCCATCCGCAGCGAGACGCCGAGCGTGGCGTGCACCCCGTGGGCGACGGCGAGCTCGTCGAGGCGGTCGTCCAGGTCGGCTCCGGCGGCCTTCAGCGTGGCGGCGAGGTCGCAGGCCAGCACGGCCGCGGCGATGCCGTCCTTGTCGCGCACGGCGTCGGGGTCGACGCAGTAGCCCAGTGCCTCCTCGTAGCCGAACACCAGGCCCGGCCCGCCGCGGACGATCCACTTGAATCCGGTGAGGGTCTCGGCGAAGCGGGCCCCGTAGCCGGCCGCTACCGACGCCAGCATCGACGACGACACGACGGTGGTGGCCACCAGCGGGTCGGGGTAGCCGCCCGAGCGGAGCAGGTGGTCGCCCAGCAGCCCGCCCGTCTCGTCGCCGGTGAGCATGCGCCAGGTGGCGGCCCCCCCACCCCGCGAGTCGGGGTCCGCGTGCGCCCGGGCCGGGGTCCGCGTGCGATCCGGGACGCCCAGCGCGCAGCGGTCGGCGTCGGGATCGAGGGCGATGGCGAGGTCGGCGTCGACCTCGGCGGCCAGGGCGAGCAGCGCGTCGGTGGCGCCCGGCTCCTCGGGGTTGGGGAAGGTGACCGTCGGGAAGTCGGGATCCGGCGCGGCCTGCGACGCGACGACGTGCACGTCGGTGAACCCGGCCCGGCGCAGCGCGAGCACCGCGGTCTCGCCGCCCACGCCGTGCATCGGGGTCAGCGCGATCCGCAGGGTGCGGGCGGTGCCGCGGGGCAGGCGGCCGACGCGGTCGAGGTAGGCCTCGGTGACGTCCTGTGGGACAGCGCCCGCTGCGGTCGGGACAGAGATCGCGGGCGGGGCCGCCGTGATCGCCGCCTCGATCTCCGCGTCCGACGGCGGGGCGAGCTGCGCGCCGTCGGCGAGGTAGACCTTGTAGCCGTTGTCGGCGGGCGGATTGTGCGACGCCGTGATCTGCACACCCGCGACGGCGCTGAGCTCCCGCACGGCGAACGCCAGGACGGGGGTGGGCAGGGGCGAGGGCAGCACGCGGACGGTGAACCCGGCACCGGCCAGCACCTCGGCGGCCGCGGCGCAGAACGCCTCGGAGCCGTGGCGGGCGTCGCGACCCACGACGACCGTGCCGCGCGGACCACCCCGGCCGAGCCAGGCCGCCAGTCCGGCCGTCGCCCGCCGCACGACGGCCACGTTCATGCCCGCGGGCCCGGCGCGCACCGGCCCGCGCAGCCCGGCGGTGCCGAAGCGCAGCATCCCGGACATGCGGTCGGCCAGGTCGTCGACGGCTCCGGGGGCGGCGCCCATCGCGTTCGCGAGCACGCGGGTGAGCTCGTCGCGGGAGGCCTGGTCGGGGTCGTCGGCGATCCAGCGCATCGCCGCGTCGCGGAGGGAGGAGGGCAGACCCGACCGTGCGCGGAAATCAGTTCCGGTGCCCTGATCTCCGCTCACGACCGCGCGACCAGCTCGCGCAGCAGCCCGCCCATCCGCCCCGCGGACGCGGCGCCGGCCGCGAGCACCTCCAGGTGGTCGAGCGGCTCGCCCGTCATGCCCGCCGCGAGGTTCGTGACCAGCGACAGCCCGAACACCTCGACGCCCTCCGCGCGCGCCACGACGGCCTCCAGCACCGTCGACATGCCCACCAGGTCGGCGCCGAGCCCGCGCAGCATGCGGATCTCCGCGGGCGTCTCGAAGTGCGGCCCGGGCAGCCCCGCGTAGACGCCCTCGGTGAGGCTCGGGTCGATCTCCCGGGCCAGCGCCCGCAGCTTCGGGGAGTAGAGGTCGGTGAGGTCGGTGAAGCGCGGGCCGACGAGCGGGGAGGTGGCGAGCAGGTTGAGGTGGTCGGAGATCAGCACCGGCTCGCCCACATGCATGCCCTCGCGGATGCCGCCGGCGGCGTTGGTCAGCACCACCGTGCGGCAGCCCGCGGCGGCGATCGTGCGCACCCCGTGCGCCACCGCCTCGACGCCGTGGCCCTCGTACAGGTGCGTGCGGCCCAGCAGGACCAGCGCGCGGCGTTCCCCGACCGGGACCGAGCGGATCGTGCCGCCGTGCCCGGCGACGGTGGGGGCGAGGAAACCGGGCAGGTCGGCCATCGCGATCTCGTGGGTGGGCTCGCCGATCAGATCGGCGGCGGGCCGCCATCCCGAGCCCAGCACGACGGCCACGTCGTGGGAGGCCACACCGGTGGCGTCGGCGATCGCGGCGGCGGCGGCTGCGGGGGAGGCTGGGTCGCTCATGGTGCCGGAGCCTACGGGCCCCGGATCAGGCCGCGGTGGTGGTGAACCCGCGCGCCAGTTCGTCGAACAGGTCGGCCGAGCGCGACCCGGCGCCCGCCCGCGGCACGGTCAGGGTGACCGACCACGCCGTCGGCGAACCGGGCACGACCATCCGCCACGACGTGCGCAGGTCGTCGCGGTAGGACAGCTGCTGGGCCCCCGCCGGCGCGCCGAGGACGTCGCTCGCCGGCTCGAGCAGGTACACGGTGGACCCGTCGCCCACGGCCTTCGCGATGTCGGTGGACTTCTCCTGCGCCACCGTCAGCACCTCCGTGCCGTCGGGGCTGAGGAAGCTCACCGACGGCTCCCCGTCGGCCGGCACGCTGCGGTACTCGGTCCAGTCCGTGGGAGCGGAGATCGTGAAGCCCAGATCGTCGCGGTACACGGTCAGTGGCGTGCCCACCGTCGTCACGTTCACGGTGGTCAGCGGGGACTGCCCGCCCACCAGCCGGGTGACGGTCCAGCCGGCCGCCGCGCCGGCCAGCACCACCGCGGCGCCCGCGACGGCGATGCCGGCGGCGACCCACGGCGAGTTGCGGGACGGCTCCAGGGTCGCGCTGGTGCGGCGTACCGGCGGGGTCTGGCGCGCGCGGTGGGGGACGGGCAGAGGACCCGGGGCGGCCGCGAGCGGCGCCGGGACCGAGGGCGGCCGGGTGCTCGTGGCCACCGGGGGTCGCGGGGCCGGGGCGGGCGCCTGGGCGGGCGGTCGCAGGGCCGCCCGCACCCCCTTCTGGACGGCCGACGCCATCGTCGGGGCGTCGGGGGAGCCCGGATACAGCGGGTCGTCCGGGTCGTCGATGAGCGGGCGCAGGCGCTGGCGGACCTCCTCCAGCGGCATCCGGGCGTCCGGGTCCTTCTTCATCAGGGCCACGATGACGTCGACGACCGGCCCGGAACCCCGGGGCCGCGGCACGTCGCCGTCCACCACCTCGGTGATGGTGGACACGGGATCGCCGTGCACGTCGTAGGGCGGGCGACCCTCGACGGCCGCGAACAGCGTGGCGCCGAGCCCCCACAGGTCGGCCGCGGGCGTGACGGCCTGGCCCGCCGCCACCTCGGGCGCGATGTACGCCGGCGACCCGAGTACGAGGCCGATGCTGGTCATCGGGGCGTCGGCGGAGTTGCGGGCGATGCCGAAGTCGGTGAGCTTCACGCGGCCGTCGTCGGCGACGAGGACGTTGCCGGGCTTCACGTCGCGGTGGGTGATGCCCGCCCGGTGGGCGGCGCGCAGCCCACCGGCGGTGGCGAACCCCACCACCGCGGCCTGCTGGATCGTGAGCGAGCCCTGCTCGCCGATCATCGTGGCCAGGTTGCGCGAGGGCACCAGTTCGAGCACGACCATCGGGTCGCCGTCGTTGTCGACGACGTCGAACACGGTGATGACGTTGGGGTGCGAGAGCCCGCCGAGCGCCCGGGCCTCCCGCATGATGCGCTCGCGCAGGTCCAGGGCCTCCTGCGACGGAACGCCCGGCGGTACCTTGAGTTCCTTGACCGCCACGCGGCGCTGCAGCACCTCGTCGTAGCCCGACCAGACGGTGCCCATCGCACCGCTGCCCAGGTGCGCGGACAGCCGGTAGCGGCCGCCGATGCGGCGCTCCTGGTCAGGGCTGTCCTGTGACACGTACCCATTCTGACCAGCCGCTGCTCACGCTGTGCTGTCGCCCCCCTCGCTCGGCTCCGGGTGCCGTTCGTCGTCGGCCACGTGTCGGGGGCGACCGGATCGGGCAACGTACATCACCCGCACGGGGCCCTGCAGCCCCGCGACCTGCGACGAACGGCCGCAACCTCCCGTTCGTCGTGGCGCCGCCCGACCGTTCGACGACGGTTCCGGGCCCGTCCGCAGCAGATCCGCCACCCCTCGGCGAGCGTTTCCGGATAACCCCGCTTTCGACTTGGTACACCGCCGTCCGGGTGAGCACCATTACCCGATGCACGACAGCGCAGCACCGATGCTCGGAGGTGTGCAGTGACCTTGTTGGACGCGCACAACGACCTCCTGCCTCCGGTCGAACCCGTCGTCGCCGACCTCGGCGCGGGCAGTGGCCCCGCCTGGCTCGACGCCTGGCTGGGGACCCACCGCTCCGACGTCGTGGCCTGGCGCCGCTCCCTGCACTCGGTACCGGAGCTCGCCCGCTCCGAGCACCGCACCACCGCGATGATCAAGCGGCATCTCATGGCGGCCGGCCTCGAGCCCCGCACCCTCCCGGGCGGCACCGGGCTCGTCTGTGACATCGGCTACGGCGAACGCTGCGTCGCCCTGCGGGCCGACCTCGACGCCCTGCCCCTGCAGGAGGACACCGGCCTGCCGTTCGCGTCCACCGTCGACGGGGTCTCGCACGCCTGCGGTCACGACGCCCACACGTCGATCCTGCTCGGTGCCGCCCTCGCGCTGGCGTCCGCGCCGTCGCTGCCCGGCCGCGTCCGGCTGATCTTCCAGCCCGCCGAGGAGCTCCAGCCCGGTGGCGCGCTCGACATGGTGGCCGACGGCGCCATGGAGGGCGTCGAGCGGGCGTTCGCGCTGCACTGCGACCCCCGCCTGGAGGTCGGCAAGCTCGGCACCCGGGTCGGCCCGATCACCTCGGCCTGCGACGTGCTGGAGATCCGGCTCACCTCGCCGGGCGGCCACACCTCGCGCCCGCACCTCACGGCCGACCTCGTCGAGGCGATGGGGCTGCTCATCACCCAGCTGCCGCTGCTGCTCACCCGCCAGGTGGATCCGCGCTCGGGCACCGTCCTGGTCTGGGGCGCGGCGCACGCCGGCGAGGCGGCCAACGCCATCCCGCAGCACGGTCTGCTGCGCGGCACCCTGCGCACCGCCGACCACGCCACCTGGAACGAGCTCGAGGACAAGATGCGGTCGCTCGTCGCGGCCGTCCTCGCGCCCCTGGGTGTGGGTTACGTGCTCGACCACGTCCGCGGCGTGCCGCCGGTGGTCAACGAGGCGGTCAGTGCGGGCATGCTCGCCGATGCCGCCGTCGCCGTCCTCGGTCCGGACGCGTCCACGAGCACCGAGCAGTCCAGCGGTGGCGAGGACTTCGCCTGGTACCTGGAGCACACCGACGGGGCGATGGCCCGGCTCGGCGTCTGGTCCGGCGTCGGCCCGATGCGCGACATCCACCAGCCCACCTTCGACCTGGACGAGCGTGCCCTGCCCTTCGGCGTGCGCGTGATGGTGAACGCGGCCCTGGCCGCCCTCACCCACTAGAACTCCGCTCGCCCCGGGGCAGCACCCCCGGGGCGAGCGCGACCCCCACCCCACCCCGCGAGTCGGGGTCTCTACGTCCGCGAGTCGGGGTCTGCGTGCGACCGAGTCGGGATCTGACTGCGTCGCCCGAGTTGTCCCCATCGGCACTGGTCCATCCACAGCTCGGGAACCGGCCTTTCCGACGGCGCCGGGATCGGTCACCGTCGTGCCATGGATCACATCGGTATCGGACTCCACGGCGCCTTTCGGCGGGCGGACGCCGTCGCGACCTTCGGCGCCTATCGCGTTCGGCGGGCCCAGGAGTTCGGTGAGTGGTCCACACCGTGGTCAGGTGTCCTCATCGAGACGGCCCGGGCGGCCGACCCGCTCACCATCGCGCCGGCGGCGGTGCAGCTCGGAGGGTCGGATGTGGTCCTGGCCGGCCCCACCGCCGCGGCGCTGCACGGTTGCACGGCGGTGCCCGTCACGCCGGTCCACATGATGGCGCCCTACGGCCACTGGCTCCGGCGCCGTCCGGGGCTGGTCGTTCACAACGGACCGCTACCGGACGACGACCGGCTGCAGCTCCACGGCCTGCCGGTGCTCGGGCTGGAGAGGACGCTGACCGACGTGCTGTGCACGAGTACGCCGCCCGACGCGCTGGCCGTCGCAGACGAGGTGTTGGCGATGATCGATCCAGCGGTGCGTGAGCGGTTCCGTGCCGAGGTGGCGTCGCGGCTCCGTCGTCGTCGGGATCCCCGGGGAGCGCGGCGTGGTGCGCGCCTGCTGGAGGTGGCCACGGGGCTGGCCGAGTCACCCGCCGAGAGCTGGCTCCTCTGGCGGATCGTCGACTCCGGATTCCCGACGCCGGAGGTGAACTGGCGGCTGCGAGGTCCGGACGGTCGGGAGATCCGTCGGCTCGACCTGGCCTGGCCCGAACTCCGCATCGTCGTCGAGTACAACGGCTACACGTTCCACGTCGACCGCACGGTGGAGGACGACGCCCGCGCCGAGGATCTCCGGCGCCGCGGATGGATCGTCATCACTCTCTGGGCCGACGACCTGAAGGACCCCGCCCCGTTCGAGCGCGCACTGGACGACGCGTTCCGTGCGCGAGGGGTCGACACATCGCGGCGCGAGGTCGGGATGCTGCGCGGACGGCGTCATCGTGACGGGTACCTGCGCGGGGCGTGAGCCACG
This sequence comes from Pseudonocardia sp. 73-21, assembly GCF_001899645.1. Taxonomy (GTDB): domain Bacteria; phylum Actinomycetota; class Actinomycetes; order Mycobacteriales; family Pseudonocardiaceae; genus Pseudonocardia. The sequence continues at coordinate 27,608 of NZ_MKVV01000075.1, read as the reverse complement.
CTCCGCCCCGCGCACGGAGGGCCCGACTCGCGCGCACGGAGGGCCCGACTCGCGCGCACGGAGGGCCCGACTCGCGGGGGCTCCGGGGTTAGACGGACTTGCTGCTGGGACGGTTGCGGAGGGCCGCCACGTAGTCGTCGGGGGCGCCGGCGTGTTCGGCCGCGTCCGCCAGGACGCCCAGGTAGCGGGCGCTGGGCTCGCCACCCTCGTAGGCGTTGAGCACGTAGATCCACGCCAGGACGTCGCCCTCGAGCGTGTGCACCCGCAGACGGAGCTTCTTGTGCAGGCCGAGCTCGCCACCCTCCCAGCGGTCGAGCTGGGCCGCGTCGTGGTCGGGCACGTCGTAGAGCACGACGAACACCTGCGACCCGGGCTCCTCGACGACGGTGGAAAGGGCGCCTTCCCAGGCGTAGTCCTCACCCCCGAACGTCAGACGCCACCCGACCAGCCACCCCGTGCCCGCCATGGGCGAGTGCGGAGCGCGTTCCTTCATCTGGGCCGGATCCATGTTCGATCCGTAGGCGGCGTACAACGGCACCAGCACAGAGTAGTGGGAGGCCGCCGCGTACCGTGACCGGGCAACCGGACACGAAAGGGGGCGTCCCTCTGTGACGCGCATTGTGATCATGGGCGGGGGCCCTGCGGGCTACGAGGCGGCCCTCGTGGCGGCGCAGCACGGCAGCGACGTCACGCTCGTCGAACGCGACGGCATGGGCGGCGCCTGCGTCCTCGACGACTGCGTCCCGTCGAAGACGTTCATCTCCTCGGCCGGTATCCGGGTGGACCTGCACCGCGCCCCTGACCTGGGCCTCACCGCCGACCGGCAGTCGGTGGGGGTGGACCTGCCCACGGTCAACGCCCGCGTCAAGAGCCTCGCCCAGGCCCAGTCGGCCGACATCCGTGCGCGCGTCGAGCGGGAGGGTGTGCGCATCGTCCGCGGCACGGCGACGTTCTCCGACGAGCCCACCACACGCGCCCAGCACGTAGTCGAGGCCCGCACCCGCGACGGAAACGTCGAGGAGCTCCCGGCCGACGTCGTGCTGATCGCCACCGGCGCCACCCCCCGCGTGCTCGACGACGCCAAGCCCGACGGCGAACGCATCCTCACCTGGCGCCAGCTCTACGACCTGCCCGAGCTGCCCGAGCACCTCGTCGTGGTCGGCTCCGGTGTGACGGGCGCGGAGTTCGTGTCCGCCTACGTGGAGATGGGCGCGCGCGTGACGTTGATCTCCAGCCGCGACCGCGTGCTCCCCGGCGAGGACGCCGACGCCTCCGCGGTGCTGCAGGACGTGTTCGCCGACCGCGGCGTGGAGATCCTCGCCCAGGCCCGCGCCGAGGCCGTCCGCCGCGAGGGCGACGGGGTGGTGGTGGAGCTGGCCGACGGGCGCCTGATCCACGGCTCGCACGCCCTGATGACGGTCGGGTCGGTGCCCAACACCACCGACCTGGGCCTGGAGAAGATCGGGATCGAGACCGGCCGGGGCGGCTTCATCCCCGTGGACCGCGTGTCGCGCACCTCCGTGCCGGGCGTCTACGCCGCAGGCGACTGCACGGGCGTGCTGATGCTCGCCTCCGTGGCCGCGATGCAGGGTCGGATCGCGATGTGGCACGCGCTCGGCGAGGGCGTGGCCCCGATCAAGCTGAAGACCGTGGCCGCGGCGGTGTTCACCCGTCCCGAGATCGCGACGGTCGGCATCAGCCAGCGCGCCATCGACGCCGGCGAGGTGCCCGCCCGGACGATCATGCTGCCGCTCTCGACCAACCCGCGCGCGAAGATGCAGGGCCTGCGCCGCGGCTTCGTGAAGCTGTTCTGCCGCCCGGCCACGGGCGTGGTGGTCGGCGGCGTGGTGGTGGCGCCCGTGGCCAGCGAGCTGATCCTGCCCATCGCGCTGGCCGTGCAGAACGGCCTGACCGTGGCCGACCTCGCGTACACGTTCTCGGTGTACCCGTCGCTGTCGGGCTCCATCACCGAGGCCGGCCGCCAGCTGATGCGCCACGGCGACCTCGACTGAGGGTCGTCTCGGGGCGATCCCTGATTCCGACGGCGGCTGCCGCGGCGACGATCGGTGCATGACCTCACCACTGAGCACCTCCACCGCCGTACCCGTCGGTGCCGTCCTGGTCTCCGCGATCGGCGCCCAGCTCGCCGACAACGCCGTGTTCTTCCTCCTGCCCCCGCTGGGCGTGCTCGCGCCGCTCAGCGGTCTGGTCGCGATCCTGCTCACCGTGGGCGGCGCCCGGTTCGTGACGCGGGGCCGCAGCGGCGCGGTGGTGGCCCGGACCGGTCTGGCCGTGGGTCTCACCTCGGCCGCGATCGGGCTCCTCGTCGGCGGCCTCGGCCTGGTGGCGATCCTGCTCGCCGGCGTCACCGTGGTGGCCGGCGTGGCGGGGGCCGTGGCCGGACGCCCGCGGGAGCTCACGAGTTGACGCTCATGCGACCTCCTCCAACAGCTCGTGCAGCCGGTGCCGGTCGATCGGCGCCACCGTGCTCCACCCGCCCGAGCCCGTCGTGCGGGTGAGCAGGTAGCGGCCGTCGGGACCGTCGAGGACGGCGAGGACGCCACCGCGGCGGCGGGCGACGCCGTTGCCGTCGACCTCCGTCGCGACGATCTGGGCCTGCCCCGGCCGGGCGGCCAGCATCGTGGCCAGGCGGGCGGCCTCGGGCCGGGCCACGCCGCGGGTGGTCAGCGCGATGCGCAGGCACGGACCGGGATCGGACAGCGCGGCCGTCAGCACCGCCGACGGGACCGTGCATGCCGTTCCGGGGCCCGGGCCGGCCCGGGGCAGCACACCCAGCACGGCCGCGGTCAGGGAGCCGCAGGGCTCGAGCGTGACGGTGGCGTCCTGCCGCACGGCGAGCACGCCGGCGTCGGACCCGCCGGCCGCCACCGCCCGCACCGCCCGCGGCCACGACGCCCTCAGCTCGAACCGCCGCCCCGGACCGGTGAGCAGACGCAGCAGCCGCACGGTCTCGGGATCGGGCCCCGACGGCGACACCAGCCCCCGTGCGCGCAGCGCCTGCCACCCGGCGCGCCGTACGTCGTGCCACCCGGGCGCCGCGCACCCCGGTGAGGGCAGCCGCAGCGCGACGGGCGTGGGCCCCGGCGCCAGCCGCTGCCACAGCGCGTCGAACTCGACGTCGGTGAGCACGCTCCGGGTCATGGCCCGACGGTAGGCCCGGCCCAGCGGGAAATCCGGCGAACGGGAGAACGGTTCGCACGTGCGAACGGCCGGTGCGCTGCAGCACACCGGCCGTTCGGGTCAGCTCGCCCGGGCCAGCGACCGGCAACCGGTCAGCGGGCACTGGGGTGTGGGGGTGAGCCGGTCGTACAGACCCGACTCGGCGGTGGTCGTGTCGAACGGCCACCGCCCGGTGAAGCGTTGGAGGTACCAGTACAGGAACAGGTAGTCGGGTTCCACCGTGTCGGTGACGAACACCGTCCCGCCCGGCAGATCGTCGATCCATCGGGTCAGGGCGGACATCGCGGTGGCAGGTGGGAGGCTCGCCCGGCGGGTGCAGAGCCAGTCCTCGGCCCGTCGCCTCCAGAGCTGGAGGGACGCGGGATGGAGGGTGGCGCCGGGGAGTTCACGCACGTTGGTGGTGAACGAGCCGATCGGGTCGCCGTCCGTCGTGTGGGCGACGGCGGTGACGGTGAGCAGGGAGTGGGGGCCGGGGATCGGCCCGTCGGTGTGGACGTGGGTGGTCACGAAGCTGGTGTCGGGGGGCATGACGGATCCTGGTCGCCGATGTGGATGGGGGCGTGTCCACGGCGCGGCTGAGCCAGCGTGGTGGACGGAGGAACCGGGCCCCGTGGGTGGTCACACGGGTGGCATCACTGCTGTTCCGCTATGCACTTGTCCAGCACGGTGCGGGTTGCTGTGGAAGAACCTGGCCCGAGGACGTTAAGTCGCTGTGTAGTCAGGAGTCAACTCATCCGTCGCCAACCGGCCCGCGACCATGATGTCGACCCGGCGCTCGCCGTCGACCCACGCCGAGCGCATCCGGCCCTCCACGGTGAACCCGCACTTCTCCGCGACCCGGCCCGACGCGTCGTTGCCGACACCCCACAGGTAGCTGACGCGCTGCAGCCCCAGCCCGCCGAAGCCGAACCGCAGCACGGCCCCGAGCGCGGTGGTGATCATGCCGCGACCGCGCGCCGCGGGCAGGGCCCAGCAGGCGGCCTCGGCGGTGCCCATCGCGAGGTCGACGGCGTCGAGCGAGACCTCGCCGAGCATCTCCCCGGTGGTCGGTTCGCAGACCGCCCACGTGTAGCGCTCGTCGCGGGACCAGTCGCGGGCGCGGCGCCGGATGTAGGCGTCGGCCTCGATGAGGTCGGGGGCGGGCCGGTGGCGCCAGCGGCGGATGTGCGGGTCGGCGCACGAGGCGACGACCGCGTGCCGGTCGTCGATCCGCTCGTCGGCCCGGAGGGCGCGCAGGTACCAGGCGCCCGCGTTGATCTCGACTGGGTCCATGGTCGGGGGTCGTGCGCGGATATCAGTGCCGGAACACCGTTATCCGCGCACGGGCGACGGCAGTCGCCTACTCCTTGATCTCGCAGATGACCGTGCCCTGGGAGATCGAGCTGCCGGTCTCGGCGGACAGGCCGGTGATCGTGCCGTCCTTGTGGGCGGTGACGGGGTTCTCCATCTTCATCGCCTCCAGCACGACGACCAGGTCGCCCGCGGAGACGGTGTCGCCGTCGGCCACGGCCACCTTGATGATCGTGCCCTGCATCGGCGCGGTGACCGCGTCACCGGAGACCTTGGCGCCGCCCTTGCCGCCGCCGCGCTTGCGCGGGGGAGCCTTCGCCGCCGTGGCACCGCCGCCCCCGCCCAGCGCGAGGTTGCCGGGCAGCGACACCTCGAGTCGCCGTCCCCCGACCTCGACGACGACGGTCTGCCGCTCGGCGGTCTCCTCGTCGGCGTCCGAGGCGCCCTCGAACGGCGGCACCTGGTTGTCCCACTCGGTCTCGATCCAGCGGGTGTGGACGGTGAACTCGTCGCTCGCGTACGCGGGGTCGGCGACCACGGCCCGGTGGAACGGCAGCACCGTGGCCATGCCCTCGACCTGGAACTCCGCCAGCGCGCGGCGCGAGCGCTCCAGTGCCTGCGCGCGGTCCGAGCCGGTGACGATCAGCTTGGCCAGCAGCGAGTCGAACTGCCCGCCGATCACCGAGCCGGTCTCCACACCGCCGTCGACGCGCACGCCCGGGCCGGCCGGGAAGCTGATCGCCGAGACCGTGCCGGGGGCGGGCAGGAAGCCGCGACCGGCGTCCTCGCCGTTGATGCGGAACTCGATGGAGTGCCCGCGCGGGGCGGGGTCCTCGAGCACGTTGAGCTCGAGGCCCTCGGCGATGCGGAACTGCTCGCGCACGAGGTCGAGCCCACTGGTCTCCTCCGAGACGGGGTGCTCCACCTGCAGGCGCGTGTTCACCTCGAGGAAGGTGATCAGCCCGTCCTGACCGACGAGGAACTCGACGGTGCCGGCGCCGTAGTAGCCGGCCTCCTTCACGATCGCCTTCGACGCGTCGTAGAGGGTCTTCGTCTGCTCCTCGGTGAGGAACGGCGCGGGCGCCTCCTCCACGAGCTTCTGGAAGCGCCGCTGCAGCGAGCAGTCGCGGGTGCCGACGACGATGGCGTTGCCGTGCTGGTCGGCCAGCACCTGCGTCTCGACGTGGCGGGGCTTGTCGAGGTAGCGCTCGACGAAGCACTCGCCGCGACCGAACGCGGCGGTGGCCTCGCGGACGGCCGACTCGTAGGCCTCCGTGATCTCCTTCTTCTCCCGCACGACCTTCATGCCGCGGCCGCCGCCACCGAAGGCCGCCTTGATGGCGACGGGCAGGCCGTGCTCCTCGGCGAACGCGATGACCTCGTCGGGGCCGGAGACCGGGTCGTTCGTGCCGGGCACCAGCGGCGCGCCCGCGCGGGTGGCGATGTGGCGGGCGGTGACCTTGTCACCGAGGTCGCGGATCGACTGCGGCGACGGCCCGATCCAGGTGATGTCCGCGTCGATCACGGCCTGCGCGAAGTCGGCGTTCTCGCTCAGGAAGCCGTAACCGGGGTGGATGCCGTCGGCCCCGGCCTGCCTGGCGGCGTCGATCAGCTTCGGGATGTCCAGGTAGGACTCGGCCGCGGTGGAGCCGCCGAGCGCGAACGCCTCGTCGGCGAGGCGGACGAAGGGCGCGTCGCGGTCGGGGTCGGCGTAGACGGCGACGCTGGTCAGACCCGCGTCCCGGCAGGCGCGGATGACGCGGACGGCGATCTCTCCGCGGTTCGCGATGAGAACCTTGGTCAGGCGCGGCACGGTCGGCCTCCTCATGGGTGCGCCCGGGAGCCCCGTGCTCCGGCGCGTGGTTACCGGGGAGTTTAGGCATGCCGGGGCGCCTCGGCCGACCTGGCCGGGTGTGGTGTAGCTGACCTCCGGGGCTACCTCCCCGTCCGCGGAGGAGCTTGACCGGTGTCGACGTGGGGCCGGAGAATCCCCCGATGGCGGTCTGGGATGTCGCCGCCCGCCCGGAGCGGGAGCAGTTCGGCTACTGGCACGAGGTGATCTGCCAGGCGTTCGTCCCCCTGACGCCCCGCCGGGCGGAGGCGGGCCCGGGGTTCGCCGCCCGCGTCGAGACCCGCCCGCTGCACGACCTGGTGCGCGCCCGCATCGACTCGCAGCCCCAGGAGACGGCCCACGGACCGCGCGAGGTGGCCCGCACCGACGGCGCCTACTTCTTCGTCAACCTGCAGCTCGCCGGACGCTGCCGCGCCCGGCAGGGCCGCACCGAGTCCGTGGTGGGCCCGGGCCGGTTCACCCTCGTCGACACCACCGAGCCCTACTGGTTCGACTTCGACGAGCCGTGGCGGATGGTGTCGTTCCGGCTGCCCCGCGACCTGCTGACGGCCCGTCTGGGCGGCGGGCGGCCTCCGCTCGGCGAGACGTTCGACGCGACGTGGGGCGCCGGGGGCGTGGTGGGGTCGCTGATGAGCGCCCTGTGGACGGTCGACCTGCCGGCCGGCTCGGCCGCGGCGCAGGAGCTGGAGCAGGCGTTCGCGTCGGCGGTGGTGGCCGCGACGGCCGGGGGTCCGGCGTTCGGCGAGCAGCCCCGTGCGCTGCTGCGCGCGGAGATCCTGCGGCACGTCCGCGGTCGGCTCGGGGACCCCTCGTTGTCGGTGTCGAGCGTGTGCCGCCGGTTCGGGATCTCCCCGCGCACCCTGCACGCCGCGTTCGCCGGCCACGAGCACACCTTCGCCGCCACCGTCCGGAGGATGCGGCTGGAGCGGTGCCGGACGGTGCTCGCCGATCCGGCGACGACCAGGACGATCACCGACGTCGCGGCCTCGGCGGGCTTCGCCGACGCGGCGTCGTTCAGCCGGGCGTTCCGGCGCGAGTTCGGCTGCACGCCGAGCGATGTGCGGGGCGCACGAACGGCCGCACGAACTGCACAGCCGTCGCGCGCGGAGGGACAAGACACCGCGGGCTGAGCCCGGGACGCTGGACGTCCCGAGCCGAGGAGTCCCCGTGTCCGTGTCGTTCTCCCTCTCGCCCGAGCAGGAGCAGCTCAAGCACGGCGCCCGCCGGTTCGCCGAGGCGAACCTGCGCGGTCTCGCCGACGCCGTGCGCGCCGAGCCCGATCCCCTGCGGCGGGCCGGCCTCGCGCGGCCGGTGTTCGAGAAGGCCGTGGAGGCGGGCTTCCTGAAGGGCTTCATCCCCGTGCCGTTCGGCGGGGCCGCCTCCAGCGGGGTCGACGCGGCGATCCTGATCGAGGAGTGGGCCGCGCACAGCCCCGACTTCGTGATCTCGATGGCCGGCCCGCTGATCGCGCTCGCCCCGGTCTACGAGGTGGGGACGCCCGAGCAGATCGCCCGCTTCGTCGCCCCGTTCCTCGCCGACCACGGCGCGCCCGTCGCGGCCATGGCCTACTCCGAACCCGGCGGCAGCGCGAACTTCGACGCGCCCGCCCCGGCGGAGGGCACCCGGACCACCGCCGTCCCCGACGGCGACCACTGGGTGATCAACGGGCGAAAGGCGTGGGCGTCGCACCTGCCCGGCTGGGACGGCGACGGTCCCGACGTCATGACGATCGTCTGCCGCACGCCCGGCGGGGTCTCGCTGGTCGTCGCCGAGCGGGAGCACCTCGCCGGTCACATCGAGGTGGAGCACGTCTACGACCTCCCCGGTCTCGCCGGGTGCCTGACCGCCCGGGTCACTCTGCGCGATGTCCGGGTACCGCGGGCGAACCTGCTGGGCGCCGAGGGCCAGGGCGTCGCTCTGACCCGCAACGCGTTCGTCGGCAGCGGCGCCTCGATCGGCACGTTCGCCGTGGCGGCGATGCGGCAGGCGTTCGACGTGGCCTACCGGTTCGCCGTCGCCGAGAAGCGGGGCGGCGCCGTGCCGATCATCGACCACCAGGCCGTCTCCGACGTCCTCGCCGACGCGAAGAGCCGCATCGAGGCCGTCCGGCTGCTGTCCTGGCGGGCCCTGGACGCCGCGTTGTCGCAGCACCCGTCGGCGCTCGAGTGGGCGTTGCACGCGAAGGTGTTCGGCTCTGCGACGGGCGTCGCCGTCATCACCGACCTCATGAACGTCGTCGGGGTGACGGCCTACGACCGGAACTTCCCGCTCCTGCGTCACCTCGACGAGGCGCTCGCCTACCCGGTGATCGAGGGGAGCAACGTCGGGGTCCGGCGCCGTCAGATGCAGGAACTCTTCCGCGGCGAGGGCTACGACCCGCTGTCCGCGTCCGGGATGAGCTGAGCCGCGGTCACGCCCCGACCTCGCGCGCCAGCCGTGCGAGGTAGCCCGCGAACCGCGTCCGGTCCTCCTGGCTCCAGGACGCGGTGAGCTCGACGAAGGTGCTCCGCTGCCAGTCCCGCGAGGAGCGGAGCAGCTCCTCGCCGGCCGGGGTGAGCGAGAGGACGGCGCGGCGCGCGTCCGTGCGGGCCCGGGTGCGCTGCAGGTAGCCGGCGTCGGCGGTGGCGGCCACCATCCGGCTGGCCCCCGAATGGTCCAGGCCCAGCTGGTGGGCGACGTCGCCGACCGTCGCCTCGGCGCCGGCGCGGACGGCGTCCAGGACGAGGACGTGCTGGGGCAGTGACGGACCGCCGGCCGCGATCCCGCGCGCCCACCGCCGCGACCAGAACCGGACCAGCCGGAACAGCGCCGGACCGCCGTCGTCCCCATCCATGCCGTGACCCTAGCAATCGGTGCGCATCGCACCTATATTGTGTGCGAATCGCACACACAGGGAGATGCTCATGATCGTCCTGAACCACACGATCGTCCGGGCCCGCGACAAGGACGCCTCGGCTCGCTTCCTCGCGGGGCTGCTCGGCCTCGACGTCGGCGAGCCGGTCGGACCGTTCACGCCGGTCCGCGTCAACGACGACCTCACGCTCGACTTCGACGAGCGCCAGGAGGTCGCGCCCGGGCATCTCGCGTTCCTCGTGGACGACACCACGTTCGACCGCCTGCTCGGGCGGCTCGGTCCGGAGGTCCCCTTCGGCTCCGGTCCCGGGAACGGCTGGGACCGCCGCACCAACGAGCTCGCCGGCGGCCGCGCGGTCTACGTGCGCGACCCCGACGGGCACAGCTACGAGTTCTTCACCGCCGTGCCCTCCTGAACGAGGAGCTCCTCCAGCGCGTCGGCCCCGCCGACCGCACCGTCGTGAGCGCGCAGCCTCGCCCCGACCGTCGCGGCGGCGGCGCGGTAACCGGGATCGGTCAGCAGATCGGTGACGGCGGCGGCGATCTCCCCGGGGCGGGCGCTCCTGCGCACGCTCCGGCCGGCCCCGGCGTCCTGCACGGCGCGCCCGACCATCGCGTGGTCGAGCAGGGGGTGCAGCGGCAGGACCAGCAGCGGCAGGTCGTGGGCCAGCGCCGCCATGGCCGTCGCGTGCCCGCCGTGGCTGATCACCAACGACGCGGACGGCATCAGCTCGCGGTGCGGCCGGTAGCGGAGGATCTCCGTGTTGGCCGCCGCGCGCAGCGAGCCCGGGTCCACCGCGGGCCCGGTGGTGACCACCACCCGCACCGGCAGTTCGGCCAGCGCGTCGACGACGCGTTGCACGGTGCTCGCGAGGTGCGGGTAGCCGACCGTACTGAGGCTGACGAGCACGGTCGGGTCGGCGGCTCCGGGGTCGGCCGGCGCGGCGCCGGGGACGACGGCCCCGGTGTGCCGGACGTTCCCCCGTAGTGGCGTTCCCGGGTCCAGCTGCCGGTCGGACGCGACGAGCAGGAGGTCGGCGAGACCCCACTCGCGCAGCGGCCGCCCCGCCCCGACCGCGGCCGCCGCCCCCATCGGGCCCCGGGCCCACGTCCGCAGGTAGCTCGTGAAGGTGTGGGCGAGCACCGCGGTCGGCCGCCCGGAACGGCGCGCGGCGCGGACGGCCGCGACGCTCAGGCAGTCGGCCACCACGAGGTCGGGGCCGGTGCACCGGATCTCGTCGGCGACATCGCGGCCGGGCCCCGGGTCGCCGAACAGGCGCATCGCGCGCACGGCCCCGGCCGGTCCGGACGGCGGCCGCAGCGGGTCCCACGGCCGTGCGCGCGTGTACGAGGCGGCGGTGAATCCCGCCTTCTCGAGCGCGGCCCGCTGTGTGCCGTAGCCGAGGAAGCGGACGTGGTGGCCGCGTCGCTGCAGCTCGGCCGCGATGCCCAGGGCGGGCGGGACGTTGCCGCCACCGTCCCAGGTGCAGAACAGGATGTCGGCCATCAGAGGCGTCCCTTCGGCGAGACGAGCAGGGCGGAGACCAGCGCGTGCATCCGGGAGGTCGTGGTGTCGCGGTCGTGCCCGGCGCCGTGGCGCAGCAGCGACCACGTGCCGATGTCGGTGGCGACGACGAGCAGGTCGAGCAGCTCCGCCGGGTCGGCGCTCGTCGCGAGCTGCGGGGCGAAGGTGGTGGCGACCCAGCGGCGGTGCACCGCCACCCCGTCGCGCACGACGGTGGCGACGTCCTCGTCGAAGCGGGCCTGGGCCAGCAGGCTCAGCACGAACGTGCCGCGGCGCTCGTAGTGGGCCACGATCACCGTCACAGCGGCACCGGCGTCACCGACGGGCGTGTCGCGCTCCTCGACCACCTCCGACGTGCCGTGCTCGCGCGCCGCGTCGAAGAGCCCGTCCCTGGTGCCGAAGTGCCGCAGGATCGTCTGCACGCTGACGCCGGCGCGTTCGGCCACGTCGGTGAGCACGATCTCCAGGCTGAGCTTCTCCTGCGCCAGCGCGAAGGTGGCGTCGAGGATCCGCGCGCGCGTGCGGGCGGTGGCCTCGGCGCGGGCGCTCTGCGTGTAGGGCCGCGTGGTTTTCATGACAGTGACCATTAACGTGAAATTGTGCGGTCACGTCAAGAGGTCAACGCCGGCCGAACCACCGTCGCGGGCCGCGGTGCGGGCGGGGGAGGCCCTGCCCGTCGTAGAACAGCCGGGACTCGGCGTCGTCGAGCTCCCCGGCGGCCCCGGGCGTCAGCTCGCCGCGGTCGCGCAGGGCGCGGGCCACGTCCCAGCCGTCGCACAGCGGCCCGAGCGACGGGTGGCCGGCGTGCACCTGGGCGAACGTCGGCGCCCAGTCCGGGCCGAGCGACGCGGCCAGCAGCGGCCAGTGCTTCGCGGCCTCGCCGGCCCGCTTGCGCAGCAGCGCCGCGCGGGTGGCGTCGAGGCGGGCGCCGTCGAACCCGGCCGGGTCGGACGTGCCCGTGACGAGCGCGGCGACGAGCTCGGCCTGCCGGGCGGCCAGCGACGTCGCCGGATCGGCGAACCCGGTCGGCCAGGCGGCGAACTCGCCGAGCGGAATGGCGAACTCGCCGGTTGGGGAGGCCGACCAGTTCGCACTCACGGCGCGACTCGTTCGCCCGCAGACCCCGACTCGCGGGGTTGCGGGTGGCCCGCGCTTCTCGCCACCGCCGTGAACTCCGCCCGCAGCTCCGCCGCCGGTGGGTAGCGGCCGTCGCGTTCCAGCATCACCGCGGGTGGGGCCGGCATCCGGGAGACCGTGTGTTCCAGCAGCGCCATGACCGCGTCGGGGACCGGGTCGGTGTGGGTGTCGTGGTAGAGCCCGTCCCGTTCCGAGCCGCCCGCCATGTGCAGGTAGGCCACGCGGTCGAGCGGCATCCGGTCGATCACCGCCCGCGCGTCCTGGCCGCGGTTGACGGCATTGGCGTGCACGTTGGCGACGTCGAGCAGCAGCAGCGTGCCGGTGCGCTCCAGCAGCTCGGTGAGGAAGTCGGGCTCGCTGAACTCGTCCTCGGGCCAGTCGAACAGCGCCGCGATCGGCTCCAGCGCCAACGGGACGTCCAGCTCGGCCTGCGTGCGCCGCACGTTCGCGGTGAGCACGCCGAGCGCCTCGCGGGTGCGGGGCAGCGGCAGCAGGTGGCCCGCCTCGTGCCCCCCGGCACGGACGAAGGACACGTGCTCGCTCACCAGCGGCGCCCCCACCGCGGCGGCGCACGCCGCCAGGTGCGTGACGCGCGCCGCCTCCACGGGTTCGGCTCCCCCCAACGAGAGCCGAACCCCGTGCGGGACCACCGCCACCCCCCGCTCCCGCAGCTCCGCCACCCCTCGAGGCGGAGTTGTGGGAGCGAGGGCCTCGGCGATGACCTCGCAGAACCGCAGGGCCGGGAGGTCGGCGACCACCCCGGCGATCTCGGGGCGCCAGCCGATGCCGGCGCCGCAGAGCAGGTCAGCCACCGCAGCCGCCCCCGCCGCAGCCGCCGCCACCACAGCTGCTCCCGCCCCCGGAGTCGCCGCTGCTGCAGCTCCCACCGTCGGAGGTGCTGCCCCCGCCGGCCGCGGCCGCCTTCTGGAGCGCCAGCTCGTCGGCGAACGCCGGGTCCGACGCCCAGAGCGCGCCGACCCCGAAGATCCCGACGCCCAGCGCCGCCGCGGCCGGGCCGTAGACCGCCCAGTCGGGCCGCATGGTGGGCGAGAGCGTGTGGTGGCGCTGGGCGAGCTCGTGCAGCGTGCGGTCGCCGAGCCGGGTACGTCGCGGGGCGCGGCCGAGCTGGACCAGCGCGACCACCACCACGCCGATCAGCGCGAACAGCAGGAACCCGGCCGGCTTGCCGTCGGCGGTGCCGGCCAGCAGCCGCACCAGCCCGAGGGCGGCCACCCCGAGCATCCAGAACCCCTGGCGCAGGATCCGGCTGCGCAGCTCGGGGGAGACGAGCAGGCCGGCGTCGACGAGACCGCTCTCGATGACCTTCAGCGCCGTCGCGACCGGCCCGTGGAACGGCAACCGGCGCCGGGCCACGGCGCTCCTGGTCGTGAGGTGGATCGCGTGCTCCAGGTCGTCGGCGCCCGGGTCGAGCCGGCCGATCGCCTGGACGCTGCCGCGCTGCGGGGCGATCGTGCCGCGCAGGTGCATCGCCGAGAGGGCCGAGGTGACGGCCAGCTCCGCGCCGCCGTTGAGGTAGGCGACGTCGTGCGGGTGGCCCGACAGGTCACCCGCGGTGTGGCGGGGCCGGGGATCGGCCAGCGCGCGCCGCGCCCGGGTGGTGGCCACCCATACGACGACGGCGATCACCAGGTACATGACGAGGAAGCCGGGGCCGCTGATGCCCCACGTGTCGCCTGCTGCTGCGAGAACCACCGGACACCTCCTGAGTCGTCCTTATGAGACGTCTCACAGTGTTGGGGGTCCACCCGCTCCAGGGAATGTTCTTCACCAGGACTTGAGGTTCGGTCAGCCGGTGGCCGCCCGCACCTGCTTCTTGATGCGCGAGAGCATCGCCGACATGCCGCGCAGGCGCAGCGGGCTCACGGCCTGGGCCAGCCCCAGCGCCACGTAGAAGTCGTCGGGCACCGCCAGCACCTCGGCGGCCGGCTCGCCGTCGAGGCCCGTGTGCATGATCGACGCGAAACCCCGGGTGGTGGGGGCCTCGGGCGGCGCGGAGAAGAACAGGTGCACGTGCTTGTCGTCGTCCACCTCGACCGCCAGGAACAGCGGCGACTGGCATTCGTGCACCTGTTCCATCGTGTCGGCGGCGTCGGCGTAGCGCTCGGGCAGCTCGGGCAGCTCCCGCGAGAGCTCCAGCAGCAGCTGGAGCCGGTCCTTGGGGCCGACCGCCGCGAAGTCCTCGACCAGCTCCTCCAGCTGAGGGGGGAGGCTCATGCCTGCCCGCGCTCCGCGCCCTGGACGATGGGCACGCGCACGGCGTTGCCCCACTCCGTCCAGCTGCCGTCGTAGTTGCGGACGTGCTCGAAGCCGAGCAGGTGGGTGAGCACGAACCACGTGTGGCTGGAGCGCTCGCCGATGCGGCAGTAGGCCACGACGTCGTCCGACGGCGAGAGCCCCTGCTCCTGCTCGTAGATGGCCGACAGGTCCTCGCGGGACTTGAACGTGGCGTCCTCGGCCGCGGCGCGGGCCCACGGCACGCTCGCGGCTCCCGGGATGTGGCCACCGCGGACGGCGCCCTCCTGCGGGTAGTCGGGCATGTGCAGCAGCTCGCCGGAGTACTCGCCGGGAGACCGCACGTCGACCAGCGGCTTGCCCAGGTGGGCGAGCACGTCGTCCTTGAACGCGCGGATCGCCGTGTCGTCGCGCTCCACCACCGGGTACTCGACGACCTCCGGCTTGGGCTGCTCGGTGGTCATCTCGCGGCCCTCGGCCACCCACTTGGCGCGCCCGCCGTCGAGGATGCGGACATCGGCGTGGCCGAACAGGCTGAACACCCACAGCGCGTAGGTGGCCCACCAGTTGTTGCGGTCGCCGTAGATGACGACGGTGGTGTCGCGGCCGATGCCGCGCTCCCCGCAGATCTCGGCGAAGCGGGCGCCGTCGACGTAGTCGCGGGTGACGGGGTCGTTGAGCTCGGTGTGCCAGTCGACCTTCACCGCGCCGGGGATGTGCCCGGTGTCGTAGAGCAGTACGTCCTCGTCGGACTCGACGACGACGAGCCCGGGAGTGCCCAGGTTGTCGGCGAGCCAGGGCGTGGTGACCAGGCGCTCGGGGTGGGCGTAGGCGGCGAGCTTCGGATCGGTGTCGTTCTGCAGAGCCATGCTCGCCAGATTAGTCCTGCCGTCGCGCGCGGCGCGCCGCGCGCGAATTCAACCCCGCCAGAGGTCCGTGACCGTCACGCCGACGCCCGCGAGGAGGCGGCGCAGCAGCGGCAGGCTCAGCCCGATGACGTTGGACGGGTCGCCGTCGATGCCCTCGACGAACCAGCCGCCCAGCCCGTCGAGGGTGAACGCGCCCGCCACGGCCAGGGGCTCACGGCTGGCGATGTAGGCATCCAGCTCGGCCTCGGTCGGCGACCCGAACCGGACGGCGGTGACCGCGTGGCCCTCGGCGACGCGGTCGATCCCGCCGTCGGCCATCAGCAGCACCGCGTGCCCGGTGACCAGCTCGCCCATACCTCCGGCCATGACGCTCCAGCGGCGCCGCACCTCGTGGGCGTCGGTGGGCTTGCCGACCAGCTCGTCGCCGATGTGGAGCATCGAGTCGCAGCCGATCACGAGCGCGTCGGGGTGGGTGCCGGCGATGCGGCGGGCGATCGTGGTGGCCTTGGCGCCGGCCAGCGTCGTGACCTTCTCGCCGGGCGAGGCGTGCGGGACGGACGCGAGCAGCGCCTCCTCGTCCAGGTCGGAGACCTCCACGAGCGGGTCGATGCCCGCCGCCCGCAGGATCCCGAGCCGGGCTGGGGAGGCCGAGGCCAGTACGACGCGCACGGCGCCCGACCCTACGGGGCCGGACGCCGTGATCAGCGGTGGGTCACCTCAGCTGCCGCCGCCGGCGAACCAGCCCGCGTCGCTGTGGATGCCCGGGCCGCGGCGGCCGCGGCCGAGTTCCGCGGCGACGACGACGGCCGCGAGGATCACCGGGACGACGATGATCCCGGTCATGGATCTCTCCTGCCCGGGAACGGAACGCTGAGGTCAGAGGCGGGCGGTGACCAGGTCGGCGGCCGAGCGGTCGCCCGCCCCGCCGCGGCGCGACCCGCGGGTGCGGCGACCGCCGTCCGACCGCGGGCCGAACTCGCCCAGCAGGGTGATCAGGATGATCAGCCCCACGACCACGAGGACCACTACCTTGATCATGATGTCCATCGGAGCCTCCTTTGTTCGTGATCCGAGTGTGGGTCGGGTCACGACGCGGGCTCCAGCTACTTGATCTGGATTTAGGGCCGTTTGATGGGGGTTTGATGTTCAGCCGGGGACGAGTCCGTGGCGGTAGGCGTAGCCCACGGCCTGGGCCCGGTCGCGCAGTCCGGCCTTGGCGAACAGCCGGTTGACGTGCGTCTTCACGGTCGCCTCGCTGACGACGAGCCGCCGGGCGATCTCGCCGTTCGACAGGCCCGCGGCGATGAGCCCGAGCACCTCGGCCTCGCGGGCGGTCAGCCCGTCCGGAGGGGCGGCGGGCGGGGCGGGGCCGGCCGCGACGAGCCGGGCCAGCGCGGCCGAGTCGATCGTCGACTGGCCGGCCGCGGCCGAGCGCAGCGCGTGGCCGATCGCCTCGGCGTCGGCGTCCTTGGACAGCCAGCCGACGGCGCCCGCGCGCAGCGCGTCGAGGACGGAGGCGTCGTCGGCGTAGGTGGTGAGCACGACCACGGCGACGGACGGGTGCTCGGCCCGCACCCGGCGGGTGGTCTCGACGCCGTCGCAGACGGGCATCCGCAGGTCGGTGAGCAGGACGTCGGGGGCGTGCTCGGCGACGAGGGCGAGGGCCCGCCCGCCGTCGGGGGCGGCGCCGACGACCTCGATGCCGGGCAGCAGCCCGAGCAGCGTGACGAGGCCCTCGCGGACGATGGTCTGGTCGTCGGCCAGGACGACGCGCAGGTCGGTCACCGGATCGTCAGCCGTACCCGCCATCCGTCCTCCATCGGTCCCGCGTCGAGCTGGGCCCCGGCCAGTGCGGCGCGCTCGGCCATCCCGACGAGACCGTAGCCGCCCTGCGCGGTGGCGGCCGGTGGTCCCGCGTGGTCGCGGACCTCCAGCTCCGTGGCGCCCTCGTGGTGCGACAGCCGCACCTCCACCGGCGCCCCGGGTGCGTGCTTGCGTACGTTGG
This sequence comes from Pseudonocardia sp. 73-21, assembly GCF_001899645.1. Taxonomy (GTDB): domain Bacteria; phylum Actinomycetota; class Actinomycetes; order Mycobacteriales; family Pseudonocardiaceae; genus Pseudonocardia. Next base: position 10,623 of record NZ_MKVV01000075.1, on the reverse strand, counting down.
AGAGCGCCTCCTGGGCGGTGCGCAGGATGGTCTCGTGGGCGGTGGCGTCGAGGGGGCCGGGTTCGCCGTCGATCTCGAGCGTGGCGGCGGGGGTGTCGTCCACGAGGGAGCGGAGCCCGGCTGCGAGGTCCACCGGCTCGGTCCGCAGCGCCGTGACGGCGCGCCGGGCCTCGGCCAGCCCGTCGGCGGCGAGGCGCTGGGCCCGTTCGATCTGGGCGACGGTGTCGGGCGGGGCGCCGTCGCGCAGCACCATCAGCCGGGCCCCCTGCAACTGCACGGCCAATGCCGAGAGCGAGTGGGCGAGCACGTCGTGCACGTCGCGGGCGATCCGGGCCCGCTCGGCCAGCGCGGCGGCCCTCGCGTGCTCCTCGGTGACGCGGGCGCCCGCCACGAGCGTCAGCTCCCGTTGCTCGGCCCGGCGCCGGCTCTCCCGGCGGCCCATCCCGAACAGCAGGATCGCGACGAGGCCCAGCAGGAGGACGGGGAGCCCCGCCGGCTCGGTGCGCAGCACCAGGAACACTCCGGTCCCGGTGCCGGCGGCGATCGCGACGGCGGCCGGCGCGGGCAGCCGGACCCCCGCGACGATCACCGCGTAGACGCAGAACGCCAGCGGCGTGGACCACGTCCCGACCGCGGCGAGGCACGCGGCCCCGGCCGCGGCGAGCACCACGGTCGCGGCCGGCCCCACCCACGGCGGGGAGTCGAGGTGGAGCCCGAGAACGGTCCAGGCGAGGCCCGCGACCGCGGCCGCGACGATCGCCGTGGCCAGGTGCTCGATGCGGGTGCCGTCCACGAACGTGGCCACCAGGATGATCGGCAACCAGATCAGGTTGCCGACGATCCGGAGGGGGCCCCGGTCCTCGGTCATCCGCCGAGTGTGACGCGTGTCCCGCTGCCGCGTCGATCCCCGGCGGGGCGGATCGGGCGGCCGTCGGCGCGGACGCGGGCGGCGAGTACGGCGTACTGGGTGGCGATGCTGACGCCGAACCCGAGCGTCAGGGTGGCGGTCGTCGCCGGTCCGGCCGACGTGCCCGCGGCGAGCACCGCGACCAGCACGCGCACGCCGATCGACACCGCCCAGAGCACCAGGCTCGGCACGCCCCCGCGGCGGTAGAGGTAGCCCTCGCGCAGGCTCAGCCGGATGGCGGCCCCGCGGACGGCGCCCAGCGCCGCGGTGAGCACCAGGTCACCGGCCACCACGAGCACGGCGAGCGTGCCCCAGCGGACGTCGGCCTGGACGGCCTGCACCAGCCCCCACACGACCAGGACCAGCGGCAGCACCATCGAGCGGCCCGGGGTGACGAACCGCCCGACGAACTGGCGGTAGATGATCCAGACCATCGCGGCGACGGTGATCAGGTAGGTGGAGAGCTCGGCGTTGTCCATGCCGTCGAGCGTGCTCGGATCGCGCCGGGGAATCGTCGGTCCGGGGGTGGGTCCCGGCCTCCACCCCGGGGTGGACTCATGCCGTGACGGTGACGCCCTTCCAGAACGCGTAGTGGTCCTTGATCTGCGCCGCGGCGTCCCTCGGCGTGGGGTAGACCCAGGCGGCGTCGGCGTTCTCGGTGCCGTCGACCACGAGCGTCTTGTAGCTCGCGGTGCCCTTCCACGGGCAGACGGTGGTCGTCGCGGAGTCGCGCAGGTACTCCGCCTTCACCGAATCGGCGGGGAAGTAGTGGTTGTTCTCGACGACGACGGTGGCGTCACTCTCGGCGATGACGACGCCGTTCCAGATGGCCTTCATGCGAGCGATCCTGCCCCTGTTCCGACCGCGCCGCGCGTGGACGTCACCGAACCGTTCGCACCCGCGTCAGCGGGGCAGGGTCGAGGCCCGCCAGGCGCCGGGGCCGGGGGTCAGCGGTGTGCGCAGCCGTGGCTCGCTCCAGGCGCTGCGTGGCTTCGGCGCCGGCGCGTCGCCCCCGGCGCCCGCGACCGCGGCCAGCGTCACGGTGAGGGCGGCGAGCTCCTCGGCGGTGGGGTCACCGCGGACCACGCGGAACAGGGCGCGGCGCTCCTCGGGTGTGGTGTCTCCGTCGGTCACGACAGCCTCCCTACGGGTCGGTCGTGCGCGGAAATCAGTGCCAGGGCACCGATTTCCGCGCACGGGCGGCGGAGCCGCACTACTACAGCGGGATGTTCCCATGCTTACGAGCAGGAACGGCCTCGCGCTTGGTGGCGAGCGTCCGCAGCGCACGACCCACGTAACCCCGGGTGTGCGACGGCGGGATCACCCCGTCGATGTAGCCGCGGTCGGCCGCGATGTAGGGGTTGGCGAGGGTGTCCTCGTAGTCCTGCTGCAGCTCGGCGCGCTTGGCGGCGAGCTCGTCGCCCTCGAGCGCCGCGAGCTCCTTGCGGTAGAGGATACTCACCGCGCCCGCGGCGCCGGTGACGGCGATCTGGGCGGTGGGCCACGCGATGTTGATGTCGGCGCCGAGGTGCTTGGAGCCCATCACGTCGTACGCGCCGCCGTAGGCCTTGCGCGTGATGACCGTGACCAGCGGGACGGTGGCCTCGGCGTAGGCGTAGATCAGCTTGGCGCCGCGGCGGATGATGCCGTTCCACTCCTGCTCGGTGCCGGGCAGGAAGCCGGGGACGTCGACGAACGTGACCACCGGGATGTTGAACGCGTCGCAGGTGCGCACGAAGCGCGCGGCCTTCTCGGAGGCGTCGATGTCGAGGCAGCCGGCGAACTGGGTGGGCTGGTTGGCCACCACCCCGACCGACTTGCCCTCGATCCGGCCGTAGCCCACCACGATGTTGGGCGCGAACAGCTCGTGCACCTCGAGGAACTCGCCCTCGTCGACGACGCGGGTGATCACCTCGCGGATGTCGTAGGGGGTGTTCGGCGAGTCGGGCACGAGCGTGTCGAGCTCGAGGTCGGTGTCGGTGAGGTCGTCGGCGATCGAGCCCGCGGTGGGCTCCGGCGCCGGGTAGGACGGCGGCTCGGAGAGGTTGTTGCTGGGCAGGTAGCTCAGCAGCTCCTTGACATACGAGATCGCGTCCTCCTCGTCGCTGCCGTTGTAGTGCGCGACGCCGGACTTCGAGTTGTGGGCGCGGCCGCCGCCGAGCTCCTCCATCTCCACGTCCTCGCCCGTGACGGTCTTGATCACGTCCGGGCCGGTGATGAACATGTTGCTGGTGCCGTCGACCATGACGATGAAGTCGGTGAGCGCGGGGGAGTACACCGCGCCGCCCGCCGACGGGCCCATCACCAGTGAGATCTGCGGGATCACGCCGGAGCTGCGGACGTTGCGCACGAAGATCTCGCCGTAGAGGCCGAGCGCGACCACGCCCTCCTGGATCCGCGCGCCGCCGCCGTCGTTGATGCCGATCATCGGGATGCCGGTCTTGAGGGCCAGGTCCATGACCTTGACGATCTTCTCGCCGTAGACCTCGCCGAGCGCCCCGCCGAACACGGTGGCGTCCTGGCTGAACACGGCGACCTGGCGGCCGTCGATGGTGCCGGTGCCCGTGACGACGCCGTCACCGAACGGGCGCTTGGCGTCCATGCCGAAGTTCGTGGAGCGGTGCCGCGTCAGCGCGTCGATCTCGACGAACGACCCGGGGTCGAGCAGCTGGTCGATGCGCTCGCGGGCGGTCTGGCGGCCCTTGGCGTGCTGGCGCTCGACGGCCGCCTCGGTGCCGGCGTGCACCGCGTCCTCCGTGCGCCGGTGGAGGTCGGCGAGCTTGCCTGCAGTCGTGTGGATGTCGGGCTCGGCGTCCGGCAGCGGCTCCGTTGCAGCACTCATGGCCCGGGAGCCTAACCCGCCGGTAACCGCCCGGGTGGGCGTACCTGAGCGGTCTGCGTCACGCTCCCGTCGCGCGCCCGGCGACGGAGGCCGCCCGTCCGTCGCTCCAGGTGCGCTCCTGGGCCGCTGAGGGGCACGGTGCGGCGTGGCCGCCGGTAGCGTCCCGCGGCATGAACCGGACGACCCGGCCGCTCGATCCCGAGGGACTGCGCGCGGCGCTGCTCGGGACCTGGGCCCAGGTCGACGTCGTGGAGTCCACGGGCTCGACCAACGCGGACCTGCTGGCCGCGGCCCTCGCAGGCGCCCCCGACCGCACCGTGCTGGTGGCCGAGCACCAGGAGGCGGGCCGCGGGCGGCTCACCCGGTCATGGGTCTCGCCGCCCGGCTCCGGCCTCACGGTCAGCGTGCTGTTGCGGCCCACGGGAGTGCCCGCGTCGCGGTTCGGGTGGCTGCCGCTGCTCACCGGCCTGGCGCTGCTCGACACCGTCCGGGGGTTCGGTCTCACCACGGCCGGCCTGAAGTGGCCCAACGACCTCCTGGTCGGTCCCGCGCAGCGCAAGGCGGCGGGCATCCTCGCCGAGGTCGCCGATCCCACGAAGCCGGCGATCGTCGTCGGCATCGGGCTCAACGTGGGCTCCGCCCCGACCGACCAGGCGGGGGCCACCTCGCTGGCGGCCGAGGGGGTGGACGTCGACCGCGCCGAGGTGCTGGTGGCGCTGCTGACCCACCTCGCCGCGCGCGAACAGGCCTGGCGCGACGGCCGGGGCGACCCCGACGTCACCCGCCTGCGCGCCGACTACCGGGCGGGCTGCGCGAGCCTGGGCGCCGAGGTCCGCGTCGAGCTGCCGGGCGGCACCGTCCACACCGGCATCGCCGAGGACGTCGACCGCGACGGGCGGCTGCTGCTGCTCGACCCGGCCGGGCACCGGCGCGCGGTCGCCGCCGGGGACGTGGTGCACGTCCGTCCGGCCGACTGAGCTGCTGGACGGCGCGGTCGGGAGGCGGGACCATCCCGACCCTGCGACCAGCGAGGACGTTCCGGGCAGCGGTGCTGCGCACGTGCCTGCCGGCCGCCGGTTGCGGTGTTCCGCCGCCGTCCGGTTCGGGCGAGGCGCCCGGGGCCGGCGGCGGGCGCCGACCTACCCGGAGGCCGACCTCGCCGCGCTGGACACCGGGGCCGCAGTTCCCGGCCGACGCCCGGCCCACCGCCGACTCCGGGGCCGGCCGCCCCGGGGAGCCGGCCGCCCCGGGGAGCCGGCGGCGCCGGGACGAGCCGGTCGCGCCGGAGCCCGCATCGGCGGTCGTGGTGGGCGTGCGGTCCGTCGCGGTGGGAGCCGCGCCGACCGCCGCGGGGCCCGGATGCGCGGTGGCGGCCGTGGGACGCAACGCCGAGTACACGGTGCCACTGGCGGCGCCGTGGGGAGGTCGGGTACTGCGGGGAGTGGACGGGGTGGACCCCACACCGGTGCTGGCGGTCGTGCCCGGCTGATCGGGCGCTACCGTGACGCCGTGGCCTATCCGGACGATCTCCTCGTCGCCGGCGAGCAGATCGTCATGCACAAGCACCCGCACTGGAAGATGCTCGTGGTGCCGGTGGTCGTGCTGCTGGTGGTCGTCGCGCTGGGTGCGTTCCTGGCCGCGCTGGTGCGGGCCCAGCCCTGGGCGCCCTGGGGGTGGCTCGCGATCGCGGTGGTGGGGCTCGGGCTGATCGGCCGGTTCACGCTGTGGCCCGTGCTGCGCTGGCGCACCACGCACTTCGTGGTCACCACGCGCCGGGTGCTGATCCGGGAGGGTGTGCTGTCGCGGCAGGGCATCGACATCCCGATGAGCCGCATCAACAGCGTGCAGTTCCGGCACACGATCGTCGAACGCATGCTCGGCTGCGGCACCCTGGTCATCGAGTCGGCGTCGGACGAGCCGCTGGAGTTCGACGACGTGCCGGGCGTGGAACGCGTGCACGCGCTGCTGTACCAGGAGGTGGCCGATGAATCCTAGGAAGCTCCCGACGGTGGTTCCGGCCGCCGACCTGCCGTCGGAGATCACGATCTACGAGGTCGGCGCGCGCGACGGGCTGCAGAACGAGTCCACCGTGGTGCCCGTCGAGGTGAAGGTCGAGTTCCTGGACCGGCTCGCCGACGCGGGCCTGACCACGTTGGAGGCCACCAGCTTCGTGCACCCGAAGTGGGTGCCGCAGCTCGCCGACGCCGAGGACCTGCTGCGCCGCCTCGCCCGTCGCCCCGGGCTGGACTACCCGGTGCTCGTGCCCAATGACCGCGGCCTCGACCGCGCGCTCGCCGCCGGCGTCGGGCACATCGCGATCTTCGCCAGCGCCACCGAGACGTTCGCGAAGCGCAACCTCAACCGCACCCTCGACGAGCAGTTCGCGATGTTCGCGCCCGTGGTCACCCGCGCCCGCGCGGAGGGGCTGCGCGTGCGCGGCTACGTCTCGATGTGCTTCGGCGACCCGTGGGAGGGCGCCGTCGCCCCCGACCAGGTGGCCGCCGTCGGGCGCCGGCTGGTGGACATGGGCTGCGGCCAGCTCTCGCTGGGTGACACGATCGGCACCGGCACCCCCGGCCACGTCGACGCCGTCCTGGACGCCTGCGTCGACGGCGGCGTGCCGGTCAACCAGCTCGCCGTCCACTTCCACGACACGTTCGGCCAGGCGCTGTCCAACACGCTCGCCGCGCTGCGGAAGGGCGTCACCACCGTCGACGCGAGCGCGGGCGGGCTGGGCGGCTGCCCCTATGCGGAGTCGGCCACCGGCAACCTCGCCACCGAGGACCTCGTCTGGATGCTCGACGGGCTCGGCGTCGCGCACGGGGCCGACCTGGACGCGCTCGTCGCGACCAGCACGTGGATGGCGGAGCGGCTGGGCCGCCCCTCCCCGTCGCGGGTGGTGCGGGCCCTCGGCGGCTGAGTTCTCGTGATCTCCCTCGGAACGGCAGCGCCGTACGGCACACTTCTCCTATGGCCATGCCGCTGCATCGAGGGCTGATGACGCTCGAGGAGTTCGACGCGCTGCCCGAGGACAACTCGGCGCACTACGAACTACAGGAAGGCGTTCTCGTGATGTCGCCGAGGGCTGCCCGCCGGCACCAGCAGGCACTGGTCGAGCTTGCTCTGCAGGTCCGCGAACAGATCCCCGACGGATGGGACTGTGTGATCGACTTCGAGGTGATCCTCCGCAGTGAGAGCCCCGTGATCCTCCGTGCCCCTGATCTGGTCGTCGTACCGTCCGACGGGCCGCAGAACCGGGTCACAGCGGAAGAGGTGCGGCTCGCTGTCGAGATCATCTCGCCCGGCACACGCAACGTCGACATGCACCTCAAGTCGTTCGAGTACGCGGACGCCGGGATCCCGAACTACTGGGTGATCGATCTCGATCCACCGCTGCCCACGATCACGGTGTTCGGCCTCGGCGCCCCGGGCGACGGGTACCGCGAGAGCCAGAACGCCACCGGCGAGCTCGTCGTCACCGAGCCCTTCCCGCTGCGCATCGACATCGACGCCCTCGTCGCCCGCCGCGGGGCCTGAGCTACCGGCCGGCCACCGCCCGGGAGCGCTCCAGGGCGTGCTCCACCAGCGTGACGAGCGTGGCCAGGCACGAGCCGGGGTCGCGGGCGTCCATCCGCACCACCGGGGTGTCGGCCGCGAGCGCCAGCGCGTCGTGCACGGCCTCCCGGCTGAACGTCTCGGTGCGCGGAAACCCGTTCACCGCCACGACGAACGGCACACCGCGGTTCTCGAAGTAGTCCACCGCGGCGAAGCAGTCGTCCACCCGGCGCAGGTCCACGAGCACCACGGCGCCGACCGAGCCGCGGGCGAGCTCGTCCCACATGAACCAGAACCGGTCCTGCCCGGGCGTGCCGAACAGGTAGAGGATCAGGGCGTCGTCGACGGTGATGCGGCCGAAGTCCATGGCGACGGTGGTGGTCCGCTTGTCCGGCACCGCCGAGACGTCGTCGATGCCGATCGAGGCGGTCGTCATCGACTCCTCGGTCAGCAGCGGCGGGATCTCCGACAGCGCACGCACGAGCGTCGTCTTGCCCACCCCGAATCCGCCGGCCACGACGATCTTCAACGGGATGGGGCCCTGGTCACCGGGCACGGAGACCCTCCAACAGTCGGCTCAGCACCTCGGGCGGCGGGCTACCGTCGACCGAGGCGGGTGCGGGGGCGTGCACGATCAGGTAGCCGGCGTCGGCCAGGTCGCTGACCAGCACCCGGGCCACCCCGACGGGGACGCCCAGCTCGGCCCCGATCTCCACCAGCGACAGCGGTCGTGACGCGCGCACGACGATGGAGCGGTACTCGGGCTGCAGGTCGCCGGTGAACTGGCCCGTGGCCGTCACGAGGGACTCGATCGGCAGGTCGTGTCCGGCCGACCGGGTGCGACCGCCCGTGACCGCGTACACCGGGACCACCCGGCCCCCGCCTCCTGTCTCCTTCACCGGTGCGTCCGCACCCCCGGCGCCAGCGCGTGGCCGACGCGGGACGCGAGCATCGTCATCTCGTAACCGACCAACCCGATGTTGCAGCGCCGGTCGGCGTGCACGGCCAGCGTCGCGCCCACGTCGAGCGCGGTGACGAACAGGTAGCCGCGGCCCATCTCCAGGATCGTCTGGGTGACCGGCCCCGCGTCGAGCAGGGCGGCGGTGCCGCGGGCCAGGCTCACCAGCCCCGACGCGGCCGCGGAGAGCTGGTCGCCGCGGGCCTCCGGCATCCCCGGTGAGGTGGCGAGCCGGAGCCCGTCGGCGGAGACGACCACGGCGTCCAGCACGCCGGCGGTGTCGCGGACGAACTCCGCCACCAGCCAGTCGAGGGAGCCCGGGCTCATCGGCCGTCCTCAGCGATCGCGCGGGCCCGGCTGGCCTGGTAGCGCGACAGCGCGCTCGCCGACTCGGCGGTGGCCGGTGCGGCGGCAGCGGCGATGGGCGCCGGCACGCGCAGCTCGGCGGCCAGGTGGGACTGCGGCACGCGGCGGCGCAGCCCGCCCACGGACGGCTCCTCCGCCGGCCGCCCGCTGCGGGGCGCCGGAGGAGCCGTCGTGGGTGGCGGCTCGTGGGCGTCGAAGAGGCCCGCCGGCGCGCTGTCCGACATCGAGTGCGCCGCCGGGGCTCCGGGCGCGACCGGTCGGGGCCCGGGCACCGGCCCGGCCGCGTGCTCCCACCAGCCGGGCCACCGGCCCTCCTGCCCGGCCGGGTGGGTGGTCGGCTGGTTCCCGGGCCGCACCCGCCGGGTCACGATCTCCGGCTCCCCGTGCCCTGATTCCCCGTGCCCTGATTCCCCGTGCCCTCCGCCGACGAACGACGGGACGCGGATGTCGCGTGCCGGCGGGGTGACGGCGGCCGGACGGCGGGGGGCGGGGACCGGGCGGAGAGCGGCCGTGGCGTCGCCCCGGGGGTGCTGCGCCGGCACCGGCGGATCGGTGGCGGCGACGAACAGGTCGGCCGGCAGGACGACGACGGCCGTGATCCCCGAGCCCGGGGTGGGGCCGAGCGAGACCTGCACCCCGTGCCGCGCGGCGAGGCGGGCGACGACGTGGAACCCGAGCCGCTGCGACACCGACAGGTCCACCTCGGGCGGGGTCGCGAGCAGGGTGTTGGCCGCGGCCAGGTCCTCGGCGGGCATCCCGATGCCCCAGTCCTCGACGGTGACGACGTAGCCGCCCTGGTCGGTGCGGCGGGGCCGGGCCCGCAGCGTGACCGTGGTGTCGGGCGGGGAGAACCGCACGGCGTTCTCGGTCAGCTCCGCGAGCAGGTGGGTCAGGTCGACGACGGTGTGGCCGGCGACGGCGGTCCGCTCGTCGACGACGAACACCACGCGGTCCAGGTCCTCGGTCTCGGCGATCGCGGCCCGCAGCACGTCCCGCAGCGGGACCGGCTCGCTCCAGGTGCGCGGCGGCTTCTCGCCCGACAGGACCAGCAGGTTCTCCGCATTGCGGCGCACCCGGGTGGCCAGGTGGTCGAGCGTGAACAGCTCGGCCAGCGCGTCCGGGTCGCGCTCGGAGTCCTCGAGCTGGTTGATGATGTCGAGCTGGCGGTGGAGCAGGCTCTGGTTGCGCCGGGCCAGGTTCGTCAGCAGGTCCGACGTGAACTGGCGACGTCCGATCTCGGCCTCGGCCAGCCGCCGCGAGAGCGCGTCCTTCTCGTTCTGGGACTCCTCGGTGAACCTCCAGAACAAGGTCATCCCGACGCAGGCGAACAGGACCGCGATTCCGTGGATCAACGACCACAGCCAGGGGTTCGCCTGCCCCGCGCTGTCACCGAAGATCAGCGTGTGCTGCCAGAGCGACCCGATTCCGTGGCTGATCACCACAAAGAGGATGTTGAACAGAAAAGGGGCCCAGTCCTGGTAGAGGGCGATGAAGCCGATGATGATGAAGAAGTGGAAGTGGGCCTCGATGGTGCCGCCGGTGATCGCCACCAATGTGGTTGAGCAGTACACCAGTCCGAATGTGACGATCACGGCTGCCGTGCGCCGGTAGTGACGCGATGCGTGTCCGACGAGGACGCAGATCAGGGGCGGCGCCAGCACGATTCCCATGGTCAGGGCCCCGCGACCCACGGCGAGACCGAATATCGCCAGTGCCGGGACGTGCAGTCCGAGCAACCACAGCAGAAGTCGGTGGCGGCGCTGCCAGTCCTTCTCGTCGAGTGAGTACCCGTGCGGCAGGACGTCGAGAAGCCATTTCCACATCGTGATCTGCACCATTTCGGGGAGCCGGTGTGACGAGAGCGGCGACACTACAACGCTTTGTCGGCGGGTGAACAACCGGCTACGGATCGCGATATGGATTACGGGCTCTTCCGGAAATGGAGTGCGGCTGAGGGCGTGATCGACCGCGGGAGCGGGGTCGTGTCGCTGCGCT
>NZ_MKVV01000074.1 GCF_001899645.1 Pseudonocardia sp. 73-21 | reverse complement strand
GTCGCCGCGGGCGGCCAGGGCCACCGCGCCCGGGACGTTTCCCTTGTGGACCGGGCGTCGAGCAGGCCCTGCAGTCCGGTCGTCGACAGTGGACCGGCGGCGGGCCGAGAAGTCATCGGTCCGCCGCCGAGCTCAGTGGTCCAGGAAGGGGTGGGGGTCCCGGCCGGCGGTGAGCAGGAACTGGTCGCGCCACGACACGTGTCCGGGCGGGTAGGGCATCGGCTCGCGGAAGACCCCGACCGAGCGCCACTGCTCCGCGACGGGCGCCGTGCCGTCGTACATCCCCTTGGCCAGGTCCTCCGGCAGCGGGCAGGCCCGCGAGCCCAGCGCCATCGCGATCTCGTGGGCGAGGAAGCACCGGGCGATGTCGATCTGCCAGAAGTAGTCGCGGGCGGCGAACTCCCCGAAGCTGGTGTGCACCACGGCGTCGCCGTCGGTGACCTGGCTCGCGGCGGCGCACGCGGCGTCGGAGATGCGGGTGACGGCGGCGTGGGGGTCGTCGCCGAGGAGGTCGCCGTCGAACTTGTCGCGGCCGACCTCGTCCATCGTGCGCCCGGCCAGCATGTCCGGCACCCACGCGTTGTCGTACGCGTACTGGTTGACGAGCGGCCGCAGCGGGCTGGGCTTGTCGGCACCGGGCATGTCGAACAGGGGCGGGATCACGAGGCGCCAGTGCTCGGAACGGATCCGGCCGATCACCTCGACGAGCATCTGCTCGGCTTTCACGAACAGCTCTGCCTCGTGAATCATGCGCAGATCACACCAGAGATCAGGCCTTCTGGTGGTCGAAATCTGAGACGACCTCGGCGAAGCGACGGGCGCGGGTCCCGTCGCGATCGTGGGTCTGCCTGGCGGGCCGCCGGAGCCTGCGCGGGGTGAGCCCGAGAACGGCTATCTCGCGACCCTGCGCGCCGACCTGACCGTGGCCGCCTCCCGGCCGCGGCTGCGGACCGCGCTCGTCACCGCGGCCGTCGTGGGCGGGCTCGACGCCGTCGAGGCGCTGACCCCGACCCCCGCGAGTCGGGGCCCTGAGGCCGGCGAGTCGGGGTCTCGATGTGCGCGAGTCGGGGTCTCCGTGCGTCCGTGTCGCGGGTTCGTTGCGACACGAACACGCACGCAGGGCCCGGCTCGCGCGCACGCAGGCCCCGACTCGCGGAGACGCAGGCCCCGACTCGCGGACACGCAGGGCCCGACTCGCGCGCACGTGGGGCCCGACTCGCGCGGGAGGGGGCGGTCAGCTGATCAGGAGGCGGGGGGTCCAGCGGCGGGTGGGGGTGGTCGCCTCGCGGACCAGGCGGCGGGCCTCCTGGATGTTCGGCGGCGCCGGGATGTCGGGGAGCATGCGCGTGGTCGTGCGCAGAGCCCGCAGCGTGGCCGTGGCGCCCAGGTCCGTGGGGGGGACGCCCGGCAGGCCGTAGAGCCGGCGGGCCCAGCGGGGCAGGGTCGTCAGGGACAGCGTCGCGATCAGTGGCACGGCGACCTGGACCTGCGTCGGGGCCTCGCTGCGCGGCGCGAACAGGTTGCCGACGGCCTTGCGGGCCTCGTCGGTCATCGCGAGCTCCGGTCGCACGCTCTCGATGTACTCCCGCATCTCCGCCCGCGACGACGGGGCGTCGTCCAGCCCGATCACCCGCGCCGCCCGCACGCTCTCCCGCAGGTACCGCTCGACGCCGTCGTCGTCGAGCAGGCCCGAGCGCCGGGCGATCTGCGCGTAGGAGTCGATCTCCGTGGCGTGCACCCACAGCAGGTGCGACGGGTGGTCGAGACGGAAGGTGTCGCCCGTGTCGGGGTCGAACCCGGTCAACGACGCGTGCAGCCGCCGCACCCGTCCGGCGACGCGCTCGACGTCGGCGGTGGCCCCGAACGTCCGAACCCCCACGTACTCGACCGTGCGCTGGAACCGCGACCACGCCTTCTTCGGGTCGAACAGCGCCGAGTTCTGGTACGTGCCGCGCATGACCCGCGGGTGCAGCGACTGCAGCAGCAGCGCCCGGAACCCGCCCACCCACATGACAGGTTCGAGGTGGACCCGCCACGTCACCGAGTCGGGTCCGAACAGGCCGTGGTCCTGGGTCATACGTCCAGTGTGCGCCGGGGCAGGAGAACCAGCGCGACGAGCGAGACCACGCAGCAGCCGAGGATGTAGACGCTGATCCACGTGCTCGATCCGGTGCCGGCGAGGATCGCGGCCGCGATCAGCGGCGCCGGCCCGCCCGCGATCACCGACGCGAGCTGGTAGCCGATGCCCGCACCGCTGTAGCGGATGTTGGCGCCGAAGCTCTCCGCGATGAGCGCGGCCTGGGGGCCGTACTGCATGTCGTGGAACATCAGCGACAGCACGATCGCGAGCAGCACCAGCCCGGGCACGGCCGTGTTGAGCAGCCCGAAGTACGGGAACGCGAACACGGCGACGCACCCGATGCCGATGGCGTACATCGTCCGCCGGCCGATGCGGTCCGAGAGGTGGCCGAACAACGGCACGCTGATGAGCCCGATCGCGGCGGCGATCAGGGTGTCGACGAGCAGCGAGTTCTGCGGGAGCTTCAGATGTTTCGTGCCGTAGGACAGCACGAACGTGATGAAGATGTAGAACGGCGCCTGCTCCGACATCCGCACGAACGCGGCGAGCAGGATCTCGCGCCACTGCGTGCGGAACGCCTCGACGATCGGCAGCTTCACGACGGCCTGCGTCTTCTTGACCTCGGCGAACTCCGGGCTCTCCAGCACCTTCAACCGGACGTAGAGGCCGACGCCGACGAGCACGATGCTGACGAGGAACGGGATGCGCCAGCCCCACTTCAGGAACGCGTCACCGGTGGCCGCCGACATGATCTGCACCAGCGCCGTGGACAGCAGCAGGCCGAGCGGCACGCCGAGCTGGGGCCAGCTCGCCATGAACCCGCGCCGCTTCGGCGACCCCCACTCCATCGCCAGCAGCACCGACCCGCCCCACTCCCCGCCGACGGCGACACCCTGCAGCAGCCGCAGCACCGTCAGCAGCAGCGGCGCGAGGTAGCCGATCGACTCGTAGGTGGGCAGCGCGCCGATCAGCGCCGTGCAGATCCCCATGATCAGCAGGGTGGTGACGAGCGTGGCCTTGCGGCCGATCCGGTCGCCGTAGTGGCCGAAGATCGCGGCCCCGATCGGGCGGGCGGCGAACCCGACGAACTGCGTCCCGAACGCCGCCAGCACGGCCACCGACGTGCTCTGCGCCGGGAAGAACAACGACGGGAAGATCAACGCCGCCGCGGTGCTGTAGAGGAAGAAGTCGTACCACTCGATCGTGGTGCCGACCGTGCTCGCGACCACGGCCCGTCGCCGTTGCGAGCGCATCTGGGCTGGCTGTGGTGGTGCCGTGGTGGCCATGGGGTACCTCGATCCGGTCGACGTGTCACGCAGGGTGCGACCGCGAGCGGGGGCTGTCAAACGGTGACCGGGATTACGGTGGAGGCGTGATCGAGGAGTTCGCGGTGCCCGGCGCCCGCCTGCACACCGAGACCCACGGCAGCGGTCCGCTGCTCCTGCTGATCCACGGCGGCAACGGCGACAGCGCCTCCTTCGACGGGATCGTGGGCCCGCTGGCCGAGCACGTCACGGTGCTCACCTACGTCCGGCGCGGGTTCGTGCGCAGCCCGCTCGACGTTCCTCCGGCCGGGGCCGGCCGCATCGCCGCCGACGTCGAGGACGCGGCCGCGCTGATCTGCGCGCACGGCGGCGAGGCGCTCGTGTTCGGCAGCAGCTCCGGGGCGATCGTCGCGCTGGACCTGGTCACGCGGCACCCCGACCTCGTCCGCGTCGTGGTGGTGCACGAACCGCCGATCCTGGAGCTGCTCGACGACCCCGGCGCCTGGGCCGCGCGGTTCGCCGGGATCCGCGCGAGGTACGAGGCCGAGGGGCTGATGCCCGCGCTCGCGGAGTTCGGGACGGCCGTCGGGCTCACCCGGCCCGCCGTGCCGGTCGGGGAGCCGTCACCCGGGCGCCTGGCCATGATGGGCCGCGTCCCGCAGAACATGGGGTTCTGGTTCGAGCACGAGTTCGAGTCCTACCCCGCCTACCGGCCCGACGTCGCGGCGCTCGGCGCGGTCGCGGACCGGATCGTGCCGGCCGTGGGCCGCACCTCCCGCGAGACCGACGCGATGCCCTGCCGGCCCAACGTCCGGCTGGCGCAGCGCCTCGGTCGCGAGATCGTCGAGTTCCCCGGTGGTCACATCGGCTACGACGAGCAGCCGGAGGAGTTCGCGGCCGAACTCCTCCGCCTGCTCAGAGCGGGTCGCTGAGGAACCGCGTCGCCGCCGCGGCGAGGAAGCCGGGATCGTCCACCCCGCACAGCTCGCGCGCCGAGTGCATCGACAGCACCGGGATGCCGACGTCGACGGTGCGGATGCCCAGCCGGGTGGCCGTGATCGGGCCGACCGTCGACCCGCACGGCACCGTGTTCTTCCCGACGAACACCTGCGTCGGCACGCCGGCGTCGCGGCAGGCGCGCTGCCACGCCGCGGCCCCGGGCGCGTCGGTGGCGTAGCGCTGGTTGGCGTTGACCTTCAGCGCCGGGCCGTGGTTGGGCAGCGTGCGGTGGTCGGGCTCGTGCAGCTCGAGGTAGTTGGGGTGGGCGGCGTGCGTGACGTCGACCGAGAGGCAGCGCGACTCCGCGAACACCGGCCGACGGGCGTCGAACCCGCCCGCCAGGCGCGTGAGCAGCTCCTCCAGCAGCGGGCCCGCCGCGCCGGTGGCCGAGTTGGAGCCGATTTCCTCGTGGTCGAACCCGACGAACACCGGGATGACCTCGCCGCTGTCGGCCGCCGCGATCAGCGCCCCGATGCCCGCGTGCACGGACGACAGGTTGTCCAGCCGCGGCGCCGCGAACAGGTCCGACTCCTCACCGAGGCGGGCCGGGGGCGTGAGGTCGTGGACCACGAGGTCGTGGGCGGCGATCTCGTCCGCGTCGACGCCGACCTCGCCGGACAGGAACTCCAGCAGGTCGCCCTCCGCCGGCGCGCCCAGGCCCCAGATCGGGAGGAGGTGCTGCTGCGCGTCGAGCTTGAGGCCCTGGTTGACGCCGCGGTCGAGGTGGATCGCCAGCTGCGGCACGCGCAGCAGCGGACGGTCGACGTTCACCAGCACCGTCGAGCCGTCGTAGAGCGCGAGGCGTCCGGCGAGGCCGAGGTCGCGGTCGAGCCAGGTGTTCCACAGCGTGCCGCCGTAGACCTCGACGCCGACCTGCCGCCAGCCACCGCGTCCGACGTCGGGGTTGGGCTTGACCTTCAGCGTCGGGGAGTCGGTGTGGGCGAGGAAGACCCGCAGCGGGGCCACCACGCCCTCGGGCGCCGACCACGCCAGCACCGTGCCGTCGCGCACCTGGTAGCGGCGCCCGGGCCCGGGGCCGCCGGTGAACCCGGCCGTCTCCAGACGGCGCACGGCCTCGGCCACCGCGTGGTACGGCGTGGGCGCGGCGACGACGAATTCGGCGAGATCCTGCACGAGATCACTCATCGGGTGCATCCTCTCGCACATGGTCGACGTGCTGATCGTGGGCGGTGGCTCCGCGGGCTGCACGCTCGCGGGCCGGCTCACCGACCGGCCGGGTCGCAGCGTGCTGCTCCTGGAGGCCGGGCCGCTCGACTCCCTCCCCGAGCTCCGGGACGCCACCTCGCTCGCCGCCACCGCCCCGCGGCACCCCCGGAACTGGGCCTACGCCGCGGAGCTGCGGCCCGGCAACTCCCACATCGTGCCGCGCGGCAAGGGGCTCGGCGGGTCGGGCGCGATCAACGGCGCCAACTGGACGCGCGTCACCCCCGCCGACGCCGACGGTTGGGGCGTGCCGGGCTGGTCCTACGCCGACCTGCTGCCGCACTACGTCCGCGCCGAGCACGACCACGACTTCGCCGGTCCGCACCACGGCGACCACGGCCCGGTCCCGGTCGTCCGCCCGGCCGGTGACCTGCGCCATCCCGCCGTCGACCGGTTCCTCGAGGCCGCGGCGAAGCTGGGTTTCCCCGACGAGGCGGACAAGAACGCCGGTGGTGCGCCCGGCGCGGGGCTCGTCCCGTCGAACTCGCTGAACGGGGTGCGGGTCGACGCCGCGTCGGCGTACCTGGTGGGCGAGCGGCCCGGTCTGACCGTCCGCGGGCTCGCCCCCGTCGCGCGCGTCCTGCTCGACCACGGCCGGGCCTGCGGGGTGGTGCTGCGCAGCGGCGAGATCATCGAGGCGGGTGAGGTGGTGCTGTGCGCGGGCGCGGTGGCCACGCCGCAGGTGCTGATGGCGTCCGGGATCGGGGACGGGGTGGGCCAGGGCTGGTCCGACCACCCGTCGGTCTACCTCCCGTTCGCCGACGTCGACCCCGGCGCGCACCCGCAGGCGCCCGGCAGCCAGGTGGCGCTCGACCTCGACTGCGGTGCCGATCCCGCCGGCGACGCGGAGGTGCTGCTGTTCGTCCGGCCCTTCGTGCCGGGGGGTGACCTGCACCTGATGTGCGCGCTGCAGGCCCCCGACAGCCGCGGCACCATCGAGCTCGGCGACCCCCGGCCCCGCATCGCCTACGGCTACCTGCGCACCGAGCACGACCGGCGCCGGCTGCGGCACGCCATCCGCACCGCCGCCGAGTTGCTGCGGGCGGGACTGGGCCGGCGCACCGCCCCCGAGGGTGACGTCCTGGGCAACGACCGTGCGCTCGACGGCTGGATCGCCGAGAACCTCACCACGTCCGTCCACATGTGCGGGAGCGCCGCGATCGGCCGGGTCGTCGACGCGGAGCTACGGGTGATCGGGGTGGACGGGTTGCGCGTCGCCGACACGTCCGTGATCCCGACGGTGCCGCGGCGCGGGCCGGCGGCCACGGCCGTCGCGATCGGGGAGAAGGCGGCGGAGCTGCTCACCGTCGAGGAACCGGCGTAGCGGGGCGAAGAGGTCGTCGCGGGCACGCAGCTCGTCGGGCGTCGTCCAGGCCAGGTCGGTCGCCTTGTCGGGCTCCGTGATCCGGGCCTCGCCCCCGAGCACCTCACAGGCCACGAACAGCGTCACGTAGTGGCGGCCGATCTCCGGCATCGGGTCGTCGGTGAAGCCCAGCCGGGCCGTGGCGCGCACGTCGAGCCCCGTCTCCTCCGCCACCTCCCGCACGGCCGTCTCCTCCGGCGACTCGCCGAACTCCTGGTGCCCGCCGGGCAGGCCCCACGTGCCCGCGCCGTGCGCACCCGTCCGGCGCAGGACGAGCCACCGCCCGTCCTGCGCCACCACCGCCCCGACCCCCACCCGCACGTGCTCCACCCGACCTATGCTCGCGCCGGTGAACCCGTTCCTCGCACCCAGCCCGCTCCCGTTCGAGTTCCCCGACTTCGACGCCATCCGCGAGGAGCACTACCTCCCCGCGTTCGCCGAGGGGATGGCGCAGCAGCGGGCGGAGGTCGACGCGATCACCGCGTCCGCCGAGGCACCCACGTTCGAGAACACGATCGTCGCGCTGGAGCGCTCGGGCGCGGTGCTCGACCGGGTGTCCGCCGTGTTCTTCACGCTCGTCAGCTCCGCCAGCACGGAGGGCATCCGGGCGATCGAGGCCGAGGTGGCGCCGCAGCTCGCGGCGCACTCCGACGCGATCACGCTCGACCCCGCGCTGTTCGCGCGCATCGAGGCGATCCCGTCCGACGGTCTGGACGCCGAGTCGCAGCGGCTGCTGGAGCGCTACCACCGCGACGCGGTGCGCGCCGGGGCCCGGCTGGGCGCCGCCGAGCAGGAGCGTCTGCGCGCGCTCAACGCGGAGCTCTCCTCGCTGTCCACGGATTTCGGCTCGACGCTGCTGGCCGGGGCGAACGCCGGCGCCGTCCACGTCACCGATCCGGCGCAGCTCGACGGCCTGTCCGCCGACGCGATCTCGGCGGCGGCGCGGGCGGCGCAGGACCGCGGGCTCGACGGCCACCTCATCACGCTCATGCTCTTCACCGGCCAGCCCGCCCTGGCGTCGCTCACCGATCGGGCGCTGCGCGAGCGCCTGCACACGGCGTCGATCACCCGTGGCCTGGCCGGTGAGCACGACACCCGCGCCATCGTGCTGCGCATGGCGGCCCTGCGGGCCGAGCGGGCGCAGCTGCTCGGGCATCCGCACCACGCGTCGTGGGTGGTGGAGGTGGGCACCGCCGCCACCGTCGAGGCGATGGACGCGATGCTCGACGCGATGGCCCCCGTCGCCGCCGCGAACGCCCGCGCCGAGGCCGAGGAGCTCTCCGCCGACGCCGGCTACCCGATCGAGGCCTGGGACCGCGCGTTCCACGCCGAGCAGGTGCGCCGCAAGCGCTTCGACCTCGATGCGGCGGCGCTGCGCCCCTACCTGGAGCTCGAGCGGGTGCTGCACGACGGCGTCTTCCACGCCGCCGGGCTGCTCTACGGGCTGCGCTTCGCCGAGCGGCACGACCTGCCCCGCTACCACCCCGACGTGCGGGTCTTCGACGTCCACGACGAGAACGGGCAGCTCGGGCTGTTCGTCGCCGACGTGTTCGCCCGCGACTCCAAGCGCGGCGGCGCGTGGATGAACTCGTTCGTCACGCAGTCGCACCTGCTGGGCACGAAGCCGGTGGTGCTCAACACCCTCAACATCGCCAAGCCCGCCGACGGCGAGCCCGCGCTGATCTCCATGGACAACGTGCGCACGCTCTTCCACGAGTTCGGCCACGCGCTGCACGGCCTGCTCTCCGACGTCCGCTACCCGCGGTTCTCCGGCACGTCGGTGCCCCGCGACTTCGTCGAGTACCCGTCGCAGGTCAACGAGATGTGGCTGGACGTGCCCGAGATCCTGACGAACTACGCCCATCACCACGAGACCGGCGAGCCGATCCCGGTCGAGCTGGTGGAGCGACTGGCCGCGTCGCGGCAGTTCGGGGAGGGGTTCGCCACCACGGAGTACCTGGCGGCCACGCTGCTGGACCAGGCCTGGCACCGGCTCGCGCCCGGGGAGATCCCGTCCGATGTGGAGACCTTCGAGGCCCGGGCGCTGGAGGCGGCCGGCATCGCCGTGCCCATCGCCCCGCCGCGCTACCGCAGCACCTACTTCAACCACATCTTCGGCGGCGGCTACAGCGCGGGCTACTACTCCTACATCTGGAGCGAGGTGCTCGACGCCGACACCGTCGAGTGGTTCACCGAGAACGGCGGCCTGACGCGCGGGAACGGCGACACCTTCCGCCGCGAGCTGCTCAGCCGCGGCGGCGCCGTCGACCCGATGGAGGCCTACCGCGCCTTCCGCGGCCGCGATCCGGAGATCGCCCCGCTCCTGGCCCGCCGCGGCCTTACGCCGCCGAGCTGACGAGCTCCGCGGCCCGCACGTACGGGTGACCTCGGTGGCGGTCGCGGCCTGCCCCGTCCGCCGGACGCGCTCGCTCGTCGGCCGGGGGCGAACAGGACGTTGCCGGTCAGGTCGTCGTGCACCAGCTGCGCCCGGCCGTCCGCCGTCCGGGGAACCAATGGGGTGAGCGCCGCATGGACCGTCCGCAGCTCGGGTACGACGTCGACGTCCGGCTCGTGCCGGGCCGCGCGGTCACCCACGGCCCACACGTCGGCGCGGCGGAAGGACGGCTGGGGGAACCCGGCCAGCGCGGCGTGGAAGGCGCCGCCCGCGTCGACGATCTCCGTCCACCGGGGAGCCACGGCGCCCTCGACGTGGAGCGACGCGGTCCAGCCGTCGTGGTTCCAGCGCCCGGCGGTGGTCCGCAGCGGCCGGGCGACCCGGAACCCCTCCTCCTGGACGGCCGCTACCTCGCGTGGTGTCGGTGCCTTGATCGGCAGATCGGCGCGATTCCGGCCGGATGTGGCCGCTTCTGCGCCGAACCGCTGATCATGACCGTGGTCCCACGGCGGCGGGCGTCGGGGCGCGGCGGCGGTGCAGCAGCGTCGTGGCGCCCCCCGCCAGCAGGCCCCAGAACGCCGAGCCCAGGCCGAGGAAGCCGATGCCCGCGGCCGTCACCACGAACGTCACGGCGGCGGCCTCCCGGCCCGAGGGCTCCGCCACCGCGGACGCGATCGACGCCGCCAGGGCCCCGAGCAGCGCGAGCCCGGCCACCGCCTCCACCAGGACCGGTGGCGACTGGGCCAGCACCGCCGTCGCCAGACCGGCGGCCAGCCCGAGCACCGCGAGCGCGACCCCGTTGGTGATCGACGCGATCCAGCGGCGGGGGGCCGGCCCGGCGTCGGGGCCGGCGGACAGGGCGGCGCTGATCGCGGCCAGGTTCACCGCATGCCCACCGAACGGGGCTCCGGCGAGCGTCGCGAGGCCGGTGGCGGCGAGGATCGGGCGCAGCGGCGGGAAGTAGCCGTACTGCGCGAGCACCGCCATCCCCGGCACGTTCTGCGACGCCATCGTGACGAGGAACAGCGGCAGCCCGATCCCGACCAGCGCCGGCAGGCTGAACACCGGTGGCGTCCAGGTCAGTGCGGGGGCGAGGTCCGCGCCCCGCAGGCCCGAGCCGGTCGTGACGATCAGGACCACGGCCACGGCGAGCGCGGACGGCACCGCCCACGGCCGCGCGAACCGCCCGACCACCGCCCACACGACGATCACCGGCGCGGCCAGCAGCGGCACCTCGGCCGTCGCGCGGACCGGTGCGAGGCACAGCTCCAGCAGCACTCCGGCCAGCATCGCGCCGGCGATGTTGGCCGGGATGGCGGCGATCACCCGGGCCAGCCACGGCACCAGCCCGCTGACGACGACGAGCACACCGCACAGCAGGAACGCCCCGACCGCCGCGCCGAACCCGCCCTCCGGGGCCCCGGAGGAGATCAGCAGGGCGGCCCCCGGGGTCGACCAGGCGATGCTGATCGGCATGCGCATGCGCACGCCGAGCACGAGCGCCACGAGCCCGGAGCAGAGGCTGACCGCCAGCAGCCCCGACGCGGCCTGTGCCTCGTCGGCCCCGGCCGCCCGCAGCCCGGTGAGGACCACGGCGAACGAGCCGGCGAACCCGACCAGGGCCGCGACCAGTCCGGCGAGCGCGGGTTGCACGAACCGTTCCATATACGGAACGCTAACCCGCGTGGCAGCGGAACCGGAAGGGGGTCGGCCGGCGCTCGACTCCGGGACGACGGTCGGGCCGCGCGTCGCGGCGCTGCGGGCCGAGCGGGGCTGGTCGCTGTCGGAGCTCGCGCGCCGGGCGTCGCTGGGCAAGGCGACGCTGTCGGGTCTGGAGGCGGGCACCCGCAACCCGACGCTCGACACCCTGCACGCGGTGGCCGCCGCGCTGGAGCTGCCGCTGACGGCGATCCTCGCGACCCCGCCGACGGAGCTGGTGCGCGGCGCGGCCGTCGAGATGACGCTGCTGCGGGTGTTCGACGACGGCCCGATCACCTACGAGCTGTACCGGATGCGGATCCCGACCGGGGCGGCGCAGCAGTCGCCCCCGCACCACGCCGGGGTCACCGAGCACGCGACGGTGTTCGCGGGGGTGCTGGAGACGGCGGCCGGGAGCGCCGGGCCGGGCGAGTACGTCGAGTGGGCGGCCGACGTCCCCCACGGCTACGCCGCCGTGGGCGAGACGGACGTGCTGGCGAGCCTGCTCATCCGCTATCCGCGTCCGCCGGCCTGACCTCCCACGGCTAGGCTGACCTGGTGACCCAGCCCACCCCGTCCGAGCCCACCCCGTCCCCGGAGCCCGAGCCGGAGATCGACGAGGCCGAGGTCGAGGTCCCGCTCAACCGCGCCGACCGCCGGGCGAAGGCCAAGGGCAAGAACCCGTCGCACGTCGGCCCGCAGGCCGGCCGTGCCGACCAGGGCAAGGGTCCCCGCAGCCACACCAAGCGCCAGCTGAGCTGACCACCCCGCACCCAACCCACCCCGCGACTCGCGCACGCGAAAGCGCCGACTCGCGCACGCGAAAGCGCCGACTCGCGCACGCGAAAGCGCCGACTCGCGGGGTCAGGTGGGCTTGTGCCCGTTCTCGGTGACCGGGGCCGGGGCGGGAGCGACGTGGCCGGAGTCGCGGGTGGCCTTGTCGGTGGCCGCCTCCAGGAACCGCAGCAGCTCCACCGGGAACGGCAGGATCAGCGTGGAGTTCTTCTCCGACGCCACCTGCACCACGGTCTCCAGCAGCCGTAGCTGCAGGGCCGCCGGGTGCTCCGACATCGCCGCCGCGGCCTGCGCCAGCTTCTCCGACGCCTGCAGCTCGCCGTCGGCGCTGATCACGCGCGCCCGCCGTTCGCGCTCGGCCTCGGCCTGCCGCGACATCGAGCGCTTCATCGACTCCGGCAGCGCCACGTCCTTGATCTCGACGCGGTCGATGTGCACGCCCCAGCCCAGGGCCGGGCTGTCGATGAGCACCTCGAGGCCCTGGTTGAGGTGCTCGCGGTTGGACAGCAGGTCGTCGAGGTCGCTCTTGCCGATGATCGACCGCAACGACGTCTGCGCGACCTGGCCGATGGCCGCCATGTAGTTCTCGACGTCGACGACGGCGCGCACCGGGTCCACCACCCGGAAGTAGACGACGGCGTCGACGCGCACCGTCACGTTGTCGCGGGTGATGCCGTCCTGGGCGGGCACGGGCATCGTCACGATCTGCATGTTGACCTTGCGGATCTTGTCCATGCCCGGCTGCAGCCGCATCAGACCCGGCCCGCGGACGTTGTCGCGGACCTTCCCGAACCGGAAGACCACGCCCCGCTCGAACTGCCGGATCACGCGGAAGCCGGCTCCGAACCAGACCGCGCCCATGGCGGCGATCCCCAGCACCACGTCCACGATGATCATGACGTACTCCCGTCGTCACCATGCCCTTCTGACGGTACGCGCCGAGGTGGCAGGGTGGGTCGCATGCAGGTGAGCATCTTCGGTTTCCTGGGCGACGGCGCCGGCCGCCCGGTCGTCGACGCCTACGTCGAGACGCTGTCGCGCATGCGCGACGAGGGCTTCGCGCGGATGTGGACCGCGCAGCTGCCCCACGAGCCCGACCTGCTCACCACGCTCGCCGTCGCGTTCCGCGAGGTGGAGGGCATCGAGGTCGGCACCGGGGTGCTGCCGATCCAGCTGCAGCACCCGATGGCGCTGGCGCAGCGTGCACTGACGCTCAACCTGATCGCCGGCGGCCGGCTCACGCTGGGTCTCGGGATGAGCCACCGGCCGGTCACCGAGGGCATGTGGGGCATCCCGTGGGACCGCCCGGTACGGCGGCTCGGCGAGTTCCTCGACGGCCTGCTGCCGCTGCTCGCGGGGGAGAAGGCGGCGGCCGTGGGGGAGACGCTGACCACGCGCGGGCGCCTCGTCATCCCGGGAGCGCCCGCGCCGGACGTCTACGTCGCGGCGCTCGGCCCCCAGATGCTGCGCCTCGCCGGCCGCCGCACGGCCGGCACGGTCACCTGGATGACCGGGCCGCGCACGCTCGCCGACCACATCGGCCCGACCCTGCGCGACGCCGCCGCGGAGGTCGGCCGCACGGCCCGGGTCGTGGCGGCGCTGCCGGTGGCCGTCACCGACGACGTCGACGCCGCCCGTGCGCAGGCCGCCGAGCAGTTCGCGATCTACGGGAAGCTGCCGTCCTACCGCGCGATGCTCGACCGCGAGGGGTTCGCCGGTCCCGAGGACGCCGCCTTCATCGGCGACGAGAAGACCGTGGCGCACCGGGTCGACGAGCTGCGCGACGCGGGCGTCGACGAGTTCGTGGCCATCCCGTTCGGCCCGTCGGAGGAGGAGCGGGCCCGCACCCGCGCCCTCCTCCGCACCCTCTAGGAGCAGTGCCCCCCGCGGGACGGCGGCACGTCCAGCGTGGGGTTGCGGTCGAAGAAGCCGACCGGCTTGAGCCGGAAACCGGTGTGCTCCACCGGCATCACGGGCCAGTCCTCCGGGCGGGGGAAGTGCGTGGTGCCGAACGTGTGCCAGACGACCACGTCCTCCCCGTCGAGCGGACGGTCGGCCGCCACCCACGCGGGCAGGCCGGCGCCCCCGGGGTTCTGGTTGACGAAGTCGCCCGCCGGGTAGCGCTCGGCCGGGTCGTACCGCGTGACCCACAGGTGCCTGGTGGCGAACGTCGCGCGGTCGTGGATCGACGAGGCGTCGTCGGCCAGCAGCGTGGCCTGGCCCTCGGGCAGCAGGGCGTAGCCGACGGTGCCGCCCAGCGAGTTCTGCACCGACGGGTTGACGATGTGCCAGGCCCGCGACACGGAGCCGTCGGCCGACCGTTGCGCCTGCGACTCCGACGTCAGCCGCGTGCGCTTCTGCCGGAACGCGTTGCCGTACTCGTTGCCCGGCCCCATCGGGATGCGCTCGGCCTCCACCTCCTCGACGGCGTTGCCCACCCCGTCGACGGTCATGTCCAGGCGCGCCGAGAACAGGTGCTGGTGGTACGGCGCCATCACGCCGGGCGCCACCTGCGTGGCGTACTCCGAGTCCGCGGCCGCGGTGAACACGACGCCGGTGAGCTTGGCCTCCAGCTCGATGGAGCCGTCGAGGTAGAGGTACCAGTAGAAGCCGTAGTCGTAGTTGCCGATGGTGGTGAAGAACGAGATCACCATGCGGCGCTGGCGACGGGTCTCGGCGCTGCCGGCGAACATGTCGGCGTGCTTCCACAGCACGCCGAAGTCCTCCTCGTGCATGCAGATCGCGTTGCTGATCGTGACCGGGTTGCCGAGGTCGTCGGCGAGCACGGCGTCGGCGTAGTGGATCTCGCCGAGGCAGTCGCAGCCGAGCTTCAGCGAGTTGGCGTAGCGGGCGAACATGTACTCGCCGCAGTCGAAGTAGTTCTGCCAGAACCGGACCGGCGCCGGGTCGGCGTAGGGCACCACCATCTCCGCGATGGACGCGCGGTAGACGATCGGGCGGCCGTCGAAGCCGATCTGGTGCAGGGTGAGGCCCTCGCGCTCGTTGAAGCCGAAGCGCAGGTCCCAGTTCTGCCACGTGAGGTGGTTGCCTTCCACGGTGAACGACGGGCCCTCGGGCTGGGTGATCTCGATGGGCTTGAGTGTCTCGCGGTCCGGCCCGACGTAGGCGGGGTCGTCGAAGTTGCCCGACGCCGTGGGCACAGGGGTGATCCCGGCGTCGATCACGCGGTCGACGGTGCGCGCGGTGAGGTCGACGTAGGCGACGAGGCCGTCGATCGGGTGGGCCCACGGGTGGTCGCGCTCGTGGTCCTGCTGGAACCCGAACGCCCGCACGATGCGCCGTCCGACCTCGCCGGGGTAGTCGTAGACGCCCGCCGAGAGGGGCACTGCGCGCACGGAAGCCGGCTCGATCCCGCGGGCGGCCAGGGCCGCGAGCCAGCCGGCGTCGACGTTGAGGATGTCCTCGATCAGTTCGAACTCGGCGTCGATGATCGGCGGCTGGCCCTCGGTGGCCGGGTCGAGCTCGCGGGTGCTGACGACGTCGCCGCTCGTGGCCGAGACGACGTTGTCGGTGGAACGGCCGGTGGCGAGGTCGAGCAGGACGGCGCGGAACCGGCGGTCCACCGGAGCCGCGGCCAGCACGTCGGACTTCGGCGGCTCCTCGGGCGCGAAGAATGCGAACCGGACGGTCTCACCGAGCAGTCCGGCGTCGGCGAGCGCGGTGCGGACGGCGTCCACCTCGGCGGTGGAGGTCATGTCGAGCGGATGGGTACGCACTTCAGCAGGTCTGCCGAGCGCACCGAGTCCGGTGGGGCGGCTGGGACTGGTGTCGTGATGGTGGTCGGCGAGAGTCATAGCCCACTCCTAGACGGCGACAGCAGGGACGGCGGCGGACGAGCGGGCACGCGACCACGCGGCCCCCGCGGCGAAGAAGACGACGAGCACGGCCCCGATCGCGACGGCGAGGCCGGTGGAGCCACCGATCAGCGTCGGGAAGTTGGAGATGGTCAGGTAGAGGAACACCAGCAGTCCGACGAGCCCGAGCGCGGGAGCGCCGACCGTCTGCCACGGCCGCGTGTCCACCTGCGTGCGCCGGAAGTAGACCAGCACGGCGAGGCAGGTCAGCGCCATCAGCGCGAGCACCCCGAGCGTGGCGGTGCCGGCCATCCAGGCGAACACCTGCGTGACGGGATCGAGCCCGACCAGCGCGAACAGGGCGACGAGCACGAGTGCGGTGCCCGTCTGCACGAGCGATCCCATGTGCGGCGACCCGTGCCGCGCGTGGCTGCGCCCCCACGCCGAAGGTAGCGCCCCGCTGCCGCCGAGCGCGAAGAAGTAGCGGGCCAGGACGTTGTGGAACGACAGGATCGCGGCGAACAGGCTCGTGACCAGCAGGATCTGCGCGACGTCGCCGCCGACGGTGCCGAGGTAGTTCGTGATCGTGGTGATGAGCATGCCGCCGGGATCGGCGGTGGCGGCGGTGACCGCGCCGGCGTCCCCCCACGCCGTGACGACGGCCCAGCCCGACACCGTGTAGAACGCGCCGATCAGCACCAGCGCCAGGTAGGTGGCGCGGGGGATCGTGCGCTCGGGGTCGCGCGCCTCGTCGCGGAACACGGCGGTGGCCTCGAAGCCGATGAACCCGGCCACGGCGAACATCAGCGCGACGCCGAGCGAGCCCGACCCGATCTGGGTGGGCAGCAGGAACGCGGTGGACGGCCCGTCCGGGCCCCCGCGCCCGGTGACGACGGCGTCGAACGCGAGCACGATCGCCACCTCGCACACCAGCAGCACGCCGAGCACGCGGCTCGACAGCTCGATGCGCCGGTAGCCCAGCACCGCGACGATCGCCAGCACGACCACCGAGTACAGCCACCACGGCAGCGCCGGGCCGCCGTAGTTCTGGACCAGCCCGCCGATCACCGCACCGATGTAGCCGTACACCGCGAGCTGCACGGCGGTGTACGTGACGAGGGCGAGGAACGCCGTGCCCAGGCCCGTGACGCGGCCGAGCCCGCGCTCGACATAGGCGTAGAACGCGCCGGCGCCGGGCACGTGCGGGGTCATGGCGCAGAACCCGACGGCGAACAGCAGCAGCACCGCGGCCGAGAGCGCGAACGTGGCCGGGAACGCGGGGCCGTTGCCGATCGCGATGCCCAGGGGGACCGTGCCCGCGATGACGGTGAGCGGAGCAGCCGCCGCGACGACCATGAAGACGATGGATCCGACGCCGAGCGAGCCGCTCAGCTGCGTGCGGTCCGTCATGATGGACCTTCCGGTGGGGGATGGGGCCCGGTGACCGTCACCCGGCCGGCCCGCGCGGGCAACGCCCCTTCCCGGCTCCCGCGAAAGCCGGTGTGACCCCTCTCACCCTGCGGGAACCGGCCGGGAAGTTTTCTCATTCGGGATGTACGCAGCATCAACGTTCCCGCCCTACCCTGCGCTGATGCGCCATGGGGCACTGTCGGGTCTGCGTCACCGCTCGCCCGTGCACGGCCTCGACCGCCGCCACCTCGGCCCGCCCGAGGTCCTGGCGCAGTCGGTGTCGAGCGCGGCCCCGGCCGCGGCGATGGCGGCCGCCCCGGCGATCGCCGCCACCACCGCGGGCTCGGGCACGATCTGGTCGTTCGTCATCGCGACGGTGGTCTCGCTGCTCATCGGCTCGTGCATCGGCCGGTTCACCCGCCGGATGGCCGTGGCGGGCTCGCTCTACAGCCTGACGGCGAAGGGGCTCGGCCCGGCGGCCGCGTTCACGTCGGGGATGGCGCTGCTCGTCGGCTACGGCGTGCTCGTGATGGGGGCCCTCGTCGGCTCCGCCACCTACGTCGACGCCCTGCTCGGACGCCTCGGCGTCGAGGCGTCCGGGACCGTGCTGGTGGCCGCCGCGATCGTGCTGGGCGCGCTCGTCACGGGCGGGGTGCTCGCGCGCGTCAGGCTCTCGGCCCGGGTGGTGCTGGCGGCGGAGGCCGTGTCGATCATGCTGATGATCGTCGTGTTCGTGGTGCTCCTGGGCGTCACCCCGCAGGTGCCCGCCGCCGTCACCGGGGGATCGGGCGTCGGCGGGATCGCGGCCGGCGTGCTGCCCGCCCTGAGCGCGTTCATCGGGTTCGAGGCGGCCACCGCGCTCGGGGTCGAGGCGCGGCGGCCCTTCCGGACCATTCCCCGCGTCGTGCAGTGGACGGCCGGCGTCGCCGGGGTGCTCTACCTGTTCGCCACGTTCACCCAGATGACCGGGTTCGCCCGCACCGGTCTCGCCACCGTCGACGAGCCGGTGCCCGCGCTCGCCCTCGCGCTGGGCCAGCCGTGGCTCGCGCTGCTGCTCGACCTCGGCATCGCCCTGTCGTTCGCCGCCTGCGCGCTCGCGACGCTCAACGCGCTGGTCCGCGTCGTGTTCTCGATGGCCCGCGACGGCATCGCCCCCGCCGCGCTCGGGGCCACCCATCCGCGCCGGCAGATCCCGCACGTCGCCATCGCCGTGGTGGTGCCCGTGGTGGTCGTGGTGCCGGTGGCCCTGCTCGCGTCCGGCCTGCCCGCCGCGCAGGTGCTGGCCGACCTGCTGACGCTCGCCACCGTCGGCTACCTGGTGGCCTACCTGCTGGTCTGCCTGGCGGCACCGTTCTTCCTGCGCCGCATCGGTGAGCTCACGCCCGTGCCCGTCGTGGTCACCGCGGTGCTCGTGCCGGTGCTGCTCGTGGTGCTGGTCGCGTTCGTCGTCTCGGCGTGGGGCGGGGTGGTGCCCCTCGCCATCGGGGCGCTGATCGTGGTCGGTCTGGCGTGGTTGCTCTGGCTGCGCCGGCGGCGGTCCGCGCAGCTCGCGGCGATCGGCGTCTACGACGAGACGGTGACGGCGGACGTGCTGGGGGGCCACGAGGGATCACCGCTGTGAGCTCCCTGGAGCCGCTCCCGATCTCGGGCCGTTAACCGCGGGCCGTGCGCAGCGCGCTCGCGGTGCTGGAGGAGGTGGTGGCGGCCGGGCCCGGGGTCACGGCGAAGGAGATCTCCGCGGCGCTCAAGCTGCCGCAGGCCACCACCTACCGGCTGCTCAACCTGCTCGTCGGCGAGGAGTACCTGGTGCGGCTGCCCGACCTGCGCGGGTTCGCCCTGGGCCGGCGCGCCGCCCGGCTCGCCCTGCCCGTCGTGCCCACCCCGCCGGCCGCGGCCCGCGCCGTGGTGGAGCACCTGCGCGGGCAGGTGCGGTGGGGCGTGCACCTGGCGTCGTTCCGCACCGGGCAGGTCACGCTCGTCGACCCGGATCCCGACCACCCCCCGAGCGACGACGTCGTGCTCGCCCGCCACCCCCACGCGTCCGCCCTGGGGATGCTGTTGCTCGCCGACCAGCCCGACTGGCGGGCCCTGGCCCGTGACCTGCGCCCGCTCACCGAGCACACCGTCACCGACCCGGGTGAGCTGGACGCGCGGCTGGAGGTCGTCTCCGCGCAGCGGGTGGCCCGGCAGTGCGGACAGGTGCGGGCCGACCGGGGCTGCATCGCCGTGCCGGTGCACGATCCCGCCACCGGGGCGCTCGTGGCCGGGCTGGCGCTGTGCGGCCCGGCGGCGCGGGTGGCCGAGCCGAACACGGAGCTGGTGGCGCTGCTGCACGAGCACGCCGACCGGCTCGTTCCGCTCCTGGCCTGAGACGGATCCCGGAACGACCCGTCCCGCCCGGTGGGGAGCGCCGGGCGGGACGGGGTGGTGCCTGCGGAGTGGTCTGGGGATTACTTGTAGATCCGCATGTAGTCGACCATCATCTGCGTCGTCTGCATCGAGGTGCCGCCGAAGTTGTCGAGCTGGATCACCGGGTGCATCGGCTGCTGGGGGACCGACCCGCTGCTCTGGTTCTGGAACCACTGCACGCCGTCGATGTAACCGGTGACGCTGCTGCTCGTCCACTCCACGGCGTAGTTGTGCCACTGGGTGAGGTCGATGTTCTTGGTCGCACTCTCCTGCTGGTTGGAGGAGCTGTAGTGCAGGAAGAAGCCGACCTGGTCGGAGTCGCTGGAGGTCTCGGCGAAGTCGATCTCCGGCGGCCAGCCGCTCTCGGGCCACAGCAGGAGCACCGGGTGGTAGTTGCCGTCGCCCTTCGGGAACTTGGCGCGCATCTCCCACTTGCCGTAGGTCTGGTTGCCGCCCCAGGCCATGCCGCCGCTGTTGCCCCCGGAGTCGCCCGTGATGGTGACGACGCCACCACCGACCTTGATCGCGTCCGGGGTGCGGCGGCCGTTGCCGTTGTGGCCCGCGCCGTCGTAGGGCCCCCAGGTGCCGTTGAGGCTGGAGCCGTTGAACTCGTCGCCGCCGACCATGGTCCAGCCCTGCTTGACCGCGGCCTGGACGCCGTCGCCGGCCGAGGCCACGGCCGCGCGGACCGGGGCGGGCGCCACGGCGGGCTTGCGGGCCGGGGCCGGCTTCTTCGACGTGGTCGGCGCCGCGCTGGGCGTGGAGCTGGGGGCGGAGCTGGGAGCGGCGCCGGCCGTCGGGGCGGCGGGGGCGATCTCCACCGGTGCCGGGTCGTTCGGGATGAGGGCCGAGCTCAGCTCAGGCCCGGCGACGGTGTCCTCCTGCGGCGGGTTGACCAGCGTGGCCACCGTGGCGGCGATCAGCATGACGACGGCGCCCACGGCCAGCGGCGCCAGCCGCCGGGTGAGCATGCGGCCCGAAGCGCGCCCGTGAGCACCACCGGTGGTCGCCACGGCGGCACGACGGTGCCGGCCGGTGTCGTCACCGGAGAGGTCGTGCTCAGCCGAGATGCGCTCGATCAACTCGGTGGGGGATTCCGAGAGACCATCCGCAGCGGAAGATTTCCGTCGCATGACCCAGACCCTAGGGAAGGTCACGGGGTGTGATCACCGAACCTGAGAGCCCGGGTTGCTCGTCGTCGCCCACAGGTCGTTCTGGCGCGCCGGAATGCACCCGAACGGTCTGTATCCACCAGGGCTGTACTCCGTTCGGCCCAGTTGGTCTCTCAGCTCGCGATCATGTGCGCCACTCAACCGGGTGAATTCGCTCCGTTAGCCGATTGTTATCCCGCGCGGGACGCGGCAAGGTGTCGGTCGATGCTCCCCGTCGCTCCCCCGGGGGGTGCGTCCTCGTTCCCGTTGGCGGCCGTGCCGTCGATGCGTTCGTCCGTGCCCCCGAACGATCATGTCCTCCTGGCGCTGCCCCCCACGGCCGCGTCGGCTTCCGTGCTGCGCAGCCTCCGTTCCGAAGGCATCAGCGTCAGCCCGATCTCCGACGGCATCGGCGTGCTCGACGCCGTCCGCTCGCGGGATCCGGCGATGCTGGTGCTCGACGTCGAGCTGCCCGGCCCCGACCAGTCCGCGGTGCTGGCGGCCGTCCAGCAGGAGGCGCCGCACGTGCCGCTCATCGCGGTGACCACGCGCGAACGCCGCTCGGGTCTGCTCGGGCTGCTGCGCGGAGACCGCGACGACTTCCTGGTCCGGCCGTTCGCCGTGGACGAGCTGGCCGCCCGCATCCGGCTGCGGCTGCGTCTGGGGCAGCCCGTCGAGAACACGGTGCTGCGCCAGGGCGAGCTGACCGTCGACACCGAGTTCGGTGAGGTGAGCGTGGACGGCCAGCCCGTCTCGCTCTCGCCCACCGAGTACTCGCTGCTGATGGCGCTGCTGGGCACGCCCGGCGACGTCGTGGCGCCCGAGCGGCTCGCCCGCGAGGTGTGGTCGGAGCCGGCGTCGGCGAACCTCGTGCAGGTCTACATCTCCTACCTGCGTCGCAAGATCGGCCCGGAACGGATCCGGACGGTGCGGGGCGAGGGATACGTCCTCGAGGCGTGAATCCACCCATCGGCTGAACGGGTGACGACACCTCGATAACGCTTCGGGTGTCACCGCCCCATGTCGCGTGTCGCGGGCGGTCACTGCGTGCTACCCAGTGCGCACGTGGGCCGAGAGGGGTTCGGTCCGCCCAACCTCTCGGGAGACCGCAGTGATCCTCAACATCATCCAGGCCGTCATCATCGGTGCGATCCTCGGCTTCGTCGGGCGCCTCGTCGCGCCCGGCAAGCAGAACATCCCGGTCTGGCTGACGATCGTGGTCGGCATCGTGGCCGCGTTCATCGGCACCTACATCGCCCGGCTGTTCGGCGTCGCCGACACCCGCGGCATCGACTGGATCGAGCTGATCATCCAGATCGTCGTCGCCGCCATCGGCGTCACCGTCGTGGCCGGCATCTACGGCCGCCGCGGCGTCCGGAGCTGACGCTTCACCGGATCACACCGACAGCCGGGTCCCGCAACCGCGGGGCCCGGCTGTTCGGCGTCGCGATCCGCCGGGGGTCACCGGCGGACGACGGTGCGACCGTGGGGTGGGCCCGCGGTCGCGCGGCGGCACCGCACGGTGCAGCGTGCTCTCATGGCGACGCGACCGGGACCACGACCGCACCCCGCACACGCGGGGCCCCGGTGACGGCCGGGCCGGCCATCCCGGTGCTCGCCCTGCTGGGAGTGCTCGGGCTGGTGGGCGGGATCGGGATCACCGCCGTCGGGCCGGGCGGTGTGCTGCCGACGATCGGCCTGTTCGCGCTGACGGACCTCCCCCCGGCCGCGGTGGCCGGCACGGCCATCGTCACGCACGTCGCCACCGGCGCACTGGGAACCGCCGTCTACACCCGCTCCGGGCAGTTGCGCGATCCCGCGACCCGCCGCACGGCGCTGCTCCTGGCCGGCTGTGCCGTGCTCGGAACCCCGGTGGGCGTGCTGGTCAACACCGTGGTGTCGAGACGGACGTTCGGCGTGGTGCTGGGGATCGTCCTGGCGCTCGTGGCCGCGCTGGTGTGGTTCCGCGAGCGTCACCGGCCCACCGTCACCCGTGCGCACCCCCCGGCGAGCGTGGTGGTCCCCCTGGGTGTGGCGGTGGCCATGGTGAGTGGGATCGTCGGTGTCGGAGGACCGATGCTCACCGTACCCCTGCTCGTCGCGCTCGACGTCCCGGTGCTCGAGTCCCTCGCCGCCGCCCAGGCCCAGTCGGTCGTCATCGCTGGCGTCGGCACCGCGGGCTACGTCCTGTCCGGCGCCGTCGACTGGCCGCTGGCCGTGCTGGTGGGGGTCCCCGAGCTGGCCGGCGTGCTGATCGGCTGGAAGATCGCCCACGCCCTG
This sequence comes from Pseudonocardia sp. 73-21, assembly GCF_001899645.1. GTDB lineage: Bacteria > Actinomycetota > Actinomycetes > Mycobacteriales > Pseudonocardiaceae > Pseudonocardia. The sequence goes on along the minus strand of NZ_MKVV01000074.1, from coordinate 28,873 downwards.
CCCGGGCGCAGCCTGAAGTACGCGATGGTCGTCACGCTGCTGGCCCTGGCCCCCTACCTCGCCCTGCACGGCTGAGTGCCGACGCGGTCGCCGCACTACCGCTCGAAGGTGCCGGCCGCCTCGAGGAACGCGTCGTTCTCCGCGGGGGAGGAGACCGTGACGCGCACGCCGTCGGGATGGAACGGGCGCACGATCACCTTGTGCTCCAGGCAGTGCGCCGCGAAGGCGGCCGTGCGCTCGCCCAGGGAGAGCCAGACGAAGTTCGACTGCGTCGGCGGCACGGTGTAACCGGCCGCCACCAGCGCGTCGCGCACCCGGACCCGCTCGGCGACCACCTCGGCGCACGCGGCCAGCAGGTTCTCGGCGTCGTCCAGCGCCGCGACGGCCCCGGCCTGGGCCAGGGTGCTGACGCTGAACGGGGCGCAGACCTTGCGCAGCGCCGTCGCGATCTCCGGCGTGGCCACGGCGTATCCGACGCGCAGCGCCGCCAGCCGGTAGGCCTTGGAGAACGTGCGCAGCACCACCAGGTTGGGGTGGGCGTCGAGCACGGACAGCCCGTCGGCGGCGTCGGGATCGGTGACGTACTCGTGGTAGGCCTCGTCCAGCGCGACGAGCACGTCCGGACCCACGGCGGCGAGGAACCGCTCCAGCTCCGCGCGCGTGACCACCGTGCCCGTCGGGTTGTTGGGGCTGCACACCATGATCAGCCGGGTGCGGGGGGTGACCGCCGCGGCCATCGCGTCGAGGTCGTGGCGGAAGTCGCCGTCCAGCGGCACGGTGACGGCCGTGGCGCCCCCGATCTGCGTGACGATCGGGTAGGCCTCGAACGAGCGCCACGCGAAGACCACCTCGTCGGAGGGCTCGAAGCACGAGATCTGCACGAGCTGCTGGCAGATGCTCACCGACCCGCAGCCGACGGCGATGGCCGACGGGTCGACGCCCAGCGACCGCGCGATGCGTTCGGTCAGGCCGACGGCGGCGAGGTCGGGGTAGCGGTTGCCGGCCGCGGCGGCCTCGGCGATGGCGGCGAGCACCGGCGCGGACGGGGGGAGCGGCACCTCGTTGCTGGCCAGCTTGATCGCCCCGGGGATCGCCCGGCCCGGCACGTAGGCGGGGAGGCTGTCGAGATCGGCGCGGATGAGCGTCATGAGGTGAGACTAAGCCGCCCGGCGCTGTAGGGGTCGACGTGCCGTGCCACGCTGTGACCATGACCGAGATCCGCACCGAGACCGTCCCCCTGGTGGACGGCAGCGCCCTGCGCCTCACCGTCGCGGAGCCGGTCAGCTCGATCCGCGGGGGGATCGTCGTGCTGCACGAGGCCCGAGGCGTCACCGACGCCGTGCGCGGCCTGGTCGGCGGCCTGGCGGGCGACGGCTGGCTCGTCGTGGCTCCCCATCTCTACCACCGCGACGGCACGGACGAGCTGGCCGGCGACGACGGGCAGGTCCAGGAACAGGTCGACCGGCTCGACGGCGAGCAGGTCATGGCCGACACCGACACGGCGTTCGGCTGGCTGGCCGACCGCGACGTGAGCGCCGACCGGATGGGCGTCATCGGGTTCGACCTGGGCGGTTCCGTCGCCCTGCTGGTGGCCGCCAACCGCACGCTCGGTGCCGCCGTCACGGTGGCCGGCGACCACGTCGGTGCCGTCCCCACGGCGCGGATCACGTCGCTGGTCGACGCGGCGAAGGGCCTCACCTGCCCGTGGCTGGGCATCTACGGCGAGACCGCCGACGGCGGGACCGACCCGGAGATCGACCGGCTGCGCGCCGCCGCGTCGGCGTCGGAGGTGGCCACGGACGTGGTGGTCTACCCCCGCAAGGAGAACCGCTTCGACGACGATCCCGACACGGCCGCCGACGCCTGGCAGCGCACGTTGAACTGGTTCGACAGCCACCTCCGCTGACGTCCCACCCGCGAGTCGGCGCTTTCGGGTGCGCGAGTCGGCGGTTTTCCGTGCGCGAGTCGGCGCGCCACGTTCGTGACGTCCGCGCGTGGCCCTGGCGCCTGGTGCTCCGGGATTGCATGCTGGCGGCATGGCCGATACCCCCGACGTCCTGTGGGTCCCCGCCGCCGATCAGGCCGGCCCGATGGCGGAGTTCGCCGCCTGGGCGCACGAGCGCCACGGCGTCGACACGTCGGACTACGCGGCGCTGCACGCCTGGTCGGTGTCCGACCTCGACGCCTTCTGGGCGGCGGCCGCGGAGTTCCTCGGGATGCGCTTCAGCACGCCGCCCACGGCGACGCTGGGGTCGCGGGAGATGCCCGGCGCGGAGTGGTTCCCCGGCGCCACGCTCAACTACGCCGAGCACGCGCTGACGCCCGGCCCCGGCCGCGAGGACGCCGACATCGCGCTGCTGTACGCCCGCGAGGACGGCCTGGAGCGCACCGTCACCCACGCCGAGCTGCGCGACGCCGTCGGTCGCGCCCGCGCCGGGCTGGTCCGCGCCGGGGTCGGGAAGGGCGACCGCGTCGTCGCGCTGGCCCCCAACTGCACCGAGACGCTCGTGGCGTTCCTGGCCGCGGCGAGCCTCGGGGCGATCTGGTCGTCGTGCTCCCCGGACTTCGGCATCCGCGCCGTCCACGACCGCTTCGCCCAGATCGAGCCGATGGTGCTCGTGGCCGTCGACGGGTACGTCTACGGCGGGAAGTGCTACGACATCCGCCCGAACGTGACGGCGCTGCAGGCGCAGCTCCCCACGCTGCGCCAGACCGTCCTCGTCCCGTACCTCGACGAGGACGCCACGCTGGACGACACCACGCCGTGGGCGGAGTTCACCGCCGGGCACGCGCCGCTGGCGTTCGAGCCGGTGCCGTTCGACCACCCGCTGTGGGTGCTCTACTCGTCGGGCACCACGGGACTGCCCAAGGGCATCGTCCACGGCCACGGCGGCATCGTCCTCGAGCACATGAAGGCCCTGCGGCTGCAGATGGAGCTCGGGCCCGGCGAGCGGTTCTTCTGGTTCACCACCACCGGCTGGATGATGTGGAACCTGCTGATCGGCGGACTTCTCGTCGGATCGACAATCGTCCTGTTCGACGGCAACCCCGGCTATCCCGACCTCGGCACGCTGTGGAAGCTCGCCGAGCGGCACCGCGTCACCTACTTCGGGGTGTCGGCGCCCTACGTCCAGAGCTCGCTCAAGGCGGGCCTGCGCCCCCGCGACCAGTTCGACCTCTCCGCCATACGCGCGATCGGCTCCACGGGCTCGCCGCTGTCGGAGGAGGGGTTCCGCTGGATCGGTGACGCCGTGGGCGGGTCGATCCAGATCTGCTCGGTCTCCGGCGGCACCGACGTGTGCGCGGCGTTCGTCGGCTCGTCCCCGACCGTGCCGGTGTGGCTCGGCGAGATCTCCTGCGCGGCCCTGGGCGCGGACGTCGTCGCCTACGACGAGGCCGGCAAGGAGCTCCTCGACGAGGTGGGGGAGCTGGTGATCACCAAGCCCACACCGTCGATGCCCGTGATGTTCTGGAACGACCCGGACGGCACCCGCCTGCGCGAGGCGTACTTCGAGGACTACCCGGGCGTGTGGCGCCACGGCGATTGGGTGCGCCGCACCCCGCGCGGCTCGTACGTGATCTACGGGCGCAGCGACTCCACGCTCAACCGCGGTGGCGTCCGCATGGGCACCGCGGACTTCTACTCCGTCGTCGAGGGCTTCGAGCAGATCGTCGACTCGCTGGTGATCGACACCACCGAGCTCGGCGCGAAGGAGGAGGGCGCCCTGTTGTGCTTCCTCGTGCTCGCCCCGGGCGCGTCGCTGGAGGAGGTGGAGCCCCTGCTGCGCAAGGCGTTGCGCAGCGAGCTGTCGCCGCGGCACGTGCCCGACCGGTTCGTCGTCGTCGAGGCGGTCCCGCGCACGCTGAGCGGCAAGAAGTGCGAGGTGCCGGTGAAGAAGATCCTGGCGGGGGTGGCGCCGGACAAGGCCGTGAGCAGGGGCGCGCTGCAGAACCCGGACGCCCTCGACCCCTTCCTGGCGCTCGCACCCGGGGGGTCGTGAACCCGCTGGACGGGCCTGTGTAACCTTTACGACGCAGGGGGCCGCAAGGCTTCGGGAGGCTTCGCCTAGTCTGGTCTATGGCGCCGCACTGCTAATGCGGTTTGGGGTTACCCCCCATCCCGGGTTCAAATCCCGGAGCCTCCGCGCTGGAACGGCCTTGCTAGGCTGCACCGGTACAACTGAAGAGTAGGCGCCCGTAGCTCAACGGATAGAGCATCTGACTACGGATCAGAAGGTTAGGGGTTCGAATCCCTTCGGGCGCACCACGCAAAACAGGCCCTGACCAGCATGAACGGTCAGGGCCTGTGATCTTGCTGGGATTCACTGTTGATCTCGGTCCACGAACCGGTCCACGAACGTTGCTAGCTTCCGTTCGTGGCAGATCGAGGGGGCGCCTCCGTCGCGAGGCAACGCGGGAGCATCCGCCGGCGGGCGCGGTGCTGGGAGGTTCGAGTCTCAGCGGGCGAGGATCCGTCCACGGGCGAGCGGATCGTGCTTGTCGAGAGCGTGCCGATCGACGGCACTGGTGAGCGCGCAGAGCGGGCGGCCTACAAGGAGGCTGAGAAGCTCCGTACACGCCTCCTGGCCGACGCCGACGATCTCAAGGTCGCCCGGACTCGCGCGACCGTCGGCGCGCTCGTGGAGCGCTGGATGGCCCAGCACGAGATCGATCCGACGACACGCATGACGTACGACGCCCAGATCCGGATCTACATCGAGCCAAAGCTCGCGGACGTCCCGCTCATGTTGTTCGTGCGTGAGGCCGCGCAGAGGCTCGAGCCGTGGTACGCCCACCTCCGCCGGTGCCGGGCCCTCTGCAACGGCCGGCCCTCCATCGAGAGGCACGCCCAGGAGGGCTCGCACGACTGCATCGGCGCCGGCTGCACGCGACACAAGTGCAAGCCCTACGCGGCCTCGAGCGTTCGGTCGATCCACGCGATCTTGTCCGGCGCCTGCTCCGCTGCCGTCCGCTGGGGCTGGATCGCCTTCAACCCAATGCCGTCGGTCCGGCCGCCGATCAAGCCTCGACCACAGCCGAAACCCCCGACAAGCGAGCAGATGGCACGGATCGTCCAGGCGGCATGGGCTGCCGACGCCGAGTGGGGTCTCTTCATCTGGCTGTCCGCTGTACTCGGCGCGCGCCGCGGCGAGGTTGTCGCGCTGCAGTGGGAGGACATCGACCTCGCGGTCGGCGTTGTGCGCCTCGACGAAAACTACGTGCGGACAGCCGATGGGATGGTTGTCAAGGACACCAAGACGCACCAGATGCGGAGGGTCTCGATCGATGCATCGACGGTCGACCTCCTACGACGGCACAAAGAGAACACGGGTCAGAAGCTGCGACTCCTTGGCGGATCGCTGACCGATCGGACTTGGGTGTTCTCGGCGAAGACCGACCACAGTCAGCCGCGCGACCCTGCATCGCTGACTCGGCGATACGGCCGGCTGGTAGCCAAACTCGGTATCGATACGGTACTCAAGGAGCTCCGCCACTATTCCGCAACCGAGTTGCTAACTGCGGGAGTCGATCTCCGAACTGTGGCTGGCCGACTCGGGCACGGCGACGGAACGACAACCTTGCGTCACTACGCAGCGTGGGTCGGATCTGCTGACCGGTCCGCAGCCAGCACGATCGGCTCTCGGATGCCGGTCCGCCCGGGGTTGCCGAACCCGTGACGTGCCCGACGCAGAGGAGGTCGTAGCCGATGGCTGCGTGGCAACACGCAAGCCGCAGTACCGAGGGCGAGATCAGAGGCACTGACGGGGCACGCACTGCCGACCGCACGGGCGATCGATGTGCGTGACTCAGCGAGGCATGGATCACACACCGTGACAGCCCTACACTCTGCTGGATGTCACCCTCAGGCGCGCTCGAGATGCCACGATGGAGCAAGGCTGTAGGCCAGAAGGCCAGCCTCGCCGGTAGCTGCCGACCGAGGGGTCGAACGAGTGCTGCGTGACCTCGATCTGGAGACGTCATACCGCTCGGGCCGGAATTCTCTAATTGATGAGTTCTACGTGCCGTGTCTACAAGAGTCGTTGCGGTACGATCGCGCCGTAGGATACTTTTCAAGCACGCTATACCAGGTGCTCGCAATCGCATTCTCGGATTTCGTTCGACGCGGCGGGCGTATGCGTCTGATCTGTTCTCCGGCGCTATCGACCGGCGACTTCGAGGCAATGAAGTCTGCTGATGAAGTAAGCAGATGGGCGCAGCAGACCGTACGTGACGATCTCGAGATGCTACTGCGGAATCCACAGGCTGTCCCAGCTACAAGGCTACTAGGGACCCTCGTTGCGAACGGCATCATCGACGTACGTATAGCCTTCGCCGATGATCCGAATGGCATCTTCCACGACAAGCTGGGGATATTCGAAGACGACGAAGGTAAACGAGTATCCTTCACCGGAAGCGCGAATGAGACATGGCGCGCATGGGGCCTTAACCATGAGTCGTTCGAGACATTCTGCAGCTGGAAGAATGAATCCGAGCTGCTACGGACGCGCGGCCATAATGACAACTTCTCGCAGATGTGGAGAGGGCAAGAACCAGGAGTTCAGGTAGCGTACTTGGAAGACGTTACCCGTGAGCAGCTTATCGCAATATCTGAATCCGACTTGGACTACGCAGTCGATCAGGTGCGGAGTCTCCGCCAGCGACCACGAGACGATCCGAGAAGCCGCCCATTGATGGAACATCAGAGGCGGGTCCTTGCGGACTGGGAGACACATAACCACAGGGGAATCGTAAATTTCGCGACCGGCGCAGGGAAAACGCTTACAGCGATTGACGGGATTAGACGTTGGGCAGCCAACGGTGGGGCGTCGATCGTGATGGTTCCCGGGCAAGACCTGCATGAACAGTGGATTCGCGAAATTGAACAAGAGCTTCCCGATGCACAAATACTGCCAGCCGGCGGTGGTCACAGCAAGAGCAACTGGTTGGCCATGCTACCCCTGTTTACGACGCGTGAGAATGCAGGGACAGCTCAGCGAGTTGTAGTTGTAACGAACAAAACGTTTGCTAGCCCAGATTTTCAAAAGAGGCTTCGCGGTGGTCAGCATTTGCTGGTCGTTACTGACGAGATGCACCGAGCTGGCAGCCGGCGAGTCTTGCCAGCATTGGAGTCAGTTGAGAGCGGTGCGACGCTAGGGCTGAGCGCCACATTTCGTCGACAGTTTGACCCCAACGGCACGGACCGCCTCCTGGAATTCTTTGGGGAGGTGTTGAACCCAACAATTGGCCTGGCCGAGGCTCTGATGTTGGACCTGCTAGTGCCGTACGACTACAGATTGCACGAAGTAGAGCTTGAGGGTGATGAAACTCTACTCTACGAACAGATTAGCGACAAGATTCGCCACCTGATGGCACGAGGAGCGTCCGTAGATGATCCTGACAGTCCTCTACGTATGCAACTGATACGACGTGCAAGGGTGCTGAAGCAAGCCCGGAAGAAGATTCCGGCCGCTGTTCAAATTCTGCGCTCCGAATATCGCGAAGGCGACCGCTGGCTCGTCTACTGTGACGATATCAATCAGATGAGAGCAGTATCGCAAGAGTGCCTAGATGCGGGTCTGCCAGTTCTAGAGTTCTATGCCGGGATGAGGAGCGAGCGTAGCGCCGTACTCGATAGCCTCCGCGATCATGGTGGAATCGTAGTCGCTATTCGCTGCTTGGACGAAGGTATCGACGTTCCGGTCACTGACCACGCGCTAATAGTGGCAAGTTCCACCGTTGAGCGGGAGTACATACAGCGCAGAGGCCGAGTCCTGAGACGCTCGCCATCTACTGGAAAAGTAAGTGCCGAGGTTCATGACTTGATCCTCGTTGATTCCATTGGGGGTGGTCTCACAAAGGGCGAGGCACAGCGCGCTTTGGAGTTCGCACGCTTGGCGCGTAATCCTGCATCTCGGGATCGCCTTAAGGCGATAGTCTCGCTGAGCCGCGATCCTATTGGCTTGCCGGATGATCTAGACGATGACAGCGAGGATTCAGATTGACTATGAACGATGGACCGAGCACTAGCGCTGGGCACGGACGCCAAGGCGCATTAGCGGCCTTGATTGAAGTCGCAGCGGGAGGAGAGATGCGGAGAAGGTTTGGCGCGGCGGCCGCCGCCTTCCACGAGGAAGATTACGAGGCACTGATCGCACTCGCTTGGCGTCACCAATTTGATGACGACCGTTCCAAATTTAAACGCGAGCTCAACTCGATGCAAGAGCAGATCAGTCAGAGAATTCTAGGCCGATTGGAGCTAGAGAAATGAGCCTAAGATTCGAAGGCGTCAGCCTGACGAACTTTGGTCCGTACCGCAAGGTAGACAACGTCGACTTAACCACTGCCGACGACAGGCCAATCGTTGTTGTCCACGGCGAAAATACACTTGGCAAAACAAGCATTTTTCGGGCATTGCGGTGGTGTCTTTATGGCAGCCCAGAGGCTAACAAAACTGCCGAACAGTCAGCCCGAGGCCTAAGTGAATACTTGAATCGGCCTGCAGCATCCGACGGCGACTTAGATATGCAGGTCGACATCAAATTTTCTGCTGATGGAATCCCGCATCATTTGACCCGAACTGCCAATTTTGAGAACCTCTCTGCGCCGCGAACTTCCGTCGATTTGCGCGTCGGCACGACTGTGATTCAGGCAGCTGCGGTTGAGGCCGAAATAGCAAGGCTACTTCACCCGCAAATCTCTGAGTTCTTTCTCTTCGACGGTGAACTATTGCGAGAATTCTACGATCGGCTCAACTCGGATCGAGAACGCGACCTGCTCAAGGACAGCATTGAAAGCGTATTAGGTATCCCAGCTCTTCAAATGGCTGGCCGCGATATCGCTGTACTTACGACTGACGTCTTGCAGCGACAAACTAAAGCCCTGAAGAATAAGGCCGACAAAGATAAGGCGAACCTCCAACTCAGGGAACTAAAGTCGCAGCAGGCCGGCCTGGATAAAGATAGGAAAGAAGTATCGAAGTCATTGCAAAAGGCTCGCATCGACCTTGAGTCGATTCGGGACCGAATGGCGTCGATCTCTGAGCTGAAAGCAGACGCTCGCGAGATGGAGACCTTAGAGTCTCAAATCAAAGGTTCGGACGCTGATAGTGATAGTCTCCGCGCCGACATGGCTCGAGTGCTATCTCTCGGGTGGTTGTCCCCTGCGAGTGCTCGCCTTGAATCTGCACTGGATCGCGTCGTGGCGAAGAATGACGCTGCTAACGCGAAGCAGACCGCCATTCTGGACGCTCGATCTCGTGTCGATCTTCTTGAGAAGCGCGTAAAGGGTGGCACGTGCCCTACATGTAACCAAGGCTTGCCGCCGGCCGACGCCGCAACGGTTCGGATGCTGGAAGACTCGAGGAGAGACCTTGAGGTCTTACGTGAAGAATCTGGCGATGGACCTGATCTGCCGTTGGAACGTCGAATCCGGGCCCTACTTGACACCACCACTATTCCCGCGTATCAAGAAAAGCAAGCCCAATTGTTCCGGCTTCAGCGCGAACAGTTTGACCGACAGCGTCGTCTGGCGACGATTAAAGATCGCCTTCGGGACAACGATGCAGCGCAAATTCGCCAGCTCGGTCGAGATCAGGAGGCGCTAGAACAGACCATCAAGACATATGAAGGCCGACTAAGAGTCATCGATGGTACGCAGCTGAAATTGCAAACTGACCAGAACCGCCTAGCTAGCGCGTTGCGCCGTCTAGGCAGCGATCAGCCAGTGCTCGCCGCCGAGGCGTTCTTCTTCGAGTACGTTCAAGAACTGGTGGCGGGCACAATCGATCGTTATCGTGAAAGTACGCGGGCTGAAATCGAGCGCGCGGCATCATCAATGTTTATGCGGCTAGTTCGTGATCCAAGCGGCTACGATGGCGTAACTATCGGACACGACTACCGCGTAGATCTGGTTGGCCGTAGGGGACCATCGATGAGGACAAGTGAAGGTGGCCGGCAGCTGATTGCGTTGTCGCTGATTGGGGCTCTTAAACGAGCAGCGGTACAAGGTGGGCCAGTTGTTCTTGACAGCCCGCTTGCGCGCCTCGATCTAGAGCATCGAGCGAACGTACTACGACAGTGGGTTCCTGATCTAGGTAGCCAGGCGATACTACTGGTGCAGTCTGGGGAACTGACGGAAGATGAAGCCAACCGCATAATGGGTGATCGAATTGGGCAGGCCTATCGCATCATTCGGCCCAATAACGATCCGGAAGATGCCACGATCGTGAGGACGCAGTAAAGTGACGAAGGCGCAGGATGACAAGCAACAGGTTGGTCTAACTCCGGAAGCAAACGAAATGATCAAGTCGATTGCTTTCAAGCACTTCGATGGCAGCGAGCAGGATGCGTACCGATTCGCAATCGCCTATGCCGTTGGCGCTGAATTTGATCCAGCCGACGCCCCCGGTGGCCAAGTTACTAAGTTCAGCGCGCTAGGTACGCTCGAAAGCAACGGTAGCATTCGCGACTTGCTTGGAATTCTTGGAGTCGGCGACATCAACCGACCTTTTGCGACGGCCGAAAAGTTGGCAGAGCTCGGCGTTCGCGACATTGCGAAGCGACTAGACGAGAACGAGACCCTCGGCGAGATCGCGGCATCCGTGGCCAAAATCGTCGATTCGGATGAACGGTAGTAGCATGAGTCATACTTTGCGCAAATGACTTAACGCGATGGCGCTAATCGGCCGAGCGGATTGACTTCAGTCGAGTGTGTGCGGCATCGGGCCCGCCGTCGCGATATGGCTCGTCCCAGTCAATTGAGCGTGCTATCTCTGGTACATCTTCACCGATCCTGGCGAGCACGAGGATGCAGTCCTTATCGGTGGCTTGACCTTTCGTTTCACCCCAGATTCGACTGACCTTACTCTCAATTGGCAAGTGGTCCTCGATGAGTGTGACAAGCCGAAGCCCAGTGTCGTCGCTAACGTCTTCCCAGAGTCGCTGTGCGAGGGGAACACGGTCTTTGCCGGGTTGAGTCACGTCACCGATAACTACTGCAGCAACGCCGTTTGGGGCGAGGACTCGTTCAATGCCTCGCAAAATGCCGCGCATGAATGTCTTGTATGACGAGTAGGTGTGCCGATGATCAAGCAGCATGTCAAGAGAACGACGACCTGCTCCTCTCTCCCGGCCAACCTCGTCGACGCCGAGCAACCAAAGGCGAATCCAGTTTGCAGTCCCATAGTTGACAACTTGCAAATATGGTGGAGAAGTAAGAACGAGCGATACTGAGCGAGGCTCCATCCGCTCATCATCGAGGAAGGCGCTGGCGTCGTCGAAGTACGTCAGACCTTCCGGTCCATCAGTCGCGTCGACATAGAGACGTGCCAGCTTGTCTCGGATCCGCTCAAAGACGTCTTGGCGAGGCGCGATTAGCTTCTTCTCTGCAATGAATTTTGCCACATATGTTGGTGACATGCTGAATGTATTGGGCATGCTGATACTGAGATACTGAGATGTGCCGTCTCTGCGATGGGAGCCGTGCATGATTCCTGCGAGGGCGCCTGCGAGCATCAAGTCTGCGGCGTCCCATTTAGCGATTGGGCGCGTGTGAAGGTGATTCCGCAGGTAGCAAAGCTGCTTGAGTGTGTGCGGATGGTATAGCATTTGAATGTCGGGAGAGACAGGCTCTGCGCTGGTGGTGGACTGGCTAAACTGGTCTTCAAGGTCCGCTACGTGTTCCATCACGGACGCCCACGTTGGCGGTGCCGCTTTTGCGCTGGACAGCGTGTACGCAAGCGGGTTCAGGTCGTTACAGATAGTTCGTCGCTGCTCAACCCTTGCTTGAAGGGCGACAGTCCCACGGCCGCTGAATGGATCGACGACGAGGTCGCCGGGCTCTGTGTACGCTTGAATGAAATAGTGCGCCAACTTTGCAGGAAACATGCCGTGGTACGAGCACATGGTGTGCATGGAGTGGCCCCAACGGGTGTTGGCGCTATGCCATAGGGGACCCGACGTCGTGGTTCCGCCATCTATGGATTCAGATTCAGGAATCTCAAAGAATGCGTTTGAAAAATTGGTCTCACGGCTAATCATCGCAAGTAGTCCTCGAAGGCGAGTGCGGCTGCACGCAACACGGGATCAGTCGTGTTCTTGGAGACGCGGCCGAGTCGTCGCAGTGCTTTGGAGCGGTCTGGGCGTGGTGCCGAAGGCCGGTCTGTCAGTGCAATAGTTGTCGAACTGGAACGTCGGAGCCCTAAGTCACGCTTTATGTCACGCGTTTCGCTAGCTTCTCGATATAATTCGTCAGCTAGGTCGCCTGTGACTGTTTCGACGTAGCCAGTCGTGAAGCGTGTTCCATGCCCCTGACGAGCTGCGATCGTAGCGTGCTCCAGCCAGATTTCTGCCGATATCTCTTCTGTCGCCATCTTCTTTTCAATGACGTGGCGTAGTCCCGTGTCGGTCAGTCGAAGCCAAGCGTACGGGTTCGAAGACGGCAGAACGGCGACATCCATGAGGTCAACGATCCGCGCGAAAAGTCCACCACGCTGCAGGAGGCGCCACAGGCCGGTGTAGTTGCGTAGCGTCGTTGGCGACACGCCGATATAGCGTGCAATATCGGTCTTCTTGATTGATTCCGTCTTATGTAGATGTTCTACAAGTGAAGCCAACTGACTCGGCAGGAGGTCCTGGTATATATCCGTCTGATAGCGAATTTCGAAACGCTTTGCATAGTCGGTGATATAGGTTGGAACGCTGTTGAAGCGAGTAGGGTCAGATTGGCGAATTTGCCGGATCGCCCGGAGGCGGAGCGCACCGTCGACGACGAGGTAGCCATCCCCCATCGGGAGCGTTGCCACTTTCAAAGGCTCGACGAGTCCGATTTCCTCAATGGATGCGCGCAGGCGGTCTTCGAATTGCTTTGCACTTCCGGATCGCCGGAGGTCGTCGCTCAAGGACAAATCGTCGATTGCTATCTCGGTGATGTTCACGGTGTCGTAACCGCACGAGTTCGGGGGGTGGAGGCGGAGAAGCTCAACGGAAGTCGTTCGGCTAGGAGATCTAGGCGCTCCGCCGGATCGTCGCTATCCATCTTGGCCAGCTCGTTACAAGCCCAGCTGATCAATAGTAGACGTTCCACGCCATATTTAGGCCCAAGATCTGCCAGCCTTCTCCACCCTAACGCTTTGAATAGTTCGTCGACCTCTTTTGTGCGGAGCGAGTGTTTTGCGATTTCCGCGACAATGTCGCTTCGCTCTTCGAGTGCTACATGACGGGCTATTACAGCGTGCAGTGCCAGGTTGACGGTGCCGTCTCTGAGCGCAGAGACTTCGCGTCTGGTCGCTCCGTCGAGTTGGGCTTCGAGTCGGCGGACAGTTGCTGCGCTAACGCCGAAGCGACCCGCAACGGAGGAAGTCTCTTCTCCATCTTGGCGGGCGTGGGCGATGAGGAGGGCGCGATCGACCGGTCGCATCCTCAGGCGTGCAACATTCTCTACAAGGAACTGCTGGACCTTTTCATCGGTGGCGAAGGTGTTGTCTACGATGATCGCAGGAACTTCTTCCATTCCGAGTATCTGGCATGCGAGTGTTCGGCCTTGCCCTTTGATGAGTAGGAAGTCGTCAGACCCATCATCGGCCGCACGGACCGTAATTGGCGTTAGTACGCCGAAGCGTTCTATCGAGCGCTGCAGTTCTCGGTGACCCTCGCGGTCTCGCTTGCGGTCGAGGCCGTCCTCGGCGCGGATCCGGGCGACCGGGATCGACTGGACGCGGAGCGCCTGGTGCCGGTCGCGCGCTGGCGGGCTGGCGTCGAAGAGCGCGCCCTGGGACTGTTCGGCACGCATGCTCATGGGGCCCTCCGCGTTCGGGAACGAACTTCCGTGTGATTCTCGCGCAGGGGTACGACAAGACTGCAACGCCACCCCGTTCCGGTGGGTAGCGGCTGGTGATCCGGCTGCGTGTGGTCGACCGCCGGGTGTCAGGGTGATGCGACAGCGTAGGCCAGTGGCGCGACGTGCGGACTCTGCGCACCGGCGGTAGCTGGTCGGCCACGGCGGGCCACAGCCCATCTTCGGGTACACACGGTCGGGCCGCATCTAGCGTGAGTTCTCAGCGCCGGGTCGATCGCCGTAGGGCGCGTGGCTGGGCATGTATGAGCCGCAGTCGACGTGCCGTCAGTCGCGAAGGCTGGATGTTGGTGGGCGCCCACGCGTGACGCTGCCGTGCGTCCTGGACTTTTCGGTCAACTCGGCGGTGTGCGACGCATGCTATGCGGGTTGGTTGTGGCCTAGCAGTTCGGCGCCGTGATGACGTACTGGCCGGGGCGGAAGCGGCAGCCTCGGCGGAGATGAGCGTGGGTCTGGCCTTCGTGCGCGACCACTCCCGCTGGGACGCGGGAGGCCCGGTTGTCGCGGTGGGTGGTCGCCGTCCCACAAGTGTGAGTGCGTACCTCCGCCGACTGTCGGACGCCGCGTAGCCTTGGCTGCGGCACGGCGGCAACCAAGATCGGGGTGACGTGACCTGCGTTTGGCTGTATTTACGGCAAGATTGTTGTCCAGATGTTCACTGAAGAATCGGCTCGAGCCGCCGTAGTAGGTGCCGCGCTGGTTTCAGGGCTTGCATCAGAGTCCGAGCCCGAGTCCGTGGAACTCATCCGGATGGGCTCGAACGGTGTGTTCCGGCTCGGAGCGAACGTTGTTGCACGTGTGGCACCGGATCTTGCTCTGCTTGCCAACGCGGATAAACAGATAGCGGCTGCGCGGTGGTTTAAGTCGGTCGGTCTGTCGGTCGCACCGGCGCTAGCGATCGAGCAACCTATTGCCGTTAACGGGTGCGTCGTTACTTTGTGGAAGTCTGTGTGTGATGGAGAGGTCTACGCGCCGATCGCTGAAGTTGCACGGCTGATTCGCGAGCTGCACCAGTTGATGGCGCCGGCTGGCCTCGAGCTGCCACAGTCGCATCCGTTCGGTGATTCGTCGATGCACCTGCCCTCCTACCAAGGACTGGATGTAGACGACGCCGAGTTCCTGAAGAAGCGGTATCGCTGGGCTCGCGAGAGCTTTGACAGCCTGCCGTTCGTACTGGAGCGCGGAGTCATCCATGGCGACGCGAACGTAGGCAACGTGCTGCTTGGCGACGACGGACGGGCCGTGCTCATCGACCTCGACTCCGTCTCAATCGGTCCGCGTGAGTACGACCTGATCCAGACGGCGATCTTCGCGGAGCGGTTCGGGTGGCACACCGACGAGGAGTACGCGACGTTCGTCGAGGTCTACGGCTGGGACATCATGCAGTGGGAGGGGTACGAGGATCTCGCTGCAATGCGGGAGATCTCGATGACGTCCTGGCTTGCGAAGAAGGCGGCCGGCAACGCGGCGGCGGCCAAGGAGGCCACGAAGCGGATCCATGCGATCCGGACCGGCGGTAGCCGTCGGGACTGGGGCGCTTACTGAGCGCCGCTCGGCGGCGTCCACAGGTGGTGTCCACGAACGGTGGATGCGAACTCGCGGACGACTGGGCTCGTGCGGTGGCGTAGTAAGCGTTCGCGGAACTCGCCGACGTAGCCCTGGCAGCGAGCGGACTGCAGGGCGTCGCCGGCGGAGAAGGCTTGCTCGGCGACGCGGACGCCCTCCTCGATGTCGCCGCGGTCGACGTGGGCGTCGGCGAGCACCATCGCGACGAAGAAGTTGCTGCGGATGCTCTCCTCCGGGGCGGCGCCGAGCGCCTGTGTCGCGTACTCGATGGCCTGATCGGGTCGGCCGAGATCGCGGTTGCAGTGGGCCATCTCGGCGGCCAGCTCGGACGCGTCGAAGTAGCTGATCCACTCCGGACCTTCGCCGTCAACGGCGCGTTCGAAGTGCTCGACAGCGCCGGTCATGGCGCGGTCGCAGTCGGCTGCATCCCCGGTCCGAGCGAGCGCGCGAGCCTCCATAGCGTAGAAGTGCGAGGTGAGGATCGGGACGCCGGCCGATTCGGTGCCCAGTCGTGCTGCCCTGGCCATGTGGGCCGACTCGCGGTACTTGCCGAGGAAGCTCGCCTGGTGCGACATCGCGTCGAGGATGCTCGCTGCGAGGAGGCGGTCGCCGCCGGCGTCGGCCAGGCCGAGAGCCTGGATGAAGTAGCGCTGCGCGAGTCCGTGGCGGCCTGAGTCGTAGGACATCCATGCCGCGAGCTGTGTTGCCTCCCCCGCGGCAACGAACAGCGCCTTGCGCACCTCGCTCTGTCCGTCGGCTCGGAGCAGCCGAGGCAGTTCGCCACGGAGGTAGTGCACCAGCGCCCCGCGTGCGTGGTCGCCGCCGAAGGATCCATCGAGCCGGTCGAACGTAGTTCGCATCGCACGAAGTCGCTCGACGTCAGCCAATCCAATCTTGCCTGGCTTCGCCTCGCCGAACGGCTTCTGCGAGCTGACCAACCACGCCAATGAGGCGTCGTTCCATGCGCTGGAGCTCGTCGGTGCCCGTCTGAGTGCCGACGCGTCGGCCAGATCCGCGACTAGCAGCTCGACGACGGTCGACACGCCCGTCTCTGGACGATCGGGGTACGCCAGCCCGAGATCGGACGAGGCGGTATCGGGCATCGCGAAGCCGAGCTCGTCCTCAGCGACTACACGGCCGAGATGGACGCCGAGGGCCTCGCGGATCGCGGCTCGGGTGGCGTCGTCTCGGGGGCGCGCGTTGGAGAGCCAGCGCGCGACGTACGTGTGCGAGTAGGTCTTTCCGCCTGCAGCGGTCGACACCTCGCGAGCGAAGCGCTTCCTGGAGAGATCGCCGTTGTCGTCGACGAAGCCGGCCTCGGTCATCAGCCTGACCAGCCGTTCGTTCGTCGGCACGCCACACACCCCCCCGTTCCGTGTGCCCGGTGCACAAGTGTGCTCCCTAGTGCGCCCTGTTCGTGGGCGTTCCAGAAATCCACTCTGGTTCCCGTGCCGCACGACAGACGAACGACCTACCGGGAGGAGCGGGAGATGCCAGTGCTACTACCGCTCGCCGGTCGACTTCTCCAGCGCCTCAACACGGCGGCGCAGGTCGACCAGCTCGCTGCGGATGGTGGCCAGCTCGTCCGGTGCCGGTTCGCCACCTCGGCCGCGGAGGACCGAGCCGAGGTGATCGGCGGGCCATCCGAGCGTGGTGGAGAGCGCCGCGAGCGTGCGGGGCTGGCGCTTCCGGGTGTTGAGCACGTGCACCAGCTCGCGGACGGTCGTCAGCGAGACGCCGGACCGAGCCGCAAGGTCGGTCATCGTCATGCCCTGTTCGTCGAGCCGGTCGCGCAGCGCCGTTGCGACGGCGGGCCAGTCCTGGTTCACGCACTCTCCAGCCTTCTGAGGTGCGCCGAGCGTAGCTAGAGCGCGATCCCGCGCGCACTTCACGCGCGGAACGCTGTTGACTAACTATCAATCTAAGCTCAATATGAGCGTTAAACTGGTAGCTGAGCGCAGGAGGGGAAGCGCGATGCATGACTTGCACACCCAGCCCACCGGACCGAACGAGGAGAGCTCCGTGACCACCGACCATGACCTGACGGTGGTGAGCCGGCCGGTCTTCTTCACCGCGGCCGAGACCGCCGAGATCGTGCGACTCGACGAGTCGACCCTGTACCGGCACCTGCGAGGTGGCACATTCCCCGGGCTCAAGATCGGCGGGCGCTACATCGTTCCGGGCGCGGTCCTCGACCGTCTCGTCGACGACGTGCTCGCGACCGGGCGCTGCGTCGACCTCGTCGGCTGGACGCGGCAGTGGCGCCACGAGCAGGCCGCGGCTATCGCACGGATCGCCGCCAGCACGGTTCAGATCGCCGGGGGCGCGCGATGAGCATCGGCGTCCTGATCTTCTTCGCGATCCTCGGCGCGTTCATCTGCGCGAAGGCGCGGGTGGCCGGGGGAGCGATCGTCTTCTCCCTCATCGCGCTCGTGCTGTTCATCAGCACGCCCATGGGTTCCGGCCTGCCCGGCGCGATCGGCGACATCCTGTCCAACGTCTCGAAGGCGTCGGAACCACTGACGGCGCCCGCCAACTCCAAGGCGTCGGGTTGAGCGGCGTCAGTCGCGACGGGCACGAGCACCCGATGGACCGCCTCCGGCGGGCGGCATGGGGCCCGGAGCTTCGCACGGCCCGCCTCCCCGTCAAGGGTCGCTGCGCGATCGCCTGCGGCGACGGCCTGCGGCCGCCCTGGACGGCGAGCCTCTCGGGCCGAGCCGGGCGCTCTTGCGGCGGCGGGGACAGCACCCGCCACCCACTGCCGGGCCCCACACCGTTGACGTCCCGATCACTCAGGAGCAGGCCATGACCAGCACGAACCCCGACTACGGAGGACGGGACTGGCGGAACTACGCCGCATGTCGCTGCTTCGACACTGAGCTGTTCTTCCCGATCCAGGACAGCGACGACGAGGCGCCCGCGCTCACCGAGCAGATCCGGAAGGCCAAGGCCGTCTGCGCCGCGTGCCCGGTGCGGCAGCGCTGCCTCGACGAGGCCCTGCGCCGGATGCCGTACGGGATCGCCGGCGGCCTCACCGCGCTCGAGCGGCAGCGGCTCCACCCCGACGTCCGGCCCGAGTTCGAGGGTCGGCTTCGCAGGCGGACCGGCAGCACGACCAGGGCCGAGAACCGGCAGGCCGGGATCAACGCGCTTCGGGCCGGCCACTCGGTCGACGAGGTGGCGGAGCACTGCCAGGTCTCGCACCGAACCGTCTGCCGCTGGCTCCGCGCGCAACCCAAGGCGGAGGGGAGTGCGGCGGCAACCGCAACTCCCCTCCAGATCTCACGATCAAACGCCCTGCTGAGGACACGAATCACGGAAGGACAACGAGTCTAGTGACTTCGCTGCACAACGACGAGCGCCCTGTCGCGATCATCCGCGCCACTGCAGCGGCGGACGCCTGGCGGTCCGCGACGCTCTCCCAGCGCGCGGCGACGCCCGATCACTCCGATTTCTACAACCTGACCGGCGAGGTCGTCGACACGCTGCAGGCGCTGTCCCATCTGTTCGCGGTGCTGCGGATCCAGATCGCCGGATACGGCGACCGACGCACGCTGAGGGACGACGAGCCCGGCCACGACCCAGCGGAGCGCCTGATCATGGCGTGTGGGCTGGCCGGCCTGCTCCAGCGCGATCTCGACGTCGCCGAGCAAGCCGCGCAGCGGTTCTGGTCCGAGATCGGCCACATCGCCGTCGAGGACCCGTCATGAGCGCCGCTGCCGCGTCCAGGAGCCGGGCTCTCCGCGAGCTCGCGGAGATCGGTGCAGCCATCTCGTGGCTGCACAGCCAGTCCATCAAGTCCGACGCGACCGGTTCCACAAGGTCCGCGGAAATCCAGGAGGCCCTGGCGCTGCTCTACGCGCGTGAGGCCGGGTGGTGGGCCGTTCTGCGACATCACGCACCCCGCGACCTCGCGCACATCTACCGCGTGGCAATGATCAAGGCGCGCTCGCTGAGTCGGGCACGTGCCGTGGACTGCGGTTGCTCGGCGCGTGAGTGGCGCCGCCTCGCCGCGACGGCGGCGGGCGGTGATGTCCGATGAACTCCCGGATCACTCTCTACGTGCTGCTGGGTGTGGTCGCCACTGCGGCCGCCGTGCTGTCGTTCTCCGCGCTGCGCGACCTTTCGCTGGTCTGCGGATTCGCCGCGCAGCTCGCGTGGCTGCTGCCGGTGGTCATCGACGCTGGAGCCGCAGCTGGATCCCTTGTCTGGTTGGGCGGCCAGGCCAATCAGGCCGCGCGTTCCTTCGCCCGCACGCTCGCTCTGGCACTGCTGACGATGTCGGTCGCGGCCAACGCGCTGGGCCACGGGCTGGAAGCGTTCCGGCTGGAGCCGGCGTGGTGGGTCGTCGTGATCGTCTCCGCTGTGGCGCCAGCCGTACTCGGCGCCGTGGTCCACCTGGCCGTTCTCGTCGGGCGCCCGCAGCAGGTCCACGAGTTCGACGAGCAGCCGATCCCGTACGAGCTCGCCGCCGAGGCCTACGCCGATGACTCGCTCGACGAGCACGGAGTGTCCCGCTTGTGGGATGCCGCGCCCCTGGTCGTCGAGGACGAGCGCACCGCCCAGCTCATCGCCGCCGGCGTCGGGCGACGTCGCCTGGCACGGGAGCTGGACATCACCGAGTACGAGGCCCGCCGCCTTCTCGACCGGGCGCGGCCGGCCACTTCTGCGGAGCCCCGTGAGGCCGCTCCCCACCTGAACGGATCACGAGCATGAACGTCTACGCCCTCGTCCTGACGACAATCCTCACCTTCGGCTCGCGCGTCGCCTGGCGCCGAGGCGCTCGCCCGATGGCGTTCGGCTGCGCCGCTGGCGCGACCTTGTTCGGCACCTCCTTCCTGCGGAGCACCAACCCGCTTGTGATCGTGGTGCTCCTGCTGTTCGCAGCGGCGTTCGTGTGGCACCGGTGGGCCCGTACTGCCGCGACCGTGACGCGGTGGGGCAGCGCGATCCGCCGGAAGTCCGGTGTCGCGTCCGGGCTCGACATCTTCCGTCACCGCGGCGCGGTCGCCATGCGCCGGCGCGCCGGAACCCTGCGGCCGTCACTCGCGCTCGAGGGGCGCAGCGACCGCTGGGCGCAGCTCGCGAAGCTGCCCGTCTCCGAGGTCGCGGTGAAGCTGTGCCGGGTCGGTGCCACGCAGGTCCTCGCGGCCGTCGAGGAAGTCGTGATCGTGTTCGGCGGGCCCCGCATGGGTAAGTCGCAGTGGCTCGCTGGTCAGATCGTCGATGCTCCGGGCGCCGTCATCGCCACGTCGACCCGGACCGACCTTCTGGACCAGGTCGGTCCGATGCGAGCCCGTCGCGGCCCGGTCTACGTCTTCAACCCGGTCGGGTTGGGCGGGCGCGAGTCCACGGTCACGTTCGACCCGCTCGTCGGCTGCGAGGATCCGGTGACGGCCAGCGAGCGAGCGACGGACATGCTCGCCGCGACCGGCCATGGTTACCACGGTGGCGGTGGCGACCGGGAGTTCTGGGACGACCAGGGCCGCCGGAACCTCGCCGCGCTCATGCACGCCGCGGCGCTCGCCGGTGACCTGACGATGGCCGACGTCCAGAAGTGGCTCTCTGACCTCCCACGCCACCAGGCCGAGATCATCGGGCTGCTGCACGACCACAGCCCCGAGCCGGCCTTCGAGTCGGCGGTCACCCAGTTCATTGAGACCAACGAGCGCACCCGCTCGTCGATCACGTCCACGATCGCGCCCGCCCTGGCCTGGATTACCCACGGCCCCGCGCGTGACGCGTCACTCCCGGTGCGGGAGGGCGGGCGCCCGCTCGACATCAGCCGGCTTCTCGCTGAGCGTGGGACGATCTTCATGCTCGGTGGCGAGGAGAACCAGGTCGCTCCGCTCGTCTGCGGGATGACCGGCTGGGTCGCCCGCGAGGCCCGCCGCCTCGCCGCGTTCTGCCCGGGCGGGCGCCTGGACCCGCCCCTGGCGCTCCGCCTCGACGAGGCAGCGCTGATCTGCCCCATCCCCCTGCACCAGTGGACGGCCGACATGGGTGGGCGTGGCGTGTCGATCGTCGCCTGCGTCCAGAGCCGGGCGCAGCTCGTCGACCGCTACGGCGACGCGAAGGCGAGCGCCATCATCAACAACTCGGGAGCCCGCGTGCTGTTCGGTGGCACGGGCGACCGCGACGACCTGAACTACTGGTCGACCCTCGCTGGCGAACGCGACGAGCCGATCGTCACCACAGATCTCAACGGCCGGGTCGCATCCCGCTCGACACGGCGGGTCCCGGTCCTCGCGCCTGCCCAGATCGCGACCCTTCCGCAAGGCCGCGTGGTGGTCTTCACCTCGACGATCCCGCCGGTGGTTGGCCGAGCCGAGCAGGCGTTCCGACGGTTCGACGTCCGCGCGCACCACGCGCCGGACGCGATCACCGTCCGAGCGCGCCTGGTGACGATGTTCGTCCTGCAGGTTGCTGGTCGGTGGGTGGGCCGTCAGGCCAGCGCGCTCGGGGCCGCCGCGGTCGGTCTGTGGCTCGGGCTGCAGTACATGACGGGCTTTTTCGCCAGCCTGTTGCCGGAGTGGGCTGCGCCAATCGAAGCCGGCGGGCTCGGCGTCGCGGCTGGCCTCTCGGTGGTGTCGCTGTGGCGCTACCCGGGCCGTGCGATCGCCGCCTGGTTGCTGGCCGTGCTCCGGGGACCGGTGTCGCGCTGGGTCGTCGCCCGCCGGACGGCGCTCCGCGCTCGCTTCACCGGCCTCGGACCGGCCGCTGCGGAGTACCGGCCGTTCTCGGTGCCTGAGCTGCCCGGCGACGACCAGCCCGGCCCGCTCGACCGCTCGTGACCGCGGCGGAGCCGGGCGACATATACCCGGCTCCGCCGCTCCACCCACTCCCACAGGAGGTGACCCATGCCCAACAACGACGATGACGCTCCGATCCCGTTCGTGCTGACCAATCGTCGCCTCGGTGCCTTCCGGCCCGACATCGCGCCGTCCGACGAGCGCGGGCTGGTCGGTGGCGAGGGCTCGGTCCTGTCGAGCGGTCCGACGATGTCTGCCGAGGACGCCGCGCAGGCGCTCGCCCGCGACGGGCGACCCCTCGACGACGCGCGGGCTGCGGTGCGCGGCTACCAGGACGCAGCTACCGAACCTCTGGGAACACCCGTCCACGCCTGGGGTCTCGACGAGGCCGATCTGGACGCCATCCGGGCCGATACCGCCGAGGGGACCCCCGTGGGCGCACCAGTGATCCCACTGCCTCGGACCAGCTCCGACCCGGTCGCCCGCTCCGGGCGTGACGTGGGCGAGGCCGAGCGCCGCGAGCAGCTCGCCCTCTGGCACGCCGATGACACGTCCGCTCCGGCGGACACTGAGACCCGAGGAGCCGAGCTGTGACCACCCCATCCGAACCAGCTGAGCTCACGAACGCCGTCGAGGCGCTCGGCCGCGCCCTGGAGCGGGCCTTCCGTCGGATCGAGTCGCTCGACCACAACGTGACCATGCTCGGGAAGCAGGTGGCTGCCCTCGTCGAGTCGGAGACCGACCCGGCACCAGTCGAGTCGGGCGATGTCGCCCCGCCCGGTGTGCGCTCGTGGCTCCTGGCTGACGACGCCGCTCAGGCCGAAGCCGACCTCGACGACCTCGCGACGTGGGTCTGGCGCGTCTACCTCTGGTTCCCCGACGCATTCCTGTCCTCCTGCTGGCTCTGGCACCCCGAGGTGATCGAGGAGCTGTGGTGGCTCCGCGTGGCGCACGCGGACGCGTACGGCGCCGAAACCGGCTCGTCGCTTCGGGTCGGCGACTGGCACGACCGGCAGCGTCCGGGCGTCGCGCGGCGGGTGCGCGGGGTGCTCGCGAAGTGCGATCTCGGTCGCCACGTCGCCACCAACGGCCGTCCGGTCGAGGTGCTTCCGCCCGGGCCGCCGGCCCTCGCACAGCACGCCGGGTTGGTCGCCGCCGTGTGGGTCGCCGGAGCCGATCTCGACGCCCTCCGGGCCGCCGGCCCGGAGCCGACCGAAGAGCAGCGCGCCGAAGCCACGGCGTACCAGCAGGCCCTCTTCCGGGACCGCCGATGAGCACCAACCGCAAGAGCAACCGCACCACCAAGAGACACCGCAGAACCGAACGACACCACCTCATCAACCCGTCCACACGCTCATCACGCCATCTCCGAACACCACCTCCAGCACTCCCGAGATATCTCCACGCACCACTCACCAGCACGACAACAACCAAGATCCACAAGCCGAGCACACCGAGGCATCACGATCAGAGGGGGATCGGTACGGGCCCTGGCGGGCCCTGCCGATCGGCACTCCTCCGGTCGCTCACCATGATCATCTGCGAGGGGGCACCGTGTTGAGCATCGCGACCGGACACGACGTCCGGTACCTGACCAAGGCGGTCGCGCAGGCGCGCGAGGGCTACTACACCGGGGCAGTCGCGACCGGCGAGCCGCCGGGGCTCTGGTGGGGCGCTGGAGCCGAGGCGCTCGGCCTGAGCGGTGAGGTCGACGCCGACCTGATGGAGGCGATCTACACGAACCTGCTCGACCCACGGGACCCTGCAGCGCACGCACGCTCGACATGGGGCGACGCCGCGGCGCTCGGTGCCCGCCACCGCAAGTACCGCAGCGCGGAGGACATCTACAAGGCACTCGTTGCTGCGGAGCCCTCCGCCGGCGCGGAACGACGGTCCGAGCTCCTCGCTCAGGCAGAACGGTCCGCGCGCCAAGCCGTGTCGTTCATCGACCTGACGTTCTCCGCGCCCAAGAGCGTCACCGTGCTCGGCGTCTCCTTCGAACGGGCCGCGAACGACGCGCTCGCGGCCGGCGACGCCGAAGCCGCGGAGGCGTGGTCAGCACACGCCAAGGCCGTCGAGGACGCGGTGATGGCCGGCGCGACTGCGGCGCTGGAGTACATGCAGACCAACGCCGGCTTCTCGCGCGTCGGCCACCACGGCGGCGGGTCTGGTCGCTGGATCGACGCGGCGAACTTCGTTGCCGCCCGGTTCCTGCAGCACGACTCCCGCGACAAGGACCCGCAGCTGCACGTTCACCAGGCGATCCTGAATCGCATCCTGTGTTCGGACGGGGTGTGGCGCACGCTCGACACCCGGGCGATCCACACGTTGCGGGCCGCCGCGGCTGCGGTCGCCGAGCGTGTGATGGAGGCCCACCTGACCCGGTCGCTCGGCGTCGAGTTCGCAACGCGCCCGGACGGGAAGGCCCGGGAGATCCTCGGCATCCCACAGCGGGTGATGGACCTGTTCTCGTCACGCCGACGAGCAGTCACCGCCAAGACCGCCGAGATCCTGAATGCCTACCGGGACGCCAACGGGCGCGAGCCGACGTCGGCGGAACGGTTCTTCATCGCCCAGCAGGCCACGCTCGCCACCCGGGCGGGCAAGTCCCACGACGGCGAGTCCCGCGACGAGCAGATCGCGCGCTGGTCGTCGCAGTGCCACGACGTCCTCGTCGGCGGGTTGACCAGCCTCGCGAACGACGTGCTCGCCCGCGCCCAAGCGGCGGGCGAGGCAGCTGACTGGTCGTCGCGCGACGTCGTCGAGCGTGCGCTGGCCACGGTCTCGGACTCGAAACAGGCCTGGACCCGGTCGGCGCTCATCCGGGCCGTGTCGGACGCGCTACCGGGCAACCTGAGGATCGCGCCGGAGGACGTCGAGGCGCTCCTGGAAGGGCTGGCCGACACCGCGCTCGAGCAGTCGGTGCCCGTTACCGTTCGGGAGAGCACGACGAACCTGCCGGCGTCGGAGCTGCTCGCGAACGGTCAGTCGCCGTACGCGTCGCCGACCGGGACGCTCTACACCACGGAGGGCCGCTACATGGCCGAGCATGCCATCCGAGCGGCAGCGGTCGTTCGCGGCGCGGCGACCCTCCCACGCGAGGTGGCCGACCGGCTCGTCCAGCGCTACGCCGAGTCCGGGGTAACGCTCGGCACCGACCAGGCAGCCACGCTGCGCGGCGTACTGACGTCCGGGGCCCGGGTCGAGGTGCTCATGGCGGCCGCCGGCACAGGCAAGTCGTTCGTCGTCGGGGCGATCGCCGACGCCTGGCGCAACGGCGACCCGGATACGCCCGCCGATCCCGAAGCGGGCGCCACCGGGACAGGACGGCGAGTGTTCGGGCTCGCGCCCTACCAGGTGGCCGCCGACGTGCTGGCCGCCGAAGGGCTCGACGCGCGCAACGTCGCGTCCTGGCTCGCTGCCCAGCGCCGGCTCGACAGCCCGCAGCCGGGCGGCTCCGGTGGCGAGAGCCCGTCCGTGCTGCCCGGTGGCGACGAGGCGTGGCGGCTGAGGCGCGACGACCTGGTGGTGGTCGACGAGGCCGGTACCGCCGACTCCGACACGCTCGCGGAGATCAGCGCGCGATGCGAACGCGCCGGGGCGAAGGTGCTGCTCGTGGGCGACCCGAAACAGCTCACCGCGATCGGGCCCGGTGGCGCGCTGGCCGACGTCGTCGAGCACGGCATCGTGCACCACCTCGCCGAGGTGCGCCGGTTCACCAACGACTGGGAAGGCCCGGCGTCCCTACGACTGCGCGACGGGGACGCGACCGCTCTCGACGAGTACGCCAGGCACGGCCGGATCCGTGACGGGGGCACCGTCGAGCAGGCCGAAGCAGCAGCGGCCCGTGCCTACTTGGCCGATTCGCTCGACGGCAAGCAGTCGCTGCTCCTGGTCGGGACGAACGCCGCCGCGGCCCGCGTCTCCTCGGAGCTGCGGGCCGAGATGGTCTCGCTCGGGCACGTCGAGGAGCACGGCGTCGAGCTAGGTATCCGCGACTGGGAAGGAGTGACCGCCGGCGTCGGCGACCTCGTCGAGGCCCGCTCGCTGGCCTGGCACCTGCGCCGGTTCGAGGACAACACAGCCGCGCCGATCACCCGCCAGACCTACCGCGTCACCGCGCTCCGGCCAGACGGCGGGCTCACTGTCGCCCCGATCGTCGAGCGCCGCCGCGACGCGGCGGACGAAGGCGAGTGGAACGCGTGGGGCGAGCGGCTCGGCACGCCGATGCAGCTCCCGGCGTCCTACGTGCGCGAACACCTCTCGCTCGGCTATGCGAGCACCCGCGACAGCGCGCAGGGCCGCACCGTCGACACCTCACACGGCATCACCAGTTCGGGCGCGACCGCCGCAGGCGTGTACGTGCCGGGAACCCGTGGACGGGAGTCGAACACCTTCTATGTGGTCACACGCGCTGTGGCTGAGGACGCCGACACGGGTGAGTCGAACACCGCCTCGATCCGGTCACCGCAGGCGGTGCTCGCCGACGCGCTGACGGCTGAGCACGAGGAGCGGACGGCGCTGGCGCAGCGGGAGCAGGCCGAGATTGACGCCCGCTCCACGATGACCCACGTCGACCGGCTGATCGACGTCGTGGCCCAGCACGTCACCGCCGGACGGCTCACGGCCACGCTCGACCGCCTGACCGTCGAAGGAGCCCTGACACCGCGGGACCGCGCGGCGATCTCGGCGGACGATGCGTTCGGCTCGCTCGAGCGCCTGCTCCGGACGGCCGAGCTGGCCGGCCACGACGCCGAAGCTGTGCTCGCGGCGGCCGTGGCCGACGACCGCGGGCTCATGTCGGCGGCATCGCCCGCGCAGGTGCTGCACCACCGCATCACCCACAGCCTGCACGGTCGCCTTACGCCGAACCTGACTGATCTAGCCGAACTGGTCCCGGCTGATGTCCCAGAGGAGTGGCGGCGGTGGCTGCAGGATCGTGTGGACGCTGCGACCGAGCGTCGTCACGAGCTGGGCGCCGAGACCGCCGAGCAGGCGCCGCAGTGGGCGGTCGAGGCGCTGGGGCCGGTGCCGGACAGCGGCGTCGACGTGCTCGCGCGCCAGGAATGGGAGCGCCGGGCGGGCTGGGCCGCCGCCTACCGGGAGCTGGTCGGCTACGACCACGACCGCGACCCGCTGGGCGACGCACCGGCGCCCGCGATGGCCGAGAAGGCGGCGCTGTTCCGCGCGGCGCACCGCGAGCTCGGCCTGCTCCACGCGACCGACGAGGAAGCGAGCATGTCCGACGGGCAGCTCCGCGCCCGCGTCCGCGCCTACGAGCGGGAGGAGCGGTGGGCGCCTCGGTTTGTCGGCGCCGAACTCGACGCCACGCATGAGGCGCTCGACCAGGCGCGGGCCGACGCGACGATCTGGCGCAGCCGAGCCGACGCGCCCGGCACATCGATGGAGGACGCCGCTCAGCTCCGGGAATCCGCCCGCGAGGCCGAGCAGCGAGCGGCGGAGCTGTCCGAGCGGCTGAGCCAGCTCGACGAGGTCGACGACGCCCGCGGCACATGGTTCGCCCACTCGGCCAAGTCCCGCGAGATCCATGACCGTGCCCGTGCCGAGCTGCGGGCGCGAGGGGTCGATCCGGACGACCCCGACGACCGGGTGACGGCTCAGGAGTGGCTGGAGGCCCACCGCGCCGAGCAGCTCGACGGCGACACGACACGCGAGGTCCGCGACGAGTACGACCTGCACCCGAACGACGTCGTGGAGCACGAGCCAGTCGAGCGCAGCGCCGACGACACGATCTCGGGACCCGAGCCCGACATCCGAGAGACCGCGACGCCCGACCCGCTGGAGAAGCAACATCCTGCCCAGCGTCGTCGGGTCCCACCGGCCGACGAGACCGCCGAGGCGGTTGCGGGAGCGCAGGCCGCACTTGTCGAGATAAGGCAACGGCGAGAGGCAGAGGAGGCCCGAGCCGCGCTCGAAGCGGAAGAGGAGGCACGCCGCCACGACCTGAGCCGCTGGGACGACTCGTCGTCGGACGAGTTCGAGCGCGCTGTTGAGGAGCCAGCGCTGGAGCGATAAGCCGCAGGAGGTGGGCTGGCTACGAGTTCTGCTCGTGGCCGGCCTTCACCTCACGCGCGGCCGCAGCGTCGACCTGCGCCCGGACGTGTCGCCACCAGTGCAGCGCCTCCGCCCGCGCCTGCTCCTGCGACGCACGCTCGGCGGCATGCCAGGCCTCATCCGGCTGCCCTCCGCGGAGCGGCGCGTCCAGATGCGGCCGCTCAGGCGGGATCCCGGCCGCGCGCTGCCACGAGGTGTAGATCGGAAAGTCCTCGCGCACGCCGAGCAGCCACGACAGCGTCCGCCACACGCCGTACGCGAACTCCGTGTTGTCCTCGACCTGCGCCGGCCGTGGCTCGACACGAAGCGAGCGCCAGTCGTCCACAGATGGCGGCGCCTGACCAGCTGCCATCGACAGCGCTACCCAGCTCTCGGCACGAGCCTCGTCGAGGCTGACGCCGGCACACCACCACTCGGTCGGGGAAGCGTCCGACCTGTTCGGCGGGTAGCTACCCCGAGTTGGACGCTCCGCGGACGTCGCCCACGTAATCGGCGAGACCTCGCCGTGAGTCAGCCAGACAAGGCCCGCTGACACCCCGACCTCGCGTCGGGTGACTCGGTACGGGCCGAGCTCTATGCTGTCAACGGTCATCGAGAACTCCGGGTGGATGGAAAGTTGATCTCCGGGC
>NZ_MKVV01000073.1 GCF_001899645.1 Pseudonocardia sp. 73-21 | reverse complement strand
GCACAACCGATTCTCCCACCCCCAGCATGATCATCTGGGGTGGCGCGCCGAGTTACGCGACAGGCTCGATCAGACGCCGGGCTGAGGCCGCCCGACCCGGCCGGGTAGGACTACCTGGTGGCTCTTTCCGATCATCATCTCGCCACCTTCAGCGTCCATGCCGGCAACGCACCGGACCCGGGCACCGGCGCGATCCGGGGACCGGTGGTGATGGCCAACTCCTACCTGCTTCCCGACGACCCGTCGAAGCTGAGCTGGTCGGGCACCGACACGGAGCTGAACACCCGCAACGGCGGAGCCGACCAGCACCGGCTCGAGGCGAACCTCGGCGGCGGCGACGCCGCTGCGGTTCGGCGCTGATCTTGTTGTGCACTCGCTGACCAAGTACATCAACGGCCACGGCGACGCGATGGGCGGCGCCGTGATCGGGCGCGCCGAGCTGATCGAGCGGATTCGCGCCGAGGCGATGGTCGACGTCGAGGGCGGCTTCGGCCGCTCTGGAACTCGTCACCTCCGCGGCGTCGCTCGGCTACGACGAATTTCTGATCGTGCACGTCAGAGCCGAGGACGACCGAGCTCGCTGCTACCCCGAGGAGTTCCGGCACCGGGGACACCTCCGCCTGTCGGACGGACTGGAGGTCCCGCGCGATCTCATCACCGATCTCGACCCGGCCCTGACTCGGGCGGTCGGGCCGGCCTCGACGATCTGTCACGATCCGCACCCGACGCCCTCGGCATGACAGCAGCCGGCTGCGGCAGTGCCCTGAGCGGCCGTGATCTGAAGGCGAACGGGTCAGCTTGCGACGGTCGCCGGTGGTCCATGACCCGCTCTGAGGCAAGGTCACGAACCTTCTCGACCGACGCCACCGGTCGTGCGCTCAACCCCACCTACGTCGAGGCCCTTGGGCAGGTGAGCGGGAGTCATCTTTGCCCGCCGACGGCAACCGACGAACCACAGCTGTTCCCGTGTCCGGCAGACATTGTTCCATCGCGTCACAAGGACCTGACAATGCTTGGCACGGGGCGGCCCGGATCAGGCCCGCGCACTAGCCCGGACCGCCCCGGGTCCACTCCAGAGTCGGCGCCCCGCGCAGTCCCACTCCGGACGTGGTCCGTTGAGAGGCTTCTTTCCACCGACCCCGCCGCCCGCGGGGAATCGGTGGGCAGCGGCCCTGGTCCACTACCCATGTGAGGAGATGACGTGAGTCGGCAGAGTTTGGCCAAGGCTCATCAGAAGATCCAGGAA
>NZ_MKVV01000072.1 GCF_001899645.1 Pseudonocardia sp. 73-21 | reverse complement strand
TGACCACCGGTGTTGCGACGACCCCTTGAACCCGCAGGCAGCGACGTGCGACCGATAGCGATCACGGGCCGACTCGCCCCGGGTGAGCAGGGCGACCGGATCGGCCGTGTCAGCCGAGCGGCACGCCGTCGGCGGCGCGGGCTCCCGGCCGCCGAGCCGCCCCCGCGCCGATCTCCTTGGCGTAGCAGCGGCTGTTCGGCTCGCAGCGGTAGGCCCCGAACGGGGCGATCGGGGTGTAGCCGCAGCTCACGTACAGCGCGATCGCCTCGGGCTGCTTCGTCCCCGTCTCCAGCACCGCCCGCCGCCGCCCGGCGGCCACCGCGGTGCGTTCCAGCTCGGCCAGGACGGAGCGCGCGTACCCCCGGCCTCGGTGGGCGTCGTCGACGTACATGCGCTTGACCTCGGCGTCACCGTCGGCCAGCGACGGGTCCTCCCCGGCGTCGCGGGCGCGCCAGCCGCCGCACGCCACCGGCGTCCCGTCGACGTAGCCGACGGTGAAGAACCCGAGCGGCGCGGCGAACTGCGCGGGGTCGACGGGCGTGGCGTCCTCGTCGCCGTAGCGCAGGCGGTAGAACGCCTGGACCTCGGCGATCAGGCGGACCGCGTCGGGATGGTCGAAGGAAACGGGGCGCAGTTCGAGCACACCCGACCCTACGATCCGGCCATGTTCGTCCACTCCCCCGCGCTGCCGCCGCTCGACTACGCGGCCGCCGCCGTCGTCGGGCCCGGGTCCCGGCTCGTCCTCTCCGCGGGCGCATGTCCCCTGGGCTCCGACGGCACCGTCGTCGCGCCGGGCGACGTGGCCGCGCAGGCGCGGAAGGTGCTGGAGAACGTGCGGACCGCCCTCACCGACGCCGGGGCATGCCTCGACGACGTCGTGCGGCTCACCGTGTACGTCGCCTCGGCCGACCGGGCCGACCTCGTGGCGGCGTGGACCGAGATCCGGGCGGCGTTCGACGAGATGCCGCCGGCCACCCTGCTGGGCGTGGCGGTGCTGGGCTACCCCGAGCAGCTGGTGGAGGTCGACGCGGTGGCCGCCGTGGCAGGCTGACCCCTCCGGGGGTCGTGCGCGGAAATCAGGGCCCTGGCCCTGATTTCCGCGCACGGGCAGCGTCAGCTGCTGCTGTTGCTGCTGCTCGCCTTCGCCTTCTGGCGCCAGCTGGTCAGGGCGCGCTCGGTGTAGCCGTTGGGCTCGGACCGGCCGGAGAACACCAGGTCCAGCGCCGCCTGGAACGACTCGCTGGTCTCGAGGTCCTTCGCCATCGGCTGGTAACCGGGCTCCTTCGCGTTCTGCTCGTCGACCACGGCGGCCATGCGCGCGAACGTCTCGCGCACCAGCTTCTCGTCGACGAGGCCGTGGTGCAGCCAGTTGGCGATGAGCTGGCTGGAGATGCGCAGGGTGGCGCGGTCCTCCATCAGCCCGACGCCCTCCAGGTCCGGCACCGTGGAGCAGCCGATGCCCAGCCCGACCCACCGCACGACGTAACCGAGGATCGACTGCGCGTTGGTCTCCAGCTCGTGCGTCTTCTGCTCGGCCGTCAGCTCGCCCGTCAGCACGGGGACCTCCAGCAGCAGCGCCCGGTCCGTCGAGCGGCCGGCCAGTTCCTTCTGCCGCGCGTGCACGTCGGTGCGCAGGTAGTGCAGCGCGTGCAGGGTGGCCGCGGTGGGCGAGGGCACCCACGCGCAGTTGGCGCCGGCCTCGGGCTGCGCGCCCTTCTGCTCCAGCATCGCGGCCATGGCGGCGGGCTTGGCCCACATGCCCTTGCCGACCTGCGCCTTTCCGGCGAACCCGGCGTGCAGGGCGACGTCGACGTTGCGGTCCTCGTAGCCGTTGAGCCACCTCGTGGACTTCATGTCATCCTTGCGCACGACCGGCCCGGCCTCGAAGTCGGTGTGGATCTCGTCGCCGGTGCGGTCGAGGAAGCCGGTGTTCACGAAGATCACGCGGTCCTGCGCGGCGGCGAGGCAGGCCGAGAGGTTGAGCGAGGTGCGCTTCTCCTCGTCCATGATGCCGATCTTGAGAGTGCGCGGCTCCAGGCCCAGCGCCTCCTCGACGGCGGCGAACAGCTCCACGGTCAGCGCCACCTCGTCGGGCCCGTGCTGCTTGGGCTTGACGATGTACATGCTGCCGGCCCGGGAGTTGGAGTAGCGGCCCAGCCCGCGCAGGTCGTGCAGCGCGGCGGTGGCGGTGACCAGCGCGTCGAGCACGCCCTCGGCCACCTCCTGCTCGCCGTCGAGCACCGCGTTGGTGGTCATGTGGTGGCCGCAGTTGCGCACGAGCAGCAGCGAGCGGCCGGGCAGCGTCAGCTCCGAGCCGTCGGGCGCTGTATAGGTGCGGTCCGCGTTGACCCGGCGCTCGACGGTCTTCCCGCCCTTCTCGAACGACGCGGTGAGGTTGCCGGTCATCAGCCCGAGCCAGGTGCGGTAGGCCGCGGCCTTGTCCTCACCGTCGACGGTGGCGACGGAGTCCTCGAGGTCGACGATGGTGGTGACGGCCGACTCCAGCAGCACGTCGGAGACGCCGGCGTGGTGCTGCCGGCCGACCTGGTGCGACGGGTCGATGGTCAACTGGAGGTGCAGACCGTTGCGGGCCAGGAGGATCTGCCCCTCCGCGGAGCCCGCGAACTGGGCCGGATCGGCCAGCGCCGGGCTCAGCACGCCGTCCGTGACCTCGTACGCGGTGACGTCCGCGTGGCTGCCGGAGGCGAGCGGGAACAGCTCGTCGAGCAGCTCGTCGGCGGCCTTGATCACCTGTGCGCCGCGGGCCTCGTCGTAGCCGGGTGCGAGCTCGTGGTCCTGCGGCAGCGCGTCGGTGCCGTAGAAGGCGTCGAACAGCGAGCCCCAGCGGGCGTTGGCGGCGTTGAGCGCGTAGCGCGGGACGGTGGCGGGTACCACCAGCTGGGGGCCGGGGACGTCGGCGATCTCGGCGTCCACGCGGTCGACCTGGATCCGCGGGTCGGCCTCGGGCACCAGGTACCCGATGTCGGTGAGGAA
Organism: Pseudonocardia sp. 73-21; assembly: GCF_001899645.1. Taxonomy (GTDB): domain Bacteria; phylum Actinomycetota; class Actinomycetes; order Mycobacteriales; family Pseudonocardiaceae; genus Pseudonocardia. Next base: position 53,341 of record NZ_MKVV01000072.1, on the reverse strand, counting down.
CGCGGCGTAGGACGCGGCGTCGCCCGCCCCGTGCTCGCGGTGCCAGGCGTCCACCTGCTCCTGCAGCGCGTCACGGCGGGCGAGCAGCTCGCCGATGCGGGGCGCGAAACGGGACTGGAGGTCGGCGAGGGCGGTCCAGAACTGGTCCGGGGTGATGTCGAGCCCGGGCAGCAGCTCGTCCGCGACGAACGAACGCAGTGCCGGGTCGATCTGCAGAGTCGACGTCATGGGTCTTTTCTACCAGACGGAGTGGCTTTTCCGCAGTACGGAACTTAGAGTGGGTGGGGTGAGCGCACCCACGACCGGAGTCCAGTCCCTGGTCCGCGGCTTCGAGCTGCTCGAGGCCATCGGCGACATGGGCGGTGAGGCGGGGCTGTCCGAGCTGGCCGGCCGCACCGGGCTGGCCCCGGGCACGGCCCACCGCATCGTGCGCACGCTCGTGGACCTCGGCTACCTGCGCCAGCTCCCGTCGCGCCGCTACACCCTCGGCGCCCGGCTGCTGCGCCTCGGCGACACGGCCTCGGCCCTGCTGGGCCGCTGGGCCACCCCGGTGCTGGCGGAGCTGGTGGAGCAGTTCGGGGAGACGGCCAACCTCGCCGTGCTCGACGGCGACCGCGCCGTCTACGTCGCCCAGGTGCCCTCGCCGCACTCGGTGCGGATGTTCACCGAGATCGGCAGGCGCGTGCCCCTGCACTGCACGGGCGTGGGCAAGGCGATGCTCAGCCAGCTGCCGAACACGCAGGTGGACGCGCTGATCGCGCGGGCCGGGCTGCCCGCCGCCACCCAGACCACGATCACCGACCCGGCGCGCCTGCGCGTCGAGCTGGCCCGGATCCGCGAGCAGGGCTGGGTGCGCGACGAGGGCGAGCAGGAGACGGGCGTGCGGTGCGTCGCGGTGCCCGTACCGGGCCCGACCGGGCCGGTGGCCGTGTCGGTGTCCGGCCCGGTCGGGCGCGTCGACGAGGCGGCGGTGGAGCGGCTCACCCCGGCGCTGGTGGCGGCCGGCGCGCGGCTCGGCCAGGTGCTCAACGGGGTGGCCTCCTAGAAGCCCTGCCGCCGCAGGACCCGGGCCAGCTCGGCCAGCGTGCGAGCCCGGGTGGGCCCGAGGCTGCCGATCGGGACGCCGAGGTCGCGCGCGACCTGGGCGTAGGCCGGGCGCCCGTCGTCGAACAGGGCCTCGATCAGCTCCCGGCGATGCGTCGGCAGCCCGGCGACGGCCGTGCGCAGCGCGGCCACCATCTCGGACGTGACGGCCCGCTCCTCCGGGCCCGCGGAGCTCTCGACGACGGCGACCGCGGCGTCGTCGACCGGCAGGGCCCGCGCAGTGAGCCGCAGCGTCCGCTGGCACTCGTGGCTCACGACGGTGGCGAGCCATCCGGCGAGGTGCTCGGGGGTGTGGATGCGGTCGAGGTGCTCGGCCAGGCGCATCCAGGTGGTCTGCACGACGTCCACGCCGTCGGCCTCCTGGAGGCGGTAGCGGCGCACCCGCGACCACAGCAGCGGTGCGTAGCGGCGGGTCAGGGCGGACCAGGCGACCTGGTCGCCGCGGCCCGCGCGGGCGAGCAGATCGGTGAGGTCGTGCTCGGTGGTCTCGGTGATCGTGTGCATCAGACGGCCTTCCGGGGGCTCTGGTTACCGATGCCTGCGACGCTGGCCGCGGTCCCGTCCCGACGAGCGCCACCGGTCCCGTCACCTGCGGGAGTTCCGCCCGGTCCCCCGGGACGGCGTCCCGCGACCACTAGGCTCATGACCATGGGCGAGGAGCGACCGGTCACGGTGCTGCTCGTCGACGACCACCCGCTGGTGCGGCGGGGGCTCGGAGCCCTGCTCGGGCTGGAGCCGTGGGTCGGGCGGGTCGTCGAGGCCGGCACGGTGGCCGACGGGGCCCGCACCGCGGTGCTGGAGGGCGTCGACGTCGCGGTCGTGGACCTCGGCCTCCCCGACGGCGACGGCGTCGACCTGGTGCGGCAGCTGCGCCGGGCGCCCGGCTGCCCCGTGCTCGTGCTGACCATGACCCGCGACAGCGCCGGCGTCGTACAGGGGTGCCTCGACGCGGGCGCCACCGGCTACGTCCTGAAGGACACCGCGCCGGCCGTCGTCGTCCGGGCGGTGCGCTCGGTGCTGGACGGGGCGGTGGTGCTCGGGCCCGACGTCACCCACCGGCCCGCTCCGGCCCGGACGCGGTGGCCCGCACCCCTGGACCGGCTCTCCCCCACCGAGATCCGCCTGCTGACACTCGTCGCGCAGGGCCGCACCAACCCGGAGATCGGCCACGAGCTCGGCGTCGCCGAGAAGACGGTGCGCAACCGGGTCTCGATGATGCTCGCCACCCTCGGCGTCGCCGACCGGCTCCAGGCGGCCCTGCTGGCCCGTGAGCTGGGCCTGCTCGAGGGGTGAACCACTGCGCCACCAGGGGCACACCGCTGTCCGCCGGTCACGCGACGTGTCACCCTGGACGGCCGTACGTCTCTGGTCGGGGAGTCTGGAGTGCGTGGTGCAGGATCCCGTCGTCGCCCTCACCGATCGCGACCTGCTGCTGCACGTCGCCCCGGCCGCCGAGGTGGTCACCCACGTCGTGGCCGAGGCGGACGTGCCGCTCGGCGACTGGACCTTCTTCGACGGGGTGGGCCTCCCCCTCACGGCGGAGACCGACGACAGCGGCGTCCTCGTCGGCTTCGTCGAGACCTCCCCCGGCGTGGTGCCGTCGGCGTCCGACAAGCAGCTGCTGGTCGACCGCCTGCACTCGTTCCTCGCCCGGGCGCAGGTCCGGCTCGACGCCGAGAACGCGGCCGCGGGCGGCACCCCCGCGCACGTCCGCGTCCCCCGGGTGGACGGTGACCTGCCCGACGTGATCACCGCGCTCAACGCGGTCATGAGGCTGCCCACCTCCCAGCCCGACGTGCGCGACTGGCTGCACAACCTCGGGCACCGGCTCGGCCTCATCTGACCCACGACGGCACGCGAACGGACGCCATGGCCGCACCCGACCGGACGCGGACGGGCCCGCTCCAGCGGCTCGCCGACCTCCCGGTGCCGGTCCTCGCCGCGGCCGCCGCCGTGCTCGTGGCGGCCGGCGTCGCGGGTCCGCTGCTCGGCCGGTCCGGCCCCGCACCCGGCACCGCCGCGATGCCGGTGACCATGGCGCTGGCCTTCACCCCGCTGGGCGTGTTCGTCACCCGCCGGCTGCGCGGCCACCCGCTGGGCCGGCTGATGCTGCTGACCGGGCTGGGCGCGACCGTCGCCGCGCTCGCCGTCAGCTGGACGGCCTGGCTGCCGGCCGCGTGGCTGAGTCAGTGGACGTGGTGGCCACCGCTGGCCGTGATCCCCGTGCTGCTGCTCCTGGTGCCCGACGGCCGGCTGCCCGGCGCCGGGTGGCGGCCGTTCGCGGCCGTCCTGGTGACCGCGGGAGCCGTCGTGACCGTCGCGCTCGCCGCGGCCGCCGCCGTGCGTCCCCGCACGCTGCTCACCGTGCTCGACGACCCGCTGCCCCCGGTGGCCCGCGTCCTGCTCGTCGTCGCGGCCGGTGCGCTCGCCGTCGTGCTGGTGGGCTGCCTGGGCGTGGTCGTCGCGCTGGTGCTGCGCTGGCGCCGCTCCCCCGAGCTGCAACGGCGCCAGCTCGCCTGCCTGCTGCCGAGCGCGGTGCTGCTCGTCCTGGGGGTGGGCCTGTCGCTGACCACCGACCTGCCCTACCCGTGGGTGGCCGCGGTGGCCGGCCTGCCGCTGGGGCTGACGTTCGCCGTGCTGCGCTACCGGTTCCACGACCTCGACCTCTACGTCCACCGTGGCGCGGTCTGGCTGGTGCTGACCGCGCTGGCCGTCGGCGTCTACGCCCTCGTCGTCACCGTGGTCAGCGCCACGCTCGTGCCCGCGGGCTCCCCGGTGGCCTCGGTGCTCGGGGCCGCCGCGGTGGCCGCCGTGCTGCAGCCCGGGCAGCGGCTGGCGCAGCGCGCGGTGTCGCGGTTGCTCTACGGGCGCCGCGACGAGCCGTACGCGGTGCTCACCGAGCTGGGTCGGCACGTCGGCGCGATGCGCGACCCGCTGGCCGTGCTTCCCCACATCGCCGCGACCGTCGTCGACGCGCTGCGGGTGCCCTACGCCGGGGTGCGGATGCTGGCCGCCGACGGCACCTCGTCGACCGTCGCCGAGCGCGGGCGGTGGAGCGGGCCGCCCGAGCGGTTCCCGATGGTGGCGCACGGCGAGCCCGTCGGGGAGCTGCTGGTGGCACCGCGCCGGCCGGGCAGCCGCTTCTCCGGCGCGGAGTCCCGGCTGCTCGCCGACCTCGCCGGCCAGGCCGCGCTCGCCGCGGAGGCGTGCCGGACCGCCGTGGCCCTGCAGGGGGCGCGCGACCGGCTGGTGCTGGCCCGGGAGGAGGAGCGCCGGCGGCTGCGCCGCGACCTGCACGACGGGGTCGCCTCGGCGCTGGTCGGCACCCGGATGCTGGCCGAGGTCGTGCGACGCCTCGTGCCCGCGGACGGCCCGGCCCCGCAGCTGCTCGACGACCTCGCCGCCGACATCGACGGCTGCACCGCCGAGGTGCGCGAGCTCATCGACGGCCTGCGCCCCGCCGCCCTCGACGACGGGCTGGAGTCGGCGCTCGTCGGCCTGACCGACCGCTTCGCCGACCAGGGCCCGACCATCTCGATCACGGTGCGGGGCGCCCTGTCCGAGCTCCCGGCCGCGGTGGAGGTGGCCGCCTACCGTGCGGTCACCGAGGCGCTGACCAACATCGTCAAGCACGCGCACGCCGGCACCGTGTCGCTGCTCGTGCACCGCGACGAGCGGCACCTGGAGGTGCGGATCGCCGACGACGGCGTCGGGTTCCGCGCCGTGCCGCTCGACACGGGACGGTCGGGGGTGGGCCTGTCGTCGATCCGGGGGCGCGTCGAGGAGCTGGGCGGCAGCAGCGAGATCAGCTCCGGCCCGTCCGGCACGACGGTGGCGCTCCTGCTACCGCTGGGCGGGTAGCGCGTCCACGGCCGCCGCCACCCCGCCCAGGTCCGGCATGTAGCCGATCGTCGGCGGCGTCCCCGTCGGGCGGGTCTCGGGGGTGCCCGCCGGGTCGGCCATCAGCTCGCGCATCCGCGGGGGTCCCAGCGCGACACCGTGGGCGGCGAGGTTCAGCCCCTGGGTGACGGCGACGACGCCCGCGATGATCGCCGACGCCGAGCTGGTGCCGCTGAAGTCGGTGGTGTAGTCCGCGGTGGTGGCGGTGGCCGTCGCCGTGGCGACCTTCTCGCCCCAGGCGAAACAATCCACGCGCGCGCCGAAGTTGGAGTCCGCGTGGCGCCCGTGCCCGACGCCGTTGTCGAACGCCCAGCACGCCCCGACCATGATCGCCCCCGAGTCGAACGGGCTGCCGTCGTTGCTGAGCCGCCGCTCCCCGTCCCGCTTGCTGCTCACCGGGTGGCGCCAGAGGCCGACGTCGCGGAAGCCGTTGCCGGCGGCCTCGACGACGATGCGCCCGAGCGTGGTGGCGTCCTGGATGGCGTGGAAGTCCGCGAGGTCGATCTCCGTGGGCAGGACGCCGCCGGCCGCGAGGCGCTGCACCTCCACGAGCAGCACGTCACCCGCCCCGATGGCCAGCACGGCCTGGTCGATCGCCGCCGACACGTGCATGTCGGTGTCCGTCGTCGCGTCGTAGTGCGAGCACACGTCCAGTGAGGTGATGTCGGGGGCCAGGCCCAGCACCCGGACGCCCGTCCCCGACGCGGCGACGACCGCCACCGACGAGGTGCCGTGGTCGCCGACGAAACCGCCGATGCCGTCGCGGTTGACCCGTGCCGCGTCCGGAAGGAGGCTCGGGTTCTTGGCGACGATCGCGGGATGGGTCAGCCGCCAGCCCTCCTCGACGTCCACCACCCGCACGCCCGCGCCGCGGCCCCCCGGACGCGACCAGGCCGCGTCGGCGCCGACCCCGGTGGGGGCCGGCGCGAGGTAGTCCTGGGCGAACATCACCGCGGGTGCGGCGGCCGGCGCGCCCGGCGGTCTCGCGACCTGCGCCTCCGCGTACGCCGTGTCCACGCCGGGCAGCTGCGCGATCTCCGCGGCGACCCGTTCCGGATCGGCCCGGCCGTCGCGGAGGTCGATCCGCCAGAAGCGGGTGCGACTGCGGTGGGTGCGCACGGCCCCCTCCGGATCGACCTCCCGCAGCAGCGCGTCGATGCGGCGGGCGTTCTCCAGCGCCGCCGGGTCGAGGAGACGGCTGGTGGGCGGGCCCCCGAGCCGGTCGAGAACCTCCAGCAGCCGCCCGGACTCCTCCGAGCCCTGCAGCACCCCGCGCAGGTCCCGGTCCGGGTCGAGATCGCGGTCCACCGGGCTGTCGGCCGCCAGCACCACGACCACGAAGCCGTCGGGCACCCCGCCGTCGAGATCCGGCCGGGCGGGATCGGGCCGACCGGGCTGGGGTCCGTCGGGACGGGGCCGACCGGGGCGGGGTCCGTCCGGCGTCTGCGTCATCGGTCGTCCTCTCGGCGGCTCACCGGGGACGATGCCGGGCACCGGCTCCCTGATACCTGCCCTCGCCGGACGCCGGAGTCGCGTTACCGGGTCGGGCTCACCGTGAGCGGGTTCAGCGGTGCCGCGCCCGCCGGCGCGAGAACGCCCGTCAGGGAACAAGCTCCACCGTGAGCGGAGCGAGAGGCGCAGCGCTCGCGGGGGAAAGAGCACCGGTCAGGGTGCAAGCTCCACCGTGAGCGGAGCGAGAGGCGCAGCGCTCGCCGGGGAAAGAGCACCGGTCAGGGCGAGGAGAATAGCCATGGCGGCCGCGAGGATGAGCGACAGCTGCAGCGTTCGACGCGGGCCCACACACGCCTCCTGAAGATCGTCGTGACGGGACACATGATCAACCGACCGTGTTGCCACGGGGTGACGACCCGCCGTTCGGGTAGTGGGCATCACCACATCGGACGAGTGGGATCAGATCATGAAGTCCAGGGCGGTTCGGCAACCGGCCCCTCCCGACGCTCGGCAGCACGGCTCGTCCCGACGTGACGTGACGTAGGGTCACGTCCGCCCGGTACGACGTGAGGAGGCGGCCATGGCGCTCGACCCTGCGGTGAGGTCGGCGTTCGAGCAGGTGCTCGAACCCCGTGACGTCATCAGTGACCCCGTGGGCTGCCGCGCCTACGAGTGCGACGGGCTCACCGGCTACCGGGTCACCCCGGAGCTGGTGCTGCTCCCCCGCGACGCCGCGCAGGTGGCGGCCGCGGTCGCGGTCTGCGCGGAGCACCGGGTGCCGTTCGTGGCCCGCGGCGCGGGCACCGGCCTGTCCGGGGGTGCGCTCCCCGTGGCCGAGGGCGTGGTGATCAGCCTGGCCCGGCTCAAGCGCGTGCTGGAGGTCGACCCCGTCAACCGGCGCGCCGTCGTCGAGCCGGGCGTCACCAACCTGGAGATCACCGCCGCCGCCTCGCCGCACGGGCTCTACTACGCGCCCGACCCGTCGAGCCAGCAGGTCTGCACGATCGGCGGCAACGTCGCGGAGAACTCCGGCGGCGCCCACTGCCTCAAGTACGGCTTCACCACCAACCACGTCTACTCGGCCGAGGTGGTGCTGCCCGACGGCTCGGTCGTCACCCTCGGCACCGACACGGGCGAGCAGGCCGGGCCCGACCTGCGCGGGGTGTTCCTCGGCTCGGAGGGCACGCTCGGGATCACCACGAAGATCACCGTGAAGCTGCTGCGCACGCCCGAGACGGTGCGCACGCTGCTCGCCGACTTCCCGTCCGTGCGCGCCGCCGGTGACGTCGTCTCCGACATCGTCTCCGCCGGCATCGTGCCCGCCGCCGTCGAGATGATGGACACTCTCGCCATCGAGGCCGCCGAGGAGGCCGTCCACGCCGGCTACACCGTGGGCGTGCCGGCCGCGCTCGTCGTGGAGCTGGACGGCCCGGTCGAGGAGTGCGACTCGCAGTTCGAGCAGGTCAAGGCGATCTGCGAGAAGCACGGCTGCACCCGGCTGCACATCGCCGGCTCCCCCGAGGAGCGCGCCGCGATCTGGCGGGGCCGCAAGGCCGCGTTCGCCGCCGTCGGCCGGATCAGCCCCGACTACTTCGTGCAGGACGGCGTGGTGCCCCGCACCCGGCTGGCCGAGGTGCTCGACCGCATCGCCGAACTCGGCCGCGACGCCGGCATCCGCGTGGCCAACGTCTTCCACGCCGGCGACGGCAACCTGCACCCGCTGGTGCTCTACAGCGCGGCGCTGGGCGAGACCGAGCGGGCCGAGAAGCTGTCGGGCGAGATCGCCGAGCTGTGCGTCGAGTTCGGCGGGTCCCTGTCGGGCGAGCACGGGATCGGCACCGACAAGGCGTGCTCGATGCCCAAGATGTTCACCGAGGACGACCTCGCGGTGATGCAGCGGGTGCGCGACGCGTTCGACGGGCACAACATCTGCAACCCGGGGAAGGTGCTCCCGACGCCGCGGCTCTGCGGTGAGCGCCCCGGCAAGTACGAGCCCCATCCGCTGGAGGAGTCGGGAGTGATCGAAAGGTTATGAGCGAGCTTGCGAGTTCACCAGACAGCGCCGTGAGCACCCCGACGAAGATGCGACCCGGCGATCTCGACGAGCTGCGCGCGGCGATCCTCGATACCAGCGGCCCGGTCGGGATCTCCGGGGCCGGCACGGCGGCCGACTGGGCCGGCCCGCTGGGCGCCGTCGAGACGGTGCTCGACACCACCGCCCTGACCGGCGTGATCACCCACAACCCCGGCGACATGACCGTCTCGGTGCGGGCGGGCACCCCGCTGCGCGCGCTCGTCGAGGAGCTGTCCTCGCACGGCCAGCACGTGTCGCTCGACGCCGCCCGGATCGCCGACGGGGCCACCGTCGGCGGGCTGCTCGCCACCGGTGACGCCGGGCCGTCCGCGCTGGTCTACGGCACGCTGCGCGACCTGGTGATCGGCACCACGCTCGTGCTCGCCGACGGCACCATCGCCCACAACGGCGGCCACGTGATCAAGAACGTGGCCGGGTTCGACCTGGCCAAGCTGATGCACGGCTCCTACGGCACCCTCGCCGTCGTCGCGGAGGTGGTGCTTCGCCTGCACCCCGTCCCGAAGGCCACGGCCACCCTGGCGCTCGACTGCCCGCTGGACGAGGCGCCCGACCACGCCGCCCGCGTGCTCGGCGGCCCGTTCGAGCCGGTGGCACTGGAGTGGGTGGACGGCACGCTGCTGGTCCGCATCGAGGGTACGGAGGCGGCGCTGGACGCCCGGGCCGCGCGCGTGGCGGAGGCCCTCGACACCGACGAACGGCACTTCCGTCGGACAGGTTCCGACGACGGTGCCGCTCGTCAGGGGTGGGGGGCCCACGACGCCGCCGTGCGGGGCGCTCCAGGCTCCGCCGTCCTGCGCATCGGTGCGCTGCCGTCGCGGCTCCCGGCGCTGATCGGCTCGCTGCCGGGCGTCACCGCCGTCACCGCGGGGCTGGGCACCGGCGTCGCCACCGTCTCGCTCGACCCGGCCGGCGTCGCCGAGGCCCACGCCCTGGTGCACGCCGCGGGCGGCACGTCCGTCGTGCGCTCGCGCCCGGCCGGTTCGGACGTGCCCGCGTGGGGGCCGCCGCCGTCGGCGGTCGCCGTGCTGCGCTCCGTCAAGAACGTGTTCGACCCGCAGGGCCGGTTCGGTCCGGGCCGCTTCGATCCCTGGATGTGAATCGATGACCACCCCCGCAGGCTCCGCCGAGAGCAAGCTCCCCCAGACCGCGCCCAGCAGCTTCGACGACCACCATCCGCCTGAGCGCGAGCTGCTCGACGACTGCGTGCACTGCGGGTTCTGCCTGCCGACCTGCCCCACCTACCAGCTGTGGGGCGAGGAGATGGACTCCCCGCGCGGCCGCATCTACCTCATGGACCTCGCGAGCAAGGGCGAGATCACCCTGGAGGGGTCGTTCCAGGAGCACATGGACGCGTGCCTGGGCTGCATGGCGTGCGTGACGGCGTGCCCGTCGGGCGTGCAGTACGACAAGCTCCTGGAGTCGGTGCGCCCGCAGATCGAGCGCAACGTGGAGCGCGACCGCTCCGACCAGCTGTTCCGCGACGCCATCTTCGCGCTGTTCCCCTACAAGCGGCGGCTTCGTGCGGCGGCCCTGCCCGGGGCGCTCTACCAGAAGCTCCGCACCGTGCCCGCGATCCGGAAGCTGGCCGAGAAGCTGCCCGGGCGGCTGGCCGCCATGGAGTCGCTGCTCCCGCCGGTGTCGGTGCGCGAGGCCTTCGCGAGGCTGCCCGTGTTCACCCCGGCCGTCGGCTCCCGGCGCGGCCGCGTCGCGCTGCTGAGTGGCTGCGTGCAGGACGTGTTCTTCCACCGTGTCAACGAGGCCACGGTGCGGGTGCTCGCCGCCGAGGGCTACGACGTGCTCGTGCCCCGCGACCAGCAGTGCTGCGGCGCGCTGGAGCTGCACGCCGGCCGCGAGGCACCGGCCCTGGAGCGGGCGAAGCGCGAGATCGGCGTGTTCGAGACCCTCGACGTCGACTCGATAGTCACCAACGTCGCGGGCTGCGGCTCGTCGATGAAGGAGTACGGCCACCTGTTCGCCGACGACCCCGCGTGGGCCGACCGCGCCGCGGCGTTCAGCGCCCGCGTCCGTGACGTGCACGAGGTACTGGCCGATGGCGAGCCCCGCGCCGAACGCCACCCGGTGCGCGGCCGCGTCGCCTACCACGACGCCTGCCACCTGGGGCACGCGCAGAAGGTCCGGGCGCAGCCGCGCGCGGTGCTCCGCTCGATCCCCGACCTGGAGCTCGTGGACCTGCCGGAGACCGAGCTGTGCTGCGGCTCCGCGGGCATCTACAACATGATCGCGCCGGAGGCCGCGGGCGAGCTGGGGGCCCGCAAGGCGGCGAACGTCCGCTCCGTCAACCCGGACGTGATCGTCACGGCCAACCCGGGATGCCTGCTGCAGATCGGCAAGCACCTCGGTGCCGACATCCCGCTGCTGCATCCCGTGCAGCTGCTGGACGCGAGCATCAGGGGTGTCGCGGTCCCCCGGACCTGAGCGCACGGCTGGGGACCGGGGAAGTCCCCGGTCGGCCCGGGGGTCGGCGCCGTCGTGCGCCGCAGCCCGCGGTCGGGCGGGTCCGGCGCCAGGCCGACCCCTGGTGCTGCACATCCACCGCGAGGCCATCCACCACGACGCGGGGGTCTCCCTGCTGCGGGACCTCGACCGGCGCGCTGAAGATCACCGGAATCGGGACACGAGCTGCGTGTGTGCAGCTCATGTCCCGGTTCTGGCGATCACAGGAGCGAGGGCCAGGGTCTCGCCGATCTCGGTCACCGTCTCTGCCGGCCGGCCATCGAGTCGCTCGATCGAGAAACATCGAGCCGTCGGGCAGGGTGAGCGCGGTCTCCGACGCCGTGAGCGGCTTCTGCGTGAGGTGGACCCCGCGGATGTCCAGCACGTCCTGCCACGCCGGCTCACGACGGCGCAGGCCGATCCCGGGCTGTGGTCGCGGCTTGGCCGACAGGGGCACGGTGATGTCGATGACGTCAGGCGCCCGGTCGCGCATCCGGTGCCAGTGGGCCGCCGCCGGCCCCGTGACCGTGGAACCGTCACCTGCCCCCAACGCCGCCGCACGCACCCGCGCCTCGTCCCCGAGCCGATGCCCACCCACCAGATAGGCCCCGGGATGCAGGCGCGACCACACTCGATCACGCGCCCGCCGGTGGACAGTGGCGGCGGACATCCCGCAGCTCACGGCCTGCGCCAGCGTGATCACCCCGGCCTGCCGCGCCACCAGCGCCTCGAAGGACATCGGCCGAGCATGACCGACACGCATGATTCCCGAGGCCGTTCCGGCCAAGCCGACGCCATGATCAGCGCGTGAAGTGGTCCCAGCCCGCCGGGCCGCCGGTGTACGGCCGCCCCTGCACCAGCACCTCCGGCTCCCCCGCCCGCACGCTGCCGATCGCCGTCCAGCCGGCCGGCAGCTCCACCCCCGTGGGGAACGTCGCCACCAGGGCGTGGTCCTCGCCGCCGGTGAGCAGCCACTGCACGGGGTCGACCCCCAGCGCCGAGCCCACCTCCGCCAGCCGCTGCGGCACGTCCGGAGGCGTCACGTCGATCGTCACCCCGGACGCCCGGGCGACGTGGGCCAGATCCGCCAGCAGCCCGTCCGAGACGTCGATCATCGCCGTGGCGCCGGCCCGGGCCGCCTCGGGACCCGCGGCATAGGGCGGCTCGGGCACCCGGTGCGCGCCCACCACCGCCACCGGCGACCGGAAGCCCCGGGAGAGGACGGCCAGCCCGGCCGCCGACCAGCCGATCCGCCCGGCCAGGGCCAGCACGTCGCCGGGGCGGGCGCCGCCGCGCGTCACCGGCTCGCGACCCTCCAGCGAACCCAGCGCGGTCACCGAGACCACGAGCGTGCCCGACGACGCGACGTCGCCGCCCACCACCCCGACCCCGGCGACACCCGCCTCCGCCCACAGCCCGTCGGCGAGCGCCTCCAGCGTCGCGACCGGGGTGTCGGCGGGGCAGGCCAGGCCCACCAGAAGCGCCGTGGGCACCGCGCCCATCGCGGCGACGTCGGCCAGGTTGGCCGCGGCGGCCTTGCGTCCGACCTGCTCGGGGGTGGACCAGTCGAGCCGGAAGTGCACGGTGTCGACCAGCACGTCGGTGCACGCCACGACCCGCCCGTCGGGCGCGGTCACCACCGCCGCGTCGTCACCGGGACCGAGCAGCGTGGTCACCGGTTGCACCCGGTCGCGCGTGACGCGGGCGATCAGTCCGAACTCGCCGACGCCCGCCAGTGTGCCGTCGGTCTCGGATCGCTCGTCCGAGGACCGTGGAAGTGTGGGCAACGAGAGCTCCTCGGGTACGTTCGGCACTCACTCTGCCTGAAAGGGGCACACCGTGGTGCAGGCCTACATCCTTGTCCAGACCGAGGTCGGAAAGGCCGCCGCCGTGGCCGGCGAGATCTCCGCCATCACCGGCGTGATCTCCGCCGAGGACGTCACCGGACCCTACGACGTGATCGTCCGCGCCCAGGCCGACACCGTCGACGAGCTCGGCCAGCTGGTCGTCGCCCGCATCCAGGGCGTCGGCGGGATCACCCGCACGCTGACCTGCCCCGTGGTCCACCTCGGCTGAGCCGCCCGATGAACCGCCCGCCGGCCCCCGTCGCGATCGCGATCGCCCTGCCCCTGCTGCTCGCACTCGTGGTGGCGGGCATCGCGATCACGGTGCGGGCCCGCGGGCTCGACGGCAGCGCCCCCCCGCCGCCGGACACCACCCCGCTCGCCGTGGCCCCCGTCGACGCCCCGCAGGCCTCGGGCCCGCTGTGCGCCGGGCTACTGGCCGGCCTGAACGGCGACCTCCCCGCCGACGGCGGCACGCTCCCCCAGCGCGCGCAGGCCGACCCGGTGCAGCCGGGCGTGCGTGCGTGGGCGGCGTCGCCGCGGCCGGTGGTGCTGCGCTGCGGCCTGCCCCGGCCCGAGGAGCTGACGCCCACCTCGTCGCTCCTGGTGATCAACGGCGTCAACTGGCTCAAGCTCGACGACGGCGTGCCCGATCCGGTCGTCGTCACCTACGTGGCCGTCGACCGGCCGGTGTACGTGGTGCTGACGACGCCCACCACGGCGGGCAGCGGCCCGTTGCAGCAGGTCTCCGACGTCATCCGCACGACGTTGCCGGCCACCCCGGTGGCCGTGCGTTAGGTCTCACTCTGAGACACGTCTTCCGCGAATCGGTAGACGCACCTACATTCGTCGATCATGTCGGCTATGTCGCGCGCGTCCGAGGACTACCTCAAGGCCGTCTACCACCTCGGCACCCACGGCGACCCCGTCACCACCGGGCTGCTGGCCCAGGAGCTCGGCGTGTCGTCGCCGTCGGTCTCCTCGATGGTCAAGCGCCTGGAGGACGGCGCCCTGCTCGACCGCGCCGACGGCCGCTCCATCCGCCTCACCGGCGCCGGGGAGCGCGAGGCACTGCGGGTGATCCGTCGCCACCGCCTCCTGGAGACGTTCCTCGCCCAGGCCCTGGACGTGCCGTGGGACGAGGTGCACGCGGAGGCCGAGCTGCTGGAGCACGCGCTGTCGGCACGGCTCGAGGAACGCATCGACGCCGCGCTCGGCCACCCCACGCACGACCCGCACGGCGACCCGATCCCGCCGCGGGAGGGCCCGCACAGCGAGAGCTGGGGGGTGTCGCTGGAGAGCGTGGCGCCGGGGTCGCGGTTCCGGGTGGAGCGGGTGTCGGACCGTGACAGCGCCGCGCTGCGCCACCTCGGGCAGCTCGGCGTCGTCCCGGGAGCGCTGCTCGACGTCGAGGAGCAGGAACCGTTCGGCGGGCCGTACTGGGTCCGCATCGACGGTGCACGGCACGCGCTCGGCATCCCCCTGACCCGTCTCGTGCACGGCCGGACCGAGGAGCAGTCGTGACCGCCACCGGCGACCGCCAAGAGACGATCACCGAGATCCGCGAGCGGGGCGGGATCCGCAGCCGCCTGATCTTCTTCGGCCCCGCCTTCGTGGCCGCGATCGCCTACGTGGACCCCGGCAACTTCGCCACCAACTTCTCGGCCGGCGCCCGGTTCGGCTACCTGCTGCTGTGGGTGATCGTCGGCGCCAACCTGCTCGCGATGCTGATCCAGACGCTCTCGGCCAAGCTCGGCATGGCCACCGGCCGCAACCTGCCGGAGCTGTGTCGCGAGCAGTTCCCGAAGCCGGTCACGCGGCTGATGTGGGTGCAGGCCGAGCTCGTGGCCATCGCCACCGACCTGGCCGAGGTGATCGGCGGCGCCATCGCCCTGAACCTGCTGTTCGGCATCCCGCTGTTCACCGGTGGCGTGATCACCGGGGTCGTCGCGTTCCTGCTGCTGGCCCTGCAGAACCGGGGCTACCGCCCCTTCGAGCTGGCCATCGCCGGGCTGTTCGGCGTGATCCTGCTCGGCTTCCTCGTCACCGCGTTCCGCATCGACATCCCCGGCGCCGAGCTGGCGTCCGGGCTGATCCCGCGCTTCGACGGCACCGACAGCCTGCTGCTGGCCACCGGCATCCTCGGGGCCACCGTCATGCCCCACGTCATCTACCTGCACTCGGCCCTGACCCAGGGGCGCATCCCGGCGGTCGGGCCGGCGGAGCGGAAGTTCCTGCTGCGCCGCCAGCAGACCGACGTACTGGTGGGCATGGGCCTCGCCGGTCTCGTCAACGCGGCGATGCTCGTGATCGCGGCATCCCTGTTCTTCGGCACCGGCATCCCCGACACCGACACCCTCGAGGGCGTGCACGCCGGGCTCGCCCGGGCCCTGGACCAGCCGGCGGCGCTGACCTTCGCGCTGGCCCTGCTCGCGTCCGGGTTCGCCTCGTCGGGAGTGGGCACCTACGCCGGACAGGTGGTGATGCAGGGCTTCGTCCGCCGCAGCATCCCGCTGCTGGTGCGCCGCCTGCTCACCCTCGCCCCCGCGCTGGTGGTGCTGGGCATCGGCTTCGACCCCACGCGGGCGCTGGTGCTCTCGCAGGTGGTGCTGTCGTTCGGCATCCCGTTCGCGCTGGTGCCGCTGGTGCTGCTCACCCGGCGTGGGGACATCATGGCCGAGCTGGTGAACCGCAGGCTCACGACGATCGTCGCGTCCGTCGCCGCGGCGCTGATCATCGGTCTCAACGTCTTCCTCATCGTGCAGACCGTGACAGGAGCCTGACGCGGGAGGACCCTGCGCGGGTGACGTCCGACACCAGCTGGGTCGACAGCATGCCCGCGGTCTACGACCGGGCCCTCGGCCCGGCCCTGTTCGCCCCCTTCGCCGCGTACCTCGCCGAGGCGGTGGTCGGGCTGACGCCGCGCCGGGTGCTGGAGCTCGCCGCCGGCACGGGCGTCGCCACCGGGGAGCTGGTCGCGGCACTGCCGGGCACCGAGGTCGTCGCCACCGATCTCAACCCGGCCATGGTGGCCTTCGGAGCGGCGAAGGTTCCGGGCGCCACCTGGCGCGTCGCCGACGCACTGCACCTCGACGAGCCCGCCGGCTCGTACGACCTGGTCGTCTGCCAGTTCGGCGTGATGTTCTTCCCCGACAAGCCCGCCGCGTTCGCCGAGGCCGCGCGGGTGCTGCGACCCGGCGGGAGGCTGCTCGTCGCCGTCTGGGACGTCGTGGAGGCTTCGCCGTTCCCGGCCGCGCTGATGGCCGGGATCGCGGCGGCCCGGCCCGTGGACCCGCCGACCTTCGTGGCCCGCGTCCCGCACGGCTACCCCGATCCGGAGCAGATCGAGGCCGACCTGCGGGCCGGCGGGCTGGAGCCGGTGTCGGTCGAGCGGGTCGTGCTGCAGGGCACGTCGCCGTCGGCCGCCACCCTCGCCGACGGCTTCTGCCGGGGCACGCCGCTGCGCTTCGCGTTGCAGGAGCGCGGCGACCTCGACGAGCTGACCGCGGCGATCGCGGCCGAGATGACGGCCCGGCTGGGCGAGGGTCCGGTCGAGGGCGACCTCGCCGCGCTCGTCGTGGCGGCGCGGCGGCCCTAACGCAGGCCGGTGCCGCGGGCGAGCGCCGTCTCCACCAGCGTGGAGAGCAGTGTCGGGTAGTCGACGCCGGTGACCCCCCACATCCGCGGGTACATCGAGGTCGACGTGAAGCCCGGCATCGTGTTCACCTCGTTGACGGTGAGCGCGCCGTCCGGCCCGACGAAGAAGTCGACGCGGGCCAACCCCTGGCCGTCGAGGGCCCGGAACGCGGCGATCGCCATCTCCTGCAACGCCACCGTGGCCTCGTCGTCGAGCTTGGCGGGGATGTCGAACTCGCAGACGTCGTCGAGGTACTTGGACTCGAAGTCGTAGAACTCCGCGTCGCCGGTCACCCGGACCTCCGCCGGCAGGCTCGCGCGCAGTGTGCCGTCGGGCAGCTCCAGCACGCCGCACTCCACCTCGCGCCCGACGAGCGCGGCCTCCACCAGCACCTTCGGGTCGTGCTCGCGGGCGGTGGCGATCGCGGCGTCGAGCGCGGCCCACGCCGTGACGCGCGTGATGCCCATGGACGACCCCGCGCGCGCCGGCTTGACGAACACCGGCAGCCCGAGGCGGTCGCGCTGCTCGGACGTGAGGGTGGCGGTGCCGGGGCGCAGGGTCACGAAGTCGCCGCTGGGCAGGCCCTCGGCCGCGAGCAGCTTCTTCGTGAACTCCTTGTCCATCGCCGCCGCGCTGGCCAGCACCCCCGCTCCGACGTAGGGCACGCCCGCCATCTCCAGCAGTCCCTGGATCGTGCCGTCCTCGCCGTAGGGGCCGTGCAGCACGGGGAACACGACGTCGACCCCCGAGAACACCTCGCCGGCACGCTCGGGGTCGAGGACGACGAGACCACCGCGCGTCGGGTCGCCGGGCAGGGCCAGCGCCGTGCGGGACCCGTCGACGGACGGCAGCGCCCGGTCGGAGATGGCCAGCTCACGGGGGTCGTCGGAACCCAGGACCCACGCGCCGGTGGTGGTGATGCCGACGGGGACGATCTCGAACCGCTCGGGGTCGAGGTGGGCCAGCACGCTCCCGGCCGAGACGCAGGAGATGGCGTGCTCGCTGCTGCGCCCGCCGAACACCACAGCCACCCTCGTCCTGGTCATGGGGGCGAGGGTAGGGGGCCGCGCGCGTCGGAGACCGGGTGGGGCGTGCGGACGACCGCTGATCACGGGCCGAAACGCTGCTCCAGCTCGTGGATCTCGGGCAGGCCGATCAGGTCGGTGAAGCCGTCGAACGTGGGCAGGCCGGGCATGGCCGCGGCCGGGGTGCCGTCCTTGCGGAGCGTCTCGAGCAGCGCCCGGATGCCCGCCGTGGCCGCCAGCAGGGTGCCGATCGGGTAGAGCACGAGCGAGAAGCCCAATTCGGTGATGCGCTCCAGCGAGATCGGCGGGGTGCGTCCGCCCTCGGCCCAGTTGAACACCAGCGGCGCGAGGCCCTTCAGCTCCGCAGCCACCCGCGCGATGTCGTCCTCACTGGTGGGAGCCTCGACGAACAGCACGTCGGCACCGGCCTCGGCGTAGGCGCGGGCCCGGGCGATCGCCGCCGCCAGACCCTCGACGGCGGCCGCGTCCGTGCGCGCGATGATCACGAAGTCGGGGTCGCGGCGCGCGGCGGCGGCGGCGCGGATCTTGCCCACCATCTCGTCGACGCCGATCACGGCCTTGCCGCTCATGTGCCCGCACTTCTTGGGCATCACCTGGTCCTCGAGGTGGATGCCCGCGATCCCGGCCTGCTCGTAGCCCTGCACCGTGCGCACCACGGTGATCGCGTTGCCGTAGCCGGTGTCGGCGTCGGCGATCACCGGCACGTCGACGGCGGCGGCGATGCGCCGGGCGTTGTCGATCATCTCGGTGCTGCTGAGCAGGCCGACGTCGGGCCGCCCGATCAGCGACGCGGTGGTGCCGAACCCCGTCATGTAGACGGCGTCGAACCCCGCCTGCTCGACGAGGCGCGCCGAGAGCGCGTCGTAGGCGCCGGGCGCGACGAGCGGGCCGTCGGCCGCGAGCAGCTCGCGCAGCCGGGCACGAGGAGCGGTCGGCGCGGACACAAGGTCTCCCATGTATGCAAAGTAGCGGTCGAACCCTGGACAGCGGTAGCTCGCATCCCTAGATTGCACACAATCTCGGCGGGAGGGCACGTGACGCGGGCTTCGGAGCGGGCGGTCGACGCGGTGCGGGAGCTCATCCTGCGCGGCGACGTCGCCGCAGGTGGACGCCTCGGCGAGGCGGAGCTGGCCGAGCGGCTGGGCGTGAGCCGCACGCCCGTCCGGGAGGCGCTCAACCGGCTCGCCGCCGAGGGGCTCGTCGAGATCGTGCCCAACCGCGGCGCGCGGGTGAGCAGCTGGTCCGTCTCCGAGCTGGAGGCGGTGTTCGAGCTGCGCGCGGCGCTCGAGCCCCGGCTCACCGCGCTCGCGACTCCGCGGGCGACCGACACCGACGTCGGCGACCTGGAGGCCCTGGCCACCGAGATGCTCACCGTCGGAGCACCCGGCCCCGACCAGGACCTCGACGCGATCGTCCCGCTCAACCGCGCGTTCCACGGCCGCCTCACCGCGCTCGCCGACCACCCGGCGATGGCCACCGCACTGGCCGGGGCGATCCACGCCCCGATCGTGCTGCGCAACTTCCACGCCTACGACGACGCGTCGCTGCGTCGCAGCCTGGGCCACCACCTGGAGATCGTCGCCGCCGTCCGCGCCGGAGACGCCGCGTGGGCCCACGCCGTCATGACCGCCCACATCCACAACGCCCGTGCCGTGATGGTGCGGATCGCCCGGGAGCAGGAGACGTAGACCATGACCTACAGACTCGGTGTCGACGTCGGCGGCACCTTCACCGACGTCCTGCTCGTCGAGGAGGCCAGCGGGGCCACCTGGCGGGCCAAGACCGCGTCCACCCCCTCCGACCAGGCCGTCGGCGTGCTGAACGGCATCGGGAAGGTGTGCGCCGAGGCGGGCATCGCGATGTCGGAGATCGCCGAGGTGCTGCACGGCACCACCGTGGCCACCAACGCGATCCTGGAGGGCAAGGGCGCCACCGTCGGGCTGGTCACGACGAAGGGGTTCCGGCAGGTCCTGCAGATCGCGCGCTCCTACGTGCCCGGCGGGCTCGCGGGCTGGATCATCTGGCCCAAGCCCGAGCCGCTGGCGGCGCTGGAGAACACCGTCGAGGTCGACGAGCGCCTCGCCTCCGACGGCACGGTCATCCGCGAGCTCGACGAGGACGACGTGCGGGCGCAGCTCGCGAAGCTGGGAAGCGTCGACGCGCTGGCCGTCTCCCTGATCAACTCCTTCTCCGACCCGGCCCACGAGAAGCGCATCGCGGAGATCGCCGCGGAGCTGCTGCCCGGCGTGCCCGTCTCGCTCTCCTCCGACGTGCTGCCCGAGCTGCGCGAGTACGAGCGCACCGTCACGACCGTGGCGAACGGGTACGTCCAGCCGCAGGTCAAGCGCTACGTCGAGACGTTGCGCGGCCAGCTCCGCGAAGGCGGGGTCCAGGGCGAGCTCGCCATTCTGCGCAGCGACGGCGGCCTGTCCTCCGCCGACGCCGCGATCGCCTCCCCGGTGACGATGCTGCTGTCCGGCCCGGCCGGCGGTGTCACGGGAGCGGTGTGGGTGGCCGAGCAGTGCGGCTACTCCGACCTGATCACGTTCGACATGGGCGGCACGTCCACCGACGTCGCGCTGGTGCAGGGGCTGACCCCGCGCATCGGCCGCGAGACCAAGGTCGGCGACCTCACGGTGCGCGCGTCCAGTGTGGACGTCCGGACGGTCGGCGCGGGCGGCGGCTCCATCGCCCACGTGCCCGAGCTGACCCGGGCGCTGCGAGTGGGCCCGCAGTCCGCGGGCGCCGACCCCGGCCCCGCCGCGTACGGCAAGGGCGGCACCGAACCGACCGTCACCGACGCCAACGTCGTGCTCGGCTACCTGCCCGCGTCGCTGGCGGGCGGTGAGATCACGCTCGACGTGGCCGCCTCGCGCGACGCGGTGGACCTCGTCGCGAAGTCGATGGGGCTCGACTCCCCCGAGCAGGCCGCGGCGGGCATCGTCGACATCGTCAACGAGAACATGCTCGGCGGCCTGCGGCTGGTGTCGGTCCAGCAGGGCTTCGACCCCCGCGACTTCGCGCTCGTCGCGTTCGGCGGCGCGGGTCCGTTGCACGCCAACGCGCTGGGCAAGCTGACGGGCGCCTGGCCGGTGATCGTGCCGCCGTCGCCCGGGGTGCTGTGCGCGCTCGGCGACGCGACAACGTCGAAGCGGTCGGAGGCGGCGCGGACGGTGCTGCAGCGGTTCGCCGACCTCACCGGCGGCGAGCTGGTCACCGTACTGACCGACCTCGCCGCGGAGGCCGGTGCCCGCCTGGCCGACCAGGGCGTGGCCGAGGCCGACCAGACCACCACCTACCAGGTGGACGTCCGCTACCACGGGCAGGGCTTCGAGATCCCGATCGACGTCCCCACCCTCGACGGCGACCCCCTCGCCGCCCTCGCGGCCGACTTCGACACCGAGCACGAGCGGTTGTTCTCCTTCCTGCTGGGCACCGACCACGAGCTGGTCAACGCCCGCGCCACGGTGTCCGGCCCGCGCCCGTCGGTGGCGGCGGTGACGCTGCCCGAGAGCGAGGGCCCGCCGACCCCGATCGACACGCACCCGATCCACGTCTCGGGCGCGACCGTCGACGCACACGTCTACGACCGCACCACGCTGCGCGCCGGCGACGTGATCACCGGACCGGCGATCGTCGTGGAGATGGACTCCACCACCCTCGTGCTCCCCGACCACGCGGCCACGGTGCACGCGTCGGGATCCCTGCTGATCAACCCCGTTTCGGAGGCGTGACATGGCCCGGATCATCGAGACCGACACGGAGCCGACCGCGAAGGTCGAGGTCGACCCCGTCACCCTCGACCTCATCGAGAACGGCCTCCGCAACGCCCGCTACGAGATGGACGAGGTGCTCTTCCGCACCGCCCTGTCCCCCGGCATCCGCGAGCAGCACGACGAGTTCCCGCTGATCGCGGACCCCACCGGGAAGATGGTGGTGGGCCAGTTCGGGCTCTCGATCCCCGACTTCCTCGACGGCTTCGACGACACCGTCGAGGAGGGCGACGTCCTGCTCACCTCCGACCCGTACGCCTGCGGCGCGGCCATCAGCCACGCCAACGACTGGCTCATCGTCGTCCCGATCTTCGCCGGCGGGCGCGTGGTCGGGTGGGCGTCGATGTTCGGGCACATGTCCGACGTCGGCGGCAAGACCCCGTGCTCGATGCCCACCGACGCGCGCACGATCTACGAGGAGGGCGTGGTGATCCCGCCCTTCAAGCTCTACTCGAAGGGCGTGCTCAACGAGGACGCACTGAAGATCATCCTCAACCAGGTGCGGATGCCGGACTGGAACCGCGCCGACCTCAACGGCCTCGTCGCGGCGTGCCGCACGGCGAGCCGCCGGGTGCTGGAGATGTGCGACCGCTTCGGCACCGGCACCTACCTGAGCGCCCTGGACGCCCTGCTGCAGCGCAACTACGACGCCATGAAGGCGCTGCTCGCGATGGTGTTCGCCGACGGCCGCACGCTCAGCTTCACCGACTACATCTGCGACGACGGCCTGGGCAACGGCCCGTACGAGCTGAAGCTCTCGCTGACGCGCACCGGCGAGAAGGTGCACCTGGACTTCACCGGGAGCTCCCCGCAGGCGGCGGGGCCGATCAACTACTACATCAACGAGAACCTGACGCGGATGTTCTTCGGGATCTACATGATCACCGTGGCCGACCCGCAGATCCTCTGGAACGACGGGTTCTACCCGCTCGTCGACGTCACGATCCCCGACGGCTCGTACTGGAAGCCCAAGCACCCGGCGTCGCTCAACGGCCGCAACCACGGCATCGGGCGCGTGTTCGACCTGTTCGGCGGCCTGCTCGGGCAGACCAACCCGGCGCTGCTCAACGCGGCCGGCTTCTCGTCGTCGCCGCACTTCATGTACTCGGGCAACTACAGCTCCGGCGACCGCAAGGGCGAGTGGTTCCAGCTCTACTCGATCGGCTTCGGCGGCATCCCCGGCCGCCCGCTGGGCGACGGCCCCGACGGCCACTCGCTGTGGCCCAGCTTCGTCAACATCCCGTGCGAGTACCTGGAGTCCTACTACCCGCTGCGCATCGAGAAGTGGGAGACCATCGCCGACACCGGCGGCGCGGGCCTGCACCGCGGCGGCAACGGCGTCGACGTCGCGTACGTGTTCGAGGAGCCCGGCGAGATCGCGATCCACGACGACCGCTGGCTCACCTACCCGTGGGGCGTCAACGGTGGCACCCCCGGCGCGCGCGGCACGAAGTGGATCGACCGGGTCGACGGGACGCGCGAGGTGCTCCCGTCGAAGTGCCACGACGTGCCCGTCCACCCCGGTGACGTCCTGCACTTCGTCACGTGGGGCGGCGGGGGCTGGGGCGACCCGCTGGAACGCGATCCGGCGCTGGTGGAGCTGGAGGTCCGGCGCGGGCTGGTGACGGAGGAGGGTGCGAAACGCTACGGCGTGGTGGTCGGCGACCAGGCGGCCACCACGGCGCTGCGCACGGAGATGCGGGAGAGCCGTCCCGCGGAACTGCCGGTCTTCGACATGGGCCCGCCGATGGAGGAGATCCTGGCCAACTGCATGGCCGAGACCGGCCTCCCGGCGCCGAAGCGCCCGGTGTGGACGTGACGGGCGGCTCCGCCGCGCACGACCTCATGACCACCGGGCCGCACGGGGGCGCGTTCTCCGGGCGCGTCGGGTGGGGGGCGCGGCCGGCCGTCGTCGTCGTCGACCTCGTCCGCGCCTACACCGAGCCCGACGGGCCGTTCGCCCTGCCCGACCCCGGCCCGGCCGTCGCCGCGACGGCGTCCCTCGTGGCCGCGGCGCGGGCGGCCGGGGCCCCGGTCGTCTGGACCGTCGTGCGCTACACCTCCGGCATGGCCGACGGCGGGCTGTTCGTCTGCAAGGTGCCCGCGCTGGCCGCGTTCGCCGAGGACGCCGAGGGCGGCTGGGGGGAGCTCGTCCTGAAACCGGCCGCGGGCGAGCCGGTGGTGCCCAAGCAGTACGCGAGCGGGTTCTTCGGCACGTCGCTCGCCGCCACGCTGCGCGCCGCCGGCGTCGACACGGTGGTGGTCGCGGGCGTCTCGACGTCGGGCTGCGTGCGCGCGACGGCCACCGATGCCCTCAACCACGGCTTCCGCCCGCTGGTCGTCCGCGACGCCTGCGCCGACCGGACGCCCGGGCTGCACGAGAGCAACCTCGCCGACCTCGACGCGAAGTACGCCGACGTCGTCGGGATCGGCGAGGCCCTCGAGCACCTGCGCTGATCAGCGGCGGGACGACCGCCGCGCCGGGCGGCTCGTGCCGATCCCGGCCAGGTGCAGCGCGATGCAGAGCAGCCCGGCGGTGGACAGCGTCGTCGGGGTGAGGACGGAGAGGGAGTAGCCGGCGAGCTCGAAGATCAGCGCGAGTCCGAACAGGACCGCGGCGACGATGGCGACCATGGGATGTCCTTGGGGTCGGGGAAGGGGAATGCGCAGGATGTCGGGTCCGGGCGGTCCGCGCCGCCCCCGATGCCGACCTGTGACGTTGGGCTGAGCCGAACGGCCCACCGGGCCCTTGACCGGCCGTCCGGCCCCGCCGCAGGATGCAGGGCCGACGACGACGTCCGGAGGCTCCTGTGCCCGTCACCCCGCTCCCCCGTGGCGCCGATCCGTTCGACACCTCCGGCATCGTCCGCGACGACCGGGGGGTGGCCCACTACACCGGCCTCCCGTCGTCGTTGGTCACGATGCTGCGCAGCTCCGTCGAGGAGAACCCCGACGGCGAGGCGCTCGTCGAGGTCGGCGGGGAACGGCTGACCTACCGGCAGCTGTGGGACCGGTCGGCCCGGGTCGCCGGCGGCCTCGTCGCGGCCGGGGTGGAGCGCGGCGACCGGGTGGCCAACCTGCTCCCGGCCGGCGTCGACTGGGTGCTGGGGTTCCTCGGCACCCAGCTGGCGGGCGCCGTCGCGGTGCCGGTGAACACGCGCTTCGCCGAGCCGGAGATCGAGTACGTGCTGAGCGACTCCGGGTCCGACGCCGTGCTCCGGCCCGGCGAGCCGCTGCCGGACGGCGACCCCGTCGCCCGTGACGACGCCCGGGCCGCCGACCTCGCCGCGATCTTCTACACGAGCGGCACCACCGGCTTCCCGAAAGGGGCGATGACCAGCCACGAGAACTTCCTGTCCAACGTCGAGACGGCCATCCGCGTGATCGGGATCGACCGCGCCGACGGGCCGTCCGTGCGCAACCTCGTGTCCGTGCCGCTGTTCCACGTCACCGGGTGCAACAGCCAACTGCTCGTGCAGCTCGCGCTCGGCGGCACCACCGTCGTGCTGCCCGCGTTCGACGTCCGGGCGTTCCTGCGCACCATCGCCGAGGAGCGGATCGACACCCTCGTCAGCGTCCCGGCGATCTACGCCCTGGCCCTCGCCCACCCCGACCTCGCCATGCTCGACCGGGGCCGTGTCCGCCGCATCACCTACGGCGGCGCCCCCATCGCGCCGTCGCTCGTCGCCCGGATCACCGAGGCCTTCCCGGCCGCCACCGTCGGCAACGGGTTCGGCCTCACCGAGACCAGCTCGATCGCCACGTTCCTGCCGCACGCCTGGGCCGCGTCCGACGCCGACTCCGTGGGGTTCGCCGCGCCCGTCGTCGACCTCGCCCTCGACGCCGTGGACCCGGTCAGCGGGGTCGGCGAGCTGCTGGTCCGCGCCCCGAACGTCGTGCTCGGCTACTGGAACAAGCCCGAGGCCACCGCAGCCGCGTTCGTCGACGGCTGGCTGCACACCGGTGACCTCGCCCGCGTCGACGACGGCATCGTGCGCATCGTCGACCGCGCCAAGGACATGATCAACCGCGGCGGCGAGAACGTGTACTGCGTCGAGGTGGAGAACGCGCTCGCCGGTGCTCCGGGGGTGGCCGACGCCGCCGTCGTGGCGGTGCCCGACGACGTCATGGGCGAGAAGGTGGGCGCGGTGATCGTGCCGCTGCCGGGCACGACGTTCGACGCGAAACCGGTGGTGGAGTACCTGCGCGAGCGGCTGGCCGACTTCAAGGTGCCGCAGTACTTCGCCGTCAGCGACGTGCCGCTGCCCCGCAACCCCGGTGGCAAGATCCTCAAGCGTCCGCTGCGGGAGAGCACCGACTGGGGAGCGCCCGTCCGGTAGTTGTCCACAGGTTGCGCGAAACGCCCACGGGCGGACCGCGGCGCGCGCGACCCTGCCGGCATGACGATTCCGAACCCCACCGACGCCCCCACCCTCCTCACCGACGCCGACGTGCTGGCCCGCGTCAGCGCGCTGGTCGGCGTGGCCTGCGTCGACCGCCAGCTCTGGCTCATGTTCGTCGACGGCGACGGCCGGCAGACGCCCGTCGTGATGCCGGTGTCGGACGTGCCGCACCGCCCGCTGCCGCACCTGCTGCGCGGCCTCACCGAGGTGCTGCGCGGCCTGCGCGGTGATCTCGCCACCGACCTCGGGCCCGGCTCGGTGATCCTCACGCTCGAACGCCGCGGCCCGGATCGGTCGACGCCCCGCGACCGGGAGTGGTCGGCTGCCCTCGTCCGGGTGTGCCGGGAAGCGGAGATCGGGCTGCGCGGGGTGTTCCTCAGCAGCGACGCGGGCGTGCGCCGGATGGCGTGACCCCTACGGTGGTGGCATGGACCTCGATCCCGTCCGCCGCATCGTCGCGCAGGACTCCGGACTGGCCGGCGTGTCCGTGGTCCGCGCCGACGGCACGCCGCACACGTCACTCGTCAACGCCGGGGTGATGGACCATCCGGTGTCCGGCACGCCGGTGGTCGCCTACGTCACCTACGGGCCGGTGAAGCTGCGCAACCTCCGCGCCCGCCCCGCCACCTCGATCCTGTGGCGCGCGGGCTGGCGCTGGGCGGCCGTCGACGGCCCGAGCGAGCTGATCGGGCCGGGCGACACCGATCCCGAGTCGCTGCGCCTGCTGCTGCGCGCGGTGTTCACCGCCGCCGGTGGCACCCACGACGACTGGGACGCCTACGACAAGGCCATGCTGGACGAGGGGCGCGTCGCGGTGCTGGTGGAACCGGTGAAGGTCTACGGCAACGCCTGACTCGGTTCGACGCCAATCAGGACTACCCTTTCAGCCGTGGGGGCCAGCCCCAGCGTGGTCTCAGCACGACCAGAAGAATCCGGTCCCGGCGCACGCCATCTGGTAGGACCGCTACGCCGGCCGCGCCACAACTGGCCGCTATCACGTCATTTGCCGCATGCACGTCACTGCCGAGAATCCCCGCTGGCAGGTGCAGCCAGAGCCGGGCCTGATCAGGACGACATTGCGATCGAACGATCGTCGGCAACCGTCCACGATGATTCCGCACTCCCGCTTCCAGAAGACCTGCCCGAACCCGGTGGGGCACGATGCACCGTTGATAGACAGACCGCACCATCGTTCGGATCAGATCGCTCTGGGTCGCGGCCGCAGTGATGCCGCCGCTGACGACGACTCCTGAGACCGCAGCACCTGCAGCACCCAGACTGTGGACTGCCGTTGCCCCGACGACGACGAGTGCCTCTGCGAGCAGGATCTCGAACCACCATCGGCCAGCCACCACCAACAGGTTCGGCCGGTGGTACGGCGGCGGAAACAGCCGTCGGACCTCGTTGGTTGCGTCGCTCCGGGCCACATTGGACTCATGCGGAACGTGAGCCTTGCAATTGCAGGGTGGGCTAGTACTCTCTTCCACTGTCGTTGCCTTCCCGGTCACGTGCAGCTCAACTGGACGACGAGCCTGGGACAACGTCACGTCCGCCGGTGTTGGCGCACCGGTGGACACACAGTTGACGATCAGGGTTGGCTCGCCGCTCACCCTGTCGCCCGCGGAGAAGGCGCTGCAGTCCGTCAACACGGATGCGGCGCCTTTCTCTGTGTGGAGCCCGCGCTACGGGACGTCACGCAACACGACGAGGAGTGCTGTCCAGCCCGCTCACCTCCCGACATGACCACAGGCGGCCGTGCGCCGGTCGAGGTGCGGCGAGTAGCTAGCGAGACACGTAACCGCCGACTCGGTAGGGCACGTCACAATGGTGCGGGCAAAATGCCCGTTCGCGCAAGAGCTAGCTGGTACGGTTCGCGCCCGTGAGCCGGGACATGATCGTTGGTGGAGCCAGTCGATGAGCCGCGATCCCACTCCGGTCACCAGCCGCCGCGAGCTGGCCCGCACCCTTCGCGCACTCCGTAACCAGCATGGTCTCTCACTGATCAACGTCCACGATCAGACCGGGATCAGTCCGAGCTTCCTCTCGCGGGTCGAGCGTGGCATCAGAGGACTGAGCGACGAGAACATCGACCTGCTGTGCGCGCTATACCAGGCGCCTAGCTCAGTGAGGCGCAGCTTGAGGCAACTTGCCACGCTCAGCCGCGCCCCGTCATGGTGGGACGACCCAGACCTGCCACGGCCGATCCGCGAATACATCGGAGTTGAGCAGGTCGCTACAGCGATCACGATCTACGGCTCCATCGTGCCCGGCATCCTCCAGACGCGGGCGTACGCTGTAGCTCTCACAGAGGCAACGGCCTTCGACAGTGACAGTGCCGCACACACGGCCGCAGTGGCACAGCGACTCCAACGCCAACGGGTCCTCGACCGAGAAGATCCACCGTGGGTGAGCGTCGTGCTCGATGAGTCAGCCATCCGACGGCCTGTCGGGAACGCCTCGATCATGCGGGATCAGCTGGAGGCCCTGGAGTCCGCCAGCCGCCGACCGCGGACGTCCATCCAGGTGATCCCGTTCGAGGCGGGGGCGCACCCCGGACTGGACAGCAGGTTTGTCATGCTCAGCACGAACGACGAGCACAAGGCCGAGCTCGTCCATGTCGAGGGGCTCTCAGGCTTCCGTAACTTCGAGAAGCCTCGCGAGATTGGGCATTTCGACCAGGCTTGGCAGAGACTGTCTGCTTTGGCGCTCTCCCCGCCGGCATCCGTACGGATGATCACGGAAGCCTCCCGGCCCGATTGACCGACTACTACTCTCAGTAGCGAGCATGCTCGAGCCTGCCACCACTGCCACCGCCGTGCACGCCACATAGCTGACAACATCACGTCTGGGTCAACTTTTGCCGAAGCCCCTGCCCGCGAACGGAGTCAGCGAGTCGGTTGCGATAGCGTCACCGGCCAACCGGCCAACCGGCCGACCTTCCCTTTGCGGCTCCGCTCCCCATCGGCCCGCAGACCTCGAAGGCAGTGACCGCGTGACGGACAGTCAATTGCAGTGGATCAAGGCGCGCAAAAGTTACGGGATCGGCGAATGTGTCGAACTCGCCGACGCAGGTGAGATCATCAAACTCAGAGATTCAAAGAGCCCGGACGCAGCTCCCTTCAACTTCACCCGTCGCGAGATCGCCGCGTTCATCGACGGAGCCAGGAACGGCGAGTTCGACCATCTGACCTGATCGAGCTCAGCCCCGCGTGAGCAGGGAGCGGGCGAAGAAGGCCAGGTTGGCGGGGCGCTCGCCGAGGCGGCGCATGAAGTAGCCGAACCACTCGGTGCCGTAGGGCAGGTAGACGCGCAGGGCCTCGCCCTCGGCGGCCAGCGCCACCTGGGCGTCGGGGCGCACGCCGTGCAGCATCTGCAGCTCGTAGGGTCGCCCGCGGCCCAGGTGCCGGGCGATGCCGACCAGCCGGGGGTCGTGGGTGGCCGCCATCGGCAGTCCCTCGCCCGCCATGAGGACCTTGAGGCAGCGCACGTAGGACAGGTCGACCTCCGCCCGGCTCTCGAACGCCACCGAGGCCGGCTCCGCGTACGCGCCCTTGCACAGCCGCACCCGTGACCCCGGGCCGGCCAGATCACGGCAGTCGGCCTCGGTCCGGCGCAGCTGCGACTGGAGCACGGCCCCGACCCACGGGAAGTCGACGCGCAGCTCGCGGACGGTGTCCAGCGTCCGGTCGGTGGTGGTGTGGTCCTCCATGTCGACGGTCACCGTCGTGCCGGCTGCGGCCGCCGCCGTGCAGATCTCGCGCGCCGACTCCAGCGCGATCTTGTCCGCGTCGGTGGCGAGGCTCTGGCCCAGGGCGGAGAGCTTCACCGAGACCCCGACGCGCGGGGCGAGGTCGTCGAGGCGCCCCAGCAGCGTCACGTAGGTCGCGACGGTGGCGCCGGCCTGCGCACGGTCGGTGGTGTCCTCGCCGAGGTGGTCGATGGTCACCAGCCGGTCCGCGGCGAGGTGGCGGGCGACAGCCAGCACGTCGTCGTCGGACGGGCCGGCTACGAACCGGTCCACGAGCGGGTCGAACGGCCCGGACTCGACCAGGGACCGGACGGCGTGCGAGCGGGCGGCGGCGTGGAGCGTCGACCTGAGCATGGGAGAACGGTAGGTCGGCGATCCCCGTCGACGGCTTGTCCGACCGGCTAACGTCGACCGCAGCACGTGGTCCGAATCGACGAGGAGTCGCCGTGGAACCCACCCTGCGCCGGCTGCTCGCGGCCGTCGGCGAGCCGCTCGTCGACGTGGTCTGCGCCCCGGCCGGCCTGGACGTGCGCATCACCGGCCTGGCCATCGTCGACCCCGATGACGAGACCGACGAGCACCCCGGCCAGCTGGTGCTGGTCATCGGCGCCCGAGGTCGCGACGCGGTGTGGGCGCTGCGGCGGGCCGCGGCGGGCGGAGCCACCGCCGTCGCGGTCAAGGACGCCGACCCGCTGCGGACGGACGCGGTGGCCACCGGCGTGGTGCTGCTCGGCGTGCGCTCCGACGTGCGGTGGGAGCGGCTCGAGTACCTGGCCCGGGCCGTGCTCGACACCGGCGACGTCGACGACGGTCCGGACGACCTCTTCGCGCTCGCGCAGACCACCGCCCTGCTCACCCGCGGCATCGTCAGCATCGAGGACACCGGGAGCAGGGTGCTCGCCTACTCCCGTTCCGACGGCGACGACGCCCAGGTCGACGAGCTGCGCCGGCTGTCCATCCTGGGCTGGCAGGGCCCGGCCGACTACCTGCGGATGCTGCGCGAGTGGGGCGTGTTCGACCGGCTGCGGGAGAGCGAGGACGTCGTCGTCGCCGTCGACGAGCACGAGGAGCTCGGCATCCGCCGCCGCCTCGCGATCGGCATCCACGCGGGCGCCCGGCAGCTGGGCACGATCTGGGTGCAGGAGGGGGCGACGCCGCTGTCGGAGCGGTCGGCCGAGGTGCTGGTCGGGGCGGCGCGGGTGGCCGCGGGACACCTCGTCCGCCGTCGCCGCACCGCACCCGGCTGGGGTCGCGACCTGGTCGCGGGCCTCCTCGACGGGCGCACCGGTCCCGATCTCGTCGCCGCGGCGTTCGGCCTGGACGAGCACGCGCCCGCGGTGGTGGTGGCGTTCGCGGTGGGAGCAGGGGACGGCGTGACCCACGAGCTGACCGTCAGCGAGCTCACGGACGTCGTCTCCGTCCACGCCGCCGCCTACCGCCGCTCGGCGCTGACCGCCGCGCTCGGCGGACGCGTCTACGCCGTGCTGTCCGGGGTGCCGCCCGAGCGCACGGAACCGGCCCTGACCGCGATGTGCGCCGAGGTCGTCGCCGTCACGCTGCGTCGCACCGGGATGCGGGTGCGGGCGGGCGTCGGGTCGGCCGGGCCCGGGCTGGCCGGCGTCCCCGTGTCGCGGGCCGAGGCCGACCGCGTCCTCGACGCGATGCCCGCCGGCACCGACGTCGCCCTGATCGGCGACCTGCGCGCGGAGGTGCTGCTCGGACGCACCTTGGCGCTGTTGGAGGAGAGCCCCGACCTGCGTGATCCGGCGGTCGTCCGGCTCGTCGAGTACGACCGGGAGCACAGCGGCGATCTCGTCCCCTCGGTGCTGGCGTGGCTGGACGCGATGGGCGACGTGCGGGCCGCGGCGGAGCGTCTGACCGTCCACCCGAACACGCTGCGCTACCGCATCCGGCGCGCGACGGCGGTGGCGGACCTGCGCCTCGACGACCCCCACGCCCGCCTGGTGCACCATCTGCAACTCCTCGCGGTGACCCGCTTCCCGTGATCGCAGTCCACCGCACGGCAACGCCCCGTTCGGGGCCGTGCGGTACGGCGCGCGGCGATCACGCCCGTCCCAGGTGACGATGATCGGTGTCGACCGCACGCCAACTCTGGCCTGGTCCGATCGGACAACACGTCGCGGTGAACCTGTGCCTCCCGGACGAATCGCCGCACCGGCCCCGCTTCCTACGGTGCTCCCATGGACGCCCTCACCCGCACCCCGACGCCCCGCAACGAGCCGGTCCTCGACTACGCCCCCGGCTCCCCCGAGCGGGCCGGACTGCAGGCGGCGCTGGCGGAGGTCCGTGGGCAGCAGCACGTGCTGACCGTCACCATCGACGGCCGCAAGCACATGGCAGGCGGCACCCGCATCGACGTCGTCGCGCCGCACGACCACCGCCACGTCCTGGGCGTCACCGCCAACGCCGGCCACGAGGACGCCAAGGCCGCGGTCGAGGCCGCGCTGCGGGCCGCCCCGATGTGGCGCGACCTGCCCTTCGACGAACGCGCCGCCGTCCTGCTGCGCGCGGCCGACCTGCTCACCGGCCCGTGGCGGCACCGGATCAACGCCGCCACCATGCTGGGCCAGTCCAAGACCTGCTACCAGGCCGAGATCGACGCCGCGTGCGAGCTCGCCGACTTCTGGCGGTTCAACGTCGCGTTCGCGCGCCAGATCCACGACAACCAGCCGGTCTCCGGCCCGGGCGTGTGGAACCGGCTCGACTACCGGCCGCTCGAGGGCTTCGTCTACGCAATCACGCCGTTCAACTTCACCGCGATCGCCGCCAACCTCCCGACGGCGCCCGCACTGATGGGCAACACCGTCATCTGGAAGCCCTCCCCCACCCAGGGCCTCGCCGCGCACCTGACGATGGCGCTGCTGGAGGAGGCCGGGATGCCGCCCGGGGTGATCAACCTGCTCACCGGCGACGGCCGTGAGGTCTCCGAGGTGCTGCTGGCCGACCCGGCGCTCGCGGGCATCCACTTCACCGGCAGCTCGGCGACGTTCCAGCACCTGTGGGGCCAGGTCGGCGCCCACATCGGCACCTACGCCACCTACCCGCGGCTGGTCGGCGAGACCGGTGGCAAGGACTTCGTGCTCGCCCACCCCTCCGCCGACGTCGACGTGCTGCGGACGGCACTGGTGCGCGGCGCCTTCGAGTACCAGGGGCAGAAGTGCTCGGCGGCCTCGCGCGCGTTCGTCCCCCACTCGGTGTGGGTGCGGTTGCGCGACGACCTCGCGTCGGAGGTGGACGCCCTGTCGATGGGCGACGTCGCCGACTTCTCGAACTTCATGGGTGCGGTGATCGACCGGCGGTCCTACGACAAGGTCACCGCCGCGCAGGCCATGGCGAAGGCCGAGCTGGACGTGATCGCCGGCGGCACCGCGAGCGACGAGCAGGGCTGGTTCGTGCGGCCCACCGTCGTCGTCGGCTCCGACCCCACCCACGAGGTGTTCCGCACGGAGTACTTCGGCCCGCTGCTGGCCGTGCACGTCTACGACGACGGCGACTTCGACGCGATGCTGACGCAGGTGGACCGGGGTGCCCCGTACGGCCTGACCGGCTCGATCGTCGCGCAGGACCGCGCCGCGGTGGCCCGGGCGTCGGAGGCACTGCGGTTCGCGGCGGGCAACTTCTACGTCAACGACAAGCCCACCGGCGCCGTCGTCGGCCAGCAGCCGTTCGGCGGTGGGCGCGCGAGCGGCACCAACGACAAGGCCGGCTCGATCTACAACCTGCTGCGCTGGGTGAGCCCGCGGACGATCAAGGAGACCTTCGTGGCCCCGACGGCGTCCGGGTATCTCCACCAGTCCTGACGTCCGTGGTGGGTCCCCGGGCCCGCGACCGTGGCACCCGGGTGCGCGTCGGCGACCGACGCGCCCAGAACGCCCCGCAGAACAGTGGCGCGGTCGGCGTGCGCGGCGTCGAGCGGCACGTCGATGGTCTGCAGACGGTCGACGGCAGCCGCGTGCGGCGCACTCCGATCCCCCGGCCTCGACGCGTACGGCGGTGGGGACCACCGGCACAGGCCCCCTCGGCGGCGCCCGCCGCCCACTGACGCCTCGAGCAGAGCCACGGCGTGCCGGTGCCGCCGGTGACCGGGATCGCGCACGGCCTGTACCGCTTCGTTGTCGAGGACGAGCAGCCGAGAGGTCGCCCTGCTCACGCGGCGGCGGCCAACCCGGCCGCATAGGCCGGCACCTCGTCGGGCGTGGGGTCCTCGACGATGTCGGCGAGCTCCGTCGCCGCCCGCTGTACGAGATCAGCCCGTCCGGCCGGCGGATGGCCGTCGATCTCTGCTGCGGCGACCGCGATCTCCCATGGCTCGGGGCGCGCGTCGGGGTGCTCCCGGTCGTGCTCGTCCAGCACCGCCTGGTTGGCCGGTGACTGCAGGTAGGCCTTGAGTCCCTGCACCGTTGCCTCCGGGACCGAGGTGAGCAGGCCTGCCTGAACCGCGGCCGCGGCCGCGTTCTTCAGAGCCGGGGGGTCATGACGGCGGACTCCTCCTCCGCCGCGGCGAGGAAGGAGAGCATGCGATCCAGGTGGGCGTCCACGATTCGGACGTACCACCGCACGTACCACGTAGACGATCAGAAAATGTCCAGGCGCGAGCCGATCACGTCGCCATCGAGTGACTATCCCGCACACGGGAGTGTGACGAGGACCGCCCGGTAACGATCCATCATCCGGCTTCCCCTCCGGCCGGGTGAGTGTTTAGCATAAGACAACTAAGTTCTTCGGAGGGAGTGGGAGATGGCCGTCCTCGACAAGCCGGCGCGGAACGCGCCACCCGAACCGGGGTCGAACTACAAGTGGATCGCCCTGTCGAACACGACGCTCGGCCTGCTCATGGCCACGATCAACTCCTCGATCGTGCTCATCGCACTCCCGGACATCTTCCGCGGGATCGACATCGACCCCCTCGGCGCGGGCAACACCGGCTACCTGCTCTGGATGATCATGGGGTTCCTGGTCGTCACCGCGGTGCTGGTGGTCGGCTTCGGACGCCTCGGCGACATGTACGGCCGCGTCCGGATGTACAACCTCGGCTTCGTGATCTTCACGATCGCGTCGATCTTCCTGGCCGTCACCTGGCAGACCGGTGACGCCGCGGCGTGGTGGCTGATCAGCTGGCGCATCGTGCAGGGCGTCGGCGGCGCGTTCATCATGGCCAACTCCAGCGCGATCCTCACCGACGCGTTCCCCGTGCACCAGCGCGGCATGGCGCTGGGCATCAACTCGGTGGCGGCGATCGCCGGCTCGTTCCTCGGCCTGGTCATCGGCGGCCTGCTCGGCCCCGTCGACTGGAAGCTCGTCTTCCTCGTGTCGGTCCCGTTCGGCGTCTTCGGCACGATCTGGGGTTACTTCAAGCTGCGCGACAACGGCCAGCGCACCCCCGCGAAGATGGACTGGTGGGGCAACATCACCTTCGCCGTCGGCCTCATCGCGCTGCTGGTCGGCATCACCTACGGCATCCAGCCCTACGGCGACAGCGTCATGGGTTGGGGCAGCCCGCTCGTCCTGTCCTGCATCATCGGTGGCGTCGTCGTCCTGATCGCGTTCGGCGTCATCGAGACCAGGGTCGCGAACCCGCTCTTCACGCTGTCGCTGTTCAAGAACCGGGCCTTCACCCTCGGCAACATCGCCAACCTGCTCGCCTCGCTCGGCCGCGGTGGGCTGCAGTTCGTGCTGATCATCTGGCTGCAGGGCATCTGGCTGCCCCAGCACGGCTACTCCTTCGAGGAGACGCCGCTGTGGGCCGGCATCTACATGCTGCCGCTGACGGTCGGCTTCCTCGTCGCGGCCCCCGTGTCGGGCGTGCTGTCGGACAGGTTCGGCGCGCGCTGGTTCTCCACCGTCGGCATGGTGCTCTCGGGCGCCAGCTTCGTGCTGCTGCTGGTGCTGCCGATCAACTTCAACTACTGGGCCTTCGCGGCGATCCTGCTGCTCAACGGCGTCGGCATGGGCCTGTTCTCCTCGCCCAACCGCGCTGACGTCATGAACAGCCTGCCCGCCAACGCCCGCGGCGCCGGCGCCGGCATGACCGCGACGTTCCAGAACTCCGCGATGGTGCTCTCGATCGGATTCTTCTTCAGCCTGATGATCCTCGGGCTGTCGAGGAACCTGCCGTCGGTGATGGAGGCCGGGCTGCTGCAGCACGGCGTGCCCGCCGCCAACGCGAGCGCCGTGGCGGCCCTGCCGCCGGTGGCCGTGCTCTTCGCGGCGTTCCTCGGCTTCAACCCGATCCAGCAGCTGCTGGGCAACGTCCTGGGCACGCTGCCGGCCGACCAGGCCTCGTTCCTGACCGGCCGCAGCTTCTTCCCGAACCTGATCTCCGGCCCGTTCGCCGACGGTCTCGTCGCGGCCTTCTGGTTCGCCGTCGCGGCCTGCCTGGTCGCGGCCGTCGCGTCGTGGTTCGCCGGTTCGCGCCGCCGGGCGGCCGTCACCGCCCCGGAGAAGCTCGAGCGCGAGTCGCTCGGTGGCGAGCTCGCCGCCGTCGCGAGCGAGGGTGGGTTCGGGCCCGCTGAGCTGGTGACGAACGACTTCGAGAGCGACACCGACCGTCACCCCATCCCTCGGGCGGGAGCCGGGGAGCTGCTCGGCGCCGTCCGGACCGCCTCGGGATCGGCCGTGCTCGACGGCGTCGTCACCGTCACCGACCAGTTCGGACGGCAGGTGGCCCGCGCCGTCGCCGAGCCCGGCGGCCGCTACGCCCTGCGCGACCTGCCCCCCGGCACCTACACCGCCGTGGCCAGCTCGCCGGGCTTCCGGCCGGACGTCACCGCCGTCACGCTCAACGGCACGGGCGCGGTGCACGACTTCGCGCTCGACGGCCACGGCGTCGTCTCCGGCACGGTCCGCGGCGGGCGCTCCCCGCTGTCCGGTGCGGTGGTCATGGCCACCGACGCCACGGGCCGCGTGGTCGGCAACGCCCGCACCGAGGCCGACGGCACGTTCCAGCTGCGGGGCCTGCCGCTGGGCCCCACGACGATCACCGCGAGCCTGCCCGGCCACCAGCCGACGGCCACGGGGCTGCAGGTCGTCCCGGACTCGGCGGCCACGCTCGACCTCGCCCTGGAGCCCTCCATCGGCGGGCTCGTCGGCGTCGTCAGCGGGCCGGACGGGGCCACGCTCGCCGGGGCCACCGTCACCGCGTCCGACGAACGCGGCGACGTGGTCGCCATGGCCACCACCGACGGCGACGGCGGCTACGAGCTGGCCGGGCTCACGCCCGGCCGCTACACGGTGGTCGCCACCACGCACGCCCCCGCCGCGGTGCAGGTGGAGCTGCCGACCGGAGCGCCGTCGCGGGTGGACCTGCAGCTGGGAGCACCGGCAATCGACCGTCGCCCGGCTCACGTCCAGAACAGCTGACGGGAATGAGCACCGCCGAGGCGACGACGACCGTCGCCGAGATCGCGGGACGGCTGCGCATCGCGGCCGGCCGGATGGCGCGCGAGACCAGTGCCCAGAGCCGGCTCGACGGCATGACGCCGAGCCGGCTCGCGGCGCTGGCCGTGCTGCAGACGGCCGGCCCGATGCGGGTGGGGGCACTGGCCGAGCGGGCCGGGATCAGCGCGCCCACCACGTCGCGGCTCGTCGACTGCCTGGAGGAACGCGGGCTGATCGTCCGCACGAGCGATCCCGACGACCACCGCGCCATCCGCGTCAGCCTGAGCCCGGAGGGCGAGGCGGCCCTGAGCGGGGTGAGGGAGCTGGGGGCTGGCCTGCTCGCCGCCCGCATCGCCGACCTCACGCCGGAGGCGCTGGCGGTGCTCGTGGCGGCGCTGCCCGTGATCGAGGAGCTCGCCGCGGGTTGACCTGAAGTCGGGTCGAACTTGCAGGGTGGGTCCCATGACTCCCGCCTACGACGACCTGCCGGCCCTGATGACCCTCATGACCGGCGACGAGAAGCACGGGGCCAGCGCCACGTCCACCCTCGACGTGATCTGGGTGCTGTACGACCGGGTGCTCCGGCCCGAAGACCGTTTCCTGCTCTCCAAGGGCCACGGCCCGATGGCCTACTACGCCGTGCTGGCCGCCAAGGGACACATCACGGAGGCCGACCTGCGCGGGTTCGGCGGACCCGACTCGATCCTCGGCCACCACCCCGATCGCACCCTCGTGCCGGGCGTCGAGATCGGGTCGGGCTCGCTCGGGCACGGCCTCGGCCTGGCCGTCGGCACCGCGCTCGGGCAGCGCCTGCAGGGTTCCCACGCCCGCACGGTCGTGCTGCTCGGCGACGCGGAGCTGGAGGAGGGCAGCAACGCCGAAGCCATCCAGTACGCCGGCCGGGCGGGGTTGAACGGCCTCACCGCCGTCGTCGTCGACAACTCCTCGGCGTCGCTGGGCTGGCCCGGCGGGATCGCGCGACGGTTCACCGTGGAGGGCTGGTCCGCCTCCGACGTGGACGGCCGCGACCACGACACCCTCGAACGCGCCTTCGCCGCCCCGGGCGACAGCCCGCACGTCGTCGTCGCCCACGTCGAGCGGAAGGAGTCCTGATGATGGACCAGCGTGAGCGCTTCTACGGCCTGCTCCCCCAGCTCCTCGGCGATGACGAGCGTCTGGTCGCCGTGCTCGCCGAGATCGGGGCGGGCTACATCGACCCGGGGCCCGTGGCCGACCGCGTGATCAACGTGGGCATCCGCGAGCAGCTGCTCGTCGGCGTCGCGGGTGGGCTGGCGCTCACCGGCCTGCGCCCGATCGTGCACACGTTCGCCCCGTTCCTGATCGAGCGGCCGTTCGAGCAGGTGAAGCTCGACCTCGGCCACCAGGACGTCGGCGCCGTGCTCGTCAGCGCGGGCGGCTCCTACGACTGGCCCGAGGGCGGCGAGACCCATATGGGTCCCCGCGACGTCGCCCTGCTCGACACGCTCGAGGACTGGACGGTGCACGTCCCGGGCCATCCGGACGAGGCCGAGTCGCTGCTGCGGGCCGCCGCGGCGGCGGACGGGCGGGTCTACGTGCGGCTCTCCGCGGGCTCGAACACGCAGCCGCTGGCGACCGACGACCGCCGGATGACGGTGCTGCGCCGCGGATCGCGGGGCACGGTCGTCACGGTGGGCCCGATGGCCGACCGGACGCTGGCCGCCACCGAGGGGCTCGACGTCACGGTGCTCTACGCCGCGACGGTCCGCCCGTTCGACGGCGGGACGCTCCGCGCGACCCTGAACGCGCCGGACGTCGTGCTGGTGGAGCCCTACCTGCGCGACACCTCGACACCGCAGATCAGCCGCGCGCTGCAGGGCGTCCGGCGCCGGGTGCTCGGGCTCGGCGTGGGGCAGGAGGAGCTGCGCCGCTACGGCACCCGCGCGGACCACGACGCCCTCCGCGGCCTCGACGAGGCCGGCCTCCGCCGCTCGATCACGGCGTTCCTGGCCTGAGTGCGGCTGACGCCGCCCGTGCGCGGAAATCAGTGCGGGAACACTGTTATCCGCTCACGACCAGCGCGGCACGCCCGACGACACCCGCACGAGCGCTGCGGTGACGACGGGCAGGGCCCGGTCGAGGTCCGCCCGCGACGGGCCTGCGTAGCCGAGCAGGATGCCGTGCACGCCGGGCCCACCGAGGTGGTGGCGGGCCAGCCCGTCCAGGGCCACGCCGCGCCGGCCGGCTGCCGCGATCACCGCCCGCTCCGCCGCCGCGTCGGGCAGCGGGACCACGACGTGCGCGCCGGCCTGGTCGCCGACGACGGCGCGGCCGACGGCCTCGGCGACCGCGGCCCGCCGGGACGCGAGCTCGCGGCGCAGCCTCCGCAGGTGCCGGCCCAGGTCGCCGTGGGCCGCGAACGCCGTGAAGACCCGCTGCCCGGCCCGGGCCGGCCGCGTACCGGTGCGGTCGCGCAGGTCCAGCACGGCCGCCCGCACGGCCGGCGGCGCCACCATCCAGCCGGCGCCCAGCGTCGGGGTGAGCAGCTTGCTGGCCGTACCGAGGTGCACCACCACATCGGGTCCGAGCCCGGCCAGCAGCGGCAGCGGGGCCACGTCGTAGCGCAACTCGCCGTCGTAGTCGTCCTCGATCACGAGGAACCCCTCGGCCCGCGCCCGGTCCACGAGCGCGACCCGCCGCGCCGCGGGCAGCCGCGCCCCCATCGGGTACTGGTGCGCGGGCGTGACGTAGACGGCGGCGAGCCCGGTCGGCAGGGCCTCGACCACCAGACCCGACGCGTCCACCGGCACCGGCACGACGACGAGCCCGGCCGCCCGCAGCGCCGCGACCGCCCGCTGGTAACCCGGCTCCTCCACGGCCACCCGCGCACCGGTGGGCAGCGTCCGCGCGAGCTCGGCCACGGCCCCGGTACTGCCGCCGGTGGCCAGGACGTCGTCGGGACCGGCCGGGAGCCCCCGGTGGCGCAGCAGGTGCTCGACGACCACCGCGCGGAACGCCGGGAGCCCCACCGGCTCCGGGTCCGCGTCGGGCGGGTCGTCGGCCGCGGCGCGCCAGGCCCGCCGCCAGACCGACGCGTCGAGCACCTCGACGCACGGGGTGCCGGCGAACAGGTCGACGTCGGCCGGGTCCCGACGCGCCGGCGGCGTGGACGGACGGGGCGTCGCCGCATGCGTCCCGGCCGGCGTGCCCACCACGAACGTGCCCGCCCCGCGCCGGCCGACCGCCCAGCCCTCGGCCAGCAGCTGGTCGTACGCGGCCGCGGTGACGGTGCGGCTGACCTGCAGCGTCGTCGCCAGCGCCCGCGTCGAGGGCAGCCGGTCCCCCGCCCGGAACGCGCCGCCCGCCGTCGCGGCGCGCAGGGCGTCGGCGAGCTGGGTGGCGAGCGGCCGCTCGTCGTCGCGGTCGAGCGGCAGGGGCGGGAGATCCACGAGTGGCCTTCCAGGATCGGTCGGAAGTGGCCCTGTCACGATGCCACTTCGACGCGCACCCTGAACTCGTGAGCCTCTCCCCCACACCCCGCAGCACCGTCACCCGCTCCCGCGAACGGGCGCGCACCGACCGCGCCGACCTGCACGCCGTGCTCGACGCCGGGTTGGTCTGCCACCTCGGGCTCGTCCGCGACGGCGCGCCGGTCGTGCTGCCCACCGGCTACGGCCGCATCGACGACACCGTCTACGTGCACGGCTCCACCGGCGCGGGCTACCTCCGGATCGCCGACGACGCGCCGGTCTGCCTCACCGTCACCCACCTCGACGGCGTCGTCTACGCGCGCTCGGCGTTCCACCACTCGATGAACTACCGCAGCGCCGTCGTGCACGGCACCGCGCGCCGCGTCACCGACCCCGGCGAGCGGTGGGCGGCGCTGGCCGCCATCACCGAGCAGCTCGCCCCCGGTTCGTGGGACCACACGCGGCAGCCCGACGCCCGCGAGCTGGCCGCTACGGCCGTGTTCGCGCTGGACCTCGCCGAGGCCAGTGTGAAGGTCCGCACCGGCCCGCCGGTCGACGACGAGAGGGACCTGCCCGGCGACGGGTGCTGGGCGGGCGTCCTCCCGGTCCGCACGACCTTCGGTGCACCGGAGCCGTGTCCGACCGTCCCGGCGACCACCCACCCGCCGGCCCACGTCGCCCAACGGCCGTGATCACGGGCGCATGGTCGCCCGTACCGACCCGCACACGACCACCGGCCCGTGATCAGCGCTGGTGGGAACGGGCCGCGAGCCACCCGGGTCGGGTGAACTAGCCTCGGTCCGCGTGACCCAGCGATACCCCGACGCCGAACGGCTCGATCTCGTCGAGCACCTGCACGGCCACGCGGTCGCGGATCCCTACCGCTGGCTGGAGGACCCCGAGGACCCCCGCACGCGCGCCTGGTCGGCGGCCGAGGACGAGCTGGCCACCACGGCGCTGCAGGCCCTCCCCGGCCGGGAGGAGCTCGCCGCCCACCTGGAGGAGCTGCTCTCGGCGGGCTCGGTGTCCGCGCCGCTCTGGCGTGCCGGCCGCCGGTTCTCCACGCGCCGCGACCCCGGCCAGCAGTTCGCGGTGGTGCTCGTCACCGAACCCGACGGCACCGAGCGCGTACTGCTCGACCCGATGGCCATCGACCCCTCCGGACTCACCACCCTCGACGCGTGGGTGCCCGATCTCGAGGGCCGGCGGCTGGCCTACCAGCTCTCGACCGGCGGTGACGAGCACTCGGTCCTGCACGTCCTCGACGTCACCACCGGTGAGGACGTCGAGCCCCCGATCGACCGCTGCCGCTACTCGTCGGTGGCGTGGGTGCCGGGCGGGGACGAGTACTTCTACGTCCGCATGGTCGACGAGCGCGAGGCCCCCGACGGTCAGCAGGCGTTCCACCGGCGGGTCTGGCGCCATCGCGTCGGCTCGCCGGACGACGTGCTCGTCGACGGCCCCGGGCTGTACGACGACCACACCTACTACGGGGTCCAGGTCTCCCGCGACGGCCGCTGGCTGATCGTCACCGGCAACGTCGGTACGGCCCGCCGCGACAGCATGTGGATCGCCGACCTCGACGCCGGCGGCCCGCTCGTCCCGGTCCTCACCCAGGCCGACGACGTGCAGGCCCGCGCCTGGGTCGACCGCGACGGTCTGCTCTACGTCCTCACCACCGACGGGGCGCCGCGCTGGCGCCTGATGGTCACCGAGCCGGAGAACCCCGGCCGTGGGCACTGGCGGGAGCTGGTGGCCGAGGACCCCGGCTCGGTGCTCGACGCCGTCCGGCGCCTGGAGCAGCCCGACGGCGAGACGCTGCTCGTGCTGCTCCGCAGCCGGCACGCCGTCGCCGAGCTCGCCCTGCACGCCGTGGTCGACGGGGCGCCGCGCGGCACCGTCCCGCTGCCCGGCCCCGGTTCGCTCACCGGCCTGTCGGTGGCCGACCGCGACACCCCCGGGCAGGCCGGGAAGCTCTGGATCGGCTGGACCGACTTCGTCACCCCCGCCCAGCTGCACCGCTACGAGAACGGCGAGACGGTGCTGGAGGCCACCGCCCCGGGCGCCGTCGCGGTACCGGATGTGCGCAGCGAGCAGCGCGAGTTCACCTCGGCCGACGGCACGACGGTGCGGATGTTCGTCCTCGAACCCGCCGGCTGCGCTGATGCCGCCTCCGCGGGGGGACGTGCGTCGACGGGCGGCCCCCGCCCCACCCTCGTCACCGGTTACGGCGGCTTCGGCATCTCCCGCGAGCCCGCCTACACCGCGTCCGCGCTGGCCTGGGTCGCGGCGGGCGGCAGCTACGTCGTCGTGTCGTTGCGCGGCGGCGGCGAGGAGGGCGACGCCTGGCACCTCGCGGGCAACCGCGGCAACAAGCAGAACGTGTTCGACGACCTGCACGCCGCCGCGCAGGCCCTGGTCGACGCCGGCACCACCACGCCGGAGCAGCTGTCGATCCTCGGCGGCTCCAACGGCGGCCTGCTCGTGGGGGCCGCGTTGACCCAGCGGCCGGAGCTCTACCGCGCCGTCGTGTGCTCGGCGCCGCTGCTCGACATGGTGCGCTACGAGGAGTTCTCCATCGGCCGCACCTGGAACGACGAGTACGGCACCGCGGACGACCCCGAAGAGCTCGGATGGCTGCTGTCCTACTCGCCGTACCACCACGTGCACCCGGGAACCGCCTACCCGGCGGTGCTGTTCACGGTCTTCGAGTCCGACACCCGGGTCGACCCCCTGCACGCCCGCAAGATGTGCGCGGCCCTGCAGCACGCCACCAGCGGTGACCTCCCCGTCCTGCTGCGCCGCGAGACCGGCGTCGGACACGGCGCCCGGTCCGTGGCCCGCACCGTGAGCCTCACGGTGGACCAGCTGGCGTTCCTGGCCGCGCACACCGGACTGGAGATATGAGTTGACCTCACTGTTCCCCTCCCAGCCGCAGTGCGTGGCCGACGCCGGCTCCTGGTGCGCCACGTTCTACCGGCTGACCAACAACGACTTCCTGGCCCGCTCCGCCGATTCGATCATGTCGTCGGGCCTGGCCATCCTGTTCATCATCGTGCTCGCCGTCGTCGCCCGGTACGCGGTGCACCGCCTGATCAAGCGGATCGTCGACGGGGCCACCAGCAAACGGGTGTCGCGCCTGATGAGCCGGGCCCCGCGGCGGCCGGCCACCGCCAGCACGCCACCCGCCGCCCGCAGCACGCAGCGCGCCCGCACCATCGGCTCGGTGCTCCGCTCGATCAGCTCCACGGTGATCCTCGTGATCGCCGCGATCATGATCCTGGCCGAGTTCGGGGTGGACCTCGCCCCGATCCTCGCCTCCGCCGGCATCGTCGGCGTCGCGGTCGGGTTCGGCGCGCAGAACCTGGTCCGGGACTTCCTCTCCGGCATGTTCATGCTGCTCGAGGACCAGTACGGCGTCGGCGACATCGTCGACCTGGGCGAGGCCAGCGGCGTCGTCGAGGCCGTCGGCCTGCGGATCACCACGCTGCGCGACGTCAACGGCACGGTCTGGTACGTCCGCAACGGCGAGATCCTGCGGGTGGGCAACAAGAGCCAGGGCTACGCCGTGGCCGTGGTCGACCTGCCGGTGGCCCACCAGGCCGACGTCGCCGACGCCATCGCGCTCGCCGGGCGCACCGCCACCGAACGGCTCGCCGAGCAGGACCTCGCCGTCG
This sequence comes from Pseudonocardia sp. 73-21, assembly GCF_001899645.1. Classification (GTDB taxonomy): domain Bacteria; phylum Actinomycetota; class Actinomycetes; order Mycobacteriales; family Pseudonocardiaceae; genus Pseudonocardia. The sequence continues at coordinate 9,361 of NZ_MKVV01000072.1, read as the reverse complement.
ACGTGCTGGAGCCGCTCGAGGTGCTCGGCGTCGAGCGGGTCGGCCCCGAGGGCGTGACGCTGCGCCTGACCGTGCGCGTCAACCCCGGCAAGCAGTTCGCCGTGCAGCGCGCGCTCAACGCCGCCATCTCCGACGCGTTCGACGAGGCCGGCGTGCCGCGTCCCGGCCTGCTGCCCAACGTCGGTCTCGCCAAGGACCGGCCCTCGATCCCGTAGGACCGTCCGGGAATCCCGCCTCGACGACCACCCGCCACGGCCGCGGCGGCTCCCACCGGAGCACCTCGCCCCACACCCCCTCACCACCGTCCGGCCCCGTCCCGACGAGGAGCCCGTCGCGGAACACCACGGTGCCCGCCCCGAGCACGCTGTGGCGATCCAGCGGCCACCAGCACGGGGTGAGGACGTCGAGGTTGCGGGGCCGACGCTCTCGTGCGTGGCGAGCTCGCCGACCGCCGTTGCTCCGGAGCCACCGTTCCGGGGGGTCAATAGGATGGGGTGGTGAGCGATCCCCAGAACTTCTACGCCGAGGTCGGCGGTGCGCCGGTCTTCGAGAAGATCGTCTCCCGCTTCTACGAGCAGGTGGCGCAGGACGAGGTGCTCCGCCCGCTCTACCCGGAGGAGGATCTCGGCCCCGCCGAGGACCGCCTGCGTCTGTTCCTCGAGCAGTACTGGGGCGGCCCGCGCACCTACTCCGACCTGCGCGGCCATCCCCGGCTGCGGATGCGGCACGCGCCGTTCAAGGTCGGCCCGATCGAGCGCGACGCCTGGCTCGCCGCCATGCGCGTGGCCGTCGACGAGGCCGGTCTCGACGACGCCCACCGTGCGCAGTTGTGGCAGTACCTCCAGTACGCGGCGGCGAGCATGGTCAACTCCGACTTCTGACCCGCCTCCGACTACGGCAGGATCAACAGGTGACGTGGTGGCGCGAGGCGGTGGTCTACCAGGTCTACGTGCGCAGCTTCGCCGACTCCGACGGCGACGGCGTCGGTGACCTCGACGGCGTCCGCTCGCGCCTGGGCTACCTGGAGCTGCTCGGCGTCGACGCGCTCTGGCTGACACCCTTCTACACCTCGCCGATGGCCGACCACGGCTACGACGTGGCCGACCCCCGGGACGTCGACCCGGTGTTCGGCGACCTCGCCGCGTTCGACCGGCTCGTGACGGCCGCCCACGAGCACGGCCTGCGGGTGCTGGTCGACCTCGTGCCCAACCACACCTCCGACCGGCACGAGTGGTTCCGGGCCGCCCTCGACGCGGCTCCCGGCAGCCCCGAACGGGCCCGTTACCACTTCCGTCCCGGCCGCGGCCCGGACGGCGACGAGCCCCCCAACAACTGGAGCAGCGTGTTCGGGGGCCCGGCGTGGACGCGGGTGTCCGACGGCGAGTGGTACCTGCACCTGTTCGCCACCGGGCAGCCCGACCTCAACTGGACCAACCCCGAGGTGTGGGCCGACCTGGAGAAGACGCTGCGGTTCTGGCTCGACCGCGGCGTCGACGGGTTCCGCATCGACGTCGCCCACGGCATGAGCAAGCCCGAGGGCCTCCCGGACTCGGTGGCCGCGGTCCGCACCGGGCTGCTCACCGGCGGACGAGACGGCGACCCCCGCTTCGACGACGAGGGCGTGCACGACGTGCACCGCATGATCCGGGCCGTCGTCGACCACTACCCGGGCCGGGTCACGGTCGGCGAGATCTCCGTGCAGGACAACGCGCGCTTCGGCCGCTACCTGCGTCCCGACGAGCTGCACCTGGGGTTCAACTCCCGGTTGCTGCAGGCCCCGTTCACCGCCACCGCCGTACGCCGGGCCGTCGAGCAGTCGCTCGCGTCCACCGCCGCGGTGTCCGCCACCCCCACCTGGGCCCTGGGCAGCCACGACGTCTCCCGACCGGTCACCCGCTACGGCGGCGGGGAGCAGGGGACGTGGCGCGCGCGGGCCATGGCTCTGCTCACCCTGGCGCTACCGGGCACCGTGGTCGTCTACAACGGCGAGGAGCTCGGCCTGCCCGACGCGGAGATCCCGGACGAGGCGCTCCAGGACCCCCAGTGGGAACGCTCCGGGCACACCCAACGCGGCCGCGACGGCTTCCGTGTTCCGGTGCCGTGGGAGGGCGGTGCGCCGGGGTACGGGTTCACCACCGGCGTGCCGTGGCTGCCGATGCCGGACGGGTACGGCCGGCTGACCGTCGCCGAGCAGCTGGAGGACACCCGCTCCAGCCTGTCGCTGCTGCGCCGGGCCGTCGAGCTGCGCCGCACCCATCCCGGCTTCACGGGAACCGACGTCGAGTGGTTCGGCGCACCCGTCGGCTGCCTGGCGTTCCGCCGCACCGGGTCCACGCTCGTGTGCGCCCTGAACACCTCCACCGACGTGGTGCCGCTACCGCCCGGTGACCTGCTGCTCTCCAGCCGCTCCCTCGACGACGACCTGCTCCCGCCCGACACGGCGGCCTGGCTGGCGTAGGCGCCTGCCGCGCACGACCTCGGGTCAGAGCGCGAGCAGGGGCAGAGCCGTGAGGCGGCGGCGCACCACCGCGCCGTAGCGGGCGTCGAGGCGCATCCAGGACCCCGTGGCCGAGACCCGGACCGTGTCGTCCTCGGGTCCGGCGCCGAGGAACCCCATGCCCGAGAGCGCGAACAGGCAGCGCAGCGGCACCTTCACCGCCGCCGCGCCGCCGGAGGCGTCGGTGACCGTGAGCACCGTCTGGTCCAGCAGCGACGCGGGCGGGCCCATCGGCCCGGCGTTCTCCCGCGCCACGGTCAGGCCGCGCTCGGTGAGGGCGTCCAGCTCGGGCGCGGGCACGTCGTCCACCGGCTTCCAACCGTCCGACGGGGGCAGCGAGCCCGGCCACAACCCGCCGAGACCCGGGTCGATCTCCTCCGAGCGGTCCACCGTCAGGGCCGTGAGCAGCACGGCCGCCGGTGTCGTGACGTCGCCGGCGTCGAGGGTGCCGTGCACCGAGCGCGTGGCGAGCACCTCGAACGGGGTGGTGGCCCACGCCGTGACGGTGGCGCCGGAGACCACCAGCCGCACGGTGGCCGCCTGGTCCAGGCGCACGACACGCCCGACGAACGAGCCGAGGTCGCCGCGCTCATCGGCGTCCGGGATGTGCAGGACGGTCATGCCTCTCCCCACTTCTCCAGGAAGGCCCGCTCGTCCCCGGTGATCCGCCGCGGCCGCTGGCTCTCCAGGTCGAACAGGGCCATCCCGGTGGTGGCCTCGATCGCCACCGGATCGGACTCCGACGCCCCGTCGTGCAGGGCGTAGGAGATGCGGAACGACGCGGCCCGCACCTGGTCCACCCACATCTCGACGAGCAGCGGCTCGGGCCGGTAGGTGATCTGACGCCGGTACCGCACGCCCAGCTCCACCACTAGCAGGCCGGTGGCGAACCCGCCGACCCCGCTCGCGGAGGCGGCGTCGAAGAACAGGTCGATCCGCGCCTCCTCCAGCAACGTCACCGCGCGGGCGTGGTTGAGGTGCCGGTAGGCGTCCTGGTCGGTCCACCGCAGCGGGACGTGGGCGACGAAACGGGCCACGGGTCAGCGCGCCAGGCCGCGGAGCTGGCGGGAGACCACCGAGAGGGTGGCCAGGTCCAGCTGGCCCGCCGTGCCCACCTCGTGCAACGCCGCGCGCGCCCGCACCAGCCGGGACGCGTTGACCTGCTCCCACGCCTCGATCGCATCGTCCACCGGTGTGCCCGGCGCCGACTCACGCAGGGCGTCGAGGGTGATGGCGCGCAGCGAGCCGTAGAGGTCGTCGCGCAGCGCGAGCCGCGCCAGCGCGTGCCAGCGGTCGCCGCGTTCCAGGGCCGTGACCGAGGTCAGCGCAAGGTCGACGCCCAGGTGCTCGGACATGCCGTAGTACAGCGCCGCAACCTCGGCGGGATCGCGCGGCTCGCGGTCGCGCTCGGCCAGCTCCGTCAGCTCGACGACGTCGAGCAGCCCGTAGCCGTACATCAGCGCGGCACACCGCTGCGCGCAGTCGGACCCGACACCGGCCTTCGCCAGCTCCGCCGCCCGCGACTGCACGGCCTCGCGCTCGCGCCCGCGCAGCAACGTGGGCAGCTGCGCGCGCAGCGTCCGCACCGGCTCGGCGAACCGGGAGACGGTGGCGGCCACGGCGAGCGGCTGCGGGCGGGTGGTGAGGAACCAGCGCGAGGCGCGGTCGAGCAGGCGCCGCGACTCCAGCGCGATCATGTCGGCCACGGCCACGGGGATGGCCGGGGCGCGCAGCTCGGTCCACAGCTGCGGCAGGTCGAACACCGTGGTGGTGACGGCGTACGCGCGCACCGCGTCGGTGACGGTGGCCGAGAGCTCCTCCGCCAGCCGGAACGCGTACGTCAGGCCGGCGCCGTCGACCATCTCGTTGACCAGCAGCGTCGTGACGATCTCCCGGCGCAGCGGGTGCCCCGCGATCGCGGCCGGGAAACGCTCCCGCATCGCCCGCGGGAAGTACTGCGGCAGCCGGCCCGCGAACGCCGCCGCGTCCGGCAGGTCGGTGGCCAGGACCTGCGCGGTGAGGTCGAGCTTCGTGTGCGCGAGCAGGGTGGACAGCTCCGGGCTGGTCAGGCCGTTGCCGGCCGCCTCCAGCGCCGCGAACCCGGCCTCGGTGGGCAGGACGTCGAGCTCGCGGTCGAGCCCGTGCCGGATGGCGAGGTCCGTGGTGAGCCGCGCGTGCACGCCGGCCATGTCGGCCGCGTGCGCGCGGGCCACGCCGAGCACGGCGTTCTGGTTGGTGTTGTCGGCCAGCACGAGCGTGCCGACCTCGTCGGTCATCTCGACGAGCACGGCGTTGCGGGCCTCGCGGTCCAGCTCGCCCCCGGCGACGAGCCGGTCGAGCAGGATCTTGATGTTGACCTCGTGGTCGGAGCAGTCCACGCCGGCGGAGTTGTCGATCGCGTCGGTGTTGATCTTGCCGCCGTTGCGGGCGAACTCGATGCGGCCCTTCTGGGTCAGACCCAGGTTGCCGCCCTCGCCCACCACCTTGACGCGCAGCTCCCGACCGTCGGCGCGGACGTTGTCGTTGGCCTTGTCGCCCGCGTCGGCGTGCGACTCGTCCGACGCCTTGACGTAGGTGCCGATGCCGCCGTTCCACAGCAGATCGGCCGGGGCCCGCAGGATCGCGGCGATCAGGTCGGGCGGGCTGAGCTTCGTCACGCCGTCGGCCAGCCCGAGCGCCGCGCGCATCTCCGGACCCACCGGCACCGACTTCGCCGTGCGCGGCCAGACCCCGCCGCCGGCGCTGATCAGCGCGCGGTCGTAGTCGTCCCAGGAGGAGCGCGGCAGCGCGAACACCCGCTCGCGCTCGGTGAAGCTGCTGGCCGCGTCGGGCGTCGGGTCGACGAACACGTGCCGGTGGTCGAACGCCGCGAGCAACCGGATGTGGCGCGAGAGCAGCATGCCGTTGCCGAACACGTCGCCGGACATGTCACCCACACCGACGACCGTGAACTCCTCGGTCTGGGTGTCCACCCCGAGCTCGCGGAAGTGCCGCTTGACGCTCTCCCACGCGCCCTTGGCGGTGATGCCCATGGCCTTGTGGTCGTAGCCGACCGACCCACCGGACGCGAACGCGTCGCCGAGCCAGAAGCCGTAGGACGCGGCGACGTCGTTGGCGGTGTCGGAGAACTTCGCGGTGCCCTTGTCGGCCGCCACCACCAGGTAGGAGTCGTCACCGTCGTGGCGCACGACGTTCTCGGGCGGCACCGTGACGCCGACTCCGTCGATGTTGGCGAGGTTGTCGGTGACGTCCAGCAGCCCCGAGATGAACATGCGGTAGCAGGCCTCGACCTCCGCCGGGTCGGGCTGCGCCGCGCGCACGAAGAAACCACCCTTCGCGCCGACCGGCACGATCACCGCGTTCTTCACGGCCTGGGCCTTGACCAGGCCGAGGATCTCCGTGCGGAAGTCCTGCGGGCGGTCCGACCAGCGCAGACCGCCCCGGGCGACCGCGCCGAACCGCAGGTGCACCCCCTCCACCCGCGGTGAGTACACGAAGATCTCGAACTTCGGCTTCGGCGCCGGCATGTCCGGCACCTGCGACGGGTCTAGCTTGAACGAGAAGAACGACCGCTCGCGGAACCAGTTGGTGCGCAGCGTCGCGGTGATCATCGCCAGGTAGCCGCGCAGGATGCGGTCGGCGTCCAGGCCCGTGACGGCGTCGATCCGGCTGCGCAGGTCCTGCAGCGCGGCCTCCATCGCGGTCTCCCGGTCGGCGACGCCCGGCTCGAACCGCGCCCGGAACAGCGCCAGGAGCCCGCGCGCGACGTCGGGTTGCCCGAGCAGCGTCTCGGCCATGTACTGCACGCCGTAGGGGCTGCCGAGCTGGCGGGCGTAGCGGGCGTAGGCGCGCAGCACCGCCACCTCCCGCCACGGGAGCCCGGCCCGCAGCACGAGCGCGGAGAACCGGTCGGTCTCGGCGTCGCCGCGCCAGGCGGCGCTGAACGCGGAGCAGAACCCGGCCTCGACGTCGGCCTCCTGGCGCGCGTAGACGGCGCTGCTGGTGGCCTCGTCGAGCCGCAGCCCGAAGTCGTAGACGTAGACGCGCAGCCCGTCGGCCCGGACGAACTCCGACGGCCGCTCGTCGAGCACGTCGACGCCCAGCTGCTGCAGCACGGGCAGCACCGACGTCAGCGTGGCGGGCGCGCCGGAGAGGTACAGCGTGAAGCGGCGGTCGGCCGCACCGTCCTGCGACGCCCGGGTCCGCACCGCGAAGTCACCCGGATCACCGAGCGCGACGATCCGGCGCAGGTCCTCGACGGCCTGCTCGGGGTCGACGACGGCCTTGTACTCCTCCGGGACACCCGGTACCTGTGCCACGAGGGCGACGGAGCCGGTGGCCGAGAGGAGCCGGTCGTCCCAGGTGCGGATGGCGCCGGTCAGCTCGTCCTGCAGCGCCGGCACGTCGACGCCCGCGTAACCGGCGGCGTCGACCGGCGTGTGCACCGTGAAGTGCACGAGCGCGAGCTGGGACTCCGTGACCCGCGCGGTGTAGTCCACCGACGTGCCGCCGAGGCGGCGCTGCAGGAGGTCGGCCATCGCGAGCCGCGACGACGTCGTGTAGCGGTCGCGCGGCAGGTACACCAGGCACGACAGGAAGCGGCGGTACGGGTCGGGCCGCAGGAACAGCCGCACCGACCGGTGCGCGCCCACGGCCAGCACGCCGACGGCGGTGTCGTGCAGGCGCTGCTCGCTCGCGCTGAACAGCTCCTCGCGCGGCAGCCCGGAGATCACCTCGAGCATCTGCTGGCCGGAGTAGGAGTCCAGCGGGAACCCGGCGCGGTGGATCGCGTCGCGCACCCGGCGCTCCACCACCGGGATGTCGAGCACGCTCTCGTAGAGCGCGGGCACCGTGAGCGTGCCCAGGAAGCGGTGTTCCCCGGCGAGCCGTCCCTCGGCGTCGACGGTGCCGATCGCGAGGTAGTACGGGTGCACCGGCTTGAGCGGGCTCGGCGCGTTGGCGCGCGTCATCACGAGCAGGTCGTGCGGGGCGTCGGACGTGCGTTCCGCGTCGTCGACACGGTCGACCTGCGGCGCGAAGGAACTGGCGATCTCGGACCCGCGACGCAGCACACCCAGACCGGTGTCGGGCTCGGCCCGCAGACCCGTGCCCTCGACGGTGTAGTGGCGGTAGCCGAGGAACGTGAAGTGGCCGTCGGCCAGCCAGCGCAGCAGCGACGCGACATCGGACGCGTGGGTGCCGTCGAGCGCGACGGGCGAGCCGGGCAGCTCGGCGGCCAACGCCTCGGCGCGCCGGGCCATCGGCTCGCTGTCCTCGACGACCTCGCGGACGGCCTCCAGCACCGCTGCGAGCTCCCGCTCGATCTGCGCCACGGGCGTGGCCGACGGTGCCAGGAGGAGCTGGATCCAGGACTCCGCGAGCGTGTCGACGGGGGGCGCGGCCGGGTCGGCTGCGGTGAGGGTCTCGGCGAGCTTGCCGTCCGCGCTCCGCCGCACGACCACGATGGGGTGCAGCACCCGCTTCACCTCGCCACCGGCGCGCGCGATGCCGGCGAGCAGCGCCCCGACGAGGAACGGCATGTCGTCGGTGACGATCTCGACGAGGCGCCCGTCCTGGGTGTCGCACACGCGGACGAGCGGCTCGCCCGGCGCGCGGTGCCCAGCGAGCCGGAGATGGCCGCGGGCGGCCTCCTCCAGGATCGGGAGCTGGTCGTCCGGGCTGCCCGGTAGGTCCGGGGCGTGCCGCGCGTACAACGCGGTCAGGGCGGTCAGCTCGGGGTCCGGCTCGGGCGCGTGGGCGCGGCTCCGGCTCGTCACATGCAGCTCCGGTCGTCAACGGTGATCACCTCGTGGGTGACGGCGCGACCACCCTAACGCGGCATCGGCGGGCGCCGGCCGACCCGTTCCGGACCCGACAGATCCCGCCGGGCCCGGCGGTGCTCAGATGCCGCGGTAGGCGGCCAGCGCGCCGGCCAGGAGATCGGCGAGCCCGAGGCCGTCGGTGGAGTCGGCCTGCTCGGTACGGCCTGCAGCCGACGCCGTGCCCTTCACGTCCTTCGTGTCCCTCATGACGTCCTGGCTGGTCGCGGCCGCCTGTTCGGACGTGTCCTCCGCGCTGCGCCGGTGACGACGGCCCCCCGTGGCGGGAGGGGCCGCCGTGGCGACGGGCTCGGCCGGCAGGCTCCCCCACAACGGCCCGGTGCTCAGGGCGTCCCTGGTGGCGTGCCGCCGCCGCGGGCGGTCCAGGCGCTGCAGCAGCTGCGCACCGACCGGCCCGTCGGCGTCGTGGACGGCCGCGCGCAGCTGGGTGCCGGGCAGGTCGTCGTCGGGGACGAAGTCCTCGAACAGGCCCGGCAGCGTGCGGTGCATCCACTCGGTGGCCGGGGACCGGCTCCATCCGGGGAGGACCACCGACAGGGCGTCGGCGTCGTCGTGGCGCAGCCGCGCACCGGACGGGAGCCGGTCGCCGAGCCGGTCGGCGAGGGTCCGCACGACCGCTCCCGCCCGACGCCCGGCGAAGCGGCGGCCGTCGCGCGCCAGATCGATGACCACGACGCAGCCCTCGGACTCGGGGCCCGGCTCCGGGCGGCGGTCGGACGCGGAGGCGGAGGTCGTGGTCGCCCCCCAGGCCCGGTCGAGCTCCGCGAGCGCGTTCTGCAGCCAGCTCCCCGAACCGGGCTCGACGGCGAGGTCGGCGGCGGCCTCGGCCCGGTCGAGAGCCGACCGGTCGGCGTCAGGGGTGCCTGCGGCGCGGCCCTGCGCGGACCGGTCGTACCCGCGCGACGGGCCGTCCGCCGCAGCGGGGTCAGGACGCTTCGTGGCCGGACGCGTCGTGGCCGGAGGCGTCGTGGCCGGAGGCGTCGTGGCCGGAGGCGTCGTGGCCGGAGGCGTCGTGGCCGGAGGC
>NZ_MKVV01000071.1 GCF_001899645.1 Pseudonocardia sp. 73-21 | reverse complement strand
GTTCGGAACGTATTCATCAAGATCACCTCAGATCAGAGGGATGTTGCGACCGTTCCTTGAATCCGCCGCCCTCCGCAGGGCACCCACGTACGGCGCACGGCGATCATGGACCTCGGTCAGCGGCTCTTCTCGACGTGCGCGTGGGCGGCGGACCCGGCACCGCCGTTCTCGGCCGCCCACTTCACCGAGTCGACGATCATCTCGTAGCCCGTGCACCGGCACAGGTTGCCCTCGATGCCCTCGCGGATGGCGGCGTCATCGGGGTGCGGCTCGTCGATGAGCAGGCCGGTGGCGGCCATGACCATGCCCGGTGTGCAGTAGCCGCACTGCAGGCCGTGGCACTGCCGGAACCCCTCCTGCACCGGGGAGAGCTCGCCGTGCTCGGCGAGGCCCTCGATCGTGAGGATCTCGCCCTCGTCGGCGGCGACGGTGAGCACGGTGCACGACTTCACCGTGCGCCCGTTGAGCATGACGGTGCAGGCGCCGCAGTTGGACGTGTCGCAGCCGACGTGGGTGCCGGTGAGCCGGCGGGTCTCCCGCAGGTAGTGCACGAGCAGCAGGCGGGACTCCACCTCGTCGGTGGTGGGGGAGCCGTTGACGGTGATCGTCACCTTGTGGTGGGACATGGGGTCAGCTCCCGTTCGCGGACTGGATGGCGCGCCACACCTTCTGGGGCGTGCAGGGCATGTCGATGGTGCGGATCCCGAGGTGGCTCAGGGCGTCGATCACGGAGTTGACGACGGCCTGCGGCGCCCCGGTGGCGCCGGACTCGCCCAACCCCTTGGCCCCCAACGGGTTGAAGCTCGTCGGAGTCACGAGATGGTCGGTCTCGTAGGGCGGCAGGTCCATCGCGCTCGGCACCGTGTAGCCGACGAGCGTGCCCGCGGTGGGCTGGCCGTCGGCGTCGTAGGTGACCTCCTCCAGCAGGGCCTGCGCGATGCCCTGCGCGATGCCGCCGTGGATCTGGCCCTTCGCCGTCAACGGGTTGATCACCACGCCGCAGTCGTCGACGGCCACGTAGCGCTGCACGTCGACGCGGCCGGTGCCGCGGTCGATCTCCACGACGCAGCAGTGCGCGCCCGAGGGATAGGACAGGTTCGACGGCTCGTGGTGCGCGGTCTCGTCGAGGCCGAGCTCCACGTCCGGCGGCAGCAGGTGCGGCTTCATCGCGCGGATGGCGACCTCGGCCATCGTGACGCTCGGGCCGCCGGTCCCGCGGACGGCGAACACCCCGTCGACGAGCTCGACGTCGGACTCGTCGGCCTCCAGCATGTGTGCCGCGATCCTGATCGCCTTGTCGCGCACCTTGTTGGCCGCCTTGAACACCGCCGAGCCGCCGACGGCGATGCCGCGGCTGCCCATCGTGCCGATGCCCTCCTGCACGGTGGCGGTGTCGCCGTGGATGACGCTGATGCGGTCGAACGGGATGGAGAGCTGGTCGGACACGATCTGCGCGAACGCCGTCTGGTGGCTCTGGCCGTGCGGGCTCGTGCCGACGCTGACCACCGCGGAGCCGTCGGTGCTCAGGCGCACCTTGGCCGACTCCCAGCCGCCGACGTAGCCGAACTGCTCGAACAGCGGGGTGGGGCCGAAGCCGCCCATCTCGACGAACGTGGAGAACCCGATGCCCAGCAGCGGCTTCGACGGGTCGGCCCGGCGGGCCTCCTGCTCGGCGCGCAGCGCGGGGTAGTCGATGAGGCCCAGCAGCTTCTCCAGGGCCTTCGGGTAGTCGGCCTCGTCGTAGACGATGCCCTCGAACTGCGTGGCGTAGGGCATCTCGGCGGCCTGGATGAAGTTGCGCCGCCGCACGTCGAGGGGGTCGAGGCCCAGCTCCATCGCGACCGCGTCCATCACCCGCTCGATCATGTACGCGGCCTCGGGACGCCCCGCACCGCGGTAGGCGCCCACCGGCGTGGTGTTGGTGACCACCGAGCGGAAGCTCGGCGCGAGGACCGGGATCTTGTAGCAGCCCCCGGCCATGAACGACGTGAGCGTCGGCAGGCCGACGCCGGTGGTGTCGGGCCAGGCGCCGCAGTCCTGCGTGACCCGCAGGCGTAGCGCGAGCACCGCGCCGTCGTCGGCGAAGCCCACCTCGATGTCGTGGCTCTGGGCCCGCCCGTGGACCATCGAGGTCATGTTCTCGCTGCGGCTCTCCACGTACTTGACGGGACGCCCGAGCCGGCGCGACAGCTCCGCGCAGAGCAGGAACTCCGGGTAGAACGACGCCTTCGCGCCGAACCCGCCGCCGACGTCGGGGGCCACCACCCGCACCTCGTGCTGGGGCAGCCCGAACATCACCGCGATCTCGTTGCGGTTGTGGTGCGGGTTCTGCGTGGTCAGGTACAGCGTCAGACCCTGGGCCTGCCAGTCGGCGAGGCACACCGTGGGCTCCATCGGCACGGCCGCGCACCGCTGGTTCTCCAGGTGCAGCGACAGGCGGTGCGGGGCGGCGGCCAGCTCGGCCTCGCCGTCGGTGGCCGAGAGCTGTTGCTCGAGGACGACGTTGCTCGGCAGGCCCGGCAGGATCGGCTCGGCGCCCGCGGCGGTGGCCGCCGCGACGGAGGCCATCACCGGCAGGTCGGTGTAGTCGACGTGCACGAGCCCGGCGGCGTCGGCGGCGATGTAGGGGTCCTCCGCGACGACGACGGCCACCGGCTCGCCGACGAAGCGCACGCGGTCCACGGCGAGGCAGGGCCGTTCCATGCCGGGCACCGACCGGTTCGCCGGCATCCCCGCCAGGTCGGCGGCCGTCCAGACCCCGAGGACGCCGGGCACCGCGCGGGCCTCGGCCGCGTCGATCCCGTCGATCATGGCGTGCGCGGAGAAGCTGCGGACGTACGCCATGTGGACCGTGCCGGAGAGCCGGATGTCGTCCACGTAGTTCCCGCGGCCCGTCAGGAGGGCGGGATCCTCCTTGCGGATCACCGCTGCGCCGACCATGGAACCCACGGGGGACCTCCTCGTCCAGGCTGTGCCGCCGGTCACAGACAGCGACGTTAGGAACCTAACGTCGCCTCTCCCGGATGGCAAGAAGGTCCGCACCAGCGGCAGAAGGTGCGCTCGAACCCCCGCACGACCACCTGTGCGACGACGGTGCCGCTCGCCGCTCCCCGGTCACGGATCGAGGACATCACCGAGCGTGGCCCGCCAGACCCCGAGATCGACGTAGTCCCGGAACCCGCTGATCAGACCGGTCCCGGGATCCACCTCGACCACGCCGTTGCACGCGACGGCGTACTCGGTGCCGTCGATGACGAACCGGTCCACGCGCTCCAGCCAGGCGCGCTCGGCCGTGTAGCTCGCGGTCACGATCTCCCAGTGCACCCACGACGACCGTTCCAGGATCGGCGCGAGCAGTCCGCGCACGCCGCCCGGGCCGACCACAGGTGGGTGCGGCACGTTGGCGTAGGTGGCCGTGGCGGTGAAGCAGGCCGCGGCCGCCGCGGCGTCGCGGGCGTGCACGGCGTCGAGGAAGCGGCCGACGATCTCGCTGCTCATGGGGTCGATGGTCCGGCTCGCAGGCCCGCTCGCCGGCTGGAGACCACCGGGTACGACGCGAAGTGGTCGCGCGCCGACGCCGGGCCGCGCTCCGCGGGGGTGTCCGGGTCGGCGCGGCCGGCGGCGAGGAACGGCGCGAGCGTGTCGCGCACGGGGTCGCGCAGGATCGTCTTCTCCCCGTAGCGCAACGTGCCGCGGCGGCACAGCCGGTTCTCCATCCGGTGCCGCAGGCGGTGCCCGGCGCCGTGCGGCACCAGCGGGCTGTCGGCCATCACCGCGCCGCCCGCGTCGTAGAGGGCCCGCTGCAGGTCGTGCCGGCGGCAGGCCTCCCCCACGTCCGCGTAGCCGTCCGGGGTGATGGTCTCCATGCGTGGCGACGCTAACAGCTTGACGTGGGTGCCCTAACGACTAAATTTGCGGAACGCGCCGATGGAGGAGCCCGCCGTGACCGCAGTTGCCGCCGAGGAAGCCGCCCCCGAACACCGGACGGTCGTGCTCAGCACGTTCGCCGACGCCAAGGACGCCTACCGGAGCAAGGACCTGCGCCAGTCGCTCTACGACGAGGGCGAGGTCGTGATGGCCGACGTCCTGGTCAACCTGCACGGCGAGGAGCACCGCTCCCGGCGACGGGTGGAGAACCGGATGTTCCGGCGGGAGGTGTTCGAGCGCTACGAGCGCGACCTGTTCCCGGCCGTCACCGACGCGACGATCGCCCCGTACGTGGCGGCGGGCCGGGTGGACCTCGTGCATCTCGGTCACGAGCTGATGCTCAACCTGGCCGCGCTCACAGCCGGCGTCGACCGGCCCGAAGGTACGGCGGAGGAGACCGAGCGGCTCTACGCCTACATGATGTCGTTCATCGAGGGCGCCACGCTCGCGCACTCCACGAAGGACAAGGCGGTGCAGCGTGGCGTCATCGCCCAGGCCCTCGACGACTGGGACGCGGAGTTCCTCGCCCCGTCCATCGCGCGGCGCCGCGACCTGCTGGCCCGCGAGGCGGCGGGGGAGGACGTCGAGGTCCCGCGCGACGTGCTGGCCACGCTGCTGCGCCACGCCGACGAGCTGACGCTGGCCCCCGAGGTGATCCGCCGCGAGGTCGCGTTCTTCCTGCTGGCCGGCGCGCACACCAGCGCCACGGCGTTCGTCCGCGCGATCGACCACATCCTCGGCTGGATCGACGAGCACCCCGAGGACGCGGCCGCCGCGGTGGACGACCCGCTGTTCGTGCAGCGCTGCATCCACGAGACCGTGCGGCTCAACCCGTCGAGCCCCACCGGACGACGCCGCGCCCTGGCCCCGGTGTCGCTGCGCTCGGGCATCGACATCCCCGAGGGCGCCACGGTGGTGATCGACCTGCAGGCGGTGAACCGGGACGTCACGCTGTTCGGCGCCGACGCGGCCGACTTCAACCCGCGCCGCACGCTGCCGCCGGGCGTCGCGCCGTTCGGGCTCAGCTTCGCCGCGGGAATGCACGTCTGCATCGGCCAGGACCTCGCCGCCGGCGTGGTGCAGCGCGCCGACACCGATCCGGGGTCGCACCTGTTCGGGCTGGTCACCGGCGCGGTGCAGCAGATGTTCGCCGCCGGCACCCGGCGCGACCCCGACAACCCGCCCCGGCGCGACGCCGCCACCGCGCGGCCGTACTGGGGCTCGTACCCCGTGCTGCTGGGATGAGCTACCGCGTCGAGATCGACCGGGACGTCTGCATCAGCTCGGGCAGGTGCGTCGCCGATCGGCCCGACCTGTTCCGCTTCGACGACGAGGAGCTGGCCGAACCGGTGCCCGGCGCGACGCTCCCGGCGGACGCCGCCCTGCTCGACCTCGCGCGCACGTGCCCGTCGGGAGCCCTGCGGCTGTTCGACGGGGAGGTGGAGATCGACGCCGGTTGACACGCCGTCCCTCAGGGGGACGGCGGCCCGCCCGCTGCGGACGGAGCAGCCCCCGGACCGACGGGCGGGTTCTCGAGGAACCACTCCACGATGCCGGGCATGCGCGGCTCGAAGGCTCCGGGCGTGTGGACGTTGAGGGCCCCGGCCCGCTCGTCGGTGCGGTTCTGGAAGTCGTGCGGCGTGCCGCCCGGGGCCAGCACGAACGATCCCTCCGGCGCGTCGATCCAGCGGTCGCCGACGAGGAAGGTCATCGTGCCCTCGAGGACGTAGAAGACGTCGTCCTCCGGGTGGGTGTGCGCGCCCGGGCCCGTGGTGTGCGGCTCCATCCACCACTCCGAGATCGAGTACCGGTCGACCGTCTCCGCCCCGTCGGCCTTGAACACCGCGGTGATCGGCCCCATGTCGTACCGGCGCCCTTCCCCGGGAGCGAGGTGGACCGGCGGCCGTCCTGCCTGGTCTGCATCCATGCCGCGACGGTAGCGACGCGGGGGGCGGCCGGGCTTGGACGAATGGGAAGCGCCTACGGCAGGCGCAGGAGGCGGGCGGCGTTCGCGGCCGGGAGCTCCCATCACCGGTCAGCTGCTCGCCGTGGACGGCGGCGTCACCAAGGGCGCGCTGCTGGGCACGGTCCGGCTGAAGTCGACGGACTCCGCCGGAGCGCCTGGTGCGACGATGTGACGCCGCGAGTTCGACCAGTCGATCGACACCCTCCGCGACGCGTTGCCCGGCATCGCCTCGCCGCCGCAGGTCCGGCTGGTGCACAACCTGTCGGACCGGGCGTCGCTGCTGGCCCGCGCCGAGGACGTCGTGTCCGCGGCCCGCAAGGACCTGTTCCTCTCCGGGTGGCCCGCGCATCGCCATGCACCTGGTCGCGGAGAAGTTCACGCCCGACGACTTCGAGTCCTTCTGGACCTCGGACCCGGACCTGCGCCGCCTGCGCGCCGACCACGGCGCCCCCGCCGCGCTGCTGCAGCGGGGCGCCGGCGCGACGGCCCCGGCCCCCCGCGGCCGCCGCTCCTCCTGACGGGCCCGACCCCCGCCCGACTCCATGTGACGGTTGCGGGCGGGGCGGGGCGGGTGACGTTCAGGCGTTCGTGACGCCCGGGCCCGGGCCGCCGTCGATGGTGAGGACGCTGCCGGTGGCCCACTCGGCGGCGAGCAGGTACTCCAGCTGAGCCGCAGGTCGCCGTGCACCTCGTCCACCAACGTGAAGCCGCCGAGACCGGACGTCAGCGGGTGCTCGCCGGTGACCGACACCTCGACGGCCGGCCCGAGCCGCGGGTGCTGCGAGCGCCCCCACTCCCACGCGCCGCGACCCGGCCCACTCCCGTTGTGAGGACACTGACGACTAGTGGGCCTAGCGGTTCGTCCACCGTGGCGCGCGCTTCTGGGCGAACGCCGTCACGCCCTCCGTCGCGTCGGCGCTGGCCATCAGCTCGTCGAGGGCGGGGGACGGGAAGGTGACGGCGTCCACGACATCCGGGATGCCGCGGGTCTCCGCCATGATCTGCAGCGACATCCGCACCGA
The DNA here is from genome assembly GCF_001899645.1 of Pseudonocardia sp. 73-21. Classification (GTDB taxonomy): domain Bacteria; phylum Actinomycetota; class Actinomycetes; order Mycobacteriales; family Pseudonocardiaceae; genus Pseudonocardia. The sequence goes on along the minus strand of NZ_MKVV01000071.1, from coordinate 97,200 downwards.
GGTCGGGGAGCCGGCCAGGATCTCGGCGGCGAGCGCGCGGGCGCCCTCCACCGCCGCACCGGCGTCGGTGACCCGGTTGACCAGGCCGAAGCCGAGCGCCTCGTCGGCCGAGAGGCGGCGCCCGGTCAGGATCATCTCGGTGGCGACGGTGGGCGGCACCGTGCGCGGCAGCCGCACCAGCCCGCCCGCGCCGGCGACGAGGCCGACCCGCACCTCCGAGAGCGCGAACCGGGCCGTCGCGTCGGCGACGACGAGGTGGCAGGCCATCGCGATCTCGCAGCCGCCGCCCATCGCGAACCCGTTGACGGCGGCGATCACGGGCTTGGGCATCGAGCGGCGGCTGGTGAGCCCGGCGAACCCGTTCTTGGGCACCCACATCGGCTTGCCGCTGGCGGAGTAGACGAGGTCGTTGCCGGCGGAGAACGCCTTGTCCCCGGCTCCGGTGAGGATCGCGACCCACAGGTCGGGGTCGGCGAAGTAGGCGTCGAAGATCTCGTCGAGCTCCTCGTTGGCCATGGGGTGCAGCGAGTTGCGGGCCTCGGGCCGGTTGATCGTGATCTCCAGCAGGTGCCCGTCGCGGCGCACCAGCACGTGCTCGTAGCTCTTGCGCAGCCCGGCCGCGCGCGGTGGGTGCAGCTCGTCCATCCGCTCCCGGGAGACCGTGACGCGGTTGCCGACGCCGAACGAGCGGACGTGGACGCGGGTACCGATCGGCTCTCCGGACGAGAGGAGGTCGAGGGCGTCGTCACCCTCGGTCAGCGCCAGGAACCGGCGGCCGTCGGCCTCCAGCCGGCCGACCACGACGCCGGTGCGCGCGCCGCCCCGCCCGTGCTTGACGGTGTAGGTCTCGACGGTGCCCCAGCCGTCGGCCGTCACCGCCTGCGAGACGGTGGGTCCGGCGTCGAGCTCGGCCTGCAGGTCGGCGCTGCGGTCGGAGCGCCACTCCACCGGCGTGGTGGAGTAGACGCCCGCCGAGTACTTGCTCAGGATGCCGCCGTTGGCGCCGACGAACCCGTAGCTGCCGGGTGCGGCGCGCAGGCGGTGCACGGTCTCGGCCACGGCGTGCAGCGAGTAGTTGTTGCCGGCGCCGCCGAAGAACGGCAGCCCGCCGGTGAGCGTCAGGCCGCGGGGGTCGTCGGCGGCCAGCCCGAGACCGTCGGCGACCGCGGAGACGGCGACGGGGAAGCAGCTGTAGAGGTCGATGGTGGTGAGGTCGTCCACGCCGATCCCGGCGACCTCCAGCGCGTGCCGGGCGGCCGCCACCGACGCGGGGGCGGCACCCAGGTCGGGGCGCTCGAGCAGGTCGCGCTCGCGCAGGTCGGCGTGGCCGTGCAGGTACACGCGGTTCGCGGCGGGCACCCCGAGGCGGTCGGCCGCGGCCGTCGACATCAGCAGCGCGGCGGCGCCCTGGTTGACCTGGTCGCGGGCCACCAGGTAGCGCGGGTAGGGGTCGGCGATGGGCCGGTTGCGCTCGCTGGGCGTGACGAGCTCGGCGGCGCTGCGCTCGGTGGGCGCGGCGGCGTGCGGGTTCTTGGCCGCGACGCGCGTGAACGGCGCGAAGAGTGCGCCCATCCCGGCGGCGTACTGCTCGCGGGTCTCGCCGCGGCGGGCGCGGCGGGCGTTGTCGAGCAGCGCGTACTGGCTCGGCGCGTCGCTGAGGCCGTGGGCGACCTGGTGGCGGGAGGTGAGGCCCTTGAGGCCGAAGCCGCGGTCCTCGAGGTCGCCCTCGGCGTGCTCGGAGAAGTCGGGCCTGTCCTCCCGGGCGGCCAGGTGGCGGACGGTGGAGATCGCCTCCGAGCCGAACACCAGCGCCACCTGCGACGACCCGGCCGCGATGGCCCCGGCCAGCTCGGTGATCAGGTGCTGGGGGGACTGGCCGCCCGCCACCTCCAGGATCGCCCGCGCCGGCGCGGCCCCCACCGCGTTCGCGACCGACCGCGGGTAGTTGTCCGAGCGGCCCAGCGGAGCCTGCGCCATCGGCGTCGAGATCTCGAACTGGCGCACCCCGGCCACGGTGTCGATCGCCGCGGCGACGGCGGCGGGATCGGCGCCCGAGTCGGCCAGCGCCTCGGCCGCGGCGACCGCGGCCAGCCCGACGGCGGACAGGCGGCGGTAGCCGGGGTCGTCGATGCGGTCCGACGCCTGGCCGACGCCGACGACAACCGGGGTGTTCGGGTCGAGGCTCATGCTTCGCTCCTGACGGGGTCGCGGAGGTCACCGCGGTCGGTGAGGTACTGGACGTGGGCGCCGGTCTCGGCCAGCGCCCCGATGCGCATCGGCCCGACCTCGGCCCACGGCCGGGACCAGGTCAGGCGTTCGGTGATCTGCCACAGCGTCGGGTCGTCGAGGTCGGCGACGACGGCGAGCAGCTCCTGGCAACGGCGCTCGTGGTGCTGTTGTAGCGCCCTTGTGCGCAGAGCCAGGCCCTGGAACCGGTACTCGTGCGCGGGCAGCACGTCGGTCGTACCGCCGTCCAGCGCACCGATCTTGTCCAGGGACGTGAGGAAGTCCGCCAGCGGCGGGTTGGTCGTCAGCGGCTGCAGTCCGATGTTGGGGGTGATCCGGGGCAGCACGTGGTCGCCGGTGAGCACGAGGTCGTCGTCGGGCAGGTGCAGGCAGAGGTGGCCGGGGGTGTGGCCCGGCGTCCAGAGCACCCGGACCGTGCGGCCGTGGAGCGGCACGAGGTCGCCGTCGTCGAGCAGGAGGTCGGGCTCGGCCATCGGCCGGGTGTGGCCGTCCGGGCCGAAGCTCGTCGAGATGGCCCCCACCAGCTCGGTGATCGCCTCCTCCGGCGCTCCGCTGCGCCGCAACCAGCCGGAGGCGGCGTCGCGGTGCCCACCCTCCCCGACGGCCGCGCGCTGCGGGAGCGAGTCGCGCTCGGCGGGGTGCATCGCCACCCAGGCCCCCGACGCGTCGCGCAGCCGCGCGGTGAGCCCGTGGTGGTCGGGATGGACGTGGGTGGCGACGACGCCCGTGACGTCCGAGGGGGCCGCACCGGCGGTGGCCAGGCCGTCGAGCAGCGCCGTCCAGCCCCCGGGGGTGTCCCAGCCGGGGTCGACGACGACCAGCCCGTCGTCGGCGGTGAGCAGGTAGCACAGCGTGTAGCGCAGCGGGCTGTCCGGGATCGGCACCGGCACCGACCACAGCCCGCCGTCCAGGCGTTCGACCGGCGGCAGCGTCCGCTCCCGCCACGCGGCGTGCTGCGCCGTACCGGTGATCGTGATCTGCACCGTGCCCGCTTCCTAGACGTTCATCGTCTGTAAATCGGTCCTGACCGTAACCCGGCGCCGTCCCGCGTTCAAGGAGGGCTACGTCGCGATCGCGGCGCGCAGCAGGAAGTCGACGAGCCGCTCCGCGTAGTCGTCGACGTCGCTCACCAGCCGGGGCAGCAGGTGGGCCGGGGTGGACGACACGTGCATGGCGACGCCGCCGCACAGCGTGTCGAGCAGCAGGGTGACCGAGGCACTCTCCGGGATCTCGCCGCGCCGGATGCCGCGGCGCACCATCGCGCGGGCCGCCAGCACCTGCGACCCGCGCAGTTCCTCCCAGCGCTGGGCCACGCCCGGGATCGACGGAGCCTCGACGCTGATCCGCTGCACCGCCCGGCTGCTCTCGCCGAGGTAGAGGCGCAGCATCTGCCGGGCCAGGTCGACGAGGTCGCCGCGCAGGGTGCCGGTGTCGGTGTCGGCGATGTCGATGATGCGGGTGGCCAGCGCGTCGGCCAGGAGGCTCTCCTTGGTGCTCCAGCGCAGGTAGATCGACGCCTTGCCCACGCCCGCGCGCCGGGCCACCGCCTCGAGGCTGAAGCCGGCCCAGCCCGCCTCGCCGAACAGGTCGACGGCGGCGAGGGTGATCCGGCGGTCGACCTCCGGGTCGCGGGGCCGTCCGGCGGGGGCGGTGGCGGTCATGTCTCTCCGGTACTTGCTAGACGGTACCCGTCACTATAGCGTCGGTCCGGCTTACTGACGGATGCCGTTCAGGAGATCCCATGACACTGTCGTCCGGCCGGCTCGAGTCCCTGTTCCGCCCGCGCAGCATCGCGCTGGTCGGGGCGGCGAACAAGTCGCTGTTCTCCCACCTCGCCTACACCAACCTCGTGGACTTCGGCTTCGCCGACCGCACGTTCCTGGTCAACCGCCGCGGTGCGGAGACCCACGGCCGGGCCACCGTCACCTCGTGTGCGGAGATCGGGGAGCCCGTCGACGTCGCCTACCTGATGGTGCCGCAGGCCGCCACGCTCGACGCCCTGTCCGACGCCGCGGCCGCCGGCATCCGCAACGCCGTGATCCTGTCGTCGGGCTACGGCGAGGCCGGGCCGGACGGCCGGGCGGCCCAGGACGAGCTGGTGGCCCACGCCGAGTCGCTCGACATGGTGCTGCTCGGCCCCAACCACCTCGGCTTCGCCAACCTCGCCGCACAGATCCCCGTCACGTCCGTGCCGGGGCTGCCGCGCGTCGCCGGGCCCGTGGCGCTGCTGTCGCAGAGCGGCGCCAGCTCCAGCGCGATGCTCGACTTCGCGACCGTCGCCGGCGTCGGCCTGTCCTACCTGGTCACGCTGGGCAACGAGGCCATGATCACCGCGGGGCACGTGCTCGACCACCTCGTCGACGACGACGCCACGCGCGCGGTGGCGATCTTCATGGAGACGGTGCGCGACCCGGCGGTGTTCACCCGCGCCGCCCGGCGCGCCGCGGAGGCCGGCAAGGCCGTGGTCGTGCTGAAGGCGGGCAGCAGCGAGCTCTCCGCGCGCACAGCCGCGGCCCACACCGGGGCGCTGGTGGGCGACGACGCCACGATCGACGCGGTGTTCCGCGACCTCGGCGTGATCCGCGTGGACTCCATCGAGGACATGCTGATCACGGCGGGCGCCGCCGCGCACCTGGGGCGGCTCGCGCGGCCCGGCGTCGGCGTGGTGTCGATCTCCGGCGGGGCGTGCGACATCATCGCCGACCGCGCCCAGGATCTCGGGATGGTGCTGCCCGAGCTCGCCGGGCCCACGCGCGCGGCGCTCGCCGACGCCATGCCCGACTACGGCACCGTGCAGAACCCGCTCGACGTCACCGGCGCCGCGATCATCGACCCCGGCCTGTTCACGCGCACGATCACCGCGATGGCGGACGACCCGTCCGTCGGGGTGGTGGCCGTGGTCAACACCCTGCCGTGGGTGTCGGACGGGCGCCCCTACAGCGGGCAGGTGTTCGTCGACGCCATCGGCGCGGGTGCCGCGCAGGCCGCCGTGCCGGTCGTCTACGTCAACCAGGTGCTGCAGCCGATCACCGACCACACGCGCGCGGTGATGGCCGCGGGCGGGGTGCCGTACGCGATCCCCGGGCTGCGCCAGGCCGTGGTGGCGCTGCGCAACGTGGCGTGGTGGTCGTCGGCGTCGCTCCCGGCCGCGCCGTCGGACAGGGCCGCCGTCCCGGTGCCGGAGGCCGCCGCGCGCCACGGGGCGTGGTCGGAGGACGCCGCCCGCCGGCTGCTGGCCGACGCCGGGATCCCGGTCGTGCCCGCCCGGCTCGTCGGGTCGGCGGACGAGGCCGTCAAGGCCGCGGCCGACATCGGAGGGGCCGTCGCGCTGAAGATCGTGTCGCCGGGGATCCTGCACAAGAGCGACATCGGCGGGGTCCGGCTCGGGGTCCGGGGCGACGACGCGGTGCGCGAGGCCCACGCCGCCGTCACCGGGGCGGCGGGCGGGGCGCCGGTGGAGGGCGTGCTCGTCTCCCCGATGCGCGGGCCGGCCACGGAACTGCTCGTCGGTGTGGTGCGCGACCCGCAGTGGGGCCCGATCCTCGCCGTCGCGTTGGGCGGGATCTTCGTCGAGGTGGTCGACGACTCCGTGCTGTCCCCGCTGCCCGTGGCGCCGGCGAAGGCCGCCGCGATGCTGCGCGGTCTGCGTACCGTCGCCGTGCTCGACGGGGTGCGCGGTGGCCCGCCCGCCGACGTCGACGCGGTGGCCGCCGTCGTCGCCCGGATCGGGGACCTCGCGCTGGCTCTCGGCGACGAGCTGGAGTCGCTGGAGGTCAACCCGCTGCGCGTCGACGGCGCCACCGTCGAGGCCCTGGACGCCGTCGTCACCTGGAGGACCGCCTGATGCGCACCGCGCTGAACGACCTGCTGGGCATCGAGGCACCGCTGGTCGGGTTCAACCGCTCGCCCGGCGTGGTGGCCGAGGTGAGCCGGGCCGGCGGCCTGGGGGTGCTGGCGGCCACCGCCTACACCCCGGCCGAGCTCGATGCCCAGCTCACGTGGATCGAACGGCAGGTCCAGGGCCGGCCCTACGGGGTCGACCTGCTGGTGCCGGGGAAGAAGGCCGCGGGCGACCCCCGCGACCTGGTGGCGAGCCTGCGCGCGCAGATCCCCGACGAGCACGTGCGGTTCGTCGAGGGGCTGCTGGAGCGCTACGACATCCCGCCGGCGAGTCGACCGCCGACGTCGAACGGGGAGCTGGCGGTCAACCTCGATCCCAGCGGCGTGCCCGCGCTGCTGGACGTGGTGTTCGCGCACCCGATCGCGCTGGTCGCGAACGCCCTGGGCACCCCGCCGCCGACGCTCGTCGACCGCGGGCACGCCGCAGGCGTCGTCGTGGCGTCGCTGGTCGGGAAGCCGGAGCACGCCGTCCGCCAGCTCGACGCGGGCGTGGACCTGCTCGTGGCGCAGGGCACCGAGGCGGGCGGCCACACCGGCACCATCGCCACGATGATCCTCACCCCGGAGATCGTCGACATCGCCGGCGACGTGCCGGTGCTGGCGGCGGGCGGCATCGCGTCGGGGCGGCAGATGGCGGCGGCGCTGGCGCTCGGGGCGGCCGGGGTCTGGTGCGGCTCGGTGTGGCTCTCGACCCACGAGGACATCACGCCGCTGTCGGTGAAGCGGAAGTTCCTGGCCGCCACCAGCTCCGACACCCTGCGCTCGCCGCTGCGCACCGGCAAGCCCGCGCGCCAGCTGCGCAGCGCCTGGCACGACGAGTGGGAGCGCCCCGGCAGCCCGGCGCCGCTGCCGATGCCGTTGCAGCCCATGCTGATCGGCGAGGCGTGGGAGCGCATCGACGAGGCCGCGGACCGGGGCCACCCGGGCGCCACCGCGCTGGAGTCGTTCTTCATCGGGCAGGTGGTGGGGGCGTTCGCGGAGCTGCGGCCGGCGGCGGAGGTCGCCGGAAGGATCATCGACGACTGTGCCCGGCGGCTCCGGGAGCTGGGCACACTGGGCGGGTGACGGACACCGATGTCTTCCATCCCGCCGTGTTCGCCCGCGGCGTGCCGCACGAGGCGCTGCGGCACCTGCGCGACCACGAGCCCGTCTCCTGGCAGGCCGAGCCGGCCGTGGGGGAGTGGCCCGCCGGGCCCGGGTTCTGGGCGATCACCCGCTACGACGACGTGCGGTGGGTGCTGCGCACGCCGGAGGTCTTCAGCTCCTCGCTCGGCGCCACCCAGATCCGCGACGCCGACGCCGAGGACCTGCCGTTCATCCGGCGCATGATCCTCAACATGGACCCGCCGGAGCACCAGCGGGTCCGCACGCTCGTGACCGGCGCGTTCACCCGCCGCCGGCTGGAGCGGTTCTCCGCCGCCGTCGCCGAGCGCGCGGCGGCGCTGCTCGACGCCGTGGTCGCCGACGGCCGCTGCGACCTCCCGGCGCAGGTCACCGACGACTTCCCGCTGACGAACCTCGCCGAGCTGATGGGCGTCCCGGCGTCGGACCGGCACCTGCTGCTGAAGTGGACCAACCGCGTCATCGGCTACCAGGACGACGAGCACAGCGGCGATACCCAGGTCGTCCGGGACGTCAACGGCACCCCGGTCAACCCGCGCTCCCCGGCGATGCTGGCCGACATGTTCGCCTACGCCGGGGAGCTGGCCGACCACAAGCGCCGCCACCCCGCCGACGACGTCATGACCGCGCTGGTGGAGGCCCGCGTCGACGGCGAGGCGCTCACCGACACCGAGCTGCAGATGTTCTTCTTCCTGCTGACGGTGGCCGGCAACGACACCGTGCGGACGGCCCTGCCCGGTGGGGTGCTCGCGCTCGTCGAGCACCCCGGGGAGTACCGGCGGCTCCGTGCCGACCCCGGGCTGCTCCCGTCGGCGATCGAGGAGATGCTGCGCTGGCACCCGCCCGTGCTCACCTTCCGCCGCACCGCCGCGCAGGACGTCACGCTGCAGGGCGTCGACATCGCGGCGGGGGACAAGGTCGTCGTCTACCACGTGTCGGCCCACCGCGACGAGCGCCGCTTCCCCGACCCGTTCCGCTTCGACGTCGGCCGAACGCCCAATGAGCACATGGCCTTCGGGCAGGGCCCGCACGTGTGTCTGGGGGCGGGGTTCGCACGCCTGCAGATGCGCGCGTTCTTCACGGAGTTCCTGACCCGGCTGCCCGAGGTGGAGCTCGACGGTGAGCCGCGGAGGCTGACGTCGAACTTCATCAACGGGCTGACGAGCCTGCCGCTGCGCTGGGCTCAGCCGGTGTACGTGTCGTAGCGGGACCCGGTCCACCTGCATCGGGGAACGTGGTGATGTGGTCGGGCGTCCACTCGACGGCCCAGTTGTGCCACGGTGTCGCGGCGACGGCGACGGCGCCGTGGAGCTCCATGAAGTCGACCTCGCCGCCCACCGGCCGGTTCTCCGCGTCGGGCCGCTCGACCGCGTGGTAGGAGGGACCCGACGCGGGCGCGCGGACCCGGCCCTCCCGGCGCCCTAAGCGGGCGCAATCGCTGTTCAGTCGTGGAAGGCCGTCAGCCGCTCGGCCTCCTCGGCGACGGCGCGGCGCACAGTGGACGGGAGTGGTGCGAACGGGGTCGGCACGACACGGCCGTCGATGAGGCGCCAGGTGCCCGCCACGCGGCCGTCGACGAGGAACGTCGGGACCGACTGCGGGATCCTCGTGGAGAAGACCTTGTCGCGGTGCTCGGTGGGCAGGACCCGGGCCCGTTTCGCGTGACCCAGCAGGAGGACGGCGTCGAAGGTCGAGAGGAAGCGCACCGGCGCCGGGGTCGCGCCGTCGGGACGCGGGGCGCCGGGCAGGTCGACCAGCGCCGTGCCGTCCGGGTCGCGCGCGGTGCGCAGCCGCATCCGGCCGAGCACCGCGCGGGCCTCGGACACGGACCAGCCGGCGTAGCGCGCCACGTCGCCGGGGCTCGCCGGGCCGAACCCCCGCAGGTAGCGGGAGACCAGCAGCTCCTCCGCGGTCGCGAGGTCGACGGGGGCCCGACGCCGCAGCCAGTCCTCCGCCAGGCCGTACACGTGTGCGCGGGGCGAGTCCCAGGTGCCGGCCGGCGGCACCCGCACGAGGTCCAGCCACAGCTGGACACCCTGGAACGTCGACCGGGGGAAGCCGTCGGCGTCGAGCCGGGCGACGATCTCGGCCTGCCGCAGCGGACCCCGCGCGAGGTGGGACCGGACGGCGGCCACGGCCGCGGCCATGTCGATGCCCTCCGCACCCGCCGGGGTACGGAGCCACAGGCGACGGCGCTGCTCCCGGACGGCCTCGGTCAGCAGCGGGTGGTCCGCAGCCGAGACCATGTGGATCGTGCTGCGCATCACCCAGCCCTGCACGATCCGCCGGTCCGTCAGCGCGTCGGTGAGGTCGGGGCGGCGGAAGCCCGCCAGCCGTGGCCAGAGCCCGACGTAGGCCGAGGGTGCGTACTGGGTCTGGAGGCCGCCGAGGCGCTCCACCGCCTGGACCGGGGTGAGCGGCGCCCGTTCCAGCAGGAGCTGCCGGGCCAGCACGGCCCGGTTGAGCTCCTGCCAGGACAGCACCCGCTCCGCCACCGCACCTCCGCCACGGCCATGATCGGTGATCCCGGGCCGACGCCGGCACCGGCCCCGGCGTGGAGCACGGTGAGGGGCCGGGGCGCGCCAGGAAATGTCGGGGTCTCCGGTCGGCATCGTGCGGTTGGCCACCGGGCGGCGGGGTACCTACCGGCCATGACGTGGCCGATGGGCGGGCGCCCGGTACCAGTGGTCGTGCGGGTGGCGGCGGGGACGTCCGCGCTCGTGACCGGTCTGCTCGGGCTCTCGGTCCTCAGCACCGGACTCGGCGTCCTCCTCGTCGCCGCGGCGATGCTGTTCGGGGCGGGCGGGCTCGTGCTGGCCCGCCGCGATCCCGGGCGTCAGGTGCTGGGCGACACCGTCTCGTGCGCGCTGTTCGGGTGCTCGTCCGTCCTCGTCGGCGCAGGCCTGACGATCGTGCTCGGCCCGGTGGGGGTGCCGCTCGTGCTGCTGGGGGTGGCGCTGGCGGGGTGGCGGCTGGCCCGCGAGTGGAGCCGCAGCCACGAGCAGCTGGGCCGGGCGCGCGAGGTGGCCACCGTGGAGCGGTTGCGGGACCTGCGCCGCAGTCTGCTCGACGAGATGGAGCGCCGCGATCCGGCCGGGTCCCGCCGGTGGACCGGCGGAGCGGGGTGGATCACCGGGGACTCGGCGCCCTTCCTCGGGACCTGACCCGGGTCTCGACGCCGACGTCCGCGGGCCCGATCTTCGCTCGACCATCCGAGGGAGCACGGTCCTGATGTGTGTCCGAGGGGGACTCGAACTCGCAGGCGTTGCACCCCTGCGTACGGCAGGGGTTCATGCGGATGACGCTAGCGGGGTCGAGCGGATCCGTCATCAGGCCGGGCTGCGCGATCACGGCCCCTCCTCGCCATGGCTCGTCGCTGCCGTGCCCGGCGGTGCGGTGTTGGGCGGTGCGGTCGCGAGCTCGGTCATGTGCGGCTCACGTGCCTGGCCAGAGCTCGGTCGAGGGCGGCGAGGTCGAACAGGCGGGGTGGGGGCGGTTGTTCGTCCGGCCAGTCCTCGACGGGCGCGTCTCCCCGGCCGCCGACGCAGGTGGGCCGGGTCGGGGTGGCGGGCGGCCCGCCGGTCTCGAGCAGCACGGTGTGGTCCCAGCAGTCGCCGAGATCGTAGCGGTAGGACAACCGGGCGCCGGCTCGGGGCAGCGCCTCGGCCAGGGTGAGCTGGTCGGAGTCGGCGCACTCCTGGAGCTCGTGGAACGGGTCGGCGTAGTGCATGCCGTCGACGGTGAAGACGTGCAGGTGGTCCCCGTCCCACTCGAACAGGACCTGGATGATCTCATGGAGTTCGGTGAGGGTGGTTGCGGCGGGCAGCCGTACTCGACGCCAGACCGGTGGGCGGAACCGGTCGAGGTCGATCCGCAGTTCGAGCACGTCGTCCTCGGTCCACGCGGTGCGGGGAGCCGGAGGTCGATCCAGTTCGGGTCGGGCCCACCGACCGAGCGCGGTGACCTTACGGGTCGCGGGATCGAGGGCGCCGCACTCGGCGAGCACCTCGATCGCACCGGTCTCGGGCAGCAGGCCGCGGCGGAACGCGTACCCGATCGTCATCTGATCGCGCAGCGGCAGCAGGTGCAGCACGCCGTCGAGGGCGTCGCCGAACTGGGGGTCGGGTAGGCCGGGTGTCGTGGTGAGGACGTCGAGAGCGGCGGCGCAGACCAGTATGGCGCCGTGGCGTCCGGGGTCGTCGGACTCGGCACGCAGGACGGCGGTGACGCCGTGCCGCCACTGGTCGATCGGGTCGTAGGTGGTCGTGTCTGCGCATGCCCGAGTCGCGCCGACGGTCAGCAGGCCGCCACCCTGTGCGGCGGTCCAGGCCCGGTGCAGTGCGGGCACGTGCGCGGCGCTGACCACCCGGCCCGGGTCGGGCAACCCGGCACTTGCGCATGCCGCGGGGATGTCGGCGCGGCGCAGCACCGCCTTCGCGGTGACCGTACGGCCGGCGCCGACGAACGCGGCCACGGCACGGGCTCGGGTGAGGAGCAGGCAGCCACGTGCCGCGTCGACAACGGCCGGTGTGGGCGTGGCCGCCTCTTCCTCCTCCGCGGCGGGATCACCCGCGCTCTCGTGATCGCGGGGCCGGATCGAGCGGCCCGAACGTTGGTCGCGTTGCAGCATGGCGCGGACCCTACCGACGGCCAGACGTCGACCGAGCACGCGATTCCCCCCTCAACGTGGCCGCGGACTTTCCATGTGCTGGAGGAAATGAGTTGGTGCAGCCAGTGGATGAGCTTGGCCCGTCATGGCCGCCAGTGCCGTGGCCACGGCGTGGATGTCGGCCTTGATGCAGGTCGTGGTCGCGGGTCCGATGCTGTCGGTGTGCCCGGCGTAGGCGCGGACGTTGCCGTAGCCGAAGTGGCGCTCGACCCCAGGTGAGGGTGGTGTGGCGCAACCAATGGGTGGAGACGCCGTGCGTGGCGACCCAGGGCAGCTGCCGGCCGAGGCTGACCGGCTGCCAGCGCAGGGTGCCGCCCTTCTCCTGCAGCCGGATCAGGCAGTTGCCCACGTCGAGGTCGGCCACCCACAGGGCGAGGTCGCCGCCCTCGCGACAGGCCCCACAGGCGGTCCATCATCGTCCAGTAGCTGCCGTAGGTGTGGTTCGCGCCGGGGCCGGCCGCCGCCCGAACGCGCGGAAGGTAGGAGCTCACGGTCGGGATCGCGAACCGCGCGGAGACCCCCAGCGACGCCGGACCCGCAGCTGTGGGCGTGCCGCCGACGGCGCGCCCACCGGCAGGCTGGTCGCTCGCGGCGCGTTCAGCGGCGTTGAGGTCGGCGAGAGTGATGCCGAGGTGGGCGAGGACGTCACGGGCGATCGCGATCCGGGCCGGGTCAGCGCTCATCCCGATGCCCTTCGTGGTTGTCCCGGCTGGGCCGTCGGTGCGGGTCGGCATCCGGGGCGAGGAGCGTCGAGACGCTCATGAGCAGCCCAGCCGCGGTCGCAGTGGGAAGCACGATGAGGCGGTTCGCGGCAGGGTCCGCGACGAGGACGACGGTCGACTCGACCGTGATGTGGCAGTGTGCGCGAGCTGCGGCCGGTAGTGTGATCGCGCCGCGGGCGTCGATCCGGCAGGACGAGGTGGGTCGGTGCGTGGGCGGCATGTGGCGCCGGTCGGCCGCGACGGGCCGGTGCTGATCGGTGCGGGCGTGATCAGCAGTGCGGTGACGTCGTCAGCGGACGCCTCGGTGAGGTCGACGTCCATATCCTCGCCGGGGCGCCACCGCAGGGCGTGCAGGATGCCGCTGTGCCGGAGTCGCCCCGATCTGTCGACCCGCGCGGTGCCGACAATCGGGATCGGCTCGGCCGACCGAGGCCGCGGCGGTGCCGGAAGCCCGGGCAGCGGGACGACGAACGGAGGTGTCGGCCGGGCTGGGCCGGGGACGACGGCACTGATCAGCCGTTCTGGGACGCGGTCGGGTCGGCCACGCGCTGGATGGGGGCTCATGGGATCAGCGTCGCCGTCTGTCGGGCCACCGTCCGCCGCGTCCTGGTCAGCTGCATCGCTCTGCGGTCCGTGCGGCTGGGACAGAACCCGTGCCGACCTGGTCGAGAATCAGCGGGGAGGGATGCGGAGGCACAACTCTCGGTGCTCAGCGGCGATGCCACCGATGGTGGTGTGCCACCGAAGCTGGTGTCCGAGGGGGGACTTGAACCCCCACGCCCGTTAAAGGGCACTAGCACCTCAAGCTAGCGCGTCTGCCATTCCGCCACTCGGACGAGCGGGCGCTGTAGTTCGAGCGCCGGGGGGAAGGATAGCCGACGCCTCCGGGCGCCCGCGACGGGACCCACGATGGTAGGAAGATCCGCATGACCAGCTCCATCACAGCGCAGGACGAGGTCGTCGAGCTGGCCTCCGAGCTCATCCGGATCGACACCACCAACACCGGCGACCCCGACACCGTCACCGGTGAACGGGAGGCCGCGGAGTACGTCGCGGCCAAGCTGTCGGAGGTCGGGTTCGAGATCGAGATGATCGAGTCGGGAGCGGCCCGGCGCGACAACGTGTTCTGCCGGCTCACGGGCGCCGACCCCACGCGGGACGCGCTGCTCGTGCACGGCCACCTCGACGTGGTGCCCGCCGACGCGAGCGAGTGGTCGGTGCACCCCTTCTCCGGCGCCGTGCAGGACGGCTACGTGTGGGGGCGCGGGGCCGTCGACATGAAGGACATGGTCGCGATGACCATCGCCGTCGCGCGGCAGTACAAGCGCGACGGGACCGTGCCGCCCCGTGACATCGTCTTCGCCTTCCTGGCCGACGAGGAGGCGGGCGGCAAGTACGGCGCGCACTGGCTCGTGAAGAACCGGCCGGACCTGTTCGAGGGCTGCACCGAGGCCGTCGGGGAGGTGGGCGGGTTCTCCATGACCCTGGCCGAGGACCGCCGCGCCTACTTCATCGAGACGGCCGAGAAGGGCATCGCGTGGATGCGGCTGCACGCCCGCGGCAAGCCGGGCCACGGCTCGTTCATCCACGACGACAACGCCGTGACGCACCTGGCCGAGGCGGTGGCGCGGCTGGGCAACCACCGCTTCCCGCTCACGATCACCGACACGGTCCGGGCGTTCATGGAGCACATGACGGAGCTGACGGGCCTGGAGTTCCCCGAGGACGACATCGAGGGCTCGCTCGCGAAGCTCGGCCCGCTCGCCCGGCTGGTGGGCGCGTGCGTGCGCGACTCGGCCAATCCGACGATGCTGTCGGCCGGCTACAAGGCCAACGTCATCCCCTCCTCGGCCGAGGCCACGATCGACTGCCGGGTGCTGCCCGGGCGGCAGGAGGCCTTCCTCGCCGAGGTCGACGAGCTGCTCGGCCCGGACGTCACCCGGTCCTGGATCACCGACCTGCCGCCCGTGGAGACCACGTTCGACGGGCCGCTGGTGGAGGCCATGGCGGCGGCGCTGCGCACGGAGGACCCCACCGCCGTCACCGTGCCCTACCTGCTCTCGGCCGGCACCGACGCCAAGGCGTTCGCGGAGCTGGGCATGCGCTGCTTCGGGTTCGCGCCGCTGCGGCTGCCGCCGGACCTCGACTTCGCGTCGCTGTTCCACGGCATCGACGAACGGGTGCCCGTCGACGCGCTGCAGTTCGGCACGCGGGTGCTGGACACGTTCCTGCGCAGCAGCTGACACCGCCGGTGGTTACGGTGGGGCGTGACCAGGAGACGACGTTCGTCCGGATGGCTCGGCCCCTGCGTCCAGGTGGCCGGGATCGCGTGGGCCGCGCCGCAGGTCGTGGCCTACCGCGCGGCCCGGATGGCCCGCGGCGGGTGGCCGCCGAGTGCCCGTGACCGCCGTGAGTACGGCCTGATGGTCCGGGAGAAGATCGAGACCGTTGTGGAGGTCGCGGGGATCGTGGCCTCGTCCCGCCGGCCCACCGTCGGCGCCGTGCTGGAACCCGTCCACCGCCGCGTGATGGCGAATCGCAGACGTCTCGCCCGAGGCTGAAGACAGAGGAGTTGGTCGTGGACCTGTCAGGGAAGGCCGCCCTGGTCACGGGCGGTGCGTCAGGAATCGGAGCAGCCGCGGTGCGGCGGCTCGCCGCCGCGGGGGCGCAGGTCGCCGTCGTCGACCGGGACGAGGCCGGGGCGGAGAAGGTGGCCGCCGAGGTCGGTGGGTTCGCCATCGCGGCCGACGTCACCGACCTCGACGCCGTGACGGGCGCGGTCGCCGCGGCGGAGGAGCGGTTCGGCCGCCTCGACGTCGTGTTCCTCAACGCCGGGATCACGGCGGGCCAGTCGGGCATCGAGGACCTCGACCTCGACGGCTACCGCCGGATCATGGGCGTCAACGTGGACCACGTCGTGTTCGGGCTCACCGCGGCCGTGCCCGCGCTGCGCCGGGCCGGTGGCGGCCACATCATCGCGACGTCGTCGCTGGCCGGGCTGACGGGCATGCCGGGTGACGCGCTCTACACACTCTCGAAGCACGCCGTCGTGGGCTACGTCCGCTCGGCCGCACCGACGCTGGCCGCGGAGAACATCACGGTCAACGCCGTGTGCCCGGGCTTCGCCGACACCCCGCTGATCGCCCACGCCAAGAGCCAGTTCGACGGGTTCCCGCTGCTCACCGCGGAGGACGTCGCCGACGCCGTCGAGGGCATCCTCGACCGCGCGGAGCCGGGGGAGTGCTGGTTCGTGCAGCCCGGCCGGGAGCCTGCGCCCTACGGGTTCCGCGGGGTGCCCGGGCCGAAGGGCAGCACGCCGCCGCCCTCGGTGAGCTGGGAGGCGCACTGATGTGGGGCTGGCAGGTCCGCGAGCTGGGGGAGCCCGCCGACGTCCTGACCTGGACCGAGATGCCCGACCCGGAGCCCGGCCCCGGCCAGGTGCTCGTGCGGGTGGCCGCGGTGGCGTGCAACTTCCCGGACATCCTGGTCTGCCAGGGGAAGTACCAGGAGAAGCCGCCGTTGCCGTTCACGCCGGGGATGGAGATCGCCGGCGAGGTCGTGGCCGCGGGGGAGGGCGCCGCCGCGAAGGTGGGCGACCGGGTGCTCGGCACGCCCCCGCCCGGCCGCGGCGGGTACGCCGAGCTGGCCGTCCTCGACGCGGCGTCGACGCTGCCCTGGCCCGACGGCATGACGCCGGCCCAGGCCGCGGGGATGTTCGTCACCTACCAGACCGGGATCTGCGCACTCGAGCACCGCGGGCGGCTCCAGCCCGGCGAGACGCTGCTCGTGCACGCCGCGGCCGGTGGGGTCGGCAGCGCAGCGGTGCAGATCGGCAAGGCCATGGGCGCGCACGTCATCGGCACGGCGGGCGGGCCGGAGAAGTGCGCGGTCGTCAAGGCCCTGGGCGCCGACGAGGTGATCGACTACTCGTCGGAGGACCTCATCGCCCGCGTCAAGGAGATCACCGGCAAGCGGGGCGCCGACGTGATCTACGACCCGGTCGGGGGCGACATCTTCGACGCCTCGCGCAAGGTCGTCGCGTTCGAGGGGCGGATCCTGGTGATCGGGTTCGTCTCCGGCCGCTTCGCCGACGCCCCCACCAACCACGTGCTCGTCAAGAACTACGAGGTCGTGGGCGTGCACTGGGGCTACTACCGGACGATGAAACCCGAGCTCATTCCGCACTGGCAGCAGCGGTTGGACGAGATGTGGGCGGCGCGCACGATCGATCCGCTGGTCGGGGTGGAGATGCCCCTGCGGGAGGCCCCGGAGGCCCTGCGCCGCCTCGCGTCGCGGGGCACCACGGGCAAGGTCGTGCTCGTGCCGTGATCATCGGCCCGGCCTCGCCCCGGGACGCGGGCGAGATCCTGACCGTCCAGCACGCGGCGTACGTCACCGAGGCCCAGCTCTACGACGACCCGCACATCGTGCCGCTGAACGACACGCTCGACGACGTGCGCGCGGCCATCGTCGCAGGTCAGGCCCTGGTGGCGCGGGACGGGAGCCGGGTGGTCGGCGCGGTCCGGGGGGTCGTGGACGGTGACGTGTGCACGGTCGCGCGCCTGGTGGTGGCGCCCGACATGCGGGGGCGCGGCATCGGATCAGCCCTGCTGGCGGCCGTGGAGGCGCGCGAGGCCGGGCGGGTCGAGCGGTTCGTGCTGTTCACCGGCCACCGGTCGGCGGGGAACCTGCGGCTCTACCGGGGTGCGGGCTACGTCGACACCCACGTCGTCGCGGTCACCGGCACCCTGAGCCTGGTGCACCTCGAGAAAACCCCCGTGCGCGGATAACAGTGTTCCCGCACTGATATCCGCGCACGACCTGCCGATACCGCCGCCCCCTGAGACCTCCAGCACGGCGGCGTTGCCCAGCTGCGCCGACCACGGGTCGATCCCGGGCCGCGGGGGGGAACGCCGGGAGGCCCAGCTTCCCGCGCGCGGCGAGGGCGGCCTTCATCCCGGCGTAGCCGAGTGCGGCCAGGAACGTGGCAACCGGGATCCGACGGCGCATGGCTCCGCCGTGGGTGATCGCCGCCGCCGGCGGATCCCTCGCGCGGGGGAGATCAGAAGGAGAGCTCCGGGAGCATGTGTTTGCTGCGCTTGCGTCGCAGCCACACCTTGCGGACGCCGCCCGGGTAGAGCCGCACCCGGGAGAGCTCCCAGCCGCCGAACTCGGCCTGGATGGCCAGACGCACCGCGGCCGTCAGGCGGGACACGTCACCGGGGAGCTGGAGGGGGCGGTACTCCCAGTCGCCCTCGGTCCAGCCTCCGGGGTGATGATTCCCCTCGCCGTCTCCCTCGACCGTGCCGGTATCTCGTGCCACCGGCCACCTCCTCGCATTCGGTTGATCGCCCAGCCTAGGCGCGGCTCGCGGACGGTGCCAGGTCCGAGTCGCGGTGTGAACCGGTTCAGCCGGGCACGCTGACGTCGTCGAGTGCGGCGCGGATCTCCGCGGGCAGCGTCACCGACTCCGTCGACATCGACGCCTGCAGCTGTGCGGCGTCCCGCGCCCCGACGACGGCCGCGGCGACCCCGGGCCGGTCACGCACCCACGACAGCGCGACGGCCAGCGGCGAGGTGCCGAGCCCGTCGGCCGCGGTGAGCACCGACTGCACGATGCGCGCCGACCGTTCGTTGCGTCGCGCCTCCACGTACGGGGCGAGCGCGGCGGAGGCGGCGCGGGAGTCGGAGGGCGTGCCCTCGGCGTACTTGCCGGTGAGGACGCCGCGACCCAGCGGGGCCCAGGCCAGCAGTCCGACACCGTGGTGCCGGGCGGCCGGCAGCAGCTCGGCGTCGGCGTCGCGGGAGAGCAGGGAGTACTCCACCTGCGCCGACACGGGGACGGTGATGCTGCCCAGCGCCCGGCCGCGCTCGGCGACCGTGGCCAGCTGCCAGCCCCGCGGCGCGACCAGGCCGGCGTAGCGCGCGCGGCCCGACATCACGGCCACCTGCACCGCGGAGAGCGTCTCCTCCA
This sequence comes from Pseudonocardia sp. 73-21, assembly GCF_001899645.1. Classification (GTDB taxonomy): domain Bacteria; phylum Actinomycetota; class Actinomycetes; order Mycobacteriales; family Pseudonocardiaceae; genus Pseudonocardia. The sequence goes on along the minus strand of NZ_MKVV01000071.1, from coordinate 78,566 downwards.
GCGGCACCGAGGCGTCGAACGGGGGGAGCTGCCAGAGGTCGATGTGGTCGGCGCCCAGCCGCTTGAGCGTGGCGTCGAGGCCGGCGAGCAGCGCACCGCGGGCCGCACCGTCGCCGAGCGGGCCGCCGGGCAGACCCCCGCGGCCGGCGATCACCAGGTACTCGCGGGGCACGCTGGCGGCCATCACCTCGCCCAGCACCTGCTGCGCGGCGCCGTCGCCGTAGCCGTCGGAGGTCTCGACGAGCGTGCCCCCGGCGTCGACGAACGCGGTGAGCTGGGCGGTGGCGCCGTCGACGTCGGTGTCCCCCTCGCCGGCACCCCAGGTCATCGTGCCGAGCCCGATGCGCGACACCTCGAGCCCGCTGGATCCCACCCGCCGCCGCTGCACGCCGCAGAGCCTATGGGGAGGGCCTGCCGATACTGTCCCCGGCGTGAGTTGGCTGGAAGTTCTGGTTCTGGGTGTTGTGCAGGGTCTGACCGAGTTCCTCCCGATCTCGTCGTCGGCCCACCTGCGGATCGTCTCCGGAGTGTTCTTCGACAACGACCCGGGAGCGGCGTTCACGGCGGTCAGCCAGCTCGGCACCGAGGCCGCGGTGATCATCTACTTCGCGAGGGACCTGGGGCACCTCGTCGCCGTGTGGTTCCGCGGCTTCCGCACGCCGATGGTGCGCATCACCGCGGACTACAAGATCGCCTGGTTGGTGATCATCGGCACGATCCCGATCGGCATCCTCGGCGTGCTGTTCAAGCACCAGATCGAGACGGTGGCCCGCAACCTCTGGCTGATCGCCACCACGATGGTCGTGTTCGGCATCCTGCTCGGGCTCGCCGAGCGCTTCGGCAGGCAGCGCACGGAGATCAACGACATGCGGCCCCGCGACGGCATCCTGCTGGGGTTCGCGCAGGCCATGGCCCTGATCCCCGGGGTGTCGCGCTCGGGCGGCACGATCACCGCAGGCCTCTTCCTGGGCCTGACGCGTACCGCGGCCGTGCGCTACTCGTTCCTGCTGGCGATCCCCGCCGTCGTCGCGGCGGGGATCTTCACCCTTCCCGACATCGGCGCGGGCGACGGTCCCAGCGGCATCCAGATGGCCGTGGCCACCCTGATCGCCGGGGTCGTCGGCTACGCGGTGATCGCCTGGCTGTTGCGCTTCGTCGCGCGGCACAGCGTCTATCTGTTCGTCTGGTACCGCATGGCCCTGGGGATCGCGTTGTTCGTGGCCCTCGGCGCCGGCTGGATCTCGGCGACGTGACGGCTGAACCGCAGTGGGGGCGTCAGCGGGTCACCGCGATCGTCGACGCTCCGGCCGCCGCGAGCCGCCGTTGCAGCTCAGCGGGGAACAGCAGGTTGGCCAGGTTGCTCTGGAGGAGGACTGCCAGCGCTCGTACGGGTGCTCGAGAGGCCACGCGGGAGCGCTACGTCGACATCGTGATCGCCGGTCTGACCGCACGCACGTAGGCTCGGTGATCGTGACCACCCTGATCCTGCTCCGCCACGGCCGCTCCTCGGCCAACGTCGCCGGCGTGCTCGCCGGCCGCACCCCCGGCGTCGAGCTGGACGAGAAGGGCCGCGAACAGGCCGACAAGGTCGTCGAGCGGCTCACCGGCGTGCCGATCGCGGAGATCGTCTGCTCGCCGATGCTGCGCTGCGAGCAGACCGTCGCGCCGCTGGCCAAGGACCGCGGGCTCACGCCCGTCACCGAGGACGACCTGGCCGAGGTCGACTACGGCAGCTGGACGGGCGGTGCGCTCAAGAACCTCGCCAAGGAACCGCTGTGGAAGGTCGTGCAGGCCCACCCCTCGGCCGCGGTCTTCCCCGAGGGGGAGGGGCTGGCCGGCATGCAGGCCCGGGCGGTCGCCGCGATCCGCAGGCACGACAAGCGGATCGCCGCCGAGCACGGGCCGCAGGCGTTGTGGGTGGCGTGCAGCCACGGTGACGTCATCAAGGCCGTGCTGGCCGACGCCCTGGCGTCGCACCTCGACAACTTCCAGCGGATCATGGTCGACACCTGCTCCATCAGCGTCGTCCACTACACCGAGACCCGCCCGTTCGTGAACCGCGTCAACGACGTCGGCGGCGACCTCTCGGGACTCATCCCGGCCAAGCCGAAGCGCCGCCGCAAGGCCCCGTCGGCACAGAAGGCGCGCAGTTCCGACGCCGTGGTGGGCGGGGACACCGGCGCCTGAACGCCTACGGGCGTGCCCTGCGCCCGGCGGTGGCCTACTCTGGAAGAGCCATGTCACGCGTCATTCATGTCTTCCGCCAGCCCGAGCGCTTCGTCGCCGGGACCGTCGGCGAGCCCGGCGACCGCTCGTTCTACCTCCAGGCGATCGAAGAGGCCCGCACCATCAGCGTCCTGCTGGAGAAGCAGCAGGTCTCGGTGCTCGCCGAGCGCATCGCCGCGCTGCTCACCGAGGTGTCGCGCCGCTTCGGCGAGGGGGTCACCGAGTCGGCGCCCAGCACCGACCTCGACCCCCTGTCCGTGCCGCTCGACGAGGAGTTCCGCGTCGGCACCATGGGCCTGGGCTGGGACTCCGACTCCAAGTCCATCGTGGTCGAGCTGCTCGCCGTCACCGAGGAGGAGATCGACGAGTCGGTGGTGCTCGACGACACCGAGGAAGGCCCCGACGCGCTGCGCGTGTTCCTCTCCCCGGAGCAGGCCCGCGCGTTCGCCGACCGCGCCGAGAAGGTCGTCTCCGCCGGCCGCGCCCCGTGCCCGCTCTGCGCCGAACCGCTCGACCCCGAGGGCCACGTCTGCATCCGGCTCAACGGGTACCACCAGAGGTCACCGGTCGCGGAGGACTGAACCCTTCGTGGACCCTCGTGATCCGGCGGTGCCGGACCTGCTGCGGCGCGGCCGCATCGACATCACCGGACGCCTGGTCGACGCGTCCAACGCCACCCTCTTCGGCACGGTGGGTCTCGACGGGGTCGAGGTGCAGTGCGTCTACAAGCCGGTGCGCGGCGAGCGCCCGCTCTGGGACTTCCCCGACGGCACGCTGGCGGGCCGCGAGGTGGCCGCGTTCCTGGTCTCCGAGGCCGCGGGCTTCGACGTCGTCCCGCAGACGATCCTCCGTCAGGACGGGCCGTTCGGGCCCGGGATGATGCAGGTCTGGGTCGACACCGACGACGAGCGCGAGCTCGTGGACGTGTGCGCGCCGAAGAAGGTGCCCGCCGGCTGGCTGGGCGTGCTGCGGGCACGCGGCGACCGCGGTGAGCCCGCGGTGCTCGCCCACGCCGACACGCCCGCGCTCAAGCGGATGGCCGCGTTCGACGTGGTGGTCAACAACGCCGACCGCAAGGGCGGGCACGTGCTCGCCGGCACCGACGGCCACCTCTACGGCGTCGACCACGGCCTGACGATGCACGTCGAGGACAAGCTGCGCACGGTGCTGTGGGGCTGGGTCGGCCAGCCGCTGCCCGCCGACGTCGTCGAGGCGCTGGAGAAGCTGCGCACCGAGCTCGACGGCACGTTCCTCGACGTGCTGGGCGAGCACATCACCCGCCGCGAGACGCGCACGCTGGTGGCGCGGGTCGCGGCGCTGCTGGACGACCCGCGCTATCCGGAACCGTCGGGCTACGGCCCGGCGATCCCCTGGCCGGCCTTCTAGCCCGCGTGCCGCTGGGTCACGTTGGGGTGACCACCGCACGACCATGAACATCGTGGTCTGGATCCTGTGGATCGTCCTCGCCGCCGTCGGTCGCGCGCTCGTGATGGCCGGCGCCGTGGTGGTGCACGTCCGGCGCGAGGAGGCGTTCATCCCGCCGCTGGTGCTCGGCGTGCTCTCCCTGGTCGTCGCCGTCCTGCGCTTCGCGTCCTAGGGTCGGGTTCATGACAACCATGCCGGCGGCGTTCATCGGGCACGGCAGCCCGATGAACGCCCTGGAGCACAACCGCTACACCGACTCCTGGGCCGCGCTGGGGCGGCGGCTGCCCCGGCCGCGCGCCGTGCTGGTGGTCTCCGCGCACTGGTACATCAACGCCACCGCGGTCACCGCCATGCGCCGGCCCCGCACGATCCACGACTTCTACGGCTTCCCCGACGACCTGTTCGCGCTGGAGTACCCCGCGCCGGGCGCGCCAGAGGTGGCCGCCGAGGTCGCGGAGATCGCCAAGCCGACGTGGGTGGGACAGGACGTCGACAGCTGGGGGATCGACCACGGCACCTGGTCGGTACTCACCCACATGTTCCCCGACGCCGACATCCCCGTCGTGCAGCTCGCGATCAACGCCGTGAAGCCGTTCGACTACCACCTGGAGCTCGGCGCGAAGCTCGCCCCGCTGCGCGAGAGCGGCGTGATGGTGGTGGGCAGCGGCAACGTGGTGCACAACCTCGGCGGCATGGATCCCCGCCGCGCCGAGTCCGGTTTCGACTGGGCGGAGCGGTTCGACGAGGCCGCCCGCGACGTCATGACCGGCACGCCCGACGCGCTGCCGTCCGTGCAGGGCTCGGGCGACTTCGACGCCGCCGTGCCCACCCCCGACCACTTCATCCCGCTGCTCTACCTGGCCGGACTGGGCGCCGCGGCCGGCCACGGGGCCGACGTGCTGGTGGACGGCTTCGCGTACGGCTCGCTGTCGATGACCGCGTACACGCTGGGCCTGCCGGGGGACGCTCCGCTGGACGGCACGGGCGCGGCCGGCTCGGTGCCGTCCGGGATCGCGCCGGAGAACACCAACATCTGACCGTCGCCCGCGGGCCCGCCGCGTGGCTGTGGATCAGCGGCCGAACGACTCGAACCAGGCCCGGTCGATCCACGGCGGCAGGTGCGGGGGCACGGTCATCGCCGTGGTCTCCCCGCGGAACGTGACGGCCGTGCTGCCGTCGTCGCGCACGCGCACCCGGATGTCCTCCAGGTTGTGCGGCTCGCCGGGGTCGGTGCCGAGCGTGGTGGCCAGGAACGCCCGCATCGGCGCCGAGTGCGTGGCCACGACGACCACCAGGTTCTCCACGTCGTCGTCGCGCTCCTCGGCGATCCCGCGCCAGAACCGGTGCGCGGCCACGTGCGGGGGCTCGAAGTACAGCGTCGGGTTGTGCAGCCAGTACTCGATCGGGCCGCCGGCCGCCGCGACCGAGCGGTAGTCGCTGTCGAAGCGGTCGTACTCGCGGGCCCAGTCGGGCAGGTCGCCGTCCAGGGTGAGCCGTTCGGTGATCGCGTCGGAGGTGTCGACGCCCTCGCCGTGCAACGAGTAGCGCAGGTTGTCGAACCACGGCTCGGGGTAGAGCGGCCCGAGGTCCACGCCGTCGGCGAGGTTCTCCGCGAGCGCGGCCCGCACGGTCACGGCCGTGGCGATCGCCCGGGCGGTGCGCGCGTGCGGCATGTGGACGGTGGTGCCCGGCTTGATCTCGGCGGCCAGCGCGGCGCCGCGGTCGCGGGCCTGCTGCTCGCCGCGCTCGGTCAACCCCAGGTCGCCGTCGTAGCCGACGGTCTCGCCGTGGCGCAGCAGGACGACCTCGTACTCAGCCATGACCGTCACGCTACGGGGAGCTCGGCCCAGCCTGGTACTGCTTGTGCCGGGCAGGCGAACGCGGGCGGGACTAGCGTCGGAGATCCGCACCCGTCCACGAGGAGACCCTGTTGGAGATCGGTCTGCACGTCGCGAACTTCACCTACCCGAGCGGGCCCGCCGGGCTCGCCGACGACCTGACGCGGGTGGTGGTGGCCGCCGAGGAGGCGGGCTTCTCGCGCGTCAGCGTCATGGACCACGTCTGGCAGATCGCCCCCGTCGGCCCGATCGAGACCGACATGCTCGAGGCGTACACGACGCTGGGCTACATCGCCGCGCGCACGTCGACGGTCGAGCTGCTGGCCTGGGTCACCGCCGTGTCCTACCGGGAGCCCGGGCTGCTGGCCAAGCTCGTCTCCACCCTCGACGTCCTGTCGAAGGGCCGCGCGATGCTCGGCATCGGGGCGGCCTGGAACGGCGAGGAGGCCGAGGGGCTGGGCCTGTTCTTCCCGCCGACGGCCGAGCGGTTCGAGCGGCTGGAGGAGACGCTGCAGATCTGCCTCCAGATGTGGGGCGGGTCCGAGGAGCCCTATGAGGGCACGCACTACCGGCTGGCCCGCACCCTCAACGTGCCGCAGCCGCTGCGCACGCCGCCGATCCTCATCGGGGGCGGCGGGGAGAAGAAGACCCTGCGGCTGGTGGCGCAGTACGCGCAGGCCTGCAACCTGTTCGGCGGCCCGGACGTGGCGCACAAGCTCGACGTGCTGCGCGGCCACTGCGAGGCCGTCGGCCGCGACTACGCCGAGATCGAGAAGACCGTCATGGGCCCGATCGACCCGGGTGAGAACGGCGAGAACATCGACGCCGTGCTGGCGAGGCTGAAGGAGTGGGGCGAGCTGGGGATCCAGTCGGTGCAGGGCGGGGTGAACCGGCCGTGGGAGCCCGGACGTCTGGAGCTCGTGGGCAGGGAGATCATCGCGGCCGCAGCGGACTTCTAGGCGACGCTCGCCTAGACGGCGGCCCCGACCGCGCGGCTGGTGCCGAACATCTCGTCGAGGGTCACCGGCGTCAGCTGCCGGTCGTGGATCAGCGCCAGGATCTGGTCGAACAGCCCCAGCACGGTGGGGTGGTTCGCGTGGCCGAGCATGATCACGCCCGACTTCAGGTACTTCGCGGCCTCGCTCATGAGGAACTGCGGGGTGACGGTCTCGGAGTCGGAGTACGAGCCGTTCCACAGCACGGCGCGGGTGTAGCCGAGCCCGTCCGCGACCCCGTCGATGGTCGCGTCGTGGAACCCGAACGGCGGGCGGTGGTAGGGCCGCGTGGTGGTGCCGAACGTCGACACGACCCACTCGTCGTTGCGTTCCAGCTCCTCGCGGATCTTCGCTTCGGGGAGCTTGCGCAGGTCCTTGTGGGAGAACGTGTGGTTCATGACCTGCACCTGCCCGGCGGCCACCAGCGGGCGCAGCGCCGCGGCGTGCGGCTGCCACTCGCGGGCGTAGGTGCCGTTCGGGCTGAACGTCAGGTGGGTGCCGGTGCGCACGGCGAAGTCGGCGTAGCCCGCCACGCAGTCGGCGCACGTGCCGTCGTCGACGGTGAGGACGATGCGGCCACCGGTCGTCGGACCGCTGAAGATCACCTTCGACGCCCCCGGCGCCGCGGCGGGCACGGGCGGCAGCGGCGGTGGCGGTGGCGGAACGGCCGGAGCGGGTGTCTCCGCGGCCGGTGCGGCGCACCCCGTCAGCACGGCGGCCGCCCCGACGCCGAGCAGGCCCAGGAACTGCCGCCGGGAGGGCCCGGCACACCCGCGGTGCATACGGCCGACGCTAGCCGTCGCGTCGGCCCGTCGCAGGCCATCGGCGGTTTCACCGGATCGGGCCTGTCGTCCGGTACGCGCGGATCGGCCGGTGTGATGATCGCGTCGTCCGGGTGGCCCGCGTGCGGGTACGCGAGTTCGGGAGAGATGGGTAGCGTCGAGCCCAGTACCAGCGACCTGAGGAGAACCGACCATGAGTGACACCGCCGGGAAGAGCCGCATCGGGGTCACCGGGCTGGCGGTGATGGGCGCCAACCTGGCCCGCAACATCGCCTCGCGCGGCGTGCCGATCGCCGTGCACAACCGCACCACGGCCAAGACCAGGGAGTTCATGGAGGAGTTCGGCCACGAGGGGGCGTTCACCGGCTCCGAGTCGCTGGAGGAGTTCGTCGCCGCGCTGGAGAAGCCGCGCCGGATCATCGTGATGGTTAAGGCGGGCAAGCCCGTGGACGGCGTCGTCGCCGACCTCACGCCGCTGCTCGACGAGGGCGACATCATCATCGACGCCGGCAACTCGCACTTCCCCGACACCGTGCGCCGCACCGAAGAGTGCGCCGCCAACGGCATCCGCTTCATGGGCATCGGCGTCTCCGGCGGCGAGGAGGGCGCGCTGAAGGGGCCGAGCATCATGCCCGGCGGCGACGAGTCCGCGTACGCCGAGGTGGAGGAGATCCTCACCAGCATCGCCGCCGTCGTCGACGGCACGCCGTGCTGCGTGCACGTCGGGCCGGGCGGGGCCGGGCACTACGTCAAGATGGTGCACAACGGCATCGAGTACGCCGACATCCAGCTCATCGCCGAGGCCTACGACCTGCTCACCCACGTCGCCGGGCTCGACGCCCCGGCCATCGCGGCGATCTTCGAGGAGTGGAACTCCGGCGACCTGGAGTCGTTCCTCATCGAGATCACGGCCAAGGTGCTGGCGAAGAAGGACGAGAAGACCGACGGCCCGCTGGTGGACGTGATCGTCGACCGGGCCGAGCAGAAGGGCACCGGCACCTGGACCGCCCTCGACGCGCTCGGGCTCGGCATCCCGCTCACCGGCATCACCGAGGCCGTGTTCGCCCGCGGTCTCTCGGCGCTGCGCGACGAGCGCAAGGCCGCGTCCACCACGCTCGCGGGCCCGAAGCCGGGCGAGGGGGAGAACCCCGACAGCCTCGTCGACGACATCCGCCAGGCGCTCTACGCGAGCAAGGTCGTGGCGTACGCGCAGGGCTTCGCGCAGATGCGCGCGGCGTCCAAGGCCAACGACTGGGACCTCGACCTCGGCGCCATGGCCACCATCTGGCGCGGCGGCTGCATCATCCGGGCGCAGTTCCTCAACCGCATCCGCGACGCCTACGCCGAGCACGGCGACCTCGAGAACCTGCTGATGGTGCCCTACTTCACCGAGGCCGTCGCGAACGCGCAGGACGCGTGGCGACGGGTGATCGTGACGGCCACCCAGCAGGGCGTGGCCATCCCGGCGTTCTCCAGCTCGCTGAGCTACTACGACGGCTACCGCCGCGAGCGGGGCCCGGCGAACCTGATCCAGGGCCTGCGCGACTTCTTCGGCGCCCACACCTACCTGCGCACGGACGCGGAAGGCAGCTTCCACACCCGCTGGGGCCAGGACGGCACGGAGGTCCGCACCGACGCCTGATCCGAGTCTGCAGGCGATGTGGTGCCCTCGCGCGCGAAATGGGCCGCGCAACGACGCAAAATCGCCTGCCAACCGGGTCTTAGGTGAAGGTGTACTCGGACTCGTCCAGCTGCTCCGTGGCCGCCGCGTAGTCGCGCATGTAACCGGGCCAGTTCGTGACGATGCGGCCGCTCTCGTCGCGGTACCAGGAGTCGCAGCGGGTCCAGGCCGTGCCGGCGAAGCGGGCCTGGAGCGCGGTGTCGCCGGCCTGTTCCACCTCCGGTCGGACGTCGATGGTCGTGGCCCCGCGCTCGCGGACCGCGGCCAGCGCCTGGCGCAGGTAGGCGGCCTGGCGCTCCAGGTAGAAGATGATCGACCCGCCCGAGGTGTTGGTGTTGGGCCCGTACATCACGAACAGCGACGGGAAGCCGGGCACGGTCATGCCGAGGTGGGCGTGCGGGCCCTTCGCCCAGACGTCGGTGAGCGCCTGGCCGCCCGTGCCGGTGATCGCCATCGGGAACATGAAGCCGGTGGTGGCGAAACCGGTGGCCCAGATGATCGTGTCGACCTCGTGGTGGGCGCCCTCGCCGTCCTCGATGCCGGTGGGGGTGATCCGGGCGATGGGTGCGGTGACCACGTCGACGTTCGGTCGTTGCAGCGCCGGCAGGTAGGTGGAGCTGAACAGCACCCGCTTGCAGCCGAACGTGTAGTCCGGCCAGACCTTGCGCCGGATGTCCGCATCACGCAGCTGGCTGCGCATGAACGCCGTGGACAGCACGCGCACCACGCGGCCGAGCCGGTCGGGGTTGCGGATCGCCGCGGTGAGCAGCTCCAGGTACTGGGTGAGGAAACCGCGCCGGTAGGCCTGCAGCCCCGGGACGCGGCGGATCGCCGCCCGGATCGGCGCGGGGTAGGGACGGTTGCGGCGCGGCATGAACCAGTTGCCGGTGCGCTGGAACACCGTCATGTGCGCGACGTCCGGCGCGATGGCGGGCACGAACTGCACGGCGCTCGCGCCCGTGCCGACCACGGCGACGCGCTTCCCGCGCAGGTCGTGGTCGTGGTCCCAGCGAGCGGAGTGGAAGGTGTGGCCGGTGAACGTCTCCGCGCCCTCGATCCGCGGGGTGGCGGGCCGGTTGAGCTGCCCGGTGGCCATCACGATCGCGGACGCGTCGAACGTGCGGCCGTCGGCGGCGGTCACCGTCCAGCGCCTCGTGGCGTCGTCGAACACGCAGGAGGTGACCTCGGTGTCCGGCTGCACGAGCCGGTCCACGCCGTACTCGCGCGCCACCCCCTGCAGGTAGGCGAGGATCTCCGGCTGCGGGGAACACAGCCGCGACCAGTCCTTCCGCTGCGCGAACGAGAACGAGTAGCCGTGGCTCGGCACGTCGCAGGCCGCGCCGGGGTAGGTGTTGTGGAACCAGGTGCCCCCGATCTCGGGGGCCGCGTCGAGGATCGTGATGTCGGTGAAGCCGTGGGCCTGCAGCTCGATGGCGGCGGCGATCCCGCCGAACCCGGCCCCGACGATGACGATGTTCCCCTCGCTGGTCACGGGGCGACCCTAGATGTGGGCGGGCGTGCCCGGACAGGCGACACGGGGGCCAGCCGTGGCCCGCTCAGCCGAGCTGGTCGAGATCCAGCCGAACGGGGAACGGGGCGTCGGCGGTGAAGGTGCCGCGGACCGGCTCGGCGTCGACGTAGCCGAACGGGCCGCCGTGGTGGCACGCGGTGAGGCTCGGCCCGTCGAGCAGGTCGATCATCCAGTAGTGGCCGATGCCGGAGTCGGCGTACTCGGAGTGCTTGACGACCGTGTCGGTGCGCTTCGTGCTGGTGGAGTGCAGCTCGACGGCGAGGACAGCGTCGTCGGCGCGCAGCAGCCCGCCCTGGCGCCCCACCCGCGCGAAGGCCTCGCGGGTGACCACGACGAGATCGGGAACTCGTACGGTGCCAGGCTGGGTCGGAGGGACGAGGTGCAGGTCGAGATCGATCTCGAGCAGCACCTTGAGGTGTGGCGGGGTCTGAACCCGTACCTGGACGGAGAGCTCCGCGAGTGCGTCCTGGTGGGCGGGCACCGCTCTGGCGGGCATGACGACGGCTCCCTCCTGCAGCTCGAACCGGTGATCGGGGGTCTCCGGCGTCGCGGCGTACTCGGCTGCCGTCATGGGCTGTGGCTGCGGGGCCAGCTGCACGGGGAGTGCCGTCATGGGGAAAGTGTGGCACGGAGGGCCGACGTGCAGCGGGAGTTGTCCACAGGCCCGTCCGACCGGCTCATGATCGGCGCCCGCCGCACAGTTCCGCCGCACCGAGGCGTTTTCGTGCGGTTCGTCGTGATCATGCTCGGACGGGCTCTCGCGGCGGCGGGCTCCGTCGGCGAGAGTGGAGGACGTGCCCGAGGATGTGCTCGATTCGCTGACCGCCCACGCCGCCGCGATCCCGGACAAGGTCGCGGTGATCGACCCGGAGGGATCCGACGTCACCTACGCCGGGCTGGAGGAGCGGGCCAACCGCCTCGCCCACGGTCTGCGGAACCTCGGCCTCGGGCCGGGCGACCGCATCGTCTGGTGCGGGCCCAACAGCCTCGAGGTGCTGGTCGTGCTGCACGCGGCCCGCAAGCTCGGGCTCGTCGCGGTGCCGCTGGCCTACCGCTTCACCCCCGACGAGATGCGCCACGTCATCACCGACAGCGGAGCGGTGGTGGTGCTCGTCGACGCCGACCCGGCCGCCCGCCTGGCCACCATCCGGGCCGAGCTCACGGCCGTGCGTGACGTGGTGGTGTTCCGCGGCGAGCCGTTCGATGGCGCCCTGGCCTGGGACGACGTCCTCGCCTGCGGATCCGCGGAGCCGCTCCCACCCGTCGAGGGCGGCGGCCAGATGATCTACACCTCCGGCACGACGGGGAAGCCGAAGGGCGCGCTGCGCACCCGCACCGACCCCGAGCAGACCGCGGCGCTCGTGAGCACGCTGCGACTGCGCGCGGGGGAGGAGGTGCACCTGACCACCGGCCCGATGTACCACTCCGGCCCGCTGGCCTGGGCCTCGCTCACGCACGTGCTCGGCGGCACGGTGGTGCTGATGCGCAGCTTCGACGCCGAGCGCTGGCTCGACCTCGTGCGCACCTACCGCGTCACCAACACCTTCACCGCGCCCACGCCGCTCAAGCGGATCGGCGCGCTGCCGCCCGAGGTGCTCGCCCGCGCCGACCTGTCGTCGATGCGCTCGCTGGTGGCCAACGCCGCGCCGGTGCCGTACGCGCTGAAACAGGAGATCGTCGCGAAGCTGGGCGACGGGTTCCTGTTCGAGGTCTACGGCTCCACCGAGCTGGGGGTCGACGCCGTGCTGCCCCCGGAGGAGCAGCTCGCCCGGCCGGGGTCGTGCGGGCGGGCGATCCCCACCGTCGAGCTGCGGGTGGTCGGGCCCGACGGCGAGGTGCTGCCCGCGGGGGAGCCGGGCGAGCTGCAGGTCCGCTCGTCCACGACGTTCGCCGGCTACCACGGCCGCGAGACGCTCGGCGACGACGACTGGAAGTCCGTGGGCGACGTCGCCCACCTCGACGCCGACGGCTACCTGCACATCCGCGACCGCGGCGGCGACCTGGTGATCACCGGCGGCATGAACGTCTACCCCGCCGAGGTCGAGGCGGTGCTGCACGCCCACCCCGACGTGCTCGACGCCGCCGTGTTCGGGCTGCCGTCCGAGGAGTGGGGCCAGACCGTGCACGCCGCCGTCGTGCCGCGCGAGGGCCGGGAGCTCGATCTCGGCGCGCTCGACGTGCACGTCGCCGAGCACCTCGCCGGGTACAAGCGCCCGCGCAGCTGGGACGTGCGCGACGCGCTGCCGCGCACCGAGTCGGGAAAGCTGCTCAAACGGGTGCTGCGCGACGAGCACGTCTCTGACCGGGGCGTTCCCGGGTAAAGGGTTTCCCAGGTCTCGGGGGCGGCTACTGTCCGCGACCGTGACCACCCATCTGTCCCGCCGGGCGTTCCTCGCGGCCGTCCCGGTGGTCGCGGCCGGAGCCTGCGCGGCGCCGGCCGCGACCGCACCGAGCGCCCCCGCCGCGACGGCCGCGGCGTCCGCGACCACCGCTGCTGCCGCACCCAGGACGACCGCGCCGTTCACCGGTACGGCCACCGAGCTCGTCACCGCCACCAGCGGCCGCCCGGAGGTGGCGCTGACCTTCCACGGCGCCGGCGACATCGCCCTCGCCACGAAGATCCTCACCGGGTTCGCCGACCGCGGCGCGGCCGTCACGGTGCTGGCGATCGGCACCTGGCTGCAGCAGTCCCCGGACGCGGTCAAGGTGGTCACCGACCACGGGCACGAGCTGGGCAACCACACCTGGTCGCACCCCGACCTCAGCACGCTCGACGAGGCCGGCGTCCGCGCGGAGATCGAGCGCTGCCGCGACCGGCTCGCCGCGTTGACGGGCTCACCGGGTGACTTCTTCCGGCCGTCCGCCGCCCAGCACGCGACGAAGGAGGTGCTGCGCCTCGCCGGCGCCGCGGGCTACGAGCACGTCCTGTCCTACGACGTCGACTCGCGCGACTTCACCGACCCCGGCGCCGCCGCGATCCGCCGCAACGTCCGCAAGGCCGTCGCCGGCGACGTCGTGAGCATGCACCTCGGGCACCCGGGCACGCTCGACGCGCTCCCCGGCCTGCTCGACGACCTGGCCGCCCGCGGCCTCAAGCCGGTGACCGCCGGCGCCCTGTTCGCGTGAGAGGGACCACCGTGCCGTTCACCATCCGCCGTGCCGTGCTGCTCGGCGCAGCCCTGGCCCTGCTCGCGGGGTGCTCGGCCTCGCCGGACCCCGGTGTCGCCGGCGTCCCGGTCACCGCCGGCCCGGTACCCGTCGCCGCTCCGCCGATCGGTGACCAGCTCCCGGGGATGCCCCCGGTGGCCGACCCGCACAACGTCTACGCGGACGCCGGGCCGAACATGCTCTCGGACACCGCGAAGGCGGCCCTCCCGCTGGTCTACGTGCCGCACACCAAGTCGGGCGACGTGTGGGTGATCGATCCGACGACGTTCGCGGTGGTCGGGAAGTACCGGCTCGGCGGCGAGCTGCAGCACGTCATCCCGTCCTACGACATGACCACGCTGTACGCGAGCGACGACACCACCAACAAGATCACGCCGTTCGACCCGAGGACGGGGAAGCCGGGTGCCAACATCCCGGTGATCGACCCGTACAACATGTACTTCACCTCCGACGGGAAATCAGCGATCTCGGTGGCCGAGGAGCGCCGCGAGCTCGTGTTCTACGACCCGCACACGTGGAAGGTGCAGCAGACCCTCGCCACGCCGCAGTGTGCCGGCATCGACCACTCCGACTTCATGCCAGGAGGTCGCATCGCCGTCTTCACCTGCGAGTTCGACGGCCGCGTCGCCGTGGTGGACCTGGTGAACCACAAGCTCGTGCGCACGATCGACATGCCCGTCCGCCACCACCGGATGGGCCCGCAGGACATCAAGCTCGCCCCCGACGGTTCCGTGTTCTACATCGCCGACAGCGAGGAGGGCGGCGTCTGGGTGCTCGACGGCGCCGCCACGAAGGTGCTGCGCGAGATCCCGACGGGCAAGGGCGCGCACGGGCTCTACCTCTCCCGCGACGCCACGAAGCTCTACGTCACCAACCGCCTCGACAGCAGCGTCAGCGTGCTCGACTCCTACACCGGGGCCGTGCTGACGAAGTGGGCCATCCCCGGCGGCGCGAGCCCCGACATGGGCAACGTGACCGCCGACGGTTCCCAGCTGTGGCTGTCGGGCCGCTACAGCCGCGCCGTCTACGTCCTGTCGACGGCCGACGGGCACCTGATCAGGAAGATCGACGTGGGCGACGGCCCGCACGGGCTCTGTGTGTGGCCGCAACCGGGTCGCTACTCCCTCGGGCACACGGGCATCACACGATGAAGCAGGAGACGCTCTTCCGGATCGCCCTGCTGCTCAAGGGCATCGACGGGGCCATCGAGCTGGTCGGCGCGATCGTCCTGCTGATCATCCCCACCGGCGCGGTCCAGACGCTGATCAACGACGTGCTCTCCCGGGACCTGCTCGGCCCGCCCGACGGCTCGCTGGCGAAGCACTTCGTCTCGGGCACCGCCGAGTTCGCGTCGGGCAACCGGACGTTCGCGGTGATCTACCTGGGCCTGCACGGCATCGTGAAGCTGGCGCTCGTCGTGGCCATGCTGCGGAAGATCCGCCCGGCGTTCCCGGTGGCCGTGGTGGTGCTCGGCGCGTTCGTGGTCTATGAGATCTACCGCGCCACGCAGACGGGCTCGGTGCTGCTGCCGTTCCTCGCCGCACTGGACGTCGCGATCATCGTGCTGATCATCCGCGAGTACCGGTCCCTACGAACCGAGCACGTTGACGGCGCGGGCGACCACCAGCCCGACGGTCACCAGCGCGACCAGTGACTGCAGCGCCATCCCGAGCTTGGCCCACCGCGTGAGCGGCATCGTGTCGGTGGGGCTGAACGCGGTGGCGTTGGTGAACGCGACGTAGAGGTAGTCGACGAAGCGCGGCTCCCACGCCTCGTCGGCCATGTCCGGCAGCTGCATCTGCGGGAAGAGGAAGTCGGGGTGCTCCCGGCGTCCGGCGGCCCGGGCGGCCGGGCCGCCGCGGTCGAACTCCCAGAACAGGAACGCGAACGCGATGACGTTCGTGAGCCAGATGGAGCCGCCGGTGGCGAGCAGGGGCTGTGCGTCCTTGCCGAACTGGCCGCCGACGATCCCCGTCACGAGGTTGAAGGTCGACAACGCGGTGGCCACGGTCAGCGCGATCGCGAGCCCGATGCCCAGCACCCGCAGCACCGTCGACTCGCGGTCGATCCGGAACGGGTTCGCGGCCAGCAGGATCAGCAGGATCAGCGCCTCCAGGCCGGGCAGGATCCAGCGGCTGCCGAACGACATCTGGTCGGGCAGGAGCAGCTGCAGCACGATCGCCGCGACGACGGCGAGCACGGCGGGCCAGCGGTGTTCACCCCGCGTCGGTCGCCGCCACGCGGGCTTCGGGATGGTCACGGCGAGAATCTAGGCCGAGGAGGACCACCACCTCGTGGGCGGCCGCCCGTCCGGCGCGATTGGCCCCGATCGTGCTGGCGCTGGGGCCGTAGCCCACGAGGTGCACCCGCGGGTCGGCCGCCACGCGGGTGCCGTCCATGGCGATGCCGCCGCCCGGCCCACGCAGGTGAAGTGGCGCGAGGTGGCCGAGTTCGGCGCGCCAGCCGGTGGCCCACAGGATGACGTCGGCGGGCTCGCGGCTGCCGTCTGCCCACACCACGCCGTCGGGCTCGATGCGCTCGAACATCGGACGGCGGGGCAGGGCCGCAGCGGTGGCGGGCAGGCCGGTCACCGACACCACGCTCTGCGGCGGAAGCCCGGCCCGCACCCGCTCGTCCACGCGGGCGACGGCGGCGCGGCCGGTCCGGGCGTCGAACGCGTCGTGGAACACGGGCGGGCGGCGCGTCACCCAGGTCGTGGACGCGGCCACCGGCGCGATCTCCAGCAGCGCCTGCACCGCCGACGTGCCCCCGCCGACCACCACCACCCGCAGCCCGGCGAACTCGTCGGGCCCGCGGTACTCGACGGTGTGCAGCTGGCGGCCCCGGAAGGTGTTCCGGCCCGGGTACAGCGGGCGGAACGGGCGGGTCCAGGTACCCGTGGCGTTGATCAGGGCGCGGGTGCGCCAGGTGCCGCGGTCGGTGTCGACGAGCAGTTCGGGAGCATCGTCCCGCACCGCGGTGACGCGGACGGGCCGCAGCACCGGGAGGTCGAACTCGCGCTCGTAGCCGGCGAAGTAGGCCGGAACCACCTCCGACGCCGGGCGCGCCGGGTCGGACTCCGGGCGGGTGAGCCCCGGGAGATCGTGGAGGCCGTGGACGGTGGCCATCCGCAGCGTCGGCCAGCGGTGCCGCCACGCCCCACCGGGCCCGTCCTCGCCGTCGAGCACGACGAAGTCCACCCCGGCCCGGCGCAGGCCGTAGGCGGCCGAGAGCCCGGCCTGCCCGGCCCCGATCACGACGACGTCCGCCTCCACACCGGCGTCAACACCCTCGCCCCGCCGCACCTTCCACCCGTAATGGCGGTGATCAGGGCACTGACGACGTCAGTGGATCACGGCGAGCGACATCAGCGCCTTGATCACCGCGGTGGGGCGGGGGCCGGGGTGGCGGAGAACCGGGCCGTCCAGGTCGTCACGTCCGCTGTCGTCACGTTGCCGCCGCAGACCACCAGGCCCAGGCGGGCGTTCGGGCCCACCCGTTCCAGGACCTGCCCCGCCGCCGGAACCAGGCAGCCCGCCGCCGGCTCCGCCCACACCTTCGCCGCCTCGGCCAGCGTCAGGGTGCCGCGCACGGCGTCGGCGTCGGGGATGACGAGCACGTCCTCCACCAGCTTGCGGACGTGGTCCAGCGTCAGCGGTGAGACGTGCGGGGCGCTGAGCGTGCTCACGATCGACGTCGGGGTGATGGGCACCGGGGCGCCCGCTTCCAGGGCGCACGTCATGGCCTCGGCGCCCTCGGTCTCGACGCCCCACACCCGCACCCCGGGGCGCAGCGCCCGGAAGGCGGTGGCCACACCCGCGATCAGCCCGCCGCCGCCGATGCTCACCAGCACGTCGGTGACCTCCGGCGCGTCCGCGGCGAACTCGGCGCCCACCGTGCCCTGCCCGGCGATCACCCCGGCGTCGTCGAAGGGGTGCACGAGGGTCATGCCCGCGGCCACCAGCTCGTCCATCAGCGCGAACGCGCCCGGCATGTCCGGGGTGAGCCGCACATCGGCGCCCGAGGCCCGCGCCGCCGCGACCGACCGCGCGGGCGCGGCCTGCGGCATCACGACGGTGGCGGCGATGCCGAGCGCCCCGGCGGCGTCGGCGAGAGCGGTGGCGTGGTTGCCGCCGCTGACCGCCACCACCCCGGCCGCGCGCTCGGCGTCGCCGAGCCCGAGCAGCTTGTGGAACGCCCCGCGCGCCTTGAAGGACCCGGTGCGCTGCAACAGCTCCAGCTTGAGCGTGACGGGCACACCGAGCAGCGCGGTCAGGCCGGGGGAGGGCACCGTCGGGGTGCGCAGGACGTGTCCCGCGATGCGCGCCGCGGCGGCGGTGATGTCGTCGAGGGAGATCAGATCGGCCACGGCCCCACGGTACGGGCCCCACCGTCCGGGTCGCGGTCCGCGGCCGGCGCGAAGATCATGAGCGCCGCGAACGCCGGGTTGCTGAAGTACGCCGCCTCGACCAGCGCGAGGTGGACGAGGCTGTTCGAGACGAGCGTGGCGCGCGCCCCGGGCTGCCGCGCGACCCCGGAGAGCACGGCCGCGCCGATGGAGCCGTTGCCGGTGGCCGCCTCGCCGTGGTGTCGATGTGCCGGGCCGCCGGGAGGCTCGGCACGGCCTCTCCCCGGCCCCCGCAAGATGGAGATCATCGGACTCAGCGGCGCGAGGGTGCAGCAGTCCGCCGGGAGGCTCGTGCGCCGGCGGCTGCCCGAGCAGCCGGCCGTTCGGGCCGGCGCCGCGCTGACGCGGCGTATCAGCGGGCCCGCGGCGCCCTCCTGCTGGGGACTGACCCTTCGCCGAGAGAAGCCCACCATGGTGCGCGACATCAGTGCCGAGCCGTTGTTCCCGACCACCGACATCCAGGGAGACATCCTCGTCGGTCTTCTGAAGAAGAGCGAGAAGTGGGTGTTCTTCCGCATCCAGGACACCGAGAAGTTCCGGGTGTTCCTACGCGGCCTGGAGATCACCAGCATGCAGGACTGCCTGGACCAGCGCGCCGCCGTCGCCGCCGGCCGGGCCGCCGGGAGCACGGGCCTGCTGCCCACCCCCGGCCTCAACATCGCCTTCACCCGCGCCGGCCTCGAGACGCTCGGCGTGGACGGGCTGGTCCAGGACAGCGAGTTCGGCCGCGGCATGGCGGCGAGCTCCGCCAGGCTGGCCGACCCCGACCCCCGGGGCTGGGACATCCTGGGCCCGAACGAACCGGTCGACGGCGTGTTCCTGGTGGCCGGAGCCACCGAGGCCGAGGTGAACGGCACCATCGCGCTGCGCCTGGCGCCGCCCGCCGCCAACGGCTGGTCGCACGTCCGGACCGAGACGGGCACGGTGCGCCCCGACCCGGTGGCGGGCCACGAGCACTTCGGCTACGCCGACGGTGTCTCCCAGCCCGCGGTGCGCGGGCGGATCGCACCGGGGGTGCCGCTCGATCCGACCCTCGGGCCCGACCAGGACCAGGCTGATCCCGGTCGGGACCTGCTCTGGCCGGGCGAGTTCCTGTTCGGCTACCCCGGCCAGGACCCCTTCGGTGCGGACTTCACCGTGCAGGGCACGGTCGCCGAGCCGCCCGTGGAGCTCATGCGCAACGGCGCGTTCCTCGTCTTCCGCCGCCTCGCGCAGCAGGTCCCGGAGTTCGACGTCGCGGTCAAGGAGGCCGCCGCCGCGATCGACCCGGCGGCGTCGGACGCGGCGTCGGCCGACCTGCTGGGCGCCCAGATGGTCGGCCGCTGGAAGAGCGGGGCCGCCCTGATCAACGCCCCCCGCCACGACGACCCGACGGTCGCCGACGGCACGCCCGGCGTCAACGCCTTCGAGTTCGGCGGGGACCGCGAGGCGCTCGCCTGCCCGTGGGCGGCCCACATCCGCAAGGCCTACCCGCGGGACGACGTCCGCCACGACACCTCCCCCGCCGAGGACGAGGTGGCCGGCGCCGAGGCGTTCACCCAGAGCCACCGGATGATGCGCCGCGGCATCGCGTTCGGCCCGGAGCTGACGGCGGACGAGGCGCTCGACGGGGAGACCGTCGAGCAGCGGGGGCTGCTGTTCGCCTGCTACGTCACCGACATCGACGACCAGTTCGAGTTCGTGCAGGCGGCCTGGGTGAACGCCGACGACTTCAGCCAGCCGGGGAGCGGCGTCGACCCGATCATCGGTCAGGGCGGGGCCGGGCTGCCCTTCCTCGGCGCGGCGCCGTTCTCGAAGCAGGCGGGCCGCAAGCCACAGCTGGGCTTCGACCGGTTCGTGCACATGCAGGGCGGCGAGTACTTCTTCGCGCCGTCGATCCCGGCGATCTCCGAGCTGGGGAAGTAGCCACCGGTCCGGCCGCCCCCGTGGGGCGGGCGGCCGGACCGTGCGCCGTTCTCAGACCAGCGGCACGACCTCGGGTGCGCCGAGGCGCGCGGAGTCGGCCGTCTCGTCGTCGGGCATCTTCTGGCTCTCCCGCTCGGCGTCGACGCGCTTGCGGTAGTGCTCCACCTCGCGCTCGATCTGCTCCTCGCTCCAACCCAGGACCGGAGCGGCGAGCCTCGCCGCCTCCTCCATCGAGCTCACACCGCGGTCGAAGGTCTCGATCGAGATGCGGGTGCGCCGCGCCAGGAGGTCCTCGACGTGCCGGGCCCCCTCGTGCGACGCCGCGTAGACGATCTCGGCGCGCAGGTAGTCGGGCGCCCCGGCCAGCGGCTCGCCCAGCGTCGGGTCGGCGGCGACGAGCTCCAGCACCTCGTCGACGAGCGACCCGTGGCGCCCCAGCAGGTGCTCGATGCGGGCCACGTGCAGCCCGTACTGCTGGGCCAGCAGGTAGCGGTTGTTCTTCACCGCGTCGTAGCCCTCGGCCCCGAGCAGCGGCACGTTCTCCGTGACCGACGCCGGCACCTTGGCGTCCAGGGCGTGCACCGCCGCGTCCACAGCGTCCTTGGCCATGATCCGGTAGGTGGTGTACTTCCCGCCCGCGACGACGACGAGCCCCGGCGCGGTGTGGGCCACGGCGTGCTCGCGGGAGAGCTTGGACGTGGAGTCCGACTCGCCCGAGAGCAGGGGCCGCAGACCGGCGTACACGCCCTCCACGTCGGCGTGCGTGAGCGGCTGCTCCAGCACGGCGTTGACGTGGGTGAGCAGGTAGTCGATGTCGGCGGCGGACGCGGCCGGGTGGGCCTTGTCGAGGTCCCAGTCCGTGTCGGTGGTGCCGATGATCCAGTGCCGGCCCCACGGGATGACGAACAGCACCGACTTCTCGGTGCGCAGGATCAGGCCGGAGTCGCCCTGGATGCGGTCGCGCGGGACCACCAGGTGGATGCCCTTGCTGGCGCGCACCTTGAACTGCCCGCGCTCGCCCACCAGGGCCTGCGTCTCGTCGGTCCACACGCCGGTGGCGTTGATGACCTGCCTGGCGTGGATCTTGACGGTGGCGCCCGACTCCAGGTCGTGCACCTCGGCGCCGGTGACCCGCTCGCCCTCGCGCAGCAGCCCGACCACCCGGGCGCGGGTGGCCACGTGCGCCCCGTACGCGGCGGCCGTGCGGGCGATGAACATCGTGTGCCGCGCGTCGTCGACCTGCGCGTCGTAGTACTGCAGGGCGCCGACCAGCGCGTCCTTGCGCAGCGACGGCACGATCCGGCGCGCACCCCGGCGCGTGAGGTGCCGGTGCAGGGGCAGCCCGGCCCCGTTGCCCGACGCCTTGGCCAGCGCGTCGTAGAGCGCCACGCCGCTGCCGGCGTAGAACCGCTCCCACACGTGGTGCTTGAGCGGGTAGATGAACGGCACCGGGCGGACCAGGTGGGGGGCGAGCTTGTCGATGAGCAGCCCCCGCTCGGACAGGGCCTCGGCGACGAGCCGGAAGTCCAGCATCTCCAGGTAGCGCAGGCCACCGTGGATGAGCTTGCTGGACCGGCTCGACGTGCCGGAGGCGAAGTCACGGGCCTCGACGAGCCCGACGTTCAGGCCTCGGGTGGCGGCGTCGAGGGCGCTTCCCGCGCCCACGACACCACCCCCGATGACCAGCACGTCGAGTTCGGTCGCGGCCATCGCCGACAGCGCGGCGGACCGGTTGTCGGGAGAGAGTGCGACCGATCGCATGATGATCCTTTCGTAGGCCTAGCTCAGCTGACGTCTACCCAGTCCAACGTGCGCGTGACCGCCTTGCCCCACTTCGCGTAGCCCTCGTCACGCTGTTCCTTGGACCACTGCGGCGTCCAGCGCTTCGACTCGTTCCAGTTGGAACGCAACTCGTCGGTGTTCTTCCAGAAGCCCACGGCGAGCCCGGCCGCGTACGCCGCACCCAGGGCCGTGGTCTCCGCGACCACCGGACGGCTGACCTCGACGCCCAGCACGTCGGCCTGGATCTGCATGCACAGCTCGTTGGCGGTGACGCCGCCGTCGACCTTGAGCACCTCCAGGTGCACCCCGGAGTCCTTCTCCATGGCCTCGGCCACGTCGCGGCTCTGGTAGCAGATCGCCTCCAGCGTGGCGCGCGCCAGGTGGGCGTTGGTGTTGAACCGCGACAGGCCGACGATCGCGCCGCGGGCGTCGGAACGCCAGTACGGGGCGAAGAGCCCGGAGAACGCCGGCACGAAGTACACGCCGCCGTTGTCGGGCACCTGCCGGGCCAGCGACTCGCTCTCCGATGCGCCGGAGATGATGCCGAGCTGGTCGCGCAGCCACTGCACGGCCGACCCGGTGACGGCGATGGAGCCCTCCAGGGCGTACACCGTCGGTTCGTCGCCGAACTTGTAGCAGACCGTGGAGAGCAGGCCCGCCTTCGAGCGCACCAGCTCCGTGCCCGTGTTGAGCAGCATGAAGTTGCCGGTGCCGTAGGTGTTCTTGGCCTCGCCGGGGGCCAGGCAGACCTGGCCGACCATCGCGGCCTGCTGGTCACCGAGGTCGCCGTTGAGGGTGACCTCGCCGTTCAGTGGCCCGTTCTTCAGCGTCGTGCCGTAGCCCTCGCCCGGGGCGGAGCTGGGCTTGATCTCCGGCAGCATCGCGCGCGGGATGTTGAAGAAGCCGAGGAGCTCGTCGTCCCAGTCGAGGGTC
Organism: Pseudonocardia sp. 73-21; assembly: GCF_001899645.1. GTDB lineage: Bacteria > Actinomycetota > Actinomycetes > Mycobacteriales > Pseudonocardiaceae > Pseudonocardia. Next base: position 55,892 of record NZ_MKVV01000071.1, on the reverse strand, counting down.
TCGAGGTTCATCAGCATCGTGCGGCTGGCGTTGGTCGGGTCGGTGACGTGCACGCCCCCGCTGGTGCCGCCGGTGAGGTTCCAGAGCAGCCAGGTGTCGGTGTTGCCGAAGATCGCGTTCCCCGACTCGGCCGCCTCACGGGCGCCGTCGACGTTCTCGAGGATCCACTGGATCTTGCCGCCGGAGAAGTACGTGGCCGGCGGGAGGCCCGCCTTCTGGCGGATCACGTCGCCGCGGCCGTCGCGGTCGAGTGCGGAGGCGATGCGGTCGGTGCGGGTGTCCTGCCAGACGATCGCGTTGTAGAGCGGGCGTCCGGTGCGCTTGTCCCACACCACGGCCGTCTCGCGCTGGTTGGTGATGCCCAGGGAGACGAGGTCGCTCGCCGACAGGTTGGTCTTGTTCAGCCCGGTCTGGATGACCGACGACGTGCGCTCCCAGATCTCGACGGGGTTGTGCTCCACCCAGCCGGCCTGCGGGAGGATCTGCTCGTGCTCGAGCTGGTGGCGGCCCACCTCGTTGCCGGAGTGGTCGAAAACCATGAATCGGGTGCTGGTGGTGCCCTGGTCGACGGCACCGACGAACTCGGCCATTGAGTTCTCTCCTTCTGCGGTAGCGATGTCCGGCTCTGACGAGCAGGCCTCAGCGGTTCTCGATCGGCTCGGACACCGTGATGTCCTCGCCGGTGGCGGTGGACAGGAAGCCTTCGATCATGTACTTGAACAGTGCCCCACCGATCAGGCCGCCGATGATCGGGGCCACGATGGGTAGCCAGAAGTACACGCTGCCGTGCTGGTCCAGGAACGCGGTGGCGTACCCCGTCACGAACGAGGCGAGCCGCGGCCCGAAGTCACGGGCCGGGTTGATCGCGTAGCCGGCGTTCGCGCCCCACGCCATCCCGATCGCGACGACGAGCAGGCCGACGACCACCGGACCGAGGTTGGACAGCGGGGCGTTGTTCGCGGCCGTCGTCAGCGCGAAGATCACGAAGACGAGGATCGCGGTGCCGACGATCTGGTCGAAGAACGCGGTCGGGATCGTGACCGGCCCGGCCCCGTTGCCCGGCAGCGTCGAGAAGATGCCCTGGGTCTTGTAGGTGTGGCCCGGGTCCATGGCGTTGATGAGGTCCGCGTACACGAACCGGACGATCAGCGCCGCCACGAACGCACCCGCGGTCTGCGCCAGCGAGTAGGGGAGGACCTTCCGCCAGGAGAAGCCCTTGAACGCGGCCAGCGCGATCGTCACGGCCGGGTTGAGGTGGGCTCCCGAGAGCCGCGCCGCCACGTACACCCCGAGCGTGACGCCGAGGCCCCACGCCCACGCGATCGAGTCGTGGCCGCCGAGGCTCTTGTCGGAGCTGGTCACGACCTGTGCGACCACTCCGTTGCCGAACAGGATGAGGATCATGGTGCCCAGGAACTCGGCGCTCAGTTCCCCGACGACCGAGTTCTGCGTTATCGAGTTCTTCGCCATCGAAGCCCTCCGGTTTCTGCCCGCTCCCGTCGCGGGTCGCTGGGGACGCTAGGAATCGACCGGACCTGCGGCAACGCCAGGCGTTCGGCATTGTCGAACGCCCGAACGGGCGAAGGTCACACCAGTCGTCGTAATGTCGGGGTCGTGCCGGGGGCCATCCAGTCGATCGAACGGGCCGCAGCCGTGCTGCGGCTGCTCGGTGGCACGGGCCGGCCGCTCGGCCTGAACGAGATCGCGGCGGCGCTCGACCTGCCCCGTCCGACGGCCCACGGCATCGTCCGCACGCTTCGCGACGTGGGCTTCGTCGACCAGGACATGGACTCCAACCGGTACATGCTGGGCTCGGGCCTGCAGGAGCTCGGCCACCTCCGCGACCGCCACGACCTGCGGGCCGCGGCCATGAACTGGGCCGACGCGCTCGCCGGCAGCAGCGGCCTGGCCGTGCACCTGGGCGTCGTCGAGCACCGGACGGTCCGCCTGGTGCACCACGTCTTCCGCCCCGACGGCAGCCACCAGCGGCTGCGCACGGGCGAGGAGCTCCCCCTGCACGCCACGGCGCTGGGCAAGTGCCTGCTCGCGTTCGCGCCGGTGGCCACGCCCCGGCCCGGTGATCTCGACCTGCACCCGTGGACGGGCCGCACCTGCACCGTCGCCGCCACGCTGGAGAAGCACCTGGCCACCGCCCGGCACCGCGGCTGGGCGGGCGACACCGGCGAGTTCGAGGCGGGCGTCGGCGGGGCCGCGGCGCCGCTGCGGGCCAGCGGCGGCGTGGTGGTGGGGGCGCTGGGCCTGGTCGGGCCGGCGGAGGAGCTGTTCGGGGTGGGCGGCGAGCTGCGCCCGAGGCTGGCCGAGCAGCTGCTAGGCGCGTCCCGCGAGATCTCGGTGGCGCTCCTGTGACCGAGCGCGTCGTCGCCTCCATCGACCAGGGCACCACCTCCACGCGCTGCCTGCTGTTCAACCGCTCGGGCCGGATGCTGGCCGTCGCGCAGCTGGAGCACCGCCAGCACTACCCGCAGCCCGGCCTCGTCGAGCACGACGCGGGCGAGATCTGGCGCAACGTCACCCGCGTGGTGCCCGCGGCCCTGCGCAGCGCCGGCCTGGGGCCGGAGGACCTGGTGGGGCTGGGCATCGCCAACCAGCGCGAGACCACCGTCATCTGGAACCGGCACACCGGCGAACCCCTGGCCCGCGCGATCACCTGGCAGGACACCCGCACCGACGGGATCGTCGCCCGCCTCGCCGAGGACGGCCACGGGCCGCTCGTCGAGGAGATCTCCGGCCTCACCCCCGCCACCTACTACGCGGGCCCGAGGCTGCGGTGGCTGCTCGACCACGTGCCCGGGGCCCGGGAGGGAGCCGAGGCGGGCGACGTCCTGTTCGGCACCGTGGAGAGCTGGCTGATCTGGAAGCTGACCGGCCGCCACGTCACCGACGTCACCAACGCGAGCCGCACGATGCTCATGGACATCCGGCGTCTGGAATGGTCGGACAAGCTGCTCGACGTCCTGGAGGTCCCCCGCCGGATGCTGCCGGAGATCCGCCCCAGCGCGGAGGTCTACGGCACCTGCACCACGGTGCTGCCCGGCGTCCCGGTGTCGGGTGCGCTCGGCGACCAGCAGGCGGCGCTCGTGGGCCAGGCGTGCTTCGCACCGGGCGAGGCCAAGTGCACCTACGGCACCGGCGCGTTCCTGCTGATGAACACCGGGGAGCGGCTCGCGCGCTCCACCCACGGCCTGATCCCGACCGTCGGCTACATGTTCGGCGAACTGTCAGATCGGTCTGGGCTCGTGTACGCGCTGGAGGGCGCCATCGCGATGACGGGGTCGCTGGTTCAGTGGTTCCGCGACTCGCTCGGCATGATCTCCACCGCCGCCCAGATCGAGACGCTCGCGGGCACCGTCGCGGACAACGGCGGCTGCTACATCGTGCCCGCGTTCTCCGGGCTGTACTCCCCGCGCTGGCACCCCGACGCCCGCGGCGTCATGGTCGGGCTGACGTCGTTCATCAACCGCGGCCACCTCGCCCGCGCCGTCCTGGAGGCCACCGGCTGGCAGACGCGCGAGGTCGTCGAGGCGATGGACGCCGACTCCGGGGTGCCCGTCACCCGGCTGAAGGTGGACGGCGGGATGACGGCCAACCACCTGCTCATGCAGTTCGTCGCCGACGTCCTCGACGTGCCGGTGGAGCGGCCGCTGGGGTCGGAGGCGGTGTCGCTGGGTGCGGCGTACGCGGCGGGGCTGGCGGTGGGGCACTGGTCGGACGTGGAGGTGCTGCGCGCCAACTGGCACCGCGCCGCGGCCTGGGAGCCGGCCATGGACCCCGACCTGCGCCGCCGCGAGCGCGAGAACTGGGGACGGGCGGTCAACCGCAGCTACGGCTGGGTGCAGACGCCGGCGGGGGACTGACCGGGCCCGGGCGATCCGGTCGGTCACCACACGGTCGAACGGCAGCAGCGCCGGTGCGGGCCGAGCAGCGGCAGCAGCCGGTGCAGCCCCGCGCCCCGGTCTCGTCCCTGGTGGGCCCGCGCCACCGATCGGTGCCCGCATCCTGCCGCACATCGGGCATGGTGATCCCCATGAAACGAACTGCCCTCGTCACCGGCGCCTCCCGTGGGATCGGCCGCGCCATCGCCCTGCGTCTGGCCGCCGACGGCGCCACCGTGGCCGTCAACTACCGCCGCGACGAGGCGGCGGCGGCCGACACGGTGTCCGCGGTCGAGAGGGCGGGCGGCACGGCCCGGGCCTACCGGGCGGCGATCGGCGACTCCGACGCGGTGGCCGCGATGGTCGACGCCGTGCGCACCGACCTCGGGCCGGTGGACCTGCTCGTCAGCAACGCGGGCACGGCCAGCCGCGGCACGGCGATCGCCGACACCGGCGAGGACGAGTACCTGCGCCTGCTGCGGGTGCACACGCTCGGCCCGCTGGAGCTGGTCCGCCTGCTGCTGCCCGACCTGCGCGCGGCCGGGCGCGCCGACGTGATCGTCGTGTCGAGCGTGATCGTCGACCGGGCCCCCGCGAACGGGGCGGCCTACACGATGGCGAAGGTGGCGCTGGAGGCCGCGGCCCGCACGCTCGCAGCGGAGGAGCGCGGCGCGGGCGTCCGGGTCAACATCGTGGCGCCCGGGCTGGTGGCCACGGACATGGGCGACCGGCTGGTGGCCGCGACCGCGGGCACCACCATCGCCGAGCTCGACGGACGCTTCCCGTTCGGCCGCGTCGCCCGCCCCGAGGACGTCGCCGGGGTGGTGGCGTTCCTGGCCGGCCAGGACGCCGACTACCTCACCGGCCAGCGCATCAGCGTCGATGGCGGGGGCATGCCGGCGGGGATCCTCTGACCCCGGCGGCAGCGGGTGGGGCCGTCGAGGGGAGCCGCGCCAGGCACCGGTGGACGCGCGCGGCGCCGTCGTCGCCCTCGGGCACGTCCCACCCGGTCCGGCCGGCGGGGAGCCCCCGCAGGTGGTTCGCCGGCTCCCGCCGACGGGATGACACGGACGGGGCCGGTCGGACGGCTCCCCCGGTCGGGTGGCCACGTGCGTGCCCCCGATGTCGCTAGGCCGCCGTGACCGTCGCGGACCAGACATCGTCGCCGGTGAGCACCTCGCGCAGGGCCTCGAGGGTGTCCACCACGGTCACCGCGCCGGCCAGCTCGCCGGGCTCGGCGTAGCCCCACCCCACCCCGACGGTGGGCACGCCGTGCTCGCCCGCCCCGTCGACGTCGTGGTGGCGGTCGCCCACCATCACCACCGCGTCGCGGGACGGGTCGAGGGCGAGTCGTTCCAGCACCGACGCCACCACCCTGTTCTTGCCGACCCGGCCGATCGCGTGGTCGGCGCCGCCGACCAGCGTGAAGTGCCCGCCGATCCCGACGCCCCCGACGATGCGGACCGCCAGGTGTTCCGGCTTGGACGTGGCCACCGCGAGCCGCAGCCCCGCGGCCGCCAGCTCGCCCAGCAGCTCGGGCACGCCGGGATAGAGCGGCGTGTGCGTGGCGGCGACGGCGTCGTAGCTGACGCGGTAGGCGGCGATCGTGGCCAGCGTCTGGTCGGGCGTGAGGCCCAGTTCCGGCAGCGCCGTCTCGAACGGCGGGCCCACCAGGCCGCGCAGCTGCTGCGGGGTGAACCGCGTCGGGACGCCGGCCTCGGTGATCGCGGCGGCCAGGTGTTCGGTGATCAGGGACGCGGAGTCGACGAGGGTGCCGTCGAGGTCGAGGAGCACGGTGCGCACTGGTCGCAGCGTACGTGGGCTGGCGGTTCGCCCCGGCGTGAGGTAGTTGTCCGGGGTGACTCTGCGCCGAGTGCTCATCCGGGCCGCCATGACCGTGGAGGACGCGGTGCAGATGGTGCTGTGGCTGATCCTGCGGATCCGCGGCCGGGACCGCCCGATGATCGTCCCGTTCATCGGCCACGGCACCACCCGGCGCATCCGGATCGGCGGCCGCGTCGTGCGCGGCCGGCCGGACGTGGAGGCGCCCGCGGTGGGCGTGCCGGCCGCACCGCTGCCGGGCCCGCGATCGAGGCGGGCGGTGCTGCGCTCCACGCTGGCCAGGTTCCTGACGGTCGAGGTGCCCCGCACGCCGGTCACGGTCGACGCCCCCGGAGGCGCCGCCACCGCCCGCACCGACGACGACGGCTACCTCGACGCCGTGCTCGACGTGCCGGAGCTCGCCCCCGGCTGGCACGACGTCGGGCTGGCCCTGGCCGACGGCACGAGCGCCCGCGCCCAGGTGCTCGTCGTCCATCCCGACGCGCGGGTCGGGCTGGTCAGCGACGTGGACGACACGATCGTCGAGACCGGGCTGTCGCGCGGCTGGCAGTTCCTCAAGGCCACGCTGATGACCGACGTCGGCGACCGCACGCCGCTGCCCGGGGCGGCTGCCCTCTACCGGGCACTGGTCGGCTCCGACCGTCCCGTCTTCTACCTCTCGACCAGCCCGTGGAACCTGCACGAGATGCTGCTGGAGTTCATCGCCCTGCGCCGGTTCCCGCTCGGGCCGATGCTGCTGACGGACTGGGGCCCGTCGCGCAGCGGGCTGTTCCGGATCGGGGCGCAGGAGCACAAGCTGGGGGTGGTGCGCCGCCTGCTCGGCGAGCACCCGCGCCTCGACCTGGTGCTCGTCGGCGACAGCGGGCAGGCCGACCCGGAGATCTACGCCACGCTGGCCCGCGAGCACCCCGACCGGATCCTGGCGGTGTACATCCGGCGCACGGCCACGGCGTCGGCGGCCCGGATCACGGCGCTGGACGAGCTGGCCGCGCAGATCACGGCGGGCGGGGTGCCGATGGTGGCCGTCGACGGCAGCGTCGAGATCGCGGAACACGCGGCGGGGCTGGGGCTGCTGGACCCGTCCGCGTTGAGCGAGGTGCGGGCCGGCTGACCGGTCACGCGGGTTCGAACACCCGCATCCAGCCGGGCGCGGTCGCCGAGCAGGTGAGGGGTCGTCCCGTGTCGACGCGGCGCTCGCGCAGCACCACGGAGACGTCGGGGTCGCGGAAGCGGACGGTCCACAGGTCACCGTCCGCCGTGGCGTCGACGAGATGCAACGCGTCCACCCCGGCGGCGCCGGTCGTGCGGCGCGCGTGGTCCTGAGCGGCCTGGACGGCGGGGGAGTGGCAGGAGCGGCCGCGCACCCAGCGTGGGTCGATCCGTCCGGCGGCGTAGTCCCGGACCACGGCGGGCGCCTCGTCGGCCGGTACGCCGCCGAGCGTGAACCCGTGCGGCAGCAGCACCAGTGCGGGGGCGAAGCGGCAACCGCCGATGTGGCTGCACTCCCAGGTGCGCTCCGGGTCGGCCGCGGCGAGAGCGGCGGCCAGCGGGCGCCCGCGCACGGCGCAGCACGTGTCGTGCCGCCCGTGCGCGCAGACGAGGTGCAGCGGGCCGTCGTACGGATCGCCGAGGGCCCGGGCCGCCGCCACCAGCTCCGACTCCGCGGTGAACGTGCCGGTGCGGATCTCCTCGACGCCCTCGCGGGAGTCGACGCGGAACCAGCGACGCTCGGTCGACGGCGCCGCCCGGCCCGGCCTGCGCACCAGGAGCACCCGCCCGCCCTCGGCCAGCGCCCACGCCGCCAGCGCGTGGACCGCGGCCGGGTCGACTCCCGACTGCGCCAGCGCCACCCGCCCCCAGGGCCCGGGGTGCTCGACGAGGAACCAGCGCCGGGCGGGCGGCGCCGTGCCCTCCCGCGGATCGCCCGTGGCGTCGGCGAGATCGGCGCAACGGGCGGTCACTGCGGCGCAGCCGGCACCAGCACGCCCTCCCGCAGCAGCCGCCGGACCAGCACGATCTGGTCGGCGTCGTCCATGTCCGGCAGGCTACCCACCCGGGCGGGCCCCGCCAGCAGGACGCGGACCGCGGGCCACGTCGCCGCGGGAAGCTCGACCCGCCGGTCGGGCAGCTCCAGCACCCCGTCGACGAACCGGTGGTGCAGCCCGATCCGCGGACGTACGGCGTCGCCGACCGACAGCCCGTCGGCGAACGCCGCCCCGGCCACCGGCCGCACCGGCTCGGGCCGGTTGCCGGTCCAGACCCGTCCGCGCGTCCGGCGCGCGACGGCCTCGGCCGGGATCCGGTCGATCGCGGCGTGCAGGGCCGCACGCACGGCGTCGAGGTGGGGGGCGAGCGCGCCGGGATCGGCGACGTCGAGCCCCAGCGGCAACGACGCCCGCAGCGCCGGATCGTCGCCGACCAGCGCGGTCAGGGCCTCCACCAGCGCGAACCGGGTGACGACGTGCACGCCGACCGTCAGGTGCGCCGACGTCTCGCCGAGCGCCGTGGCGGCGTGCAGCCAGCCCCGGGGCAGGTACAGCGCGTCGCCCGGCTCCAGCACGACGTCGAGCGCGGGCTCGTCGTCGCGCGCCCGGGCGGCGACGGCGGTCGCGTGGTCGTTCCAGGGCTGGCCGCGCAGGGGATCGGCATGGACGGGGGTGTGCACCGTCCAGTGCTTGCGTCCGGCCAGCTGCAGCACGAACACGTCGTGCACGTCGTAGTGGGCGGAGAACCCGCGCGACGACGGCGGCGTCACGTAGGCGTTGGCCTGCACGGGATGGCCGAGCTCGGCGCCCAGACGCGTGCAGAAGTCGATCACCGGCGGCCAGAGGCGGTGCAGGGCCTGCAGGACCACGGTGGTGCCGCCGGCGAACAGGGCGGCGACCCTGTCGTCCCGCACCTGGTCGCCGATCTCCGCGCCCACCCCGCCGGGGCCGGTGAAGGAGGTCGAGTCGACGACCGCGCCGTCGCGGGCCAGCCGCAGGAACGGGGTGCGCAGACCGCGGCTCGACAGCAGCTCGTCGACGCCGTCGAGATCGAGGAGATCGGTGAACCCCGCACCGTGGACGAGCAGCGGCTCGCGCCCCCAGTGCCGCTCGCCGAAGGCGCCGGGGTCGAGGCCGGTGACCCGGGAGAGCGGGCGGTCCGTCACGGACCGCCCCGCCCCCGTCACCGGTCCGGTGACGTCAGTTGGCGCCACTGTCCGCGCCGCCGTCGGCCCCGCCGTCGGAGACGCCGGGGGTGCCGGAGCCTGCGCCGCTGTCGGCCGGGCCCTCGGCGCCGGAGTCGGCGCCGCCGTCGGCCCCGCCGTCGGAGACGCCGGGGGTGCCGGAGCCTGCGCCGCTGTCGGCCGGGCCCTCGGCGCCGGAGTCGGCGCCGCCGTCCGCGCCGCCGTCGGAGACGCCGGGGGTGCCGGAGCCTGCGCCGCTGTCGGCCGGGCCCTCGGCGCCGGAGTCGGCGCCGCCGTCCGCGCCGCCGTCGGAGACGCCGGGGGTGCCGGATCCCGCGCCGCTGTCGGCCGGACCCTCGGTGCCGTCGCCTGCGGTGGTGGTCATGTCGTCGTCGTCGAGCGCCATGTGGTCCTCCTCGTGTCGGGTCACCACGAGCGGTGACGTCGGCGGACTACCCCGTCTCGCCGGATCGAATCACGGTGTCATCGATCTCCACCCGGTAGCGTCCGCACCGTGGATCCCCGAGACTCCGGCCGCGTCGCCCGCGGCCTGGAACCCCTGCACGCGATGACGTACTTCGCGCCCGAGACCGAGCAGCACCTCACCGCAGCCGGCCTGAAGCCGGGACGCATGAGCTACTTCGCGGGCCGAGCCGCGCCGATGGGAGCCGTCGGCGCCGGCGCCGTGGCGGCCACCTTCTACAACTTCAACCCCGCGCTCGTCGCCAGGCACATCCCGGCGGCCTGGTCGCTGGCCACCCCCGACGCGCTCGTCACGGCCCGCTTCGCCGCCGTCGACGCCGCGCTGCGCCGGATGCTGGGCGACGAGGTCGTCGCCTCCGCCGACATGGCCGAGGCCGCCGGGCTCGCCCGCCGCGCCGCCGAGGCGTGCACCGGGGACGGCCGCCCGCTGGCCGCCGGGCACCTGGACCTGGACTGGCCCACCGAGCCGCACCTCGTGCTCTGGCACGCGCTGACGATCCTGCGCGAGCACCGCGGTGACGGCCACATCACGCAGCTGGTCGGCGCGGGGCTGAGCGGTCTCGAGGCGATCATCACGCACACCGCCACGGGCCGGGGCTTCGTGGTGCCGTTCGCGATCGCCAGCCGTGGCTGGTCGCAGGAGCAGTGGGACGCGGGCGTCGCGGGGCTCGCCGAGCGGGGGCTCCTCGACGCCGACGCCGCACTCACGTCCGCGGGCACGGCCCTGCGCAGGGAGATCGAGGACGGCACCACCCGGCTCGCCGCGGCACCGTGGGACCACCTCGGCGCCGAGGGGGCCACCCGGCTGGGTGAGATCGGCGGGTCGCTCGTTCGTGCACTGGTCGGGGCGGGATGCTTCCCGAGCGGCGTCTTCGCCTCCGGTTGAGGCGTCCGTCACGCACGGAACCAGGGGGTCGTGGCCGCCGTTGGGTAAAGCGTCGGTAATGAAGCGAGACCTGGAGGCGTCGTGCTCGAGATCAGTGGGCTCACGTGGGCGGTGACGATCGGGCTGATCGTCGTCCTGCTCGCGCTGGACCTCATCATCGCGGCCGCCCGGCCGCACAAGGTGGGGTTCGCCGAAGCCACGGCGTGGTCGTTGTTCTACATCGGTGTGGCGATCGCGTTCGGCGTCTGGTTCGCCGCGGCGTACGGCGGTGACTTCGGCACCCAGTACTTCGCCGGCTACATCGTCGAGAAGAGCCTCTCGGTCGACAACCTGTTCGTCTTCGTGATCATCATGACGACGTTCGCGGTGCCCGAGAAGCACCAGCACAAGGTGCTGACGTTCGGCATCGTGCTCGCACTGGTCATGCGCGGGATCTTCATCGCGGTCGGCGCCACGCTGCTGTCGCTGTTCTCGTTCATGTTCCTGGTCTTCGGTGCGCTGCTGCTGTTCACGGCGATCCAGCTCTTCCGCCACCGCGACGAGGACCCCGACGTCGAGAACAACGCCGTGGTCAGGGCGGCCCGCCGCTTCCTCCCGGTCACGGAGGAGTACCACGAGGGCAGGCTGGTCACGCGGATCGCCGGCAGGCGGATGGTCACGCCATTGTTCGTGGTGCTGATCGCCATCGGCGGCATCGACCTGCTGTTCGCGCTCGACTCCATCCCGGCCGTGTTCGGCGTGACGGAGGAGGCCTACATCGTCTTCGCCGCCAACGCGTTCGCGCTGCTGGGCCTGCGCGCCCTGTTCTTCCTGGTGCAGGGCCTGCTCGACCGGCTCGTCTACCTCTCCACCGGCCTCGCGCTGATCCTGGCGTTCATCGGCGTGAAGCTGATGCTGCACTGGGCGCACGTCGACATCTCGGCGTCGGTGCCGGAGATCTCCACGCCCGTCAGCCTCGGCGTGATCGTGCTGGTGCTGGTGGTGGTCACGGTGGCCAGCCTGATCAAGACGAGGAGCAACCCGGAGGCGAAGGCCCACGCGGGGAGCCTGCGGGCCACGAAGGAGCCGGCCGAGCGCGAGAGCTGACCCGAATCAACGCAGGCCGGCCCCGCCCAGCGGCGTCAGCTCCACCAGCTCCGGCGGGCCCGCAAGGAGTTCCAGCACGTCGCCGATGCCGACCTCGCCGAGCTCGCCGTTGAGGGCCCGGTCCGACGCCGCCTCGTCGGCCCACACCTCGGTGACCCACACGACGTCGGCCTCGTCGTTCGAGATGTTGATCAGGTAGAGCTCGCAGCCCTCGGCGTCCCGCATGCCGTTCGCGACCTTCAGCAACGTGTCGGCGAGCCGGTTGCCCTGTCCCTCGCGCGCCATCATCCGGACGTACCGGCCGACGCGCCTGTCCTCGGTCATGTAACGACCCTAGGATCACGCGCCATGTCACCGGCGCGCAGGGCCGTCCAGGACGGGGCGTTCCTCGCCCTCACCGCGATGGCCGTCGCCGTGGCCGCCTGGCTGTTCGTCCGCAGCGGCAGCTTCACGTTCACCCGGTTCGTCTCGACGCAGATCACGAGCCACCTCGACTTCGACACGTTCTGGCGCTCGGCGGTGGCGTTCCGGGAGGGCGGCGACATCTACGCCACCGGGGCGACCTACCCCAACCTGAACCCGCCGCTGTTCACCGTGCTGCTCTCCCCGCTCGGGCTCCTCGACGTGTTCGAGGGTTACCGGGTGATGGCGCTGGTGAGCGTCGTGCTGATGGTCGGTTGCCTGGTGGTCGTGGCCCGCGAGACCGGGGCGTCGGCCGGTGACACGGCCGTCGTGACGGCCGCGGTCCTGGTGTCGTCGCCGTTCGTCGCGACGATCGGCCTGGGGCAGATCTACGTCGTCCTCACCGCCGGCCTGACGCTGTACTGGCTGGCCGTGCGCCGCGGGTGGACCCGGGTCGAGCCGGTGGTGCTCGGCGTCGTGATCGCGCTCAAGCCCTCGCTGGCGCTGCTGCTCCTGCTGCCGCTCGTGCGACGCCGCCGGCGCACCGCGGTGGTCGCGGCCGTGGTCGCCGTGGTGGCCTCGGGTGCCGCGTTCCTGCTCGTCGGTCACTCCGCGCTGAGCACGTGGGTGGGGCTGGTGCTGCGCAAGCCGCTGGAGACCTACTTCGACAACGCCTCGCTGCCGGCGACGGTCGTGCGGCTGTTCACGGTGAACGACTGGGGAGACCCGCTGGTGGCGCTGCCCGGTGCCCTCGTCATCGGGTACGTGCTCGCCGCCGCCGTCGTCGTCGGCACGCTGTGGCGGGTCGCCGCGGTCCGGGAGGCCGCGGCCGACGCCGCCGGCATCTGGGCCGTGGCGGCCGCTTCCCTGCTCGCGTCGCCGCTGACCTGGAACAACTACCTGCTGCTGCTGGTGCCCGGCGTGCTGGTCGTGCTCGTCGACGGCCGCCGCCCGGCCGCGTACGCCCTGCTGGCACTGCCGCTGATCGGCATGGAGTGGCCGCCGTTGTGGTTCGGCACCGGGCCGCCGCCCGCGCTGCCGCTCTCGCTCTACTGCGGCATCCTGCTGCTGCACTGGGCGGTGCTGACGGTGGCCGTCCGGCCGTCAGATCGCGTACTGCCAGATCGTCAGCGCGTAGCCGCCGAACCACGCCGACGCGAGCGTCACGGCCACCACCACTGCGACGACGGTGGACCGACGGCGTTTCGCCAGCCCGACCGCGACCGGGAGCAGCAGCACGAAGGCCGGCAGCAGCAGCCGTAGCTTGCTGTTCATCAGCCCGTCCGTGCCCCAGACCGTGACGAGCACGAGCGCGGCGTACACGAGCAGCGGCCACGGCACCCGCATGTGCACGGCGATCACGAACAGGGCCGCCGTCGCGACGATCGCCACCAGCACGGCGACGTCGAAGACCTGGTTCCCGTCGGCCAGCACGTTCGCCGCCCAGCGGGCGGTGGCGCCGCCGCCGTCGAGGTGCCAGCCCCAGCCGGTGCGCTGGATGCGGAACCAGCCGTCGGGCTCACCGGTCTGTGCGGCGACCCAGCCGAGGTAACCGAGCAGGCCGGTGGTGGCGAGCACCCCGCCGGCCCAGGGGCGCCATCCGTCCCGGCGGGCGATGACGGCCGCCAGCGCCGCGAGCACGACGGCGGCCACGAGCGAGCTCGCCGTGGGGCGCACCAGCCCGGCCGCGGCGGTGCACAGCCCGGCGAGCAGCCACCGGCGGCGCAGCACCCCCACGAGCGCCCAGGCGGCGAGCGCGCAGAACAGGGCCTCGGTGTAGGTCATGGACAGCACCACGCCCATGGGCGAGGCCGCGAACAGCGCGACCAGCAGCAGGCCGGCGCGGTGCGACCCGCCCGGAACGAGCTCGCCGAGACGGGTCAGCGCGTAGGCCCCGACGATCCCGGAGACCAGGGAGACGAGCAGGCCGGCGACCAGGAGGTCGCCACCGGCCAGGGGCCCGACGGCCGCGACCGTGGCCGGGTAGCCGGGGAAGAAGCCCAGCGCCGTGAACGGGGTGTGGTGGCCGTAGGCGTCGAGCGCGTCGGCCGGTACGCCGGCGTAGCCGACCCGGGCGATCGTGAGGAGCCAGCCGCCGTCCCACGCGTTCAGGGCGGTGGTGACACCGGTGCCGTCGCGACCCGCCATGATCGCCAGCACGGCGACGCCGACGGCCCGCACCGCGACGTAGACGGCGGCGGGCGCCAGCGCGCGGAGCACCCGGGTGCGGGTGGCCGCCGACGCGCCGAGGACGGTGGGCACCCCGGAATAGTGCCCGGCACGCCGGCGGCAGGAACCGCCGGTCCGCCCGGACAGCGGTCATATCAACGTTCAAGTGTCTGACTAGGGTGGTGTCCGTGAGCGCAGAGAAGTGGCTGAGCCCGGCCGAGGCCGCGGCGTGGCGGGCGTACCTGGTGTCGAACATGCTGCTGATGCGGGCCCTCGACCGGCAGCTGCTCACCGACTCGAACATCGCGCACACCCACTACGGGGTGCTCGTGCAGCTCTCCGACCGCCCCGGCGGCTCCGCCCGGATGACGCAGCTGGCCGCGATCATGGACCATTCCCAGAGCCGGATGAGCCACGCGGTGTCGCGGCTGGAGAAGAACGGCTGGGTGCGGCGCGAGCTGGACCCGATCGACAAGCGCGTGATCCACGTCGTGCTCACCGAGCCGGGGCGTGAGGTGCTGAGCGCGGCCGCGCCCGGGCACGTCCGCTGCGTGCGGGAGAACCTGTTCGACGGGCTGACGCCCGAGCAGGTGGAGAGCTTCCGCGAGGTCTGCGAGGTGATGCTCGACCGCCTCACCGAGGGCCGCGCGGGCGGCTCGCCGAACGCCGGGTTCGACGAGTTGACCGCGCAGCGCGAGGCTCAGGCGGTGCGGCGGCGGCGCAGGAACGGCTCCTGGAGCGACGGCGGCACGTAGCCCTCGTCGAACTGTGACAGCGTGACGCCCGGTGGCACGATCTCGTCGATGGCGTCGAGCACGTCGGCGTCCAGGGTCACGTCGACCGCGCCGAGCTGCGAGTCGAGGTGCTCGAGGGTGCGCGGGCCGATGATCGGCGCCGTCACCGCGGGGTGGGCGAGCGTGAAGGCCAGCGCCATGTGCACCAGGGTCAGCCCGGCCTTCGCGGCCACCCCGGCCAGCGCGTCGGCGGCGTCGAGCTTCGCCTGGTTGGCCGGGATCGACAGGTCGTAGCGGCCCGCCATCCGTTGCCGGCGGTGCGACGTCGGGATCTCCAGGTCCTTGCGGTAGCGGCCCGAGAGCCAGCCGCCGGCCAGCGGGCTCCAGGGCAGCACGCCCATCCCGTACTTCTCCGTGACGGGGAGCAGGTCCTTCTCGATGCCGCGCACGAGCATCGAGTACGGCGGCTGCTCGGTGACGAACCGGCCCAGTGCGCGCCTCTCGGCGGTCCACTGCGCCTCGACCACCTCGTGGGCCGGGAACGTGGACGAGCCGAACGCCCGGATCTTGCCCTGGCGCTGCAGGTCGGTCAGGGCCGAGAGCGTCTCCTCGACGTCGGTGCCCGCCTCGGGGCGGTGCACCTGGTAGAGGTCGATCCAGTCGGTCTGCAGGCGGCGCAGGCTGTTCTCGACCTCCTGGACGATCCAGCGGCGCGAGTTGCCCTTGTGCAGCGGGTGCTCGCCCATCTGGCCGTGGAACTTCGTGGCCAGGACGACGTCGTCGCGCCGGCCGCCCGCCAGCGCCTTGCCGACGATCTCCTCCGACTCGCCCTGGCTGTAGACGTCGGCGGTGTCGATGAAGTTGATGCCGGAGTCCAGCGCGTGGTGGATGATCCCGATCGAGACGTCGTGATCGGGTTCCCCCCACGCGCCGAACATCATGGCCCCCAGGCAGAGGGGGCTGACCTGCATGCCGGTCCGGCCGAGGTTGCGGTAGTCCATGCCCTGGACGTTAGGCCGGTACCGCGAGGACGGCAGGATCGAGCGAGGGCGGGCGCGGACCGTAGGCGTTGGAGCGGGCGGCCCGCCCGCGGATGCCGGGGATCGCGGTCAGCAGCTTGAGGAACGCCGGCGGCGCGATCGGCCTGCCGCGCTCGCGGGCGGCCGCCACGCGCTTCTCGGTGCGCACCTGCTGCGCCTGCACCTCGATGATCGACGGCTCGCGGTCGCGTTGCACGGCGGCGAGGTCGTCCTCGGTCAGGGTGCCCGCGCGCAGGGGCCCGACCAGCCGGTTCGCCGCCGCCACGGCGTCCTGGACGGCCATCAGGATCCCGTTGCCGCCGACGGGGGAGATGACGTGCGCGGCGTCGCCGATGAGCAGCAGCCCCGGCCGGTGCCAGCGCTCGACGCGGGAGATGTCCACCGAGAGCAGCGTGGTCTGGTTCATGTCGGTGAGCAGGTCCACGCGGTCGCCGAGCCACGGCAGGTGCTCACGCAGGAACGCCCTGATCGGCTCCACGCCGGCCTCGCGGACGGCCGGGTAGCCGCCCTTGGGCAGCGAGTAGCCGATCTGCCAGTCGACGGGACCGCTCAGCAGGCCCACGTAGTGGTGCCTGCCGAAGAACAGGTCGACGTCGGCGTCGGGCGGGTCGGTGTCGTGACGGGGCAGCCGGAACCACAGCAGGTCGGTCTGCGCGCCCAGCGAGTGCGCGGGCAGCCCGGCGAGCTTGCGGATCCTGGAGAACCGCCCGTCGGCGGCGACGGTCAGCGTGGCCGGCAGCTCGTGCTCGCCGTCGGCGTCCCGGTAGCGGACGCCGCCGCCGTCCAGGAGGCCGGTGACCTTCGCGCCCAGCTTGAGCTCGAAGCCCGGCAGCCGCTTCGCCCGCTCGGCGACGAAGTCGAGGAAGCGGGCCTGCGGCATGAGCGCGACGTACGGGTACTTGCTCCTGACCTTGCCGTAGTCGGCGGTGGTGACCTCGCCGCTCGGGGTGTGGAAGCGGAAGTAGCGCGCCGGGTGGTGCGGCAGGGCGAGCAGGTCGTCGGCGAGGCCGAGCTCGTCGAACAGCTCGAGCGTCCAGGGGTGCAGGGAGTCGCCGCGGAAGTCGCGGTCGAAGTCCTGACGCGACTCCAGCAGCGTGACGGGGATGCCGGCCCGCGCGAGCAGGTAGGCGAGCACCATCCCGCCGGGCCCACCGCCGGCGACGGCGACGTCCGTCATCGGGGGTCCAGGCGGTAGACCGCGATCGAGTCGAGGTGCTCGGTGATCTCCTCGTGGCTCGCCTCGGGGGACATGGGGAACGCCCGCAGGGCCCACGGCACCTGCATCGCCTTCAGGTAGGCGGAGATGGCGCGCGCGGCGGGTTCCGGGTCGGCCGGGACGGCTCGACGCGGGTCCTCACCGGGGGCGAGTTCGACGTGGGGGTCGGCCTCGATGTTGCGCACCCACGCGCGGCTGCGGTCGGGGGAGATGAGGTGGAGCGCGCCGTCGACCTGCACGACGCCCAGCGGGGTGGCCCGCCGCTCGCCGCTGCGGCGCCCGGTGGTGTGCACCACCCGCAGCGCGTACCCGCCCTCGACGAGCGGCTGTGCGGGCTCGTCGAGGATCTTGCGGCTCGTGGTCGCGTTCATGGCGACGAGATCAGGCATGGTCACGGCACCGAGCGTACTCCCTCGATGAACAAGTGTCTCGACAATAGAGATGAAAAGGGTGATGTGGGCGGTGCCCTTCGTCGTGCCGGTGACCCCGACGTCGGACGGTGCGATGGGAGGCAGGGCGGGCATGTGACCCGCGGCCGCAGCGATCAGCCGCGGAACGCCACCGCCCGGTCACGGATCCGGTCCCACAGGTCGACCGGGATGTCGGTGTAGGCGGACACGTCGTCCACCTGCGCGAAGCGGCCGCCGGGGCGGAGTTGAGGTCGACCAGGCCGCCGTCGTCGTAGTCACGCGGCAGGTCGGGGCGTCCGATCGTGAGGTCGCGGCCGAGCAGCGGGTCGTCGGCGACGATGCGCCGGGCCTCGGCGCGCCGTGACCGGGCGGCCGGCACGGCCGCGACCGCGGGGTCGGTGCCGGCGGGAACGGCGGCGACGGGCCGCAGCGGCGGTACGGAGTCGGGCCGCGGCCAGACCCTGTGGCGCAGCCAGATCTGGCGCACGACGGCCACGAGGACGACGCCCACCGCCATCGGCGCGCCGAGGCTCGCCGGAATTCCGGGTCGGGTGATCGCTAACGTGCTGACGGCCGGTCCGAGGTAGACCAGCGGGCTCAGCCAGTGCAACGGGTTGCCGTTACGCGTCGACGAACGTTCCACCCGTCGGCGTCGCCAGCGTCAGGCGCAGCCGCACCACGGCCTCGGCGTACTGGGGCTCGAGCCAGTAGTCGGAGTGGGCGCGGCGGCACGGATCGGGCAGCGGCTCCTGGTCGGGCACGCCGGCGATCGGGCCGCCGATCGGGTCGGTGACGCGGTGGAGGTTGCGCCAGCGCAGCGCGTCGGGGCCGCCGAGCCGGGCGATGACGGCGGACGTCGTCGCGGCGTTGACGTACAGCGGGAAGAACGGGGCGTACAGGTGCTCCCAGGGCGAGCCGTAGCTGAGCATCGCGAGCCGGTCGGTCCCGGCCGAACCCAGGACGGCGGTCGCGGCGATCACCGCGCCCTGGCTGTGCGGGGCCAGCACGAGCCGGTGGCCCGCCTGGAGGTCCGACGCGATCTGCCCGACGAGCCGGGGCACCGCCACGTCGGAGTAGGTCGGCGGGGCGAACGGATGGAACCACCGAGGCCAGAACGTGCCCACGTCCCACAGCACTCCCACGCCGCGGCGCACACCGCGGTTGGTCAGGCCGGTGTAGACGCGGGTGACGACCGCGGCGGTCGGCAGGAGGATCGCGACGTCGAGCGCGAGGTCGGTGAAGGTCCGCGGCGGCAGCGGGACGCCGAGCACCGCCACGGTCCAGGTCGTGCCGACCGTGATCCCGACCGCGGCGACGACGGCCGCGAGACCGACGACCCGCCCGACCCACGCCGCCCGGTTCGGCGGGAGGTTCGCCCGCCGCGTGGGGGTGGCCGGCAGCCGCCAGGCGAGGACGGCGGCGCCGGCGAGCACCGGCGCGGCGATCAGCACCGCCACGACGACCTCGGTGACGGCGAGGACGCCGCTCGTGCTCTGCCGTCCGTCGTACCCGCGCAGCGCCAGCACGAGCCCCACCACCAGCTGCGTCGCGCCGCAGGCCAGGACCAGCACCGTGATGCCGCCTGCGCTGCCGGTCAGCCGGTGCACCAGCGACCCCTCCGTCGACGGGTGGGACCTCAGCCAGACCGCCCTGACCAGCACGTACACCACCAGCACCGCGACCGTGACGGTGACGCCGACCGCGAGCCACGTGACGTACGGTCCGAGCTCGGGGCAGGACCCCGTGCAGAGTCCGGTCTGCCGCCCGACCTGGCCCGCGAGCCCGGCGCCCAGCATCGCGCCGAGGCTGGCGGCCATCAGCAGCACCGCCGGTGCGTTCGTCGCGGCCCGGCCGTGCCCGGTGCCCAGGCCGACCGCGGTGAGGGCCACGACCCCGACGAGCACCGCGAGCGCGATCCACACGATCGCCCCGTGCAGCGCGTGCAGGGGAGCGCCCGGGAGGAACGTGCCCGCGGGCAGCCCCTCCTGGTGCGCTGCCGCCGTGAGCGCCGCGAGCCCCGACACCGCGCTGAGCGGCCGGACCACGGCCATGGTCGGGCCCATCGCAGTGTGGCCGTCGCCGAGGCTGACCCAGGCCAGCAGCGCGACGACGACCACCACGACGACCCCACCCAGGCCGAGAGCGAGCAGCCCCGTCCACCCCGGGGCCGGCCCGATGGGCCACGCCGCGAGCAGCGCGATCGTGGCGAGGCCCGCGTCGAGGTGCAGCCACCGGAGCGTGACGTTGATGCCGGGGCTGTTCCACATCCGCGCCTGGTCGGTCAGCGAGCACTGCCCGACGGGGTCGTCGTGGTTCTCCCAGGGACGGCGGGCTCCCGGCTGCTGGCGGATCCGGGTCAGCACCACGACACCGACCAGCACCGCCGCCGTGGTCACCGGCCCGATGGCCACCGGCCAGCGCAGCCACTGGACCACCACCAGGTCGGCCACCACGATCTGGGCGGAGACGACGAACACCCCGGTGACGAGCAGACCGATCGCGCGCACCAGGAACGACGCGAGCCGGACCTCCCACCCGCGCCCCAGCGGTGACCGGCCGACGATCATCCAGCCGGCGAGGTTCGCGAGCATGAACGGCAGCAGTAGGAGGTAGAACGCCTGGTACCAGTGCCCCGAGGTCAGCGAGCTCCAGGAGAACGCGCGCAGGGTCGGGTCGACGGCGGGCGGCTCCCACACCGAGACGTCCCCGGGCGCCGGGTCGGCGATGCACTCCGTGTCGGCACCGACGGTGCCGCGGGACGGGACGACGGGATCGGCGCCGCCCGTCCCGCGGACGCCCGTGGCCTGCAGCCGCGCCGAGAGCCCGAGCATGCTCTCGGGCGAGCTGCCCGCCACGCCGTGCACGCGCAGCTCGTGGTCGTCACCGGGCGACAGCGCGGGCAGGCCCTTCGGAGTTCCGGACATCGCATCCTCCACGTCACGCCGGGCGGGTCCCTGCACTGAGAGAACCCGCGAGCTGCGCGTGATACTGCCGTGGGCACCACACCCGGGTCGGGAGGTCCGGAGGACGGGCTGATGGCCACGGCCGTCGCCCTCCGCGCGATGGCACCCCGGCTCGACGGGCTGAGCGCCGCCGAGCGGGAGCTCCTCACCGAGTGGCCCGGCCGCCCGGTCTCCGCTCCGCCGGGCGGTGCATGATCATCGTTCGCCGAGGCGGGCGCGGCGGCCCAGCAGGAACGCCCGCTCGGTGTGGTTGCCGGCCAGGGCCGCGGCCTCGTCGTAGGCGGCGCGGGCCTCGTCGGTGCGGCCCAGGCGGGCCAGCAGGTCGGCCCGGGTGGCGGGCAGCAGGTGGTAGCCGGGGATGTCCAGGTCCTCGACGACGGAGAGCGCGGCCGCGGGCCCGTGCACCTCGGCGAGAGCCACGGCCCGGTTCAGGGCCACGATCGGCGTCGGGGTGTGCGCGACGAGCTGGTCGTAGAGGGCCAGCACCTGCGGCCAGTCGGTGGCGGGCCCGTCGGTGTGCACGGCGTTGATGGCGGCCTGGATCTGGTACGGGCCGGGCCGGTCGCGACGCAGGCAGCGCCGGACGAGCTCGTGGCCCTCGGCGATCAGCTCGCCGTTCCAGAGCGTGCGGTCCTGCTCGGCGAGCGTCACGAGCTCCCCGGACGGTCCCACGCGGGCCGCCCTGCGGGCCTCGGTGAGCAGCAGCAGTGCCAGCAGTCCGAGCACCTCCGGCTCGTCGGGCATCAGGTCGGCGAGCGCGCGGGCCAGCCGGACGGCCTCGCCGGACAGGTCGGTGCGCAGCAGCGGGCCCGTCGACGCCGCGTACCCCTCGTTGAAGATCAGGTACAGCACCGTCAGCACCGGGGGCAGCCGGTCCGGAAGCTCCGCCTCGCCCGGCACCCGGTACGGGATGGCGGCGTCGCGGATCTTCTTCTTCGCCCGCACGATCCGCTGGGAGATCGTCGCCTCGGGCACGAGGTAGGCGCGGGCGATCTCGGGCACCTCCAGCCCACCGAGCAGACGCAGGGTGAGCGCGGTCCGCGCGGACGGGGAGAGGGCCGGGTGACTGCAGGTGAAGATCAGTCGCAGCTGGTCGTCGCGCACCGGTCCCACCTCCTCGGGTCGGTCGTCGGGCTGGTGCAGCAGCAGGGCGTGGACGTGGCGTTCCTCGCGGGTGGCCTCGCGGCGGAACCGGTCGACGGCCCGGTTGCGCGCGGTGGTGACGATCCAGCCGCCCGGGTTGGGCGGCAGCACCTCCCACTTCTCCAGCGCTACCGCGAACGCGTCCTGGACGGCCTCCTCGGCGAGTCCGATGTCGCCGAGGAGGCGCGTCAGGGTGGCGACGCAGCGGCCGTACTCGGCCCGGTAGACGCTGCTGAGGTCCACCCGTCAGCTCTGGCTCAGGCCGTCGAAGGGGCGCACCTCGATCGGGCCCCAGCACGCCTCCGCGCACTTCTGCGCCCAGGACAGCGCCTCGTCGAGATCGGCGACCTCGATGACCCAGAACCCGCCGAGCTGCTCCTTCGTCTCGGCGAAGGGCCCGTCGGTCATGGTGGTGGCCCCGTCCTGGACGCGGACGACGGTGGCGCTGTCGGAGGGCCGCAGCCCGCCGCCGAACACCCAGATCCCCTTCGCCTGCATCTCGTCGTTGACCACCCCGACCCGGGCGAGGGACGCGTCCCGGTCCGCGCCCGTGGGCGGGGGGACGCTCTCGTCGTTCAGGACACTCATCATGTACCGCATGGCGATCGCTTCCTCGGTGGTCGTCGGTCAGGACAGGCGCCGGGCGACGGCGGGGATCACGATGACAGCCGCCACGACGTGGGTCAGCATCAGCAGCAGCTTGGTGGACACGGCGGCGTCGGCCAGCGCGTCGGGCACGAGCGACAGCACGGTCAGTGCGACGGTCGTGCGCAGCCAGGCGGTGCGCGGCCGGTGGGCGAACTGGCGCAGCGCCACGGCGATGACCAGCCCGAGGACGGCGAAGATCACCGTCATGACGGCGAACCCGGACGCCGGGATCGGCATCCCGGACACGTCGGTGCTGATGCCGACCGCCTGACCGGCGGTGGCCACGACCGCGGTGGCGACCGCTGCGGCGACGGTTGCGGCGGAACCGGTCCGGAGAAGCGCGGCGGCGGTCGGGGTGGGGGCGTGGGTGGCGGAAACGGTGGTGGACACGGGGACCTCCGGTGGTGGGGGGACCGACCCGGTTGCCGGTCTCTCACCATGGCCACGAACGGGCCCGCGCTCGTTCGACATCCCCGCGGAACATTTCTCGGAGAATCGTGCGCCGGACGGTCCGCTCCCGTTACGTCTCAGCGTTCCGGCGGTCGGGCCCGCCAGCCCGTTCTGGGCCTGGTCCGGGCTACACCGCCCGAGGCGGCGCCACCCCGGCGGTGGTCCGGACGCAGGGCGACGAGCAGGGTCTCGGCGCAGAACACCACCCCGACCCCCCTCCGGATCGGGGACGACGCCGCAGGTGATGGCGACGCAGGTGGCCGACGCGATCTCGTCGAGGATGACCGTGGCCCGGCCGAGGAGCTCGAACCCGGCCCCGGTGAGCGCGACCCTGCCGGGTGCCCGGTTCCCGTTCGAGCCGCCGGATCAGCTCGCTCAGGGTCGGTTGGCCGAGGCGTTCGTCGTCGTCGCGGACGCGTCAGTCCGAGCGGCCGAGTCCGGCGTCGCGGGCGGCGATGACCGCCTGGGCGCGGTCGGCCAGTCCGAGCTTGCCGAGGATGCTGGAGACGTTGTTGGCGACGGTCTTCGTGGACAGGCCGAGCCTGGCCGCGATGTCGGCGCTCGGCATGCCCGCTGCCACGAGGTCCAGGATGTCGAGCTCGCGCGGGGTGAGCTGTGGGAACGGCCGCGCCGCTGGGGTGTCGCGTCCGGAGAGCCGGCCGAGCACGCGCCCGGCGACCTCGGGCGCGAACAGCACCTCCCCGCGGGCGACGGCGTGTACGGCTCGCGCGATGTCCTCCTGCTCGGCTCCCTTGAGGAGGTAGCCGCGCGCCCCGGCCTTCATCGCGGTGAACAGCGAGTCGTCGTCGTCATGCATGGTGAGCACGCAGACCGCGACCCCCGGGGCGACGCGGGCGAGCTCGCGGGTTGTTCCGAACCCGTCGAGGTCGGGCATCTGCAGATCGACCAGCGCGACGTCCGGGCGGTGCAGTACGCATTCCCGGACGGCTTCGCGGCCGGTGCTCGCGACGCCGACCACGTCGAACTCCTCGATCGAGGCGAGCAGCGCCACGAGCCCCTTGCGCACGACCGGATGGTCGTCGGCGACGACGACGCGGATCATGGGAACGCCAGGGGAAGGGAGACCACGACCCGGCCGCCGCTGCCGGTCGGCCCGGCGGTGCAGTGGCCACCGAGTTCGGCGGCGCGCTCGCGCATCCCGGTGAGGCCGACGCCGATCCTCCACTCGCCGTCGGAGGAGCCGTCGTCGAGTATCTCGACGGTGAGCGCGTCGGCGCAGGCGAGCCGGACGATCACGGTGTCGGCGTCGGAGTGGCGGGCGGCGTTGGTGAGCGCTTCGGTGGCGATGCGGTAGGCCGCGACCTCGATCGCCGCAGGCAGTACGGGCGGGTCCGGTGGCGCGTCGACCGTCGCGTGCAGCGGCGCGCCGTCGGTGCGGGTGCGCGTCCGTGCCGCGCGGGCCCGCAGCGCGCCGACGAGGCCGAGCTCGTCGAGCGCGGGCGGCCGCAGGTCGTCGATGATGCGGCGGATCTCACCGATCGCGACCCGGGTGTCGGCGCGGAGCTCGCCGAGCAGTGCGGTGGCCTCCTCCGGGGCGCGGACGGCCAGGTTCGCCGCGGCGTCCGCCGTCATCGCCACGCCGGTGAGCAGCGGTCCGAGCCCGTCGTGCAGGTCGCGGCGCAGGCGACGGCGCTCCTCCTCCCGGGTGCTGACGAGCCGTTCGCGCGAGGTCTGCAGGTCGTGGGACAGCCGTGTCGCCTGGACCGCCGTGGCGAGCGGCCCGGCCAGCAGGTGCAGGATCCGCCTGTCTCCTGCCGCGAGGCGCTTCTCGCCCGACCGCAGGCCGACGAGGAGCCGGCCGTTGCCGGTGATGGGGATGTCCGCGGTGAGGGGGACCGGCCGCCCCGATGCGGCGGCGACCTCGTCGCCGACCCGCACCTCCACCCACGGGAGGTGCAGGGATTCGCGGATCTCGTCGAGCGTGTCGGTGAGCCCGACGCCGAGCCGTCCACCGACGCGTGAGGCGACCCGCAACGGGTCCCTCCGCTCGCCGTAGAGCATCCGGTCGACGGAGCGCTGCAGCAGCGCGCGAAGCGGTAGCACGGCGAGCGCGACGATCAGCGCCGACGCCACACCGGACAGGACGACCACGAGCGCCGCGTACGCACCCAGCACGAGCGCGGACAGCAGGATGTAGGCGACCCCGCGCGCGAGAACGAGCCTGATGTCGAGCAGCTGGTGCCGCAGGATGGCGACGGTGATGGCGATCGGCAGCAGCGGAATGGTGAACAGGACCGCGATGGGTGTGCCGGCGATGAGTGCCCAGGGTGTGACCGCCGCGAGGACGACGACAGCGGCGGCGACCAGCCACAGCAGCTGCCGGCGCAACTGCTCGTCACCGCGTCGGTACCGGACGGTGAGCGCCGCGACACCGATGACGACCGCCAGTGCCCAGCGCAGCTCACTGAGCGTCCACAGGGGACCGAGCTCGCCGTAGGAGGGCAGCGTCAGGTAGCCGCGTGGCAGCCCGGGCACGGTGTCGTCGGCCAGACCGACCTCGGCCACGAACAGCGGTGCCGTCAGCGCGATCGTCCACGCCACCGGGCGCCAGCGTCGTGAGGGCAGCTGCCCGTCGGGGAGCAGGAGCAGCGACAGCGGCAGCACGAGACCGATGTGCCACGGCCACGCCCACGAGAAGACCGTGACGGCCGAGCGGACGATCCACAGGGGTGCGTCGTGGTCGTGCAGCAGCTGCGCCGCGGGCACGGCGACCGCACTGAGCAGCTGGAGCACACCACCGAGGGCGTAGAGCCAGCCAACGGGGTGGCGGGGGCGGTGGTAGGCGATGAGCGCGCCGCAGAACGCGAAGCTCATGCCGATCACCGCGTTGCTGACGACGAAGGAGCCCACGGCCTGGGCGACCGACCAGCCGGATGCGAGTGTGGCCGCGACGGCGCCGCCCACCTCGACCCCGGCGAGAGCCGCGAGGCCGATCGCTGATCGCCCGCTCGCCGAACTGCCGGACATGTCGGCTCCTCCCATCCCGGTCGCACCCGAAGTGTGCTCGCGGAAGCACGGCTGCGTCCGGGAGATCCTCCCGGGTCACCGGGCATCTGCCCAGATCGTCGGGTGCGCTGCCCTGTCGGTGGGACGCGCGTGGAGCGAACGTGCTCACCACACAACCGAGCGCGAGGAGGCGGTCTGCGATGCACGAACTGGAGGAGTTCCTGACCACCACGGTGAAGGCGGTGAACGACGCCGACCATGCGTTGCACAACGGCGATCCCGAGCCCCGGATCGCGTTGTGGACCACGCACGACCCGATGACGGTGTTCGGTGCGCTACCGGTCGAACGCACGGGGTCGGCCGAGTGCGTTGCGCTGTTCCGGTCGCTCGCGTCGCGGTTCACCGACGGCCGACGGTTCGATGTCGAGATCGTGGCGGCCGACGTCGTCGGTCAGATGGCCTACACGGCGGCCTACGAGGACTCCGTAGCGTCCTTCGACGGTGGTCCGACCATGCACAATCGGCTGCGCGTGACACAGATCTACCGGCGGGAGAGCGGTGGGTGGAGGCTCGTGCACCGGCACGGCGATCACGTCCCCGGCTTCCCCCGGCCGGTACCGACCTCCGAGCAGGCCGCGGAGCGGTCGGCATGAGCGCGCCGGTGGCCCGGCTCGCCCGACCCACAGCGGTGATCCTGGCGGTCGCGATGCCCCTGGGGCCGGCTCTGATCGCGGTGCTGCGCGCGATCATGCCGACGTTCTCCGCGGGGACCGCGGCGGAGACGGTGCAGGCGGTGGCCGACGCACCCGGTCGCCACAGCGCCACCGTGTGGATCGGGACGGCGGCGCTGCTCGTGCTGCTGCCGGGCGTGCTCGCGGCGGCCCGGCTTACCCGCGCCGCCGCGCCCCGACTGACCTGGTGGGCAGTGGGGCTGCTGGTTCCCGGCTACACGATGCTCGCCTTCCTCGTCGCCGGTGACGCCGAGATGTGGTCGGCCGACGAGGCCGGCCTGGGGGCCTCGGCGTCGGCGCAGTTGCTCGACCACGGACATCCGGCGGTGGCCCTCGCCCAGGTTGTCTTCATCGTCGGACATGTCGTGGGAACCGTGCTGCTGGGCCTCGCGCTGCTGCGCTCCCGGAAGGTGCCGGCGGTCGTCGCCTGGGTGCTGACGATCTCCCAACCACTGCACTTCCTGGCGCTCGTCGTCCTCGGAGTCCAGGCGCTGGACGCCTCCGCGTGGGCCCTGACCGCGATCGGTATGGGCGCAGCCGCGTGGGCGCTCCTGCGCGAGGAATCGGGGACCGTCCCGATGTCACCGGCCAGCGCTCGCGTACCTGGCTGAACGAAGAAATGCATCAGCAGCCGTCGGACAGGCGGTAGGAGGAGGTGGCGTTCCATGTGGCGACCCGATGGTTGGAGTACTCGGTGCCGGCTCGGTGTCCTGGTACCGCACGGTGACGTGGGCCCGGAATCGGAGCTGCGGGCGATGGCGCCCGCGGCCATCGGGATCCACGCCGCGAGGGTGCCGTTCGGTGCGATCACGGCGGGTGGGGTGATGGACCCGACGATCCCGTTGGCGCCGGTGCGTGCCTTTGCCGGGCCACCCGGCGTCGACGATGCCACCCAGCTGCTGTCGACAGCACCGGTGCAGGCGATCGGGTACGGCTTCACCAGCTCCGCCTACGTCATCGGCGCCGCGGGTGAGGACGCGATGATCGCGCGCCTCCGCGATCAGGCCGGCGGGCTGCCCGTCGTCGCCCCGTGCGCAGCGGCAGTGACCGCCCTGCATGCGATGGGCGCCCGTCGAGTGGCCGTGGTGAGCCCACCGTGGTTCGACTCCCAGCTGAGCGATCTCGGTCGCGACTACTACCGGGCGGCCGGGTTCGAGGTGGACTTCTCCGCCTCCTGCGGTCTACCGAGCGGGCAGGACCTGATCACCCCGGAAGACCTGTACGGCTGGGTGCTGGCACAGGTGCCCGACAGCGTGGACGCGGTGACGATCGGTGGCAACGGCCTGCGTGCGGTGGGCGTCATCGAGGCGCTGGAAAGTGCACTCGGGCGCCCGGTGCTGACGGCCAATCAGGTGCTTCTGTGGGCCATGATGGCGGTCGCCGGTGCAGACCCCCACACGGTGAACGGGTACGGGCGGGTGTTCGGCACATCGCCTGACAGACCGGTCTGACACCCGGCGGCCTTGACCAACCCGGGTGCTCGGCGCCCTCGACCAGTCGGAGGGTTTCGTCGCTGAAGGTGCTGCAGGCGGTCAGTGCCCGCAGAACCCGACCCCGACGAGCGCCACGAGAGCCGGTCCGATGGTCACGGCGGCGACGAACAGGACCGTCATGACGTCGCAGCCTCAGTGAGGCTCCCGTCCTACCCACCGATGTGCTCTGCCGGTAGGAGCTATCTGCCTGGACCGGGCGGGTATCGGCGAGCCCCGTCGCCATTGGTCGGCCCGTCCCGATGCCGAGCTTCTCCGTGAAGGGCGGGATGGGCGTCGTTGGCGACGTCGAGATCGTGGAGCAGGCCATCGAGGAGGGCGTCACCGAAGGGGTCGGTCTGTACGGTCGTGGTCTCCGCGTCGGGCGCGACGTCCTGCGGCTCGGACCCGACGGGAGATCGTGCGTCGTGGTCGGCGCAGGCCGGGGTCCGGTGCGGGGGTGTCGCCTCCGCGAACTCCCGGAAGGCGGCGAAGGCGCGGGGCCCGTACACGGTGGCGGGTCCGCCGTTCATCAGGATGGCGACACCGATCGCCTCGGCGACCTCGTCGGCCGTCGCGCCACTGCGCGCGGCACCGTCGGCGTGGGCGGCGATGCAGCCGTCGCACTCCCTGGTCACGGCGATCGCGAGTGCGATGAGCTCCTTGGTGCTCGTGCTCAACGCGCCCGGTCCGAGCACGGCGCCGTGCAGTTGTGCGTAGGCCTTGTAGGTGTCGGGTATCGCCCGACGCAGCTCGCGCCCGAGCGTGCGCGCCTCCCGTTGCAGTGCGGCAGCGTCTCCCATGTCGACCTCCAGTGGCGTGGTGTGCTCCGGTCGGGGTGTCCTCGGCCGCCAGCATTCCGGGCCCGGTCGACCATGGCATGAGGCCTTCTCCCCGGTGGGACCGGTCCGTCCGGTCCGACGGAGCGGGTCGGTCAGTTCTCGGGCTGTTCGGCGAGCGTGCGCCGGACGTCGTTCATGTCGACGCCCCGGATCTGCTCGATGAGCTGTTCCAGAGCCGGCTCGGGCAGCGCGCCGGGCTGGGCGTACAGCACGACCCCGTCGCGGATGGCCATCAGCGTCGGGATCGAGGAGATGCCGAACGTCCGGGCGAGCTCGGTCTGGGCCTCCGTGTCGACCTTGCCGAACACGACATCGTCGTGCTTGGCGGCTGCCTTCTCGAAGACCGGGCCGAACATCCGGCACGGTCCGCACCACGATGCCCAGAAGTCGAGGAGCACGATCCCGCCGTCCCCGACGGTGTCGTTGAAGTTCTCGGTGGTCAATTCGATCGTCGCCATGGTTGCACCTCTCCTGTTCAGATACCCCCCACAGTATATCGAACGCGCATCCTGTCCGTGCTGTTCCCGTCCGGTGACATGGTCAGCCCGCGGGGCGGATCGTCCGGACGACGGTGTCGACGGCGAACCGCTCGGCGGCTCTACGACATGATCCACCTGGGCGTGAGTGCGACGTCCACGGTGCGCAGCCTCCATCTGACGGCGGCCTGCCCGGTCGCGACGCCGGCGGACCGGCAGCCCGGACCTCACTCCGAGGTCCGCCTGGTCAGGGAGCCGACCGGCGCTGCAGCGCGAGCCAGTTGAAGGACTGGTCGGCGCCCGACGGGGTGGTGTGGTGCTCGCGACGGCGGGCCAGCTCCACCCACCGCGAGGTGCCGCCGAGGGCGTCGAGCAGCTCGTCGGGCGAGTAGCGGGCCGTCGGCAGACCCGAGCAGGCCGTCGGCCCGTCCTCGGCGAAGGTGCCGATCACCGCGACGCCATCGTCCTGCAGGGCGGAGTCGAGCAGCGCGAGGTAGCGGGCCCGCGCGTCGGGGTCACGGAGGAAGTGGAACACGGCCCGGTCGTGCCATACGTCGAAGGTGCGGCCGGGTCGCCAGACCAGAAGGTCGGACACCACCCAGTGGACCCGCTCTGCAGCAGCCCCGAGTCGCTTCCGCGCGACCGCGAGCCCCTGTTCGGACACGTCCAGCGCCGTCACGTCGGTGTGACCGCGGGCCAGTACCGCGTCCACCAGTCGAGATGCGCCCGCGCCGACGTCGATCAGGGATCGCTCCGGGCCGACGTGGATGGCGTCGAGCAGGGCGAGTGACAGCGCGGGTGTCTCGGTGAACCAGCTGACTCCCCGTTCGCCGCGGTCGGTGTACACGGTGTCCCAGTGTTCGGCGTCGATCATGCGACCACCACGGTGGCCATCATCCCCGCGTCCTCGTGGTCGAGGATGTGGCAGTGGTAGACGCTGCGCCCGGGAACGGTGGTGAAGGGGATCCGGAGGCGGACCCAGCCGCGGGGCGGGATGATCACGACGTCCTGCGGGGTGCCCGTGGTGGTCCGGCCGTCGCTGGCCGCGGTCACGGTGAACGGCCACACATGGATGTGGAACGGGTGGGCGAGCGGACTGCTGTTGGTGACGGTCCATTCCTCGGTGCTGCCGAAGGCGATGGTCTGGTCGTCGCGGTTCGGGTCGAAGGAGCGCCCGTCGATGGAGGCGCCCATGCCGCCGCCCATGCCGTCGCCCATGCCCATCCGGAAGTCCGTCGTCCGCTTCCGGGTGACCGGTGCGGTGACGGGGGCCTCCGCGGTGAGGGTGGCGGGGAGTGACGCTGCTGCGCGGGGCGGGCCGGTGGTGACCAGCGTGGCCAGCGTCGTCGATGCGGTGCCGGTGGCGCCGGGGCCCATCATGGAGCCGCGGTCGTAGGCGGCGGTGACGAGCGCGGACCGGCCGGTGTCCCGGGGGCGGACGAGGAGGTCGGCGCGGTTGCCCGGGGCGAGGACGAGAGTGTCGTGGGCCGCCGGGCGCGGGAAGAACGAGCCGTCGAGGGCCATCTGGTCGAGCTGGTGGCCGTCGAGGTGCAGGGCCAGGAAGCGGGACGTGCAGGCGTTGACGATGCGCCAGCGCTCGGTGCTGCCCGGTGCGGCGGTGATGGTGGGCTGGTGCTGGCCGTTGACCAGCACCAGCTGTCCCTCCCGGCCGTTCGCCCGATCGGTGGCGGTGGCCGGGACGACGGCCCCGGCGTCGTCGAGGGTGATGTCGGTGATCAGCAGCAGCCGGTCGGTGGTGACCGGGACGTCGGGTCCGCGGTCGACGATCAACCCGCCCACCAGTCCGCCGTAGAGCTGGTCGGCGACCATCCCGTGGTGGTGGGGGTGGTACCAGTGGGTGCCGGCCGGATGGTCGGCGGGGATCTTGTAGAGGTAGTCGAACGACTCGCCGGGATCGACCCGCACGAAGGGGTTGTCGCTGTTGCCCCGGGGGGACACGCGCAGGCCGTGGGTGTGCAGGTTGGTCGGCTGCTGGAGACGATTGGTGAGCCGGACGGCCAGTTCGTCGCCGGGGCGCACGCGCAGGGTCGGGCCGGGGGAGCCGCCGTTGAAGCCCAGCGCGGAGGTGTCGCGGCCGGCCAGCCGGGCGCCGGCTGCGGCGGTGAGTTCGACCGCGAGCCGGCCGTCGCGGCTGTCGAGTACCGGGGGCTGGACGAGTTCTGCACCGCTGGCGCCGGGCAGGAACGTGGCGGGGGCCGCGGTGGCGCTCGCGATCCATCCGGTGGCGCCGGTGACCAGCCCGACCGCGCCGAGCCCTCCCAGGACCAGAGCGCGGCGGCGGCTGATCGGGGCCGGTGTCACAGGAGGTCGGCTCGACGGCGGTAGTCGTCGGCGTCGATCTCGCCGCGCGCGAGGCGTTCGTCGAGTATCTGGCGGGCCGACCGGTTCGGGACGGCCGGGCGTCCGGAACCTCGGCTCTGGACCATCCGGTAGGCGAGGTAGCCGAGCAGTGCGAGCCCGACGACGACGAGGGTCGGCCAGATCCAGAACCAGCTCATCGCTGTTGTACCCATCATGGTGGTGCGGTCCTTCCGGTCTGTAAGGGGTTCGACGGTCGTCGTCCCGCGTCGGGAGGACGAGGGGCCCTCGCCCTCTCCTGCCGGGCCGGAGGACCTCAGTCCTGGGCCAGGGAGTCGAGTGCGGCGGGCAGGCGCGTGGAGGCGTCCCTGGCGACGGCGGCGAGCTCGGCGTGGGGGTAGCCGTTGGTGGCTGTCACGGTACTCCCGCCGCCGTGTGTCCGATGGAGCGCAGCGGGCACCGTGGCGAGATCAGTGCGCAGCCGGCGGCTGCGACGGCGAGGGCTCCCACTGCGGTCCCGGCGGGCAGGAGCGCGGCTGCCGGCAGCTGCTGGAGCAGGACGAACGTGCCCATGGCGAGGACGAACCAGCCGAACGCCCGGCGTAGGGCCGCGGCGGGGACCCGTGCCGCGTAGTGCGCTCCGATCAGGGCGCCCACCACGGCGGCACCCGTCACGGTGAGGGTCAGCGGCCAGTCCAGGGCCGCTGCACCCAGGTGCCCGGTGAACCCGGCTGCCGACTGCAGAGCGATGACCAGCAGGGAGGTGCCGATGGCGGCGGGCATGGCGAGCCCGCCCAGCAGTGCGAGTGCCGGCACGACCAGGAACCCGCCGCCCGCTCCGACCAGCCCGGCGACGGCTCCCACGGCCGCGCCGGTGAGCAGTGTGCGGACCGGGGAACGGGCGGGGACGGCTACGGAGCCGGCGCGGCGGCCGCGGAGCATCGCGACGGCGGTGGCGATCATCATGACTGCGAAGCCGCCCAGCAGGACGGGACCGGGCAGATGCCCGCCGACCAGTCCGCCGGCGAAAGCACCGGCCATGGCCGCGGCGCCGAACACCAGGCCGGTGCGCCACTGCACGGTGCCGCGGCGGAGGTGGGGGATCAGCCCGGCGAGCGAGGTGACGCCGACGACGAACAACGACGTCGTGATCGCGCTGCCGGTGGGCACGCCGGCGACGTAGACCAGCAGCGGGACCATCAGGATCGAACCGCCCCCGCCGAGCAGGCCGAGGGTGACCCCGACCAGCACGGCGAGCAGGGCGACGAGGGCGACGGTCATGACGCTCATGCCGCGGCCCGGTCGGTGGTCGCCGTGAGCCCGGCGGCGACGGCCTGTGTGAAGTCGTCGTCGACGGCGACGACGTCGTGGCCGCGGGCGTGCAGCAGGGAGGCGACGATGCTCGCGCGGTAGCCGCCTGCGCAGTGCACCCACACCGGTCCGGCGGGGATCTCGTCGAGCCGGGTGAGGATCTCGTGGATCGGGATGTGCACCGATCCGGCGATCGCGGCCGTGGCCCGTTCGGGGGTGCGGCGGACGTCGAGCACGGCCGGGTCGTCGCCGGCGGCGAGCACGGCGGCGAGATCGGTGAACGTGGCGCGACGGAACGACACCGGTGTGCCGGTCCAGTCGGTGGGGCCGCCGGTGGCCATCGCGGCGGGCCGGTCGATGCCGACCCGGACGAGCTCGCGCTGGGCGTCGGCCACCTGGACGGCGGTGTCGCCGAGCAGGGTGATCGGGGTGCCCCAGGGGATCAGCCAACCGAGGTAGGTGACGAACTGCCCGGTGAGACCGACGTTGATGCTGCCGGCGACGTGCCCGGCGGCGAACGCGGTGCCGTCGCGCAGGTCCACGACCCACTCGCCGGCGTCGATGCGTCGGCGCAGCTCGCCCGCGTCGGCCACGGCGGGCGGGGTGAGGTCCGGGGTGTCGGGGCCGGCGCTGTTGGCCGGGGCCATGTGGGCGTAGTAGGCGGGGAAGGCGTCGAGCCCGGCGAGCAGGTCGCGGACGTAGTGCTCCTCGTCCAGGGTGAGTGCGGGATTGGCGCGGGTCTCGTCCCCGACGGTGCCCGCTGTGCCGCTCGCCGTCGCGCTCGCCGAGCAGAAGCTGCCGAACCCGTGGGTCGGGTGCAGGGTCGCGGCGTCGGGCAGTTCGGTGGCGAGACGGCGGGCGGAGTGCCACTGGGCGTGCACGAGGGTGTCGGTGTGGTCGGGCCCGAGGAGGTCCGGGCGGCCGGTGGCACCGAACAGGAGGGAGCCCCCGCTGAACACCGCGATCGGATCGGCTGCCGCGTCGAGCAGTGCATAGGACAGGTGGGTGTGGGTGTGGCCGGGGGTGTGCAGCGCCTTCACGGCCATGTCCGGGCTGATGGTCACGACGTCCCCGTCGTGCAGGCCGGTGCGCTCGAAGGCCACGTCGTCGTCGGCGCTGAGGAGGTAGGCGGCTCCGGTGGCCCGGGCGAGGGCGAGCCCGCCGGTGACGTAGTCGTTGTGGATATGGGTCTCGAACACGTGGGTGATCGTCACGCCGGCGTCGGCGGCGACGGCCAGGACCCGGTCGATGTCGCGCTGGGGATCGACCACGAGTGCGACCCGCCCGTCGTGGGCCAGGTAGCTGCGATCACCCAGCCCGGTGGTCTCGATCGTCAGGATCTCGATCATCGTGTCGCCTCGGTCCCGATGCCGCGCTCGACCGGCTGTCCGTCCTGGATCCAGGCTGCGGTGCCACCCCGGACGTTCACGGCCCGGATGCCCGCTCCGAGCAGCATCCGCGTGGCCTGGGCGCTGCGACCACCGGACTGGCAGACCACGTACACCGGGGTGTCCCGGGGCACCTCGTGCATCCGCGCGCCCAGCACCTTCAGCGGTATCAGCCGAGCGCCGGGCACGTGGCCGGCGCGGTACTCCTCGGCCTCCCGCACGTCCACCACCACCACGGCGGCGGCCGCACGCACCTGGGCCAACTGCTGCTGATCGATCTCCGGCAACATCTCTGAACCTCTCCGTCGGATGTACCCCCTGGGGTATCTGCGGCAACGAGGAAGGCGGCTCATTGATGCCCTAGGGGGTATCAGTGTGACGGACGCCACATGATACCCCATAGGGTATATTGGGACTCTCGCCGAACGATGGAGGTTCACATGTGTCAGCGGGCGACGTGCCGGAACTGCGGCAAGGCCACCTACCGCGGGTGCGGGCAGCACGTCGAGCAGGTCCTGGCCGGGGTGCCGGCATCACAGCGTTGCAGCTGCGCACCGACGTCGGGCTCGGGCGGTATGTGGCGGCGGTTGTTCCGCCGCTCCTGAGTGTGATCAGGGGCCGATGTCCCCGGAACGCGTCAGCTGGTCGGTGGGAATGCCGTTCCGGTCGGGACGGGCGCGGTCTGGCAGCGGGTGTCGAGGGTGTCGATCAGCGTGAGCACGCGGGCGACGGCCGGGTTGCCCTGCGCCTGACGCCGGGCGGACCGCGACCACCGGGACCAGGCGCATGTCGTTCTGGTCGACGACCGGGATGCCGTCGAGGTCGACGTCCATCCCGCGCACGGCGCAGATCTCGTCGACGCGGAGGCCGGAGCCGAGCACGAAGCGGATCAGGTCCGGGAGGTCCGCGCGGATGGCGATTTTGTCGGCGTCGACGTAGGCGAGCAGGGCCGGCGTTCCTCGGCGGTCAGGCGGCGCGGGGTGGCTTTGCGGTGCCCCGTCATCGCGGCGTCTGTGTTGTTCGCTTTGGCGGCTTCCCGGTACCCACTGTTCGCCGGATACACCGGACGTGCACTCGGTGGGAACGATGTCGTCAACCAGAGTCGGTGCCGCGGTGGGCCGTGCGTGCGCCGCGGGGCATGGACTGGGCGTAGCAGGCGAGGTAGACGGCGAGGAACTGGTTGGGATCGTCGAGGTCGATACCGAGCACGTCGAGGACCTTCGTGATCCGGTACGCCACGGTGTTGCGGTGCAGGTAGAGTTGTGCCGCCGTACGTCCGACGGACCGGTTGGTCTCCAGGTAGACCCGCAGCGTGGTGCTGTACTCCTGCTGCTTCGCCGGGCTGAGCGCGTTCAGCGGTGCGAGCAGGTCCTCGATGCTCTGCCGCACCGAGCTCGACGAGTACCACTCCACCAGCAGCCGGCTCAGCCCAGGCGCGTCGAAGAGCACGGGTTCGTCGAAGGCGCCGCGGAGCCGGGCGCTCTGGAGCGCGGAGTCCGCCTCGGCCCGGGAGGCCTGCAGGCCCGCCAGCCCCTCGTGCGCGCCGCCGATGCCGCACAGCACCCGCACCGCGGGGAACGTCTGCACGACACGGTCGAGGACGGTCTGCGCGGCGGACCGCAGTCTCCGCAAGCCAGCCGGGCCGTCAGGATGGTTGCGGTTGCGCAGCAGCAGGACCCCGCCCGCCCGTGGCGCCATGGTCCAGCTCCCGTCCTGCTGCGCCGCGGTCTGTGCCGCCACCCGGCTCAGCGTCTGGGAATAGTGGTAGGCGGTGACCGGGTCGTCCTGCGCCACGGCGAGCAGGTTCGCGAACTCCACGTCGACCACCTGGTTCCACGTCTCCACGTGGATGCCGATCGCCGCGGCCCGCCGGAGCAGCGGGCCGCTGTCCTCGGTCGCCGTGTCGAGCAGCTGGTTGAGCAACTCGCCCGCCGAGAGCAGGGAGAGCTGCTCGGCGCGGTCGGCCTCGGTGGCGTGGCGCGTCATGGCCGCCGCGATCCGCCACATCGCGAGCTGGGCCAGCGAGTCCTCGGCCACGACCGTCGGGGTGCGCTGGAGCCAGTGCCCACCGCGGTCGGTGAGTACCGCGGGGATGCCGACGAGCCGGGGATCGCGGGTGCCGAGTGCGAGCCCGAACAGCTCGGCTGCGCCGGAGCGCACCAGCAGCTCCTCGCCGTCGATGTCGTGGGTCTCCAGGCGGTCGACCTCGTCGCACACGCGAACGGCCCGCTCCAGCAGCGTCGGGACCTGTGTGTCGAGCATCCGGACGACGACGGTGAGCACCGCTGTGACGTCGGTGGCGCGGGTCAGCCGGATCAGCGGCAGGTCCTCGCGGCGGGCCAGTGCGAGTGCGCTGAGGGAGGGCTTCGGCGCGTCGGACTGCAGGACGAGACCCGCGACGCCGCGCAACCGGCGCAGCGCCACGTCGAGCTTGTAGCCCTGGGCCTCGCTCGATGCGGTGCGGCTCAGGATCACCAGCGACCCCGGCGGGCAGTCGCCGAGATCGCGCAGGTCCTCGGCGAGCCAGGCGGCCCGGACCTCCCGGTCGGGTGACCCGACGACGAGCTCGGCCAGCCCGGGTGTGCGCCGTTCCAGTTCGTCGAGCGCATCGGAGACGGTGAGCCGGATCATGGCTCACCCTGACCTGTGCCGGCCGCACAATCAACCCGCTGATGCTGTGCCGATCGCACATGGCTCGACCGCGCCCCGGGCAACTAGCTTCGAGACGGAAGCATTCGCCGAGAAAGGGGAGGCTCGTGACGGACATCCGTCGGCTCGGGATCCTGCTGCTCAGCACCACCGCTCCGGAACGTCTGCCGGAGCTTGCCGCCCTGTGCGAAGAGCTCGGCTTCGACGAGGTCTGGCTCGCTGAGGACTACTTCTTCTACGGCGGACTGACCGCCGCCGCGCAGGTGCTCGCCGCCACCACCCGGGTCAGGGTGGGTGTCGGTGTCGTCTCCTGCGTCGCTCGCCACCCGGCCGCCGCCGCGATGGAGATCGCCTCGCTGGACCGGGCGTACCCGGGCCGTTTCCTGCCCGGGATCGGTCACGGCGTCCCGGCCTGGGTACGGCAGATGGGACTCACCCCGAGGTCCCCGATGCGCGCCTTGACCGAGGCGGTCACCGGCATCCGTACGCTCCTGACGAGCCGCGAGCCCTACACCGTCGAGGGTGAGTACTTCACGTTCCGCGATGTGTCGCTGTTCCACCCGCCGGCCACCGAGGTGCCGCTCTACCTGGGCGTGATCGGTGCCAGGGGCTGCGAGCTGGCCGGGCGGATCGCCGACGGCAACGTGCTGTCCGTGCTCGCCCCCACGGAGTACGTCAGCTGGGCGCGGTCGCTCGGCGAGAAGGGTAGGAGCGAGGCCGGTCGCAGCGGCACGTTCAGCGTGCCCACCTACGTCCTGACCTCGGTCGGCCGGGACCGGGACTCGGCCAGGGCCGCGGTCAAGGAGTCGCTCGCGTTCTACCTGGAGGCTGTCGGCCCGACGCCCCTCACCGGCTCCATCGGCATCAACGAAACCATCGCGGAGCTGATCGCCGCGGGCGGCTATCAGGCGCTGCTCGACGGCATGCCGGAGGAGTGGATCGACGTCCTGGCGATCTCCGGCGGGCCCGACGAGGCCGCCGCCCGGATCGAGCAGTACTGGGCCGCCGGGGCCGACAGCGTCGTTCTCTCGCCGCAGCCCGCGGACGCGACCGAGGCCCAGCTGCGGCTGATCGCGGCCGACGTGCTCCCCAGGCTGAGCCGGTGACGGCCACCCACATCAGCCCGGACGACCTGCCCGCCCTCTCCGTCGGCTGCACGGTGTTCGCGGGCGGTGGCGGTGGGGACCCGCGAATCGGCGAGCTGATGGCGATGGTGGCGATCCGGGAGCTCGGGCCCGTCGAGGTGCGGCCGCTCGACGGCTTCGACGACGACGACCTGATCATGCCCTGCGGAATGATCGGCGCCCCCACGGTGATGATGGAGAAGATCCCCAACGGTGCCGAGGGCCGGGTCATCCGCGAGAGCTACGAGCAGCAGTTCGGCCGGCCGGTGGCCGCGGTGATGCCCTTCGAGATGGGTGGCATCAACGGGGTGCTGCCCGTGGCCTGGGCGGCCTACGCGGGTCTGCCGCTGCTCGACGCGGACTTCATGGGCCGGGCGTTCCCGGAGCTGCAGATGCTGACCCCGCACCTGTACGGGATGCCGGGCTCGCCCGCGGTGATCACCGACGAACGGCTGCAGACCATCGTCTTCACCACCCGCGACAACATCTGGCTGGAGAAGCTCGTGCGCAACGCCGTGGCGGCGATGGGCGGCTCCGCGTGCGGCGGGCTCTATCCGATGACGGTCGGCCAGGCCCGGCGCCCGGCGATCTCGGGCACGGTGACCCGCGCGATCCGCATGGGGGAGGCGATCCTGGGCGGCGGGGACGATCCGCTCGCGGCGATCGCCGAGGTGGCCCCGATGGTGCGGCTGGGGCAGGGCAAGGTGATCGACATCGAGCGGCGGACCAGCGGCGGGTTCGTCCGTGGCTCGGCGCTCATCGACGGCCTCGGCGACGACAAGGGCCGGCTGTTCCGGCTGGAGTTCCAGAACGAGAACCTCGTGGTGATCGAGGACGGCGAGCCGCTCGCGACCGTCCCGGACATCATCACGCTGCTCGACGTCCACACCGGCCACGGGATCGTCACGGAGATGATCCGTTACGGCCAGCGGGTCGAGATCGTGGCGTTCGACTCTCCGGCCGTCTGGATCACCGCCGACGGGCTCAAGGCGGTCGGGCCACGGGCCTTCGGATACGACTTCGACTTCGTCCCGGTCGCCGAGCGCGCATCCGGGTCGGCGCCGACGCGCGTGGCGGGGGGATTCCGTGCCTGAACTCATGGGCGGTCTGCGCGTCGGTATCGACGTCGGTGGCACCAATACCGACGCCGTCATCATGGACCCGCAGGACCGGCTGCTGGCGAAGGTCAAACACCCCACCACCCCGGACGTGACGACGGGGATCCTGTCGGCCCTGCAGCGCGTGCTCGGCGAGGTGGACGGTGCGGCCGAGCGGGTCACCCACGTCATGCTGGGCACGACGCATGCCACCAACGCGATCCTGGAGCGCCGCAACCTGAACCGGGTCGCGGCGGTACGGCTCGGCGGCCCGGCGACGCAGGCCATCCCGCCGTTGTCGAGCTGGCCCCCCGACCTGCGGATGGCGGTCTCCTGCGGGGAGACCATCGTCGACGGCGGCGTCGAGATGACCGGGGAGCCCATCGTCGCGCTCGACGAGGACGCCGTGTGCCGGTTTCTGGAGAGCGTGCGCGAGCAGGCCGAGGGCGTGGCGGTCTCGGGGGTGTTCTCCCCGGTGCTGTCCGACCAGGAGTTCCGCGTTGAGCAGCTGGTCAGGCAGGTGCTCGGTGACGTCCCCGTGTCGCTGAGCCACGAGATCGGCTCACTGGGGCTGCTCGAACGGGAGAACGCCTGTGTGCTCAACGCGGCACTGGTCGCGGTGGCGGGGCGGGTCACCGACGGACTGAGCAACGCGATGCGCGCGCACGGCATCGCCGCCGAGGCCTATATCGCGCAGAACGACGGCACGCTGATGAGCCTGGACTACGTCCGGCGCTACCCGATCCTGACCATCGGCAGCGGCCCGACCAACAGCATGCGGGGCGCGAGCTACCTCACCGGGTCGACGGACGCGCTGGTCGTCGACGTCGGCGGCACGTCCACCGACATCGGGATCCTGTCCTCGGGGTTCCCGCGGGAGTCGTCCACGGCCGTCGAGATCGGTGGGGTCCGCACCAACTTCCGGATGCCCGACCTGGTGTCGCTGGCACTCGGCGGCGGCACGATCCTGCGCGAGTCCGGCGGCGTCGTGGAGCTGGGCCCCGGGAGTGTCGGCTTCCGGCTGACGTCGGAGGC
The DNA here is from genome assembly GCF_001899645.1 of Pseudonocardia sp. 73-21. Lineage (GTDB taxonomy): Bacteria > Actinomycetota > Actinomycetes > Mycobacteriales > Pseudonocardiaceae > Pseudonocardia. Next base: position 15,950 of record NZ_MKVV01000071.1, on the reverse strand, counting down.
ACTGGTGTTCGGCGGATCGGTGCCGACGCTCACCGATGCCATCGTGGCGTCGGGGCGCGGCGGCGGGATCGGGGACGCCACCCGGACCACGGCCCACACCGACCTCCTGCTGCGCTGCCTGGCCGCCTGTGCCGTCCGCATCGAGGAGGCGGTCGACCGGGTCAAGACGTCGGGCCGCGAGCTGCCGCTGATCGCCGTCGGCGGAGGCAGTGGGCTGATCCCCGAGACCCTCGCCGGGGTGGCCGGCGTGCACCGCCCGGAGAACTACGACGTGGCCAACGCCATCGGGGCTGCCATCGCGTCGGTGTCCGGCGAGGTCGACCGGGTGTTCAGCTACGGCAAGGACGGCCGCGACGACGCGCTGGCCGAGGCCGTCCGGCTGGCGCGCGACGAGGCGATCCGGGCCGGTGCCGATCCCGCTCACGTCGAGGTGGTGGAGATCGACGAGGTTCCGCTGGCCTACCTCACCGAGCCGGTCGCCCGGGTCCGCGTCAAGGCGGCCGGCCCCCTGAAGACCCACTGACCACCAGGAGCTGTGATGGAGCTGCACGCAGTCGACTCTCTCGATGCGGCCCTCGACGTGCTGGCCACGCGCGGTGAGCGCTGCCAGGTCCTCGCCGGTGGCACCGACGTGATGGTCCAGCTCGCCCGTGGGGAGATCACGCCCGCGGCCCTGCTGCACGTCGAGCGGATCGAGGCGCTGCGAGGGATCGAGGTCGACGGCCCGATCACCCTCGGCGCCCTCGTGACGCACCGCGAGCTGGCCAAGGGCGTCCTGGGGGACGGCTTCCGTTCGGTCGCCGAGTCCGCCGCCACCGTGGGCGGGCGGCAGACGCAGGTGGTGGGCACCATCGGGGGCAACGTCTGCAACGCCTCGCCCGCCGCAGACACCGTGCCCGCCCTGCTGGTGCACGACGCGACGGTGACCCTGCGCAGCAGCGCCGGGAGCCGGACCGTGCCGTTGAGTGCGTTCCTCGTCGGGCGCCGGGCCACCACCCGCGCGCCCGATGAGCTGCTCACCGCGATCGGCATGCCAGCGACCGGGGAGGGCAGCGGCGACGTCTACCTGAAGGTGGGCCGGCGAAGCGCCATGGAGGTGGCGATCGTCGGTCTCGCCATGCGGCTGCGGTTCGACGAGGCCGGCACGGTCACCGAGGCCAGGGTCGCGCTGGCGTCGGTCGGGCCCCGCCCGCAGCGCGCCACCGGCGCGGAGGCGGCGCTGGTGGGCGGCCCGCTCGAACCCGACCGCGTCGACGCAGCCGCGTCGGCCGTCCTGGACGGCGTCGAGCCCGTCGACGACCTGCGCGCGACCGCGGCCTACCGGCGCCGCGTCGTCCCCGGGCTGCTGCGCCGGGCGGCCGGGATCTGTGCACAGCGAGCGGGAAGGTGAGTGCGATGGAGCTGTCGTTCACGGTCAACGGGAGGCCCGCGGCCCTCGAGGTCGACGCCGCGGACACCCTGCTCGGCGTACTGCGGGACCGCTTGAGGCTCACCGGTACCAAGGAGGGCTGCAATGAGGGCGAGTGCGGTGCGTGCACCGTCCTGGTCGACGGGCTGCCGGTCGACTCCTGCATCTACGCCGCCGGAGCGGCGGCCGGGCGCAGCGTGGAGACCGTCGAGGGCCTGAGCGGCGACCAGCTGGGCGCCGCGTTGCAGGCCGCGTTCATCAGTGCGGGTGGGGTCCAGTGCGGCTTCTGCACTCCTGGCTTCATCACCACGCTGGTCGCGGTCCTGCGCGAGGACGACAAACCCTCCGAGGACGAGGTCCGCAGGGCGCTGGCCGGCAACATCTGCCGCTGCACGGGTTACAGCCAGATCGTCGACGCCGTCGCGGCGACCGTAGCCGGGAGGGTCGCGGGATGACGGTCATCGGCGAGCGTGTGCCCCGCGCCGACGGGCAGGCGAAGGTCAGTGGCGAGGCCGTCTACGGCGTCGACCACGAGGAACCGGGGATGATCTGGGGTGCGCTGCTGCGTTCCCCGGTCAGCTCGGGGACGATCACCCGGCTGGACACCGCGCCTGCGCTGGCGATGCCCGGCGTGCACGCCGTGATCACCGCGGCCGACGCCCCCGACGCCTACGCGGGCTGGGTGCTGCGCGACCAGCGGCTGTTCGCGTCCGACCGCGTGCGCTACGAGGGCCAGCCGATCGCGGCGGTCGCTGCCGAGACCCTCGCGCAGGCCCGCGCAGCCGCGGCGGCGATCGTGCTGGACGTCGAGGCGCTGCCGGCCGTTGTCGACCTGGAGCAGGCGATGACCCCGGACTCGCCGTTGGTGCACCCGGACTGGGAGTCCTACGTGCCGGCCGCGGGCCCGGACTTCCCCCGCCACGGCAACGTCGCCGCCGAGTGCATCGCCGACCCGCCCGGGGTCGACGAGGCGTTCGCCCGGGCCTATCGGGTGATCACCGATGAGTTCGTGGCCCAGCGCCAGTACCAGGCCTACATCGAGCCCAAGAGCGCCGTCGGCATCTTCCGCGGCGGGCGCTACACGGTGCACACCGCCCACCAGTTCCCGTTCAACGTCCGCGACCGCGTGGCACAGTTCCTCGACGTCCGCCCCTCGGCGGTGCGGGTGGTCGGCCACACCATCGGCGGCGGCTTCGGGGCCAAGCTCGACGCGGGCCTGGAGCCCTACGCCGCGCTCCTGTCGCGAGCGGCGGGCGGGCTCCCGGTGAAGCTCGTCAACACCCGCACCGAAGACCTGCTGACCTGCCCCAGCCGAGAGGGGGCGATCACCCGGATCCGCTCGGCGGTGGCCGCCGACGGCACCATCCTGGCCCGCGAGCTGGAAGTGATCGCCGACAACGGCGCCTGCAGCGGCGAGATGCCGTGGCTGGCCGCGATCGCGCTGCACTGCGCGCGCGGGGTGTACCAGGGCGGCCCGACCCGGGTGACTGCCCGGCTCGTCTACACCAACACCGCCCCGACGGGTGCGTTCCGTGGCGTCAACGGCACCTATCTCTATCACGCCGTCGAGCGGCACATGGACCACATCGCCGCCGAGCTGACGCTCGACCGCCGTGACTACCGGTTGCGGCTGCTCTTCGGGGACGGCGAGGAGCTGCTCAACGGCCAGGTACTGCACGAGGCCGGCATCCTGCGCCAGGGCTTCGACGCGCTGGAGGCCCTCGCGCCGTGGGCTGATCTGGAGGCGGGCCGCCGGCCCTATCGCGGCATCGGCATCGGCGCGGCGTGGTGGCTGACCAACCCCGGGCCCGGCAGTGCTGTGGTCTCGCTGCGTGAGGACGGCACGGCCGCGGTGGTCACTGCGGCCAACGACAACGGCTCGGGCGCAGTGTCGATCGGGGTCACCCAGATTGTCGCCGAACGTCTGGGCATCCCGCCGGAGGACGTGTTCGTCACGCTGCCCGACACCGACATCGCCGGCTACGACGGGGGATCGCAGGGCAGCCGCACCACCCGCGCCGTCGGCAAGGCCGCGCTGATCGCGGCCGACGAAGTCGTCGAGAAGATCAAGGCGGTGGCTGCGGGGTTGCTCGAAGCGGCACCGGACGACCTGGAGGTCGCAGAGGGCAGCGTCCGGGTCAAGGGCGCCCCGGGCACTCGCGTCCCGATCGCGATGGTGGCGAGCACCGCGCTGAACACCGTCGGCCCGCTGCAGGGCACCGGCTCGTTCGTCACCCCGTTCCCGGATTTCAACCCGAGCTGCGCGAGCGGGCTGCTGTTCCCGTCCTTCCCGACGCCGACCTACCACGTGCACATCGCGGAGGTCGAGGTCGACCCGGTGACCGGCACCGTGCGCGTGCTGCGTTACCTGGTGGCGCAGGAGGTCGGTCGGGTGATCAGCCCGGACGGCACATACGGCCAGGTCTCCGGAGCAGTCGCCCAGGGCATCGGCTACGCGCTGCACGAGAGCCTGCGGATCGGCGAGGACGGCCGCTACCGCGAGCGGACGCTGGAGAGCTACCGGCTGCCACTGGCCGTCGACATCCCCCGGGTCGAGTTCGTGGCGCTGGAGCATCCCGACCCGGACGGCCCGTACGGCGCCAAGGGGGTGGCGGAGGGCCCGGTGCTGCTGCCCGCCGCCGTGATCGCCAACGCGGTCTGCGACGCGATCGGCCGGCCGTTGAACAGCATCCCGATCACGCCGGAGGAGGTCCTTGCCGCCATCCAAAGCTGAGCCCGCCGTCCGACACCGGCAAGGAGAGCCCCATGACCATCGTTGAACCCCCCGTCACGACCCAGACCCGCTACACCGGCACTCCCGTCCGCCGCACCGAGGACCCACGGCTGCTCGCCGGCCGCGGCGAGTACGTCGACGACGTGACGGTCCCGAAGATGATCGAGGCTGCGGTCCTGCGCAGCCCCGAGGCGCACGCGCGGATCCTGAGCATCGACACCAGCGCGGCGCGTGCGCTCCCCGGCGTGTTCGACGTCATCACCGGCGCCGACCTGGCTGCCGTCGCCGGGCAGCAGCCGGTGATCTGGTTCCCGATCCCCGATCAGCGGATCGCGAAGACCCACGCTCTGGCGACCGACCGGGTGCGCTGGGTCGGCCAGGCAGTCGCGGCCGTCGTCGCCGTCGATCGTTACGTCGCCGAGGACGCACTCGAACTGATCGACGTCGAGTACGAGCCGCTGCCTGTGGTGGCCGACCTCGACGCGGCGCTGGCCCCCGACGCCCCGAAGCTCTACGACGACTGGCCCGACAACGTGAGCGGCTCGCTCACCTACACCTTCGGCGAGCCCGACGAGGCCTTTGCCGCGGCCGACGTCGTGGTGAAGGAGAGCTTCAACCACGGCCGGGCGTTCGGCTGCCCGCTGGAACCGCGCGGCGCCATCGTCGACTGGGATGCGTTTTCCGACACGATCGACGTGTGGCTGTCCACCCAGGCGCCGAACCTGGCCAGGGACCTGCTCTCGGAGGTCCTGGGGGTGCCGGTACACAAGATCCGCGTGCGGACGCCCAACCTCGGCGGCGGTTTCGGCAACAAGTTCGACTTCTACGGCGAGGAGGTCATCGCCGCGGTCCTGTCCAGGCGCACCGGCCGCCCCGTGAAGCTGATCGAGGACCGCCGCGACAGCTTCTTCGCCACCTCACACTCCCGCGACCAGCGCCTCGACTTCGAGATGGCGCTGACCAACGACGGCACGATCGTCGGCCTGCGCGGGATCTCCTACGGGGTGCTCGGCGGCGCGCTCGGGACCGTCGGCTCCGGCCCGCCGTGGGCATCGGTGTTGACCTGCATGGGGCCCTACAAGATCCCCAACCTGGACGTGACGGTCAAGGCCGTCATGACCAACCGCTCGCCCTACGGCTCCTACCGGGGCTGGGGTGTGCCCAAGGGCAACATCGTGCACGAGCGGCTGATCGAGATCGCCGCCCGCGAGCTCGGCATGGACCGCGCGGAGATCCGCCGCAAGAACTTCCCCGCTCCCGAGGAGTTCCCGCACTTCAGCGGGGTGGCGTTCACCTACGACAGCGGCCGTTACGCCGACTGCCTCGACCTCGCGATGAGCAAGATCGAGGAGCTGGGCTGGCGGGAGCGCCAGGCGCAGGCTCGCGCCGAGGGACGCTCGGTCGGGATCGGCTACTCGTTCCACGTCGAGCCGAGCGCGTACGGGCCCAGCCGCATCCTCAACCTTGTCGGCCTCGCGCACTCCGGCTTCGACGAGGTGACCCTGCGGATGGACTCGATCGGCAAGGTCACCGTCTACTCCGGACAGATCAACATGGGTCAGGGCACCCACACGATCTACGCTCAGCTCGCCGCCGACAGCCTCGGCGTCCCGATGGACGACATCGTCGTCGTCACCGGCGACACCGACTCCTGCCCGTACACCGGCTACGGCACCGGTGGCAGCCGGGCGGCGCCCCTGGGCGGCGCGGCCATCATCCGGGCGGGGGAGCGGCTACGGGCGAAGCTGCTGCGGATCGGCGCGCAACTGTTGGAGGCCTCCCCGGACGACATGGAGATCGTCGACGGGGTGCTCAGCGTCCGCGGCGCGCCTGGCCGGTCGGTGACCACCCGCGAGATCGGCGACGCGGCTTACCGCCGCCTGCTCGACCGGCTGCCCGAGGGGGAGATGCCGACCCTGGAGGAGGTCGACGTCTTCGACCCGCCGAACATGGCGACGTCCTACGGCTGCACCGCGCTGCTCGCCGAGGTCGACCGCGAGACCGGCATGGTGTCGTTGATCGACTGCCTGCAGGCCCACGACTGCGGCACAGTGATCAACCCGATGCTGGTGGACGGCCAGCTCGCCGGCGGGCTGGCCCAGGCACTGGGCGGGGCGTTGCTGGAGGAGCTGATCTACGACGACGAGGGCCAGCTGCGCACGGCGAGCTTCATGGACTACCTGCTGCCCACCGCCATGGAGATCCCGCCGTTCCACTTCTACCACCAGGAGACGCCCGCGCCCGACATCCCTGGCGGCATCAAGGGTGTCGGCGAGGCCGGCACCATCGCCGGCGTCTCGCTGGTCGGCAGCGCCATCGACGACGCGCTGAGCGACCTCGGCGTCACCGTCACCCGGTTCCCCGTCACCCCGCCGCGGCTGCTGGACCTGATCCGGGCAGCCCAGATCTCAGCATCACAGGCGAAGGAGGGCTCGGCATGAAACCCCCACCCGTCAAGTACGCGCGTGCCGGTGACGTCGCCGAGGCGGTCGCCCTGCTCACCGAGCACGGCTCCGACGCCAAGGTGCTGGCCGGCGGCCAGAGCCTCATCCCGCTGATGAACTTCCGGCTGGCGCGCCCGTCGGTGCTGATCGACATCAACCGGGCCGCGGGCCTCGACGGGATCCGCGTCGAGAACGGGAGCCTCGTGATCGGGGCCATGGCGCGGCAGCGTGACGTCGAGACCAGCGACGTCGCCGCCGGGGCCGTCCCGCTGCTGCCGCAGGTGCTGCGCCACGTCGGGCACGTCACCAACCGCAACCGCGGCACGGTCGGTGGCAGCCTGGCCCACGCCGATCCTGCCGCCGAGCTTCCGGCGCTGGTCACCGGCCTGGGCGGGGAGCTGCTCGTGCAGGGTCCCGGTGGGAGCCGGTTGGTGGCCGCGGAGGACTACTTCCTCGGCACGTTCACCACCGCCATGGAGTTCGACGAGGTTCTCACCGGTGTGCGGCTGCCGCGGTTGCCCGCCGGCACCGGCGTGGCCGTCGAGGAGTTGGCCCGCAGGCACGGCGACTTCGCCATCGTGGCCACCATGGCTGCGATCCACCTCGCCGCCGACGGCACGGTGGATCTGGTCCGGCTGGCGGCGAGTGGGGTGGCGTCGGTACCGGTCCGGCTGCACGGCGCGGAGGCGGTGCTGGCGGGGATCGCGCCGACGGCCGAGGCGATCGACGCGGCCGCCGAGACGGTGGCCGGCAGCATCAAACCGACCGGCGACGTCCACGCGCCGGCTGACTACAGGCGAGACATGGCCGGCCTGCTCGTGCGGCGGGCCCTCCGGACGGCGATCCAGCGAACCGAGGTGGCGGCATGAGCGACGACAGCCAGGCGGTGTCGGTGACCATCAACGGTCACCTCTACTCCGGAACCTGCGAACCCCGGCTGACCCTGGCGGACTTCATCCGCCACGAGTGCGGCCTCACTGGTACCCACCTCGGCTGCGAACACGGGGTGTGCGGGGCCTGCACGATCATCGTGGACGGCCGCAGCACGCGTGCCTGCCTGATGCTCGCGGTGCAGGCCGACGGCTCCGAGATCACCACCGTCGAGGGCCTGGCGAACGGTGCCGAGCTCAACCCACTGCAGGAGGCGTTCTGGAACAACCACGGTCTGCAGTGCGGCTTCTGCACGCCCGGGATGCTCATGTGCGCCACGGAGTTCCTCGAGGGCAACCCCGAACCGACTGCCGACGAGGTCCGCGAATGCATCTCCGGCAACCTCTGCCGGTGCACCGGCTACGCGTCCATCGTGGCCTCGGTGCTCAGCGCGGCGGAGGAGCTCAGGCGATGACCCACCGCGTGTACTTCCTGAGCAGACTGCACGACGGAACCGACCCGGCCACCTACGAGGGGTGGATCCGGACCGGCGACTATCCGGTGGCGCGGGCACATCCGGCGATCGTGTCCTACGACGTGACCCGGATCGACTCGACAGTCGACGGTGCCGGTGCCCCGTCGATCGACTATCTCGAGGTGCTCGAGGTGACCAGCCTGCAGGAGTACCAGCAGGCGATCGCCACGCCCGAGTTCGAGAAGCTCCTCGCGGAGTGGGCGACGTTTGTGGCGTCCGCAGAGGCACTCCACGGTGCGGTGATCGAGTAGCCGGTCAGCTCTTGTCCGCGCAGGTGGGTACACGCAGGTGCGAGCTGCCGGGCCGCGAACGGCGATGGCACCTCGCGGCCCGGCCACTCAACTGTTGGTCGATCCGATCTTGCTCATCAGCCGCAGCACGTTCTGATCACCTGTCGCCGTCGAGCTCGACGACCGTGCCCTCGACCTTGATCTTCGCCATGATCACGTAGCACGCCTGGACTGCGGATAGTTCGTTCGTATCCCCGGCGCCCGGTCGCCCTGCTGGATCAAGGCGGCTGTCGATTCGGCGACGCAGAAAGGGTCGGGGCTGCACTGTCTCGCGGGTGGCGGCCCGGTGCAGTCGACGGGCCTGACACACCACTGCGTCGCCGGGTTCATCGACCGGGTTCACTGATCACGAGCCGCCTACCAGGGCGGCCCGATGATCCGGGTCCCGCAGCGGCGTCGCCGGGTCGACCCCGACACCGGCCGCTACCGGCGACTCTCCCCGGCGCAGAAGGACGTCAACACCCCGCACGCCGCCAGCGTGGGCCGGGTGAGCGGGTCAACGCCGAGCTGAAGAACTGGCGGATCCTGCGCAAGATCCGCTCCAGTCCCAGCCGGGCTTCCGGACTCGTTGCCGCAGTTCACACCCTCATGATCGCCAGCACCTGATCAGGTTGGCAAAGGCTCAATGTCGCCTCTTGCCGCTGATGTGTCGTCCGCTGGGGACGTGTGGGCTCCGGCGCGTTGCGTGAAGGTGGAGGCGGAGCCCGGCCGGGTCGCCAGGGAGGGGTGGTGTCGCCGGCCGGGTCCCGCCGCTGGAGGAGGGCGCTAGCCCAGCCGGTAGCGCAGGTGGTCGAGTTCGTCGCGCAGCACATCGGGCAGCTTGGCTCCGACGGTGTCGAACCACTGCTCGATCAGCGGCAGCTCGGCAGCCCATTCGTGGCTGTCGACGGCCAGCGCCGCCCGCAGGTCCGCGGCGGGCACGTCGAGGCCGTCGAGGTCGAGCGCATCGGGGGTGGGCACGAACCCGATCGGGGTGTCGACCGCGGCGGCGGTCCCCTCGATGCGGGCGATCGCCCAGGCCAGGACCCGGGAGTTCTCCCCGAACCCGGGCCAGAGGAACCGGCCGTCGTCGCCGCGGCGGAACCAGTTGACGTAGAAGATCTTCGGCAGGGCGCCGGCGTCGGCGTTCTTGCCGGTGTCGATCCAGTGCCGCAGGTAGTCCCCGACGTGGTAGCCGATGAACGGCAGCATCGCCATCGGGTCGCGGCGCACCACTCCGACCTGCCCGGTGGCCGCCGCGGTGGTCTCGCTCGACAGGGTGGAGGCGAGGAATGTGCCGTGCTGCCAGTCGCGGGCCTCGGTGACCAGCGGCACCGTGGAGGCCCGGCGGCCCCCGAAGAAGATCGCCGAGATGGGAACTCCTTGGGGGTCGTTCCACTCCGGGGCGAGGATCGGGCACTGGGATATCGGGGTGCAGTAGCGGGAGTTGGGGTGCGCGGCCGGTTCGCCGCTGGCCGGCGTCCATTCCTCGCGTTTCCAGCTGAGCAGGTGCTCGGGCGGGGTGTCGGTGGCGCCTTCCCACCACACGTCCATGTCGTCGGTGAGCGCGACGTTGGTGAAGATCGTGTTGCCCTGGCCCAGGGTGGTCATGGCGTGCGGGTTGGTCTTCTCCCCGGTACCGGGGGCGACGCCGAAGAACCCGTACTCGGGGTTGACCGCGTACAGCCGACCGTCGCGGCCGAACCGCATCCAGGCGATGTCGTCACCGAGGGTCTGCACCGTCCAGCCCGGGATGGTGGGACGCAGCATGGCCAGGTTCGTCTTGCCGCACGCCGACGGGAATGCGGCGGCGACGAAGTGGACCTTCTGGGCGGGCGAGGTGAGTTTCAGGATGAGCATGTGTTCGGCGAGCCAGCCCTCGTCGCGGGCCATCACCGAGGCGATCCGCAGCGAGTAGCACTTCTTGCCCAGCAGCGCGTTGCCGCCGTACCCGGATCCGTAGCTCCAGATCTCCCGGGTCTCCGGGAAGTGGGTGATGTACTTGGTCGTGTTGCACGGCCACGGCACGTCGGGCTGGCCGGGCTCCAGCGGTGCGCCCACCGAGTGCAGACCGGGTACGAACTCGGCGTCGCGGCTGAGCAGCTTCAGGGCGGCGGTGCCCATCCGGGTCATGATGTGCATCGACACCACGACGTAGGCGGAATCGGTGATCTGCACGCCGAGCTTGGGATCGGTGGCGCTGAGCGGGCCCATGCAGAACGGCAGCACATACATGACCCGCCCGCGCATACAACCCCGATACAGCCGCCGCAGGCGCTGCTTCATCTCCGCGGGGTCCATCCAGTTGTTGGTGGGCCCGGCGTCGGCCTCGTGGGTCGAGCAGATGAACGTGGAGTCCTCGACCCGGGCCACATCGGCCGGGTCCGAGGCGCACCAGAACGAGTTGGGCTTGGCCTCCTCGGACAGCTGCACGAACGTGCCGGCGTCGACGAGCTTTCGGGTCAGCCGCTGCCACTCCACCGCCGATCCGTCACACCACACGACCTCGTCGGGGGTGGTGAGTTCGGCGACCTCACGGACCCAGTCGAGCAGCCGCCGGTGGTCGGTGGGGGCCTGGTCGAGACCGGGAAGGGCTGCTGCGGTCATCGCGTGTCTCCTCACGGGCGCAGGCCGCTGTCGCCTGCGCCCCTTGTCATCGAACGAGATGCGGGTACGGGAAAGCGGCATCGGCCCGGGTCTGACCGGGATGGGTCGGCTCGGATCGGCCGGCTTGGGGCAGGCCGGGCAGGGGCTGTCCGGCGGGGGTCGGTTCGGCGAGGGCCCGCGCGCAGGCTAGACAGGTGGCGACGTCCGGAGGGCCCCATGCGTGGGCGGCGGCGAGCAGGCCGGGCAGGGCGAGCAGCGGGGCGCGGGGATCGTCGAGGGTGATGCGTGGGATCGGGGGGTCGAGCGCGGCGTCCTGGCTGCTCAGCGCGGCGGAGCCGAGCAGGTCGATCACGACCGCGCCGCGGCGGGCGAAGGCGCGCAACGGGAAGTTGTGGGCGTCGCCCAGGTTCCAGCTGTCGATCTCCCCGATCCCGGTGGCCACGGCGAGCGCGGCCACCAGGGGATTGTGTTGGGCGCCCGCAATGACCACGCGTGCGGCGGCGGGGGCGGTGCCGGCGCGGTCGAGGGTGCTCAGCAACGCGGCGATCAGAGCGACCGCGGTCGTCTGCCGGTCGGTGATCACCGCCACGGTGTTGGCGAGCGCGCTCTGGGCGGCGCGGCCCCGGACCGGGTTGGTGTGCATGAGGTAGACCGCGCTGAATCCGGGGGCCGCCCGACGTAGTTCGGCGGTCAGCTCCGCCACGTTGTCCGCGGTGATCAGCATCGCGGTTGCCCCCGTCCCGCTGTGCTCGCGCACCAGGGCGGCGGTGCTCAACAGTCCGCTCAGCACGCTGGTTCCGCCCTCGCGGTGGAAGTCGCTGCCGTCGCTGACCACGGCCAGGCCGCGGGTCGCGCAATGGGAGACGACCGACTGCGGAGGAGGTGTCGTCCGGGGTGTCGTCACGGGTGTCGCCGCCCGCAGCTGCGGGGTGTCGCCGCGGGCGGCGTTCCCGGGTTGTCCTGCTCGGCGCCACCGGTCAGCGGGCTGGCCCAACACCGCGCTCGGTGCACCCCGATCCCGGGCCGCGGGGCCGGCTGGGCGCAGTGGCCCGATGCCCCGCGTGGCACCGCCGGGCGCCGCGAAGGGGCCGCAGCGAGGTCCGTCATGTCGGTCAGGTCCTGCAGGAGGGCCCGGCGCGGATGGGCCGTGCGCGGCAGTCCCACCCGGTCGGCGAGGGCGAGGGTGCGCCGAACCGTCTCGATGTGGTTGTGCGGGTCGGGGTTCACCATTGCGCATCTCCTCCGTCGCTCCAGGACTCAACAGTATTCGCACTTTACAAGGTCTGCAAGTGTTCAGCTTGTGAGGTGAGCCATGCGCGACGACACGGCGGTGTGGACGGCGTGGTCGGCGGGTGTGTGAGGGCTGCGGCGAGGATGGGTCCTCGGCTATGGCCGGGTGAGGGCGAGATGCAGCGTGACGGCGCCGGCGATGGCGTCGGCGACGTCGGGGGTGCCGGTGGCGGGATCCCGGTCGGGTACGCCGTGCAGGCGGCGGCGGGCCGGCGTGGCGTGGGCGACGGCGCGGGCGACGGCTTCGTAGATGCCCAGGCCCAGGGGCGGCGCGGTGGCGGGGTACTCAGCGAGGGCCCGTAACAGTCCGGGCGCGATGAGCATGCGGCCGTCGTCCAGGGCGCGCGGGGTGATCACTGATCCCTCGGGGCGGTCGAGTTCGAACCCGACAGCGCTCAACTCACCCTGCTCACCCAGTGCGGGTGCTCCCATGGGGTTGCTGCCTGTGGGGTTGCTGTCCGGGGCATGCTGGAGGTCGATGACCACGTCGGCGTCGCGGGCTGCGCGATGCAGCGGGAACCAGGCGGCATCGGGGGTGTTCCACAGGGTGATGTCGGGAAATCCGGTCGCGAGCAGCAGTGCCGACAGGATGGGCATGCGGGTGGCGTCGGCGATCAGGATCCTGGCGCGGTACTGGTCGCGGCCCAGACCGCGCAGGTAGACCAGGGCGGCGGCGGTCAGCGCGATCGCCGTGGCGTCCTCGTCGGTGAGCACCGGTCGGCCACCGGCTTGCTCCACGAGTCGTTGCACCGAGCGGGCCCGTGTCGGGCTGGTGCGGGTCAGCAGGACCGCGGTGATCTCGGGCGGGAACTGGCGGATCTGCTCGGCGACCGTGTCGGTGGCGTCCCACTGGGACGCGGGCCTGGTCACGGCGGGGATCCTGGCCAGTCTCTGGAGGGTTGCCGCGTCACCGGCCAGGATGGTGGCCAGTGGTCTTCCCGGCTGCGCGGGCGGGCCGTGGCCGGTGCCGTCGCCGATGACCGCGACCTGGCGCAGTGCCCGCCCGGCCGGATGGAGCGGTCGGGGACTGTCCACCCCGCCGCCGGGGTTCGCGGGCCGACCGTCGTCGGGTATCGCCGGCGAGGCTGTCATCGGGCACCTCGGTCCGCGCGGACCTGGCCGGCGCGGGCGGCCAAGCTCAGCCGGAACTGCATGATGGGCATTTCCATTCCTCGGGTGCGCTTTCTGGCCATCGGCAGCAGGGTTGCGCACGGTGGACGGGCCCCACTACGGCCACGCCACATGGACAGGAATCGCCACCTGGCCCGGTGGAGTCGGTCCGCGGGAGGAGTCGCAGGTGTCGAGGTCGACACCGTGGTGCCCGGCGGTGTCGAGCAGGTTCTGTAGACGCGCCCGGTGCAGATAGGTCTCGTAGGGAAGCCCCACCGCCCGGTCGGCGGCCAACCTCGTCAGGACGACGTCGACCTCACCGTGCAGCTTCGTGATCACGCTGTCCAACTCCTACGACTCGTCCGACACGAACAGTCCGAACGATATCGTGACTTGCGAAACATTGCAACTGAGAAAGTGCTGGGGTTGGCATAGTCTCCCGGGGGACGTGGTTCGTGGAGGTTTGCCGACCCCTCGTGCCGCGGACCGATCGGGTGGATGGACAGGATTCGAAGGGGAACCCTCATGTATGTGCGGATCAACACGATCTTCGGTGACGTGAGCAAGGTCGACGCGGCGGTCGAGTACATCGAAACGTCGGATCGGCCGGTGGTCGAGGCGGCGGCCGGCAACAGTGGTCTGGTCACCCTGGTCGACCGGGACGCCGGCCTGATCGTGGCCGCGTCGTACTGGGACGAGCCGCTGCACTCCTCGGAGGCCGTGCTGACCCGGGTGCGGGAGGGGGCGGTCGCGGTCGCCGGGGGGGATCTCAGCGTGGAGAGCTTCGAGGTGGTGGCCGGGGCGCAGCCGGCAGCGGCGCAGCCGGGGGCGGCGGTGCGTTTCGGGCGCCTGCAGATCGAGCTGGCCAGGATCGACGAGGCGGTCTCGTTCTTCGATGAGCAGGTGCTGCCCGTGCTCACCGCATGCAGCGGTCTGTGCAGCATCCAGATGGTGCTCGACCGCAGTTCGGGGGCCGGCATCGTCGCGACCGCCTGGACGGACACGGCCGCCGCCGACGCCGCCGGGGAGGCCGTGGCGCGGCTTCGTGGCAGCGCCACCGACCGGGGCGGGGTCAAGTTCCTGCAGGTCGAGGCCTACACGCTGATCCGCAGCTCCATGCGGCTGAGCTGAGTGGCTGACTGAGCGCCCGGGGCGTCACCGCGGTGCGCAGGAGCGACCCGGGTGATGGGTCTGGCCGGGCGGCGAAGGATCCGGTGGTGCGTCTCAGTGGCCGGTCGTGGCTGCTGGCCGCGGGCATCATCGTCTTGTTGGGGTACGGCGTGCTCGGCTATCTGCTGTTCGGGTTCGATCTGGTGGACGCGGTCTATCTCACGGTCTCGACCCTGACCACGGAGGGGTTCGCGACACCGGTGGCCTTGTCGGACGCCGCGAAGATCTTCACGGTGAGCCTGTCACTGTTCGGGGTGTCGGTGTTCGTCGTCGTGCTCGGGGTGCTGGCCACCGGGCTGGTCGACGGGCAGCTTGTCGCGAGGTCGAGGAGGCGGTCCATGCAGCGACGTATCACGGGGCTGCGGGGGCATCACATCGTCTGCTCCTACGGCCGGGTCGGGCGTGCGGTGGCCCGTGAGTTCGAAGCCGACGGTGTTCCCTTCGTCGTGATCGAGGTGAAGCCCGAGCTGGAGCCGGAGCTGCGCCGAGACGGTGTGCTGTTCCTGCTCGGAAACTCCTCATCGGAGGATCTACTGCGTGCGGCGGGGATCGAGCATGCGCGGGGGCTGGTGTGTGCGGTGGACTCCGACGCCGAGAACGTCTACATCACGTTGGTGGCCCGGTCACTCAACCCCACCATCGCCATCGTGGCCCGGGCCTCGGAGGATGCCGCGGCGGACCGGCTCTACCGGGCGGGGGTGGAACGGGTGGTGTCGCCGTACGCCACGACCGGGCGGCGCATGGCGTTGATCGCGCTGCGACCCGAGGTGGTCGACTTCTTCGATCTTGCCCGCAGCGGCGCGGCAGCGCTGCGGATGGAGGAGTTGATGGTCCCGGCCAATTCGGGGCTGGTGGGCCAGACCGTGCAGGAGCTGAGCGGTTCGGCCACCGCGCTGCTGATCCGCCGAGCCGGCGGCGAGCTGCTGCCCAACCCCGCCGGCGAGACGATCCTCGAGCCCGGCGATGTGGTGGTGATGTTCGGCGAATCAGACACCCGGCGGCCGCCGGGCTAGATGCCGGCGCCCCGCCGGGCCCAGGCCTGCGCGATCGGTATCGCTGCTGGCGCAGGGCGGAACGGGGTCGTGGGGGACCGGTCCCGCCGGGGCCGGTCGTCGTGGGGACATCGCAGGGGGAGCTTGTGACCGATGCTGTCGCTGACCACCGCGATGGTGCCGACCCTCCGCCCACCCCGACGGGGGTGGGGTGCTCCTCCCGGTCGGCTGCCGGTTGCCGGCGCTCATCGGGGCTCCCATCAGCTCCCGTTCGCCGTTGGGCGGGTGCCGGGCGCGGTTCGAGCGCCGTTGCACGGGGGTGTTCCTGCCCGGGCAGGCCGCTAGCGCGACCGGGGGTCGTCGCCGGGTGTCTCCTTGCGGGCGACCGCGAGCGCGGCGACCTCGGACGGGGCGGCGTGGCCGCCGGCGTGCGCCTCTTCGCGGAAACGTTGCACCAGGTGCGGGTAGTGCAGCTCGAACGCCGGACGCTCCGACCGGATCCGGGGCAGCTCGGTGAAGTT
>NZ_MKVV01000070.1 GCF_001899645.1 Pseudonocardia sp. 73-21 | reverse complement strand
AACCTGATCAACTACCGGCTCCGGTCGCTACTGCACTGCGGGGCACTCGCACTCTAAATCCGGAAGAGCCGGTTATGCGCAGCGTCCGGCGGTTGCCGCTGGTGGGGACGGTCGTGACGACCGAACGCTGCGCATAATCCCGTCTGGACTCTGAGCACGTGGCTCGGCACGGTGCCGGGCCTTCGTGACTGGAGGTCAACCGTCATGGCGGCTGTTTCCGAACTGGTGTCCGGGCTGAATGCCGAGCTGGTGCGTCTGGGCTACAGGCCCTCGACGATGGTCTGGTACCGGGGGTGCTGGCGCCGCCTGGAAGCGTTCTTCGCGTCCCGTGGCGTCCAGGAGTTCTCGCTGGACGTGGCGATGGCCTGGGTCGACCAGGCGTCCGGCGGCTTCTTCGATAAGGAGCAGGCCGGCACGCTGAAGCCGACCGACGTGTACCTGTTCCGCGTCGCGGCGATGCTCGACGACTTCGCCATCCACGGCGCGGTGCTGCGCCGCTATTCCCGGACCGTGGACAAGCTGAGCGCCGAGCAGGCCGACACGCTGGCCCGGTTCAAGGCGTGGCTGCAGGGGTCCGCTTGCGCCGTATCGACCGTGCGGGCGTATGCCACGGTGGCCAGCGAGTTCCTCGCGTTCACCGACACGAGGGGCGGACTGGCCAGCCTGGGCGTCGGGAGCATCGACGCGTTCGTGGCCACCCTGGCCGGCTACCAGGCCAAGACGGTGGAGCACAAACTGTGTGCCCTACGGTCGTTCCTGCGGTTCGCCGTCGGCGACGGGCTGGTCGAGGCCACGGTGCTGGAGGCGGTGCCTGCGGCGAAGTCGACCCGGCAGGCCAGGATCCCGTCGGTATGGGACCCGGCCGACGTGACCAAGATCCTGCAGGCGGTCGACCGGGGCAACCCGTGCGGCAAACGCGACTACGCGATCATCCTGCTGATCACCCGGCTCGGGCTGCGCGGCGTCGACGTCAAACGGCTGCGGTTCGCCGATCTCGATTGGCCCGACAACCGGCTGTCGGTGGTGCAGGCCAAGACCGGCCGCCGGGTGCAGCTGCCGCTGCTCAAGGACGTCGGCTGGGCGATCATCGACTACATCCGGCACGGCCGCCCGCAAGCCGACTGCCCGCAGGTGTTCATCCGGCACACCGCCCCGATAGGCCCGTTCTCCGACCAGGATCACCTGCACCAGATCCTGGCCAAGCACGCCCGGGTGGCGCATGTTCGGCTGGGTGAGGAACGCCGCCACGGCATGCACTCGCTGCGACACACGCTGGCGACCCGCCTGCTGGAAGCCGGCACACCGGTCGAGCAGATCGCCGAGATCCTCGGCCACCAGCGGGCCGCGTCCACGGGCGTCTACCTGAAATCGTCGCTGCGCCTGTTGGCCGCCTGCGCCCTGGACCCGGACGCGCCGGCATCGGGAGCGCGACGATGAGCGCCGGCGTCACGCTGTCCGAGGCGATCACCGCCCTGGTGGCCGAGAAACGCGCGGTCGGCTACAAATACGACGCCGAGGCGCGGGTGCTGGCCCGGTTCGAGGCGTTTCACCGCAGCGAGTTCCCGGGGTTGGACACGCTCACCGAGACGTCGGTGCAGGCGTGGATCACCGCGGCCCGGGCTCGGAACGTGCGACCCGCGACCCTGCAGGGCCTGGCCGCGCCGGTGCGGGAGCTGGCCCGCTGGCTGGGGCGGCGAGGCGCGCCGGCCTACCTGCTGCCCCGCTCCGCGCTGCCCCGGCCCGCCCGGTATGTCCCGCACATCTACACCGACACCGAACTGGCGGCGCTGTTCACGCAGACCGAGCGTTGCCACTACTGCTCGCAGGTTCCGCTACGCCACCTGGTCATGCCGGTGCTGTTCCGCACGATCTACGCCTGCGGGCTGCGCTGCTCGGAGGCCCGCATGCTGCGCCTCGCCGACGTCGACATCGACATCGGGGTGCTGCAGATCCGCGACGCGAAAGGCGGCACAGACCGGCAGGTGCCCGTCACCGAACCGCTGCGCGCCAGGCTCGCCAGCTACCACGCCCAGACCACCGGTCGGACGGGCCGGCGGGAGTGGTTCTTCCCCGGCAGCAAGCCGGGCGAGCCGCTCACGCTGGGCAACGTCGACAAGAACTTCCGCCGGTTCCTCTGGCAGGCGCGGATCTCCCACGGCGGCCGAGGACACGGCCCCAGGGTGCATGACCTGAGGCACACGTTCGCGGTCAACAACCTGCGATCCTGGTTCGCCGAGGGCCGCGACGTCGGCGCGTTGCTGCCGGTGCTGCAGACCTACATGGGTCACTCATCCATCGCCGACACCGGCTATTACCTGCACCTGACCGCCGAGTCCTACCCGGACATCACCGCCCGGGTGCAGCAGATCATCGGTGACGTCGTCCCACCCGTCACGGCAGGGCCCCGTGATGGCCACTGACTTCGCGGTGTCCCTGCGCCGGTTCCTTACCGGCCACCTGGCCGGGTTGCGCGGCTGTTCACCGAACACGATCGTCTCCTACCGTGACGCTTTCAAACTGTTGATCTGCTACTTCCGCGACGAACGGTCCGTCCCGCCCGAACGTCTCACCCTCGAGCTGATCGACGCCGCCGCGATCACCGGGTTCCTGGCCTGGCTACGGGCCAGCCGGGGAAACAGTCCGTCGACCTGCAACCAGCGGCTGGCCGCGATCGACTCGTTCTTCTCCTGGATGCAGTCGCAGGACCCGGCCCGCATGGCGTGCTGCCAGGACATCCTCGCGATCCCTGCCAGCAAGCACGACCAGCCGGGCGTGGCCCACCTGAGCGTCGCCCAGACCCGCGCACTGTTCGCCCTGCCCGATCGGTCCACCCGGGCCGGCCGCCGAGACGCGACCCTGCTCGCCACCCTCTACAACACCGCGGCCAGGGTTCAAGAACTCGCCGATCTGACCGTCCGCGACATCCGCCTGGATCACCCCGCGATGGCCGCCCTGACCGGCAAGGGCCGCAAGAGCCGTCACGTTCCGATCGACGCCAACACGGCGGCACTGCTGGCCGCCTACCTCGCCGAACGGCATCTCGACGGCCCGGGCCACGAGCACCATCCGGTGTTCTTCAACCAGCACCGCGTCAAACTCAGCCGCGGCGGCATCGCCTGGATCCTTCGCAAATACCAGGACCGAGCAGCCGATCCGGCGCTCATCAGCGCCCACCTGAGCCCACACGTTCTGCGGCACAGTCGGGCCATGCACCTCTACGACAGTGGCGTTCCGCTGCCCTACATCCGTGACATCCTCGGCCACACCGACCTGTCCACCACCGAGATCTACGCGCGCGCCTCCACCGAGGCCAAACGCAAGGCACTCGAAGCCGTCTACGCCGACGTCGTCACCGCCGATCTGGCCGAATGGAACCAGGACCCCGAACTGCTCAACTGGCTCGCCAGCCTCTGACCGCGCCCGGGATTATGCGCAGCGTTCGGTCGTCACGACCGTCCCCACCAGCGGCGCAGCCGGACGCTGCGCATAACCCAGCACTGCTCATAGGGGTCGTTATGCACAGCTGCGCATAAGCCGCCCTGCGGGGTGCCGGTGACCGGCCGACGGACCCGACCGTCCTGCATCACACCGGCGCGCAACATCACGCGCAAGAGTTGCAGCACGCCCTGGTCACAGACGCGTTCCTCGACCGCGCGCATCAACTTGTCGTGCGGAATCGCCCCGAAACAGTCGGCGATGTCCGTCTCCACCACCCACCGCCTGCCCCGCCAGGACTCATCGATCAAGACCTGCAGGGCGTCGTGCGCCGAGCGTTTCGGGCGGAACCCGAAACTGCACGGCAGAAAGTCGGCCTCGAAGATCGGCTCGAGCACGATCTTCAGCGCCGCCTGCACGATGCGGTCACGGACCGAAGGGATCGACAACGGACGCTGCTCGACCATGCCGGGCTTCGGGATGAGCACCCGCCGCGCCGGCAACGGCCGCCACCGTCCCTCCCTCAAGTCCTGGGCCAGCTCGTCGAGGAGCCGGTCCACGCCGTGCTCCTCGACATCAGCCAGGGTGATCCTGTCGATACCCGGGGCGCCGTTGTTCCGGCGCACCGCGACCCACGCCCGCCACAGGACATCTCTGCGATAGACCTTGTCCCGCAACGCGTGAAACCGTCGTCCCGAATCAGCCTTGGCCGACCGGTAGAGCGCATGCTGCAAGGCACGGACCGGATCCATTCTCGCGGATCCCGCCATGGTGGAACTAGCCGTATCGACACTCACCAGGCCCCTCCCTCCAGAACTGCGCATGAACGAAGCAGCGGCCCTTCCCTCCCCGGCGGTTATGTTGTCCGCACGGCTCGATCAGTACTCCGACCGCCTCCGACTCCCTCCCAGCACCCGATCCACTTCCCGGCTCCACACCGGTTATAAGAAGGGCTGTCCACGCCAATCGCAGGGCGCTTCGGCCGGGGAGGGCCTCTCCAGTTCCCGCCGCCACCGTCTCAACGTTCCGCGCCCTCTTACGCCGGGGAGTCCTTCGCGGCTGCGCTTCCAGGCTCTTCACCGCTTCCGTGGCCTTCGCCGTGAACCGCTCGGCTCGGCTCTCCCTCAATGTCTAACGACGCGGCAGGCTTCGCTTCCGCTACGGACCGCTGATTCGCTTCCCCCACAGGGCTTTCGACGCTGGGCTTCGGCCCGACCCGTTTCCAGACCAGACCGCCAGCCTGCTACCGGGCCTCCTGGCAGCTACCCGGACCGGACTCACACCGGCAGGCGACGACGAGCTTCAGACCACGACACGACCGCTGGACGATCACCTCCTGATCACTGGACGCACCGGCTGTCGTATTAGGTTGCCACCGCTGTTGGAGCCGAAGTCGGCGTGTGTCCCGTCAGGGCCTGTTCGGCGGAGTTCAGGGATGTCGTATGCGCACGGCGTCGACGAACCTGCATCGCCGAAGGGGTAAACCATGAACGACTCCGACCACCCTGGCCGTCCCCGACGTACGGAACCCGGCCACCGAACACGCCTCACCGACGTCGCTGCGGCCGATACCCATGATCGCTTCGGGCCGACGAACCGACGGTCTGCGATCACCGCCGCCGTCACAGCCAGCCACGTCCGTGCCACGGACGCCGATTCGAGCACTTCTCCTGGGCCGCTGCGTGATGAGCTCGACAACCCCGGCGGTCCACACCACGCCAGCGATGAACGGACGCCCAGCAACCCGTCGGCGGCCGAACCGCCACCGGCTCTGTTCACCCCGGCCCAAGCGGCGCAGCTGCTGCAGGTGCGGGAGTCGTGGTTGCGCCGGCGCGCCGCCCAACGGCGGATTCCGTGCACGTTCCTGGGCAAGCATCTGCGCTTCTCCCCCGCCGACCTCAACCAGATCATCACCGATGCCGCACGCCCCACCACCGATCGCCAACAAACCCCGCAACCCGGCACGCGCAGCCCGTCGCCCCCGCGGATGACCAGTCGGACTCTGACAGCGCGGCGACGACCCACTCGCTGACCCGGCCGGTCTTCGGCCGCCTGAACACAGATGGGTTGATCTTCTCCGCGTACAGAGCGTGGATGTGGTCGTGCCGCTGATGGCGGCACGGCCACATCCACGAGCGCACCCGAAGGAGCACACCGATGGCCTGGGTAGAGAAACACCGCGACGGCTACCGCGTCCGCTACCGGCTCAACGAGGCACTGCTCACCGAGAACGGCTACACCACCCGTACCGCGGCCGAGGACCGCGCCGCCGACATCGAATCCGACCAACGCCGCGGCCGGTTCGTCGACCCCCGCCTGGCGCAGACCTCGATCGACGAATGGATCCGTTCCTGGAACGAGGCGCACTACGTCACCGCCACCACGCGGGCGACCTACGACTCCCACATCCGCAACCACATCCTGCCCCGCTGGTCGGGCACCGCGTTGGGTGACATCCAGCGGATCGCGGTCAAGGGCTGGGTGAACAACCAGCTCCGCCGAGCGCTCAGCGACAAGAGCTGCCAGGACATCCTGGTGCTGTTCTCCATGATCCTCGGCGAGGCCGTCGACGAAGGGCTCATCGGCGCCAACCCCTGCCGCAAGCTGCGCATCACCTTCGCCGAACCCACCGAACGCCCGCACGCCACCGCCGACGAGGTCGTCGTCATCTCCGCACGTATGCCCGCAGGCCCCGGGCTGATGGTCCTCACCGCCGCCTACACCGGGCTGCGCTGGGGTGAGCTCGCCGGGCTGCAGTGGACACGGGTCCATCTCGACGACCCGAACCCGCGTATCGAGGTCGACGCCGGCGACGGTGCGCTGCACGAGCTGGGTGGCCGTCTCGAGCTCGGGCCGCCCAAGAGCGCAGCCAGCGCCCGGACCGTGCACCTGCCGCCGTTCCTGGCCAACCTACTGGTCGATCACCGCGGCACCCATCAGTCCGGCATCGGACAGTGCGATCCGGACAGCGTGTTCGTGTTCACCGGCGTCCACGGCGGGCTGCACCGGCGGGCGAACTTCCGGCAGCGCTTCTGGCAGCCCGCCCTGACCGGGCACCGCGACCGCGGGTGGGCCGCGATCCAGCGGGAGATGCACTTTCACGACCTGCGCCACACGCACGAGACGTGGCTGGTCGAGGACCAGGTTCCCCGTGTCCTGCGGTTGCAGCGCCTCGGGCACAAGCGCAAGGACATCGACGACTTCTACTCGCACGTCACCCCCGCCATGCGGGCGCGGATGCTCGCCGGGTTGCAGCAACGGTGGGACGGCAGCGGCGGGCAGGGCGCGGCCCAGGTCCTCGACGCCCAGAACCTCGACACCGGGCCGGTCGATGCGGGGCCGGATGCCGCGTGAACACTTCGGACCGCAGAGGTGTTCAGACGGGTCTGCTCCCCGATTGCTCCCCCAGACGACAAACGGCCCGCCGATGAAGATCATCGACAGGCCGTCTGACCTGGCATAACACACTGTGGGCGATACTGGGATCGAACCAGTGACCTCTTCGGTGTGAACGAAGCGCTCTCCCCCTGAGCTAATCGCCCGAGCCGTGGAGAACTCTAACACCCACCTGGCCCAAGGTCGGTCAGGGGGTCAGGCCGGCATCAGGCCGCGGAGGGGCGACCGGAGCCACGCCCACTCGAGCCCGAGGCAGCCCCCCACGACCGCGAACGCCCCGACGAGCCATCCGCACGTCACGATCACCAGCAGGACGGCCAGCGATACCCCAGCCCGTACGAGGTGGTTCTGGCGAGCCGGCCAGGCGACCCACGCGTCGTAGCGGCGGCGGACGAAGCGCAGCGCCTTCCGGGCCGCCGTGAACTCGGTAGCGAGGATGCCCAGACCGACGAAAATGATCGCCCAGCCCGGCCCCGGCGCGGGCAGCGCGATGATGCCCACGACGACGACCACGAACCCGCGCAGCCCGACGACGACCTTGAACACCACGTCCAGCGTCCGGTTGCGGGCGACGGAGGACCGGAACCCGCGGTAGCCGGCGGCGATCCGCCGACCCCGAGCCCGGACGCGCTCGACCGTTCCCGAGCGCCGCACCACCACGTCCGGCTTGGTCGTCCGCCCACTCGCGACCACGGCCCGACCCCTATCGAAACGGACGATCCGGTCAGATCAGGCCTCGACCTGCCCCTTCGCGACGACCGTGGTGGGCTTGGCGGGCGCCGTCTTCCCGGGCTCGATGGAGATGGCGTAGTCGGTGAACCCGTCGGAACCGTTCACGTCGCCGACGGTGTGCACGCCCTTGTCGCCGGACTCCACGTCGAACGGGCCGAGCGGTGCGGGGGCCGCACCGGCGCGCAGACCCCACAGCACGTAGGTGTTGTTCTTCGAGTTGGCCGGCAGGCTCACGACGTAGACCTGACGCTTGCCGTCGACGACGACCACGGCCGCCGTGGTGGCCCCGGTCGTGGCGTCGGCGAGCATCGCGTGCCGCACGCCGGGCTTGTCGAGCTGCCCCATGAGGTCGGCGATGCTCTGCGCCTGGGCGGTGAGCGTCTCACTCTGCTGCTCCAACTGGGTGGTGCGCACGGCGAGACCGCCGACCGCCAGCACCCCGATGAGAGCAACGGACGCGGCGACGAGCCTGCGCCGGGTGAGCCACGAACCCCGCGAGCGGGGCGGCGTGGCGGGTGGAGTCGGCTCGTCGAGGCGGTGCCGGGACTGCGGAAGGGGCGCGGGCGCGGCCCGACGGCTCGTCGACGAGACCTGTGGGGTGTCGCCCGCGGCGGACAGGATCGCCTCGCGCAGCGACGCCGGCGGCTCGACCTGCTCCACCGCCGCACCGAGCGACGACAGCACGGCGTCGGCCTCCCGGACGGCCACCTGACAGGTGGCGCACTGCGGCACGTGCAGGAGGACGGCCATCTCCTCGTCGGGCTCGAGGGCGTGGAGCGCCCAGCCGACGGCCTGCTCGGTGAGCGGGCAGGGCTGGTTGCGGGGAGTCGTCATCGTGCGCCGCCCATGAAGTCGGTGGCGAACTCACCGAGAAGCGGACCCAGGACGCTGCGCAGGCGCTGCACCCCGGTGAACATCCGGGACTTGACGGTGCCCAGGGGCACACCGGTGAGGGCCGCGACCTCCCGCTGGGTATAGCCGCCGTAGTACGCCAACGCGAGGGCCTGGCGCTGCTCGACGGGCAGTCCACCGAGTGCGTCACGCACCTGACCTGCGACGACCCTGCCGAGGGCGGCCTGGTCGGCACCGGGGCCCGGCGGGGCCGACCACTCGTCGCCGTCCTCGGCCGCCGGCACCGTGCGTCGACGGATGGCGCTCTCGCGTCGCACCGCGTCGACGGACTTGTGGTGGACCAGCGTCAGCAGCCACGTGCCGAACGACCCGCGCGCGGAGTCGTAGCGGGAGGGATCACGCCAGAAGGCGAGGAACACCTCCTGGACGACGTCCTCGGCGATGCCGTCGTCGGCACAGATGCGCCGGGCGAGGGAGTAGGCCGGACGGCCGTAGCGGTCGTAGAGACCGCCGAGGGCCGACTGGTCGCCGTTGACGATCCGGCTGACGAGTGCCTCGTCCGCCGGATCCTGAGCTCGACCGTTGACCCGAGACGTGGCCCGGCCGCGCCGCTCGGGCACATCGGGGGTCTCGGCAACCTCAGCCACCAGTGGGATCCTCACGTCCTGTCTTCGCCATTGCGGCGCGACCGGTTCAGATTAGTCCTTCCTGCTCCGTGCGACCTGGCACACACGCTTCCGACGTGCATCGGACAGGGGGACACGCTGACCCGTCAGAGTGACAGTGGGGGTCATCCGAGCGGTCTCTGCCGCTCTACCCGTCACATCTTCCCGACACGGTCGTTTTTCCGCATGACGAACCACGCGGGACCACGAAAGAGGACGCACGATGCGCGACGAGCACACGGTCATCTGCTCACCGGCGGTGTTCGAGTTGATCGCCCATGACGCGCCGCCCGTGGCGGTGAAGGTCGACTTGAGCTACCACAGCCGCGATCCCTACGCGGTGCAGGCATCCTTCCTGACCGGGAACGGTACGGCGGTCGACTGGGTGTTCGCCCGGGACCTCCTCCACGACGGCCTCGTCGCCGACTCCGGGACGGGTGACGTCCGGGTGCTGCCGATGCCGAGCAACCCGAACAAGGTACAGCTGGAGCTGTCCTCGCCGTCCGGGCACGCGGTCTTCACGACCTGCGCCCAGACGCTCGGCGACTTCCTCTACCGCACCTACGAGGCCGTCCCGCCGAAGACCGAGTACGACTGGCTCGACTTCGACATGGCGCTCTCGGACCTCCTGAACGACCCTGCGCGCGACTAGTCGCAGGTAGAAGCCCGTCGCGCGGGCAACCGGGGGGTGGTGTTGGAACCCCCTCAGGGCCTGCGCTAAGGTTTCACCACCACCGCAGCGGAGACGCTGCACTTGCGGACGTAGCGCAGCTGGTAGCGCATCACCTTGCCAAGGTGAGGGTCGCGGGTTCGAATCCCGTCGTCCGCTCGGAGGAACCTCGGGTCCCGTCGGACCTCCCCAAGGGTCGAGATCCACGGCGAAGTCTCGATCCGCTGGTTCTGGCGGAGTGGCCGAGTGGTTTAGGCAAGGGCCTGCAAAGCCCTGTACGCGGGTTCGATTCCCGCCTCCGCCTCGGGCGATTAGCTCAGTGGGAGAGCGCTTCCTTGACACGGAAGAGGTCACAAGTTCAATCCTTGTATCGCCCACCACCCACGACAGGCCCCTGACCAGCACGGTCGGGGGCTTTCGTCGTATCCGGGGCAGGCTCTCCCCAGCCGCGCAGCCTGAAAAGGCACCAGAAAGGCACCACGCCGGTCATCGAGGCACCAGCGCGTCGGCCAGGCCGTCGTCCTGGTCGTCATCGTCCGGATCGTCGTCGAGCGCCTGGAGCACGCGCGACGGGTCGTCGGTGCGCCGCGTGTAGAGATCCAGCGTCGTCGACGAGCGTTCGTGACCGAGAACGCGCTGAACCATGTTCACCGGAACCCCGTCGTCCACGAGCCACGTGGCGTACGAGTGGCGGAGGTCGTGGAAGCGGAGCCCGCCGGCCTGGTGACGCGCGACCCATCGCACGGCCGCCGGCTCCCGGGCGAACATCGCCGAGCTTGGCACGCCCGCCGCGTCGGCCCATTCGGCCCGGAACTTCTCCCCGTCCTGCTCGACGAGCCCGAGCAGCCCGGCCCGCACGAGCGCCGGCCGCCACACCCGCGTGCGGAACAGCGTCCGTCGGTAGGCGCCGCCCACCTGGTTGGCGAAGATCAGGCCCGCCTCCCCACGCGGGTGGTTTGCCATGTGCTCCCGGAGCAAGGTTACGAGCCATCCCGGGAGCGGCACGGTCCGCCGGCCCGCCGTCGTCTTGGGGAACGGCTTGAACGAGGTGTGGCCGGAGACCTCGATCACTGTCCGGATCACCCGCAGCCGTGCCGCGTCGAGGTCGACCGCATCGGCGCACAGCCCGGCCGCCTCACCCCAGCGGAGCCCCGCTCCCCCACCGACGGCCACGATCGCGCGGTAGCGGTCCGGCACCACCGGCAGCAGCGAGGACCGGAACACGGCCCGGTCGACAATCTGCTCGTCGGTGTCCTGCGTCCGGCGCGACGGGATGCGCACGCCCTCGCACGGGTTGAAGGCGATCAGCCGGTTCCGCAGAGCCGATCGCATCACCCCGGACATGAGCCGGCGGCACTGCACGAGCGTGGCCGGCGACAGCCGCGCGCCCAGGTCGGTGATCCAGCCCTGCACCGACAGATGGTCGATCCGGGCGAGCTGCCACGTGCCCCACTTGGCGAGGACATGGTTCCGCATCACCGAGTCGTCACGCGCGGTCGTCGTCGCCTCCGTGTTCCACGTCTGCATCCACTCCCGGGCGTGGTCGCCGAACAGGACGCGGCCGGCGTGCGGCGAGACGTAGGCACCGGTGCTCTTGGTCGTGTTCATCCGGGCCAGGAAGGCCGACGCCTCCCGTTTGGCGGTGAACGTCTTGGACGCTTGCGTGCCGCTCGGCTCCCGCCACGAGGCGCGCCAGTTGCCGGCTGGGGTCTTGCGGATGCCGGGCATCAGGCGGCCGCCTGTCCGTCGAGCCAGGCGTGGAACCTCTTGCGCGGGATCAGCCAGCGCCGGCCCACGCGCTCGGCGGGGATCACCCCGTCCCGGACGTGCTGGTAGGCGATGCCGCGCGAGAGGTTGAGCAGGTAGGCCACCTGGTCGACGGTGTAGGTCAGCCGCTTGGTGTCGATCATCGCGGCGGAGGGTGCGGTCATGATCGGGTCTCCCTTCGGGTCGTTCGTTGTTGTCGGATGCGTTCGGCGATGGCCATCGCCAACTCCCGTTCTGCGTGGTTGTTGTGCCCGACGCCGAGCAGGCGCCAGTCGTTGATCACGGTGACCGAGTCGAGGTCGATCGGGTCGCCGGTCTCGCCCCAGGTATCGCGGGCGAGCTGGTCGAGCTCGTGACGCACCCGCCAGGACCGCCGCTCGCCCCGGATTGCGCGGAAGGTCGTCGAGTACCGCTGGCTCTTGGTCAAGAAATGGCCCCGAAACCCGAGCATGTGGGCCCACCGGCGCAGGTTGAGTGCCTCGTACTGATCCAGGCCGCCGAGCTGCCAGCAGATCTCGATCATCCGGCGGTGGTGCGGCGAGACGTCCAGGTAGGCGATGTGCTCGCCATCGCGGACCGGGCGGTCGGCGCCTTCGGTGGTGCCGGTGCCCTTGGTGGCGTACTTGGCGACGTAGCCGGCGAGCCGTGCCTCACTGATCGCGCCGTCACCGTCCTCGACGTCGGACGCGTTGGACGCCGTGATCTGGCGGAGGTCGAGCTGGGCGCCCCAGCCGAGCAGCAGCGCGGAGCCGTCCGGGCGTTCGGTGGCGATGACCGCGACCTGCGCCGCCGTGGTGATGGCCGCGCGCAGGACGTCGGCGCTGATACCGCGCGGGGTCGGGTCGCCGGGTCCGTCCGGGCCGTCGACGCGCACGACGGCGTGGAAGTGCACCAGGCCGCGTCTCTGGTACTCGGCCACCTTCGCGTAGGACAGCCGGGCTACTTCACGGAAGCGCCGGGCCGGGACGCCGAGGTGGCCGGCCAGCGCCCGCCGGAGCGCGATCACGAAGCGGTGCCATAGCTGACCGGCGTGGGCCTGCCAGAGCACCGAGCCGATGTAGTCGTAGGTGTCCGGGTCGGTCGGCGAGCCGAGCCGGGGGTCGTCAGGATGGTGGTAGCCGCCGCAGCGGCACGGGATGACGCGTCCCGATGTGGTGGTGCGCCGGGTGTGCACCGGCCCGAACGACGGCGCGGTGAGGGTGAGGAACGCGCGGGCCTTCTCGGTGACGAGCGCGGGGACGTCCTTGTCCCCGCCGGCCAGGCCCGCGCGCAGCAGGTGGAACGCGTCCCCGGCGTAGCGGTCGGAGCAGGCCGGGCAGACACTCACCCGCCGGTTGCCGCACGGGGCGAAGATGTCGCCGGCCCGCTCGACGAGGATCTCACCGTCCCGGTCGAGGATCGCGGAGCGGCCGGTGAGCTTGACCGGCCGGGCGCACCCGCCGGTGGCCTCGACCTTCGCCCGCCAGCTCTTGTAGTCGTGCGAGCGCAGACGCGCGCTCAGGAGATCGGCATCAGTCATCGGCGCTTCTTCCTGTCGTGGAGTCGGACGACCCGGCCGGAGGTCGACGCGGCCGGGCCGTCCGGGTCAGGGGTGCGCGGCCACGAGGACGGCCGCTGGAGCCGTGTCCAGCGCTCGACACGGGATCGGGTCTCCTTGGGTACGAGCACCGCCGCTCCGGTCAGCGAGGCCGCGCCGCAGGTGACGGAGTGCGGCGAGCCGACGCTCAGCCAGCGCCGCCGCAGCAGTTGGTGAACGGCCTCCTCCTCGTACCGGGGGACGCGCTGCACCTCACCGTCCCTGCCCTCGACGCGGGTGTAGACGCGCTCGGAGTTGCCGACGAGCAGGTAGCCGCAGCGAACGGCGTTGCCGGCCACGGTGTGCATCAGGTCGACGTCGTTGCTCTCCACGCGACTGACCCGTTGCTGCGGGACCGAGACGGCCGGCCCGCCGAACAGGTCAAGCTGATCGGTCACGGCGACCACCACCAGGACGAGCGAGCTTCGTAGGCCCACTCGCGGCCGAGCTGTCGGAGCGCCCACAGCTCAGCGAGCGCGGCACCGATGCAGGCGACCGAGAACCATCCGGAGTCGAGCCACAACCAGGCGGCCCCGACGCCGAGGGCCAGTAGGACGGTGAGCTTGAGCCAGGTCGCGACGGCCCATCCGGTGACAGCCCACATCACGGCACCTCTTGCAGGGACGCGGCCGGCTGGTGCGCGGCCCGCCATGCCGCCGCGGTCCGTTCGTCCTCCAGGTCCTCGAGGTGCTCGCGGATCATCCGCGCGATCAGCCGCACGGAGGCGACCCAGACGGCGACGACGACCACGCCGATCAGGAGCGCCGTGATGGCCTGCTCCACCAGCGGGACCACCGACCCGACGGCGCCGAGCCCGCAGACCACGCAGATCACGGTCATGATCAGCCGGTACTCGTTGTTGTCCCGCAGGCTGTTCACAGGGTCGCCCCGTCCTCGTCGTCGAGGAACGGGTCGAGCGGCATGTCGACGACGTCACCGGGTCGGGCCCAGGGGTGGCAGCGCTCGACCAGTTCGTCG
The DNA here is from genome assembly GCF_001899645.1 of Pseudonocardia sp. 73-21. GTDB lineage: Bacteria > Actinomycetota > Actinomycetes > Mycobacteriales > Pseudonocardiaceae > Pseudonocardia. The sequence continues at coordinate 44,034 of NZ_MKVV01000070.1, read as the reverse complement.
ATCTCGGCGTCGGAGACGTACGCGGCCCGGAACCGGACCGGCAGTCGTGACGTGGAGTCGATGACGAATCCGATGCCGGCGTGCTCGGGATCGCCGGGGATCTCGTCGGCGAGCGCGCCCCGTTCACGTGCTCCGTCACCCAACACCATGTCCACATGGGACGCGGCGGTGACGCCGAGGCAGACGCGCGTGGTGAACAGCTCCCGGACGTCGATCACGTCCTTGGACGGCTCCTGCACGTAACCCATGACCGAGATGAGGCACGCCCGACCCTGCGTCAGGATCTCCGCCAGCAACCGGAGCGCCTCCCGGACGTCGCCCCGGTCGCCGTAGGCGGTGAGCATCGCCATCTCGTCGATCATCACCAGCTCTACCGGGGTGTCCCGATCAACCGGCAGCGACCGGATCCCCGTGGTGCGCATCAACTCCTGCCGCGCCTTCATCGCGTCACGGACCTCGGTCAGCAGCCCGATGGCCTGACCCATCGTCGTGGCGTATCGGGCGAACAGCGGCCGCCCCCGCTCGGTCTCCGCGCCGCCCTTGAGGTCGATCATCGACACGCGCACCTCACCGTCACGGATGAGCGGCCCCATGGCCCGCAGCGGAGCCCAGATCAGCGAGCCCTTGCCCGCGCCCGACGCGCCGGCCGTCAGGACGTGTTTGCCGACCACGCTCAGCCGGAACGGTCCGCCGTGCTCGTTGTCGCCGACGTCGAGTGCCGAGAGGTCGACGTCGCGGGAATCGCTCGGGATCTCCGGCGCCGGCACGACGTTCGGGAAGGGCATCTCCCGCTCGACGACGACGGCGAGTACGGCCGGGCGGACCTTGGTGATCGCCACCCGGTGCGCGAACAGCGCGGCGGCAAGGGCGTCGGCGCGGTCGGTCCAGGTCCGCAGATCCTGCCCGCGGGCCATCCGCACGTACAGCGTGTCGATCGAGCGGGTGGCCGACCGGACCCGCAGCACCCGAGGCACCGTCATCTCACCAGTGCGCCGGTTCTCCCGGACCAACTCGCAGTCGGCCAGGACGCCGGCCCAGTTCCGGCCCCTGTAGGTGGTCCAGCGTCGCCGCCAGGCCCGCAGCCACGGGGCAAGCCACCGGTCGAACGAGGCCGGGTGCAACCGCGCCCAGACCACCAGGTCGACGAGCGCCCCGCCGATGGTCGCCGCCACGACGCCCCAGCCGAACCAGGACCAGGCCGCGACGAGCAGGGCGGGCACCAGCACGAAACCCGGGTGGCGGAGCAGCCAGAGCGCCCCGCGCCACTCGCGGCCGACAGAGCGGGTCGATCCGCGCACCGGTCCATGGCGCGCATCCATCATGGTGTTCATTGCGTTCTCCTTCAGGAATTGTCAGTTGCGGAACGAGGACCGGGCCGAGTCGATGAGGACCGCCACGAGTGCGGCGTCCCGGGCAAGATTGTCGTGCGTCTTCTTGAATCCGCCGGAGCGGAACGGAATCCCGCGCAGCGACTTGCGCAGTTCGCGCATCGCCTGGTCGAGGTCTTCCACCGTGCGGTCAACCGTGCGCGACATGTCATCGCCTCCATTCGCGGGAGACCAGTTCGGCCTCCCACTTCTTCGCGGCGGCCGACATGATGTGGAGCGAGTTCTTGGCCTTCTTGGTGGCCGACTTCATCTCGTCCGGGGTAGCGGCCGCCCAGTGCGCCGTCTGGCCCCGCGCCGGCTGGTTGTCCGTCGCCTTCGCCGCCACCCGCTCGGCCTCGGCGAGGGCGTTCCCGACCATCTGGAGCGCCCGCCAGAACTCGCCGTATCGTCGTAGCGCCCGCCGGTTGATGGGCTTGACCTGCACCATCGGTCAGACCCCCTTCCGGATGGCGATCTGCGCCAGGCGCAGCCCCTCGGCCACACCCGCACGCCAGGCCTGCTCGGTGGGCACCAGCTCGACCCCGACGTCGGAGCGGACCCACGTCCACCGGCGCCGCTCGCTCTCCAGTCGGCGCACCAGCCGCCCGACTCCCGCCGTCTGGCGGACCCGTCCGTTCGTCACATTCGTCATTGCCGTTCCTCTCAGTAGGAGGCGCCGTAGCACTCGGCGCACAGTCCGTTTCCGGAACACACGATGCATTCCGGCCCATCGCCGTTCTGTCGTTCGAGGGGAGGCAGGCACCCGTAGCCGTCGCAGGCATCACAGGCGCCCGACCCCGAACATTCCGTGCAGTTCATCGCGTCACCACTTCTTGTGATTCGCTGTTGTTTCTGACATGGATCTAGCCACTGTGGAATTGTCAAAGAACGGAGAACTGGCGTCGGCCGGCTACGGCCGCACGAGAATCAGCGGGGCAGAGCCCGCGTGTGCCCGACCTGCCGGGCGCCGAGGTCGGCACGGCTGCCGGAGTGGTAGCCGTCGGTCTGCCCGCTACCGGACAGGGACCGGCGGCGCATGGAGCGCAGCCGTGGGTGGGCCGCGTGAACGGCGGTGTCCACGCGGTCGCACCGGTCGCGCAGGACGAGAGCGGTGCTGGTGCCGGACTCGGTGGTCGGCTGTTCGGCGGTTGCGCGCCGCTCGGCCCGCAGGAGGCGCGTGTAGACGGCGGAGGCGAACCCGGCCAGCCAGGAGCGCCGGTAGGCCGCCGTCGACTCGCCCCAGCCATCGGGCCGCACGTGCACGAGATCGCGCGTCGCCTGGAGCAGGAGCGAGGTGTAGAGCAGCTCCACGCGCTCCAGGTCGGAGGTGAACCCGTAGACGCGCACCACGTACCGGTCCGGCCCGTGGGTGTGCACTGTCTGACAGCGCAGCGGGTCGGCCACGGAGGTGAGCAGCTGCGCCTTGTCGCGGGCGTAGGGCTGCTCGACCGCGATCACCCGGTGCCCGATCTCGTCGTGGCTCCGACCGGTCGCAGCGAGGTTCGCCGCATCGATCCCGTGCCGGGCGATCAGTTCGGCCGCCTTGGCGTTGAAGGCCTCCGCCTCCGCCTCGGTGACGGACGCGTCCTCCGCCTGGGCGAGCAGCTTGCGCACCCGCTCCGGCAGCGAAGCGGCCGGGGCGGTCACTTCTCCGCCCGAGCGTGCAGCGGCTTGAGGCCCATCGCCTTGAACGAGATGCCCGAGATCGAGCGCCCGTCCTCGGTGTCGATCTGGTAGGCGTTGAGCCGCGCGTCGACCAGCTCCACGCGGGTGTCCTCGCCGAACCCCTCGCCGGGGTCGGTCGCCAGGGTCACCTTGATCTCCTCGCCCTTCGGGGCCCGCTCGCCGGGCTGGACGCGGAGCTTGGCGAACAGGGACACGACGAACTGCGTCACGCCCTGCCGGTCGACGACGGCGATCTGCCCGCCGTTGCCGTCGTCGCGGGTCTTGGGTGCGGGCGGCTCCACCACCGTGAGCTTGTAGCCACTCAGCACCACCGGGATGTCTCGCATCGGTCCTCCTCGTGAGTTCGGCACCCTCTGTGCGGTGACTCAATGAGACCCGGAACACAGGGGACGTCCCCACCGCCAACAAGGGACGTGACAGGACGTCTTGAGCGTGCTAGAAACGTCCCTACGAGTTCAAAACGTCCCCGGGGGTCCCTGTGGCTACGAACGAGCGTCTGCGCGGCACACTGGCATCCGCGCAGCTCAGGACAGCCGATCTCGCCGAGAAGATCGCGGTGGACCCCAAGACCGTCGAGCGGTGGATCACCCAGGGTCGCCTCCCCCACCGCGCGCACCGGGTCGCCGTCGCCCAGGCCCTCGGGGTCGACGAGGCGTACATCTGGCCGGCGGTGCTGGCCGAGAAGGTGACGCAGTCCGCGAGCGTGGCCGAGCTCCTGGAGCTCCACCCGTCCCGGGCCGCAGTGCCGCACGGGGTGTGGACCCAGCTCATCGCGAGCACCCGCGAAGCTCTCGACGTGCTGACCTACGCCGGGACGTTCCTATTCGAGCAGCACAATATCGTCGACGTCCTGCGTGAGAAGTCGGCCGCCGGCGTGCGCTGCCGGTTTCTGCTCGGCGACGAGACGTCGGAGGCCGTGCGGCAGCGCGCCGTGGACGAAGGGACGACCGGAGGCCTGGAAGGCCGCATCCAGCTCCACCGCCGCTACCTCCGCGAGGTAGCCGGCCTACCCGGCATCGAGGTCCGCACGCACTCGACGACGCTCTACAACTCACTGTTCCGATTCGACCAGGACCTCATGGTCAACGGGCACGCCTACGGAGCGCCGGCCGGCCACTCGCCGGTGCTGCACCTGCGCCGGGTGCCGGGTGGCCGGATGTGGGATCACTACATGCGCTCGTTCGACGAGGTGTGGAACGTCGGCACGCCCGAGACGTGACGGGCACGCCCGCCAGCCGCCATGCTGGAGACCATGAGCCGCATGGACTACTACCACGACCCGGACGCCCCGAAGGCCAACAGCCTGGTCCCGTCGACCACGGCCGCGATCCGCGACGACGCAGGACGCCTGCTGCTCATCCACAAGATCGACAACGACTACTGGGCACTGCCGGGTGGCGCAATGGAGATCGGCGAGTCCATCGCCGACGCCGCCGCGCGTGAGGTGGCCGAGGAGACCGGCCTGACGGTCGAGCTGACGGGCGTGGTCGGGATCTACACCGACCCCGGGCACGTGATGGCCTACGACGACGGCGAGGTGCGCCAGGAGTTCTCGGTGTGCTTCCACGGCCGCGTGCTCAGCGGCGAACCACGCGAGGACGGGTCGGAGACCAAGGAGGTCCGATGGGTCGAGCCCGCTGACGTGGACGACCTGTCCATCCACCCGTCCATGCGCCGCCGCATCGACGATGCCCTCATCGGGCGGGCGGAGCCTCAGATCGTGTAAGCGTCCTGCATCCGCTGCCGGGTGCGGTCAATGGCAGCCCGGATTGCCGGCTCCGCACGGAGCATCGAACGCCCGACGATCGAGTCCGGTTCGTAGCGGCTCAGGATCTCCGAGAGCCGCTGGTCGTACGCCAGCTCTTCGCCGCGTGGACCGGTGGTCATGTCCGCCATCCATAGCGCATCGGCCACCGCGGACTCCTCACGCGGCCAGACCTCCAGGTCCGCCAGATGTCCCCGCTCCTCAGCCTCACAGGTGGCTGCCGAATGGTGAGCCACGAGCGCGACGAGCCGATCGGGGTAGCCCTCCACCGCGAGGTAGCGGGCCCCGTCGATCTGGTGGGCGCCGGTGTCCCGCAGAGCGGGCGAGTATCCGAGGTCATGCCACCAGGCGGCCACGACGAGGAGCTGCCGATCGTCCTCACCGGCGATGGCTGGCGTCAGCCCATCCGCACGGGCGGCAACCGCCTGGACGTGCGCCCACCGGTTCGCCAGGGGCTCCAACAGCTCCCGGGCCAGCTCCTCAGCGTCGACGACCGACGGCATCCCTCGCACCGTGCGAGTGTAGGAGCGACCCGTCACCGGCCGCCCACCTCCAGCGTGTTCATACTTTCCTTTCCTGATCAAGGGCGCCTCGCGGCGCCGCCGCGACGGGCTGCGGCCTCCGGCCGGTCCCGGCGCGGCAAGGGGCGCGCTCTGTGTCCGCCTGTCACATCGATAGTCTCAGGATCCCGATTCGCTACGTCGAGATGAGGCTACGTGTCTGTCCAGTTCACGAGACTTCGCGTTTCAGGATGGCGGCAATTCGGCGACGTAGATCTCGACCTGACATCCCGTCTCACAATTCTTACTGGCGCAAATGGCGCGGGTAAGACCACTCTCGTGACATTGCTTGGTCGTCATTTCAATTGGTCCTCGACATTTCTTGGACTACCGGTCCGCTCAAAGAGCGGACAGCTGACCTACAGCTTCGGAATCCGACGTTCCTTGGCTGCCGAAGCAAATCCTAGCGACCCGTGGATCCCTATCGGTCAGCTCCACTACAGCAATGGTCAAGTAACTCCCATCTCGGTGTACGAACAGAACTCCCCTCAGTCGGACGTGCATCTTCCAGATCAGCAGACCGTGCCAGGTCTATTCCTATCTTCTCATCGCTCTTTGAGCTCGTATCAGCAGGTGCAGAGTATCCCAGCGCAATTCTCTGCATCTGAGACAATTCTGGACCAGTATCAAGGCGAGATCCGGCAGCGGTACTTCGGGGTCGGCTATTCTCAAAAGTCGACGATGCTTTTAATGAAGGAGTCGCTGCTTGCTGCTGCAATTTACAGTCAAGGCAACGATGCGGTCCAGGCATCTCCCGAAGCTGCCGAGGTCTGGGCAGGATTCCAAGATTGCCTTAGGTTGCTCCTTCCGGAGAGCTTGAAATTCCGTCGCCTTGGCGCCCGACCCCCAGAAGTTATTGTTGAGACGGATACTGGGGATTTCATGATCGATGCGGTATCAGGCGGATTGAGTGCGCTATTAGACTTGGGATGGCAGGTGTATCTGAGATCGCGTCAGTTCAGCGACTTCACTGTCTGCATGGATGAGCCGGAAAACCACCTTCATCCGTCGCTTCAGCGATCGATATTGCCTAGGGCGTGTCCTGTAAGGGTTCTGAGCTGGTGTCGGTGATCATGGCCGGATGGTTGGGCGCGGTGAACTGACAGACACGGCGTGGGCGCGGATCGAGCCGCTGCTCCCGCCGGTCAACAGTGGTGGCCGGCGGTGGCGTGATCACCGCCAGGTGATCAACGGGATCTTGTGGAAGCTCCGCACCGGCGCCCCGTGGCGGGACCTGCCCGAGCGCTACGGGCCCTGGAAGACCGCCCACGAACGGTTGCGGATCTGGACCTGCGACGGCACCTGGGAACGCATCCTGGATCAGGTCGTGGTCAAAGACGACGCCATCGGGCGCGTGGAGTGGACCTTCAGCGTCGACTCCAGCTCGGTCCGGGCCCACCAGCACAGCGCTGGGGCCCGGAAAAAGGGGGCTGCGCCACCGACTGGGTCGAGGACCTCGCCATCGACGGAGAAGCCCTCGGACGCTCCCGGGGCGGACTGACCAGCAAGATCCACCTCGCCGTCGACGGACGCGGACTGCCGATGTCGGTGATCCTCACCCCGGGCCAGGCCGGGGACAACCCGCAACTGCTGCCGCTGCTCGACCAGATCCGCGTTGGCCGTGACGGCCCGGGCCGGCCGCGGAAGCGACCCGAGCGGGTGCTGGCCGACAAGGCCTACTCCCACCCCTCGACCCGTGCCGCGCTGCGAGCACGTCGGATCGCGTTCACCAGCCCGGAACGGATCGATCAGATCAAGCACCGCCGCACAAAGGGCTCCCGCGGTGGGCGCCCACCCGCCTTCGACCCCAATCTGTACGCCGACCGCAACGTGGTCGAGCGCTGCTTCAACCGGCTCAAACAGTTCCGCGATCTGGCCACCCGCTACGCCAAACGCGCCGCCTACTACCGCAGCGAGATCATCATCGCCGCCACCGTGTTGTGGCTGCGCGCCGACTTACGGGACACGCCCTAGCCTCCTACGGGCCTTCCCTAGTGTTCGCTTCGTTGTCGCGACACATAGCCCCTTCGTGGTTACGTCTGAACCGACAGCGAATGTATATGCGCTCGATTACGATGACGGTCTCGTCTATAGCACGCTACTCGACTTTGCGGACAAGAGTGCGTCAGCAGAGGAGACTCTGCGAGATGTCCTAGGGGTTGAAACGACGATCCCGGTATGGGCGGAGCAGCGATACGACGAGATAATCGATCGGTACTCTCAGAATACGGTAACTGCTGACTCTTTGCGGCGGCTGCGAGTTGAGCTGCAGGCTGCAGGACTGGGATCTGCGCTTCCCAGGGTTTTGGATGCTCTTCTCGCAGGCGAGGAGGCTCATCGAGGCTCGGGTAGTTCGACTGGTGGCGGTGCAGCGTGAGGCGACTCGTGAAACTGGCGGCGCCGATGTACTTGACTGACAACGCCGATCGGCTTGTCGCCGAGTATGCGACCAAGACTGCCAGTGGGCTCAAGTCGACTCCGTGGCAGCACAGCGAGATCCGCGAGCGCCTCTACGAGGAAACGAGTGGCCGCTGTGCCTATTGCGACTCGACGATGCGCGTCGTCGCATACGAGCATATTGAGCATATTGAGCCGAAGTCCCGGCATCCCGAGAAGGTTGTGTCGTGGTCGAACCTCACGATCGCCTGTCCGCGTTGCAATATCAATAAGGGAGGCTTCTGTAATCATGAAACGCCGCTAGTGAACCCCTATCTCGATAATCCCGACGATCATTTGGTCTTCTTGGGGCCGCTAGTCTTTGCGCGGCCCGGAAATGACCGAGGTGTCGTCACCGTCGCCCGACTCAAGCTGAGTCGGGCGGAGCTGACCGATGCGCGCATCCGGAGAATCGAATTCTTCGAGTCTCTCATTGATAGGTGGAAGAGGGCTGCGAATGAAGATATCCGCGAGGCTCTTGCGGAGATCATAAGAGCTGAACTTGCGGATGGCGAATACAGGAAATCGGTCGAAGCCTTTCTGGTTGCCGTTGACTTTCCGGTAGACGTTCGGGAGGACGCCGCGTAGGTGAGTTCTGTGCATTAGAGAAAGAGGCCCCTCGCCGGGCGGGCAGATCAACAGGATGGCGGCCCGTGCCATCCCGACGACCTCCCGGAGGGCTACCACGCGGCCACCCGTGGGCGGAGCTGGCGTAGCTCGGCCGGCGGTGGCGTCGAGGGCCGCCCACGGGCGTCCGCGTGGTCGGGCTGCGCCAGGTCGACGGGACGGCACTCAGTAGCCCGGGTGCGGCGTGAGCCGGAGCAAATCCGGAGCGGACGGCTGAGGAGCGCCCGACCCGAACCACGAGCCGATGTCAGGAAAGCGCACTTCAAACGATCCAGGACGACACAGAACATCACCGGGCGCGGCCAGGTATCCGGGTTCACACCGACTTGTTCAATGCGGGCAGGAGATCGGGTCTGCAGCCATGATCTCCGAGGCGGTGGTCGGGGTCGCTCGGTTCACACCTGTCGCCCATCCGGGGTTGGCTGTTCTTCGGCCTGCGTCCCGGTCATCGCCGTCGAGGAGGAGTGGCTGAAGAGAGGCCTGCTTCGCCCGAAGTCGGTGTGCCGTCTCCTCGAACCCCCGTGGTGGTCGTCGTCGAGGAGGTTGGGTGTCGCGTCAAGATGGTTCCGCCGGTCCGGTTGTGATTGCGATCGATCCGCATAAGCGGTCGTGGACCGCGGTGGCGGTGGACGGGTCGTTGCGGCTGCAGCGCTCGATCCGGGTCGAGGCCAACCGGGAGGGCTACCGCGAGCTGCGCCGATTCGCCCGGCGCTGGTCGGAGACGAGCTGGGCGATCGAGGGCGCGGGCGGATTGGGGGCGCCACTGTGCACGCGGCTGCTCGCCGACGGGCTGGCCGTGGCGGATGTACCGGCGAAGCTGGCCGCCCGGGTCCGGACGTTGTCCACCGGACACGGCCGCAAGACCGACGAGGCCGATGCGGTGTCGGTGGGTGTGGCGGCGTGGACGGCGGTCAGGCTGGTGTCGGTGCAGTTCGACGAGACGGCGATCGCGTTGCGGGCGTTGACCGAGCACCGCGATGACCTGGTGAAGGCCCGAACCCAGACGGTGAACCGGCTGCACGTGTTGCTGACACACTTGATCCCCGGCGGCGCGCAGACCGGGCTGACCGCAGCCCAGGCTGCCGCCATGCTGCGTCCGGTCCGCCCGCGCGATGTCCTCGGCCGCACCCGGCGGCGGCTCGCGGTCGATCTGGTCGGCGAGGTTCGGCGGCTGGATCAGCGGATCACCGCGGTCGGGGAGCAGATCACTGCCGCGGTGCGTGAGTCCGGGACGACGCTGACCGGGCTGTTCGGGATCGGCGGGATGCTGGCCGGGAAGATCCTGGCCCGGGTCGGGTCGATCCACCGGTTCGCTTCGGCGGCGGCGTTCGCGTCCTACTGCGGCACCGCGCCGATCGCGGTCTCCTCCGGTGATGTCGTTCGGCACCGGCTGTCGCGGGCGGGGGATCGGCAGCTGAACTACGCGTTGCACGTCATGGCGATCACTCAGATCCGGCACGACACGCCGGGACGGGTCTACTACCAGCGGAAGCGGGCGGCCGGGAAGAGTCACAAGGAGGCGTTGCGCTGTGTGAAGCGGCGACTATCCGACGTGGTCTATCGAACGCTGCTGCGCGATGCGCTGGGGGCGGGCCCGGAAGGACACCCGGGGGCGACTCCAGCGCGGCCGGCCCAGCCCCGACGGCCGGCTCTTCGGACAAGTCACTTCCCGGACCCACCGCGACCCAGCCTACGACCGCGGGGAAGTAGCCGGTGTTGACACAGAGAGGCGCCGAAGAGGTCTGACCGGGCTCGGGACATGGCTGGCCTGTCCTCGCCGGACGGGCTCACGGCAGGAGCGGGTCGGGAATCGCGCGCGGAGATAGCGGAACGGGGCGCGACCACACCCAAGAAGGCGCGCCCATTCCCTTTTAGACCCCCAACGGGTTAGCAAATTCCTCGATGCTCTCGTCAGTTAGAGCCACCGCGGGCGGCCAGGAAATCGACTCACGGACCGGCGGGAAGATCTGGATATAGTTTCTGGCCGCCACCGGCCCCCGGAGGAGCCCGCCGTTAATTTCCTGCGGATCCACAAAGGTCTGGACAACAAGGCAGCCGACGGTCATTGTCACACAGATAGCGAGCTCATCGGACTGCGGCGCCGATTTGGGGCCGCCGCGGACATACGTTCGGTGATATAGCCGGACCGGGTAGCCCTCTGTCTGTATTGCGGCGATCCTCGCTTGAGTTCGAGCCGGCGGCGCGAGTTGCGACATCAGTACCTCGCGATCGACGATCGAGAAGCTAGGCACTGCCTCGACACCCCATGCTGGTCCAGACTCAAGAACCATAGACTTCATGGTAATCCACGTCGCCAGAGCGATCTGCTGCTCAGGGTCGATCGTGATGCCACGACCGCTAATGGCAGGCGAGAGGATACTTTTAGCCCTCGCGTCCAGCCGAGACATCCAGCCGTTATTACATGCCTGACATACGGCTTTGATCTTTACTACCGAAAGCTTCTGCGGGGACGGCCATCTCTTATTCCGCGTGGAGCCATCGAACTTATTGATGTACGTCCGCTTGGCGGAGCGACCCGGCCCAAGGATCTCAGGAGTCAGGGCCTTATCGAACCATTTCGAGATAACATCCTCATCGGTCATCTGAACTTCAGGTTCGGACCTCTGGCAGAAGACACACCGGCTCGACGTCACCGGACGAGCCTACTCGCACGGGCGTCGCGAGTCTCCCTTTTCGATCACGGCCACAATTGGGCGCCAAACGGCCGGATCCGGCACCAAGCGTCCGCAGGCGTCACGGGCAGGATCCGCAGGTCAGGCACAGCACCCGCGAACGATCACAGCCATGGACCGAGAATCCGCGGCTGCAGGGCGTTCGGTACAGATCCGGTACAAGTCAGGCCTGATCCGGCCCGTCACCGGATGACATCAGACGGCACGAACCAGCAGGCCAGAGCGACATAGGCTGGATCGCGCCTGGCAGGACGCAGTTCACCAACAACCGCACAATGAAGCTCTTGCCGAGCCAGCAGGTCTCCGGGACGGGCTACATCGCCGGCGAACTCTGGACGGCGCCGCGATCAGTTGCACCGGGCGTTCGCTCGTTTGTCCAAGTGTTGCACCATAGACAGCACCACGCGAGGTTGGCAGGCGTGTTCGGCCCCTCATTAACTCGGGCAATGATATGACCGAGCGAGCCGATGCGACGGCCGACATGCTCCCAAGGAAGCGGCGCCCCATTCGGCTGTGACGGGCGGTTCTCAAGAGCGAGAGAACCGCAATAGGAGCACCGCCCTTTGGCCTCTTCGAGCACACCCCACACGTCATCACAGGTCAAATGGTCTTCAGGTCGTCCTGACATCAGCCGCTCGCGGTTCGCCCTCTTGGCTTTCATCGTGCACCATTTGCGACGCTCTAACTTCGTGGTGTTCGCAAGATAGTCATTCCACGAAGTATACTTCGGCGGAGGCACAGACCATCCCCTAGACGGCTTCGGGCGGGAAGGGGCGGGCTGTAGATGCCGTCGGATGGCCTCCGCCTTCTCCGGGGGCAGGAGTGCGAGCCGTTGCTCGATCTCGGCAAACGTCGCGGCCTCACGCGGCGTTGTGTCATCGTTCATGCTCAGGGTCACATCCGATCCAGTGTCGACCGAGTGAGGCGGACCACGCTACACGCGCTTGGCGCAGAACCGCCGTCATGTGGTCACTCGCTGTCGACAGGTAACGCACGAGCAGCAGCTTGGTCGGGTACCGGACGGTCCGCTACACCCCGGCGACGCCTGCGCCTCACGACTCAACGGACCGTCGTGAACAACGCCCAAGCTCAACCCGTGCTGCGCGGAGCTGCCGGATTGGCTCTCACCTCGCTCGTGACCAACGCGGCCGGCTGACCAGAGCCGGTGGGTCCGTCACGCGTTCGATGGCCACCGAGAGTCATACCCAGGGTTGGTCAGCGCCGTAACGTCGGCGAGGGACGACGCGAATCCGTTGCGTGGGCTTCTTCTCTCGCATGTTCGTGCCACGCTCGGTCCGCCGCGCGATGCACCCCGTCCGTACTGCGAAGCGGGCTGTGACGCCCAAGGCGGTCAAGCGGGCGCAGCGAGCCATGCATCCGGTCGACAACGCTGTGTACGGCTTCCAGCGATCGCTGAACACGAAGCGCCGGAAGTCGGGCTCCTCGGCGGTCTACAGGCACGGCTCGTGCCCCGTGAAGCACCGGACACCGGCGGCTGCGGCGAAGTGCCGGAACCGGTAGTGCGTTCCGCCCATCCCGCCTGAGGTCGCTTGGGTCCCGGGCGAGGACGGCCCAAGGCACCGGAAAGGCACCACCGTGCCCGGCACCTGTCCGCACAGGGCGACACGGACCCGTACGCCGACCAGCAGAAACAGGTCAGCACGCTACCGGCCGCACCACGGCATCCGCTTTGACACGGAAGAGGTCACAAGTTCAATCCTTGTATCGCCCACCACCCACGACAGGCCCCTGACCAGCGGTCGGGGGCCTGTCGTCGTTCCCGAGCCCCGTTCCGTCGGGAAGTTGCCTCCCCTCGACCGCGCGCCGGCAGCAGGCGCTGCGACCCTCGATCGCGTTCGGACCACGAACGGCGGTCAGGGATTCGCCTGCGCGTCACGGAATGCGCCCGGGGTCTGCCCCGTGAGACGGGCGAAGAACTTTCCGAAGTTCGTCGGCTCGGTGAAGCCGAGCCGACGGCCGACGGCGGCGACAGGCAGGTCGGTGTGGGCCAGCAGACGCTTGGCCTCCAGCCGTGCTGACCGACTACATCTCCGCCGAGACCTACCTGCAGCACAACCCCGAGGCTGCCGACGGCCTGGCCGGCTTCGGTGCGGCAGCCGCCGCTTGGGCCGAGCAGGGCAAGAACCTGGTCTACACGACCATCCACAAGGTCATCGCCGAGGGCGACTTCGTGCTGCTGCAGTCCGAGGGGGAGTTCGGCGTCCCGGTCGCCTACTACGACCTCTTCCGCGTCGCCGACGGCAGGATCGTCGAGCACTGGGACGTCATCAGCCCCGTCCCGGCCGAGCTGCCGCACACGAACGGCCTGTTCTGACATGAGCGAGCTGACCTACGCCGGCAAGACCTACGAGCTCGCCGTCGACAACGGCGTCGTCTTCCACAACACCTACTCCCCCGACGGCACGAGTCTGCGCAACGAGACCGTCGCCGGAGCGACAGCGGGAGCGGTGGAGGACGTGGACCTGCACGCCACCGAGATCACCCCGGGCGTCTTCCTCGTCGGTTGGGTCGAGACCTCGGGCATGACCGTCACGCATGCCATGAATCTCGACACCGCCACCGTCCACGCCTTCTGGACCTACGAAACCCCCGACGGCAGGGTGGCGGAACTCCATACCGCCCACCTCAAGGAACTCTGACCGACCGCGTCCGCCGGAGGAGACGGCTCGGGTGCCGAGTAGACGCCGAGGCCCATCGGCGGTTCTGGACCGGGCGAGATCCGCCGGCTCCGAACGGCTGTGGGCGACGGTACCGGCGTGGAACGTCGCTTCCCGTCGCGTACCGGCCAAGATCGGGTTCATCGGGTTCATCGGGACCGGGTCGGGCAGAGGTCCCCTCGTCGGGACTTTCGGCCCGTGGACCGGCCGTCGCGGCCGTGGCAGCCTGTGGTCATGGACAAGCGTCGTCGCTGGGCTGACGCCGGCACCGGAACACGCGTGGGGATCATTGTGGCCGGGGTGGTGCAGTTCGGGCTGCTCGGCGCGGCACTCGTCGACATCGGACGGCGCCGACCCGATCAGGTCAACGGGCCTCGGTGGGCATGGGCGTTGGCCTCCTTCGTCAACTTCGTCGGGCCGCTCCTCTACTTCGCCTTGGGCCGGCAGCGGAGTCAGCGGTAGGCCGTCCGGCCCACCGCCGGTGGGCCGAACCGGATGATGTTGCCGTCCGGGTCGATGACGCCGCTTCGCCTTCCTCGTACGCCCGGTCCGGGGCGTGTCCGGCCGGTGTCAGGTGGGTGTCCGCCCGGGCGTCGATGGTGGTCGCATGACAACGACCGAGATCGCCGCGACCACATCCACCTTCCTCACTCCCGTACCCGTCACCGCCGTCGTCCAGGTCGCCGGCGCCCGTGTGCGGGTCACCGCCGGCGACCGGACCGACGCCGAGGTGCTGGTCCGCCCCGTCGCCCCGGCGAGCCGGGCGGACGTGCGGGTGGCCGAGAAGACCAGGGTCACGTTCGTCGACGGCCGGCTCACGGTCAGGACGACCGTCTCCGGCGCCCGGAACGGGTCGGTCTCCATCACGATCGGCCTTCCCGCCGGCTCCCACCTGGTCGCCTACACGGCGCGCTCGACCGTCCGCGCCGACGGCGCCCTGGGTGACGTCGAGCTGCACACAGCGCAGGGGCGCTTCGCGCTGGATCGCGTCGACGAGCTGCGGACGAACATCGCCAACGGTGAGGTGACGGTCGGCCGCGTCGCCGGCTCCGCCTCCATCGACGGCAGCGCGGTCGTCGTGCGGATCGGTGAGGTGACGGGAGCAGGCAGGGTCTCGAACTCGGGCGGACAGACCTGGATCGGCCACGCCTGCGCCGACGACGGCGTCACCGCACGCACGGCCGACGGGGCCATCCGCATCGGCCGGCTGACCCGCGACCGGACGGACCTGTCCAACTGCTCCGGGACCATCGAGATCGTCATCGGCGAGGACGCCACCCTCTCGCTCGACGCCGACAGCACGCGCGGCACGGTGCGCAGCTCCGTGGCGGCGCAGGACGACGGCACCGTGGCGCTCCGCGCCCGCACGCGGCACGGCGACGTCGTCGTCCACCCCGCCGCACTCTGACTCGAGAGGAACGACCATGACGAACTCCGTCCACACCATCGACGTCCTGCCGGCCGAGCGCGAGGCCGGCCGCCCGTTCGACCCGCCCAGGGAACTCCACGGGCACGGGCCCCTCAGCCGGCTCCTGCTCCCGGGTGGCCACGAGGGCTGGCTGGTCACCGGCTACGACGTGGCGCGGTCGGTGCTCGCCGACCCGCGGTTCAGCTCCCGCAAGGAGCTCATGCGCCACCCGTGGATCGACTACGGCGGCTTCGAGATCCCCCCGGCGCCACCCGGCGAGTTCCTCCTCATGGACGAGCCGCAGCACAGCCGCTACCGGAAGCCGCTGGTCGGGAGGTTCACGGTCCGGCGGATGCGGCTGCTCGCCGAGCGCGTCGAGCAGATCACGGCCGAACACCTCGACGCCATGGAGGAGGCCGGGCCGCCGGTGGACCTGGTGGCCGCGTTCGCCCGGCCCATCCCCGCCATCATGATCTGCGAGCTGCTGGGGGTGCCGTACGAGGACCGCGGCTCGTTCCAGGAACAGATCGACACGTTCATGAACGGGGAGACACCCGACGAGGAGCTGATCGCCGCCTACACGGCGACCCAGGAGTACCTCGCGACGCTCGTGGCGGCCAAGCGCCTCAACCCCACGGACGACGCGCTGAGCGAGCTGACCGACAGCGATCTGGACGACGAGGAGCTCAAGGGGATCAGCCTGATCCTGCTCGCGGCCGGGCTCGACACCACGGCGAACATGCTGAGCCTGGGCACGTTCGCCCTGCTCAGCAACCCCGAGCAGTGGGCCGCCCTGCGTGATGAGCCCGCGCTCGCCGAGAACGCCGTCGAGGAGCTGCTGCGGTACCTGTCGGTGGCCAAGACCTTCCAGCGGACGGCGCTGGAGGACGTCGAGCTGGGCGGCCAGACGATCAAGGCAGGCGCGACGGTGATCCTGTCCTACGCCACCGCCAACCGGGACCCGGAGCGCTTCGCCGACCCCGACACCCTCGACATCCGGCGCCACGCCGGTGGGCACCTGGCCTTCGGGCACGGCATCCACGCGTGCCTCGGCCAGCAGCTGGCCCGCGTCGAGATGCGGGTGGCGTTCCCGGCGCTGGTGCAGCGGTTCCCGACGCTGCGGCTGGCCGGCGAGGTCGCCCTGCGTCCGGAGACGGCGGACATCTACGGGGTGAAGAGCCTCCCGGTCACGTGGGACAGGTGACCGCGACCAGCTCGGGCCAGCTCGCCTGGGCCCCCTCCCGGGCCGCCTCGGCGAACGCCTCGTCGCCGAGGCGGCTGCGGGCGGTCCGCTCGATCCGGGTCGCGTCCGGGTGGGTGCGGTCGGGCAGCCCCCGCACGGCGGCGCTGGCCGCGAGGAGCCGGGCGGCCTGCTCGTCCTGGGCGGAGAGCAGGGCCAGGTCGGCCACCCCGACGAGCACCTGGGCGATCAGCGGTGCGTAGCCGGACTCGGTGGCGGCCCGGCACGCCGCCGCCCGGTGGTCGCGGGACTCGTCGAGATCGGCGGTGAGGTAGCCCAGCAGGTCGTGGGTGACCGCGCGGATCAACGCCCACTGCGCCCCGTCGCCCAGCAGGTCCGTCGCGACGCCGAGCTGGTGACGGGCCTCCCCGGCGTCGCCGCACCACCGCGCGAGCTCCGCCTTCGCGAGGGCCAGCTCGGCCAGCGCGTCCGGCCAGGTGACCCGTTCGGCGTGCCGTTCGGCGTCGGCGAGGGCGGCGGCACCGGCGTCCTTGTCACCGGACAACCAGTACAGCTGGGCCTGGCGCGAGCGCATCCGGATCAGGTCCTCAACGGCCCCGACCTCCGCGACGACCGCGACCGCCTGCTCGAAGTACTCGCACGCCCGCACGAACTCGCCCCGCACGGCGATCCGCTCCCCCAGCTCGGTCAGGGCGAACGAGATGCCGTACCGCTCGCCCAGGACCCGGAACTCGGCGAGCGCCGTCTCGAGGTACTGGTCCGCCTCCCACCCGCCGTGGCCGAGGACGATCCGCATCTTGCCCATGTGCAAGCGGGCCAGCGCGCGCACCCACGGGTCCTCGCTGCCCAGCAGCGGCGCGAACGCGTCCAAGACGGCGTCCGACGACTGCAGCATCCTCTCCAGCGGGACGACGAGCCCCAGCACGGGGTGGTGATCCGGCACGCGCCGGCTGTACCGGTACGCCCGGTGGATCCACTCCTGCGCCTCGCGCTCGCCGCCGCGGCCGGCGCTCACGAACAGCACGACGAGCGCGTACACCAGGGCGCGGGTCTCGTCGGCGACCTCGCCCGGGAGCGCCGTGGCCGCGATGATCAGCTCGATGCCCTCGGACCGGTGCCCGCTGAGCCACCAGTACCAGCCGGCGCCCGCCGCGAGCCGCATCGCCTCCTGCCCCTCGCCGGCGGCGAGGGCGCCCCGCATCGCGGACCCGATGTTGTCGTGCTCGGTGCCGAGCACGGCGAGCCAGTCCAGCTGCTCGGCGCGGCGCAGATGGGGCTCCGCGGTCTCGGCGAGCTCGGTGAACCAGGCGAGATGCGCCCGGCGGGCCAGGTCCGGCTCGCCCGCCTCCACCAGCCGCTCGCGGGCGTACTCCGTGATCGTGGTGAGCATCCGGTAGCGCGGTGCGCCGTTGTCCTCGGTGACGACGAGCGACTTCTCGGCCAGCGAGGTCAACAGCTCGAGCACCTGCTCCGGCCCGACGCCGGCGCCGGCGCAGACCCGCTCGGCCGCGTCCAGGCCCGCCCCGCCGCAGAACACCGAGAGCCGGCGCAGGACCGCCCGTTCGGCGTCGGTGAGCAGCTCCCAGCTCCAGTCGACCACCGCCCGCAGGGTCCTGTGGCGCGGCAGGGCCGTGCGGCTGCCCCCGGTGAGCAGGCGGAACCGGTCGTGGAGCCGGTCACTGAGCTGGTCGAGCGACATCGTGCGCAGCCGGGCGGCGGCCAGCTCGATCGCCAGCGGCATCCCGTCCAGGGCCCGGCAGATGCGCCCCATCGTCTCCGACGCCTGGTCGTCGGCCACGAGGTTCCTGCGCACCGCGCCGGCGCGGTCCAGCAGCAGGCGGACCGCCTCCGGCGGGGCCAGCGGCTCGACGAGCCACAGCGCCTCGCCGGTGATGCCGAGCGGCTCCCGGCTCGTGGCCAGGATCCGCAGCCGCCGGCACTCCCCGAGCACCCGGTCGGCGAACGCCGCCACCGACTCGATCATGTGCTCGCAGTTGTCCAGGACCAGCAGCCCGTCCCGGTCACGGACCGCCGCGATCAGCCTGTCGGTGAGGTCAGCGTTCGAGGTGCTCCCGAGCAGGGCGTCCCGGAGCCCGAGTCCGGCGAGCGTGGCCTGCGCGACGTCACCGTCGGCGCCGACGGCGGCGAGCTCCACCAACCAGGCCCCGTCGGGCGGGGTGAGCGTGCGGGCGGTCTCGGTGGCCAGCCGGGTCTTGCCCGAACCGCCCGGCCCGATGAGGGTGGTGAGCCGGTGCTCGGCGACGAGGTCGCGAACCACGGCGACGTCGGCGTCGCGGCCGACGAAGCTGGTGAGCTCGGCCCGCAGGTTGGACGTCGGGCTCTCCGCCCGTCCGGCCGGCTCGCCGCGCAGCAGCGCGCCGTGCAGCGCGGACAGCTCCGGCGAGGGGTCGACCCCCAGGGCGTCGGCCAGGGCTTCCCGCGCGCGCTGGAAGACGAGCAGCGCCTCCGAGTCCCGACCGGCTGCGACGAGGGCGCGCATCAACGCGGCGACCAGCCGCTCCCGCAACGGATGTGCGGCGACCAGGTCCGTCAGCTCCGCGACGTCCCCGGGGCCGACGTCGGCGTCGAACCGGTCCTCCACGGCCGCCAGGCGCAGCCCCTCGAGCCGGGTGACCGCCGCGTCGAACGCGTCGCTGTCCTGCGGGCCGACGTCCTCCATGGCCACGCCGCGCCACAGGGCGAGGGCCTCCCGGGGGCGGGCCGCACCGACGAGGCGCTCGAACCGCACGGCGTCGACGGCGTCGGGGTGCACCGTCAGCCGGTAGCCACCGGCGCGGGCCTCGATCACGCCGCCCGGCAGGGCCGCCCGCAACCGGGAGGCCAGGCGCTGCAGGGCGCCCGGCGCGTCGGCGGGCGGATCGTCACCCCAGATCCAGTCGACGAGCGTGGGCCGCGGGACCACCCGACCCGGCTCGAGCGCGAGGGCGATCAGCAGTGCGCGCAGCCGGGCGCCCGGCACGTCGGCCGGGACGCCGTCGTCGGCCAGGACCTCGAACGGCCCGAGGATCCGGATCTGCACCTGGTGATTCTTCCACCTCACAGGTACTCGGTGACGGCGGCGGCGAACACCTCCGGCGCCTCGACGGGCACGAAGTGACCGACCCCCGCCACCGGGCGCAGGTCGAACGCCGTGAACCACTCCCCCAGCCGGTCGCTCCACTCCCGCGGGAACAGCGGGTCGTGGTCGGGCCACAGGATCGTGGTGGGCACCGTGATGGGCTGCGCGGGCGGCTGCTCGGCCAGCGACGTGGCCACCATGCCCGATCCCGCCCGGTACCAGCCGATCGACGCCGTGAACGCCCCCGGCGGGCCGTAGAGCGAGGTCAGGGCGTCCAGCCGGGCCCCGGACACGACGAAGTCCGGGCCCGACCAGTGCGACCAGAAGTGCCGCAGGTAGGCACGGACCGCGTCGGGACGGCCGTCGACGAGCTGCTCGGCCAGCTCCAGCTGGTGGAACGCCTGGTACCAGAACTCCCGCTGCGGCGACGGTTCCAGCACGCGGCGGCCGGCGCCGGGCAGCGGCGGCGTCACCACCAGCGCCTTCACGCGCTCGGGATGGTCACGGGCCAGCGCCTGCCCGACCCGGCTGCCCACGTCGTAGCCGGCCACCACGACCTGCTCGTCGGGCAGCTCGTCGAGCAGGCGCACCACCTGCCCGGCCGCCGACGGGTCCCCGTCCGGACGGGAGCCGAAGCCGACCAGGTCGGGCCGCAGCACCTCGGCGTCGAGCAGGCCGGCGACCGTGGCGAAGTCGTCACGGCTGCCGGGCCACCCGTGCAGTGCCAGGACGGTCGTCACGCGATCCGCTGCAGGCGCGTGATGGTCAGGCCGTTCTCGTCGAGGAGCTCCGGGATCAGCCCCGCGAAGCGGACGAGGTGCGGGGTGGCGAGGTGCGCGTCGAGCTTCTCCGCCGACTCCCAGTTCTCGTAGAAGAAGAACGTGCCGGGGTTCTCGACGCTCTGGTGCAGGTCGTAGTTGACGTAGCCGTCCTCCTGGCTGGTCGGCTCGATGAGCGCCTCCAGCTCCTTCTTCAGCTCGGCCTCCTTGCCCGGGGCGGCCGTCATCGAGGCGATGACGGTGAGCAGGTCGCGGCGGTCGTCGGTCGGTGTGGGCATCGTTGCTCCTCGGTCGGGTGGGCAGCATTCGACCACACCGCGCGCTAGGTTGTGTCCTGTGATCGACGTCGACGTTGACGAGGGGCGGGCCCGCCGCGAGGCGGCCGCACGGATGACGGACGCCGCCCGCAGGTGGCTCGACGGTCTCGACGCCGGGCAGCGCGCCGTGGCCACCGGTGCCGGGCCCGCGGACGACGACACCGAGCGGCTGCGGTGGTTCTACACGCCCACCGACCACGGCGGTCTCACGCTGCACGACCAGCGCCCGCCACAGCAGCGGGCCGCGATGCGGCTGGTGGCCTCGGGCCTGTCGACGGCCGGCTACGTCACCGTCGCCACCACGATGGGCCTCGAGAACGTGCTCGACCAGGCCGAGGGCTTCGTCGCCCTGTTCGACCGGGACCGCGGCCGCGACCCCGGCCGCTATTACCTGCGCGTGTTCGGCGAGCCGGGCGGCGCGGCGCCGTGGGGATGGCGGTTCGGCGGTCATCACGTGTCGCTCAACAACCTCGTCGTCGACGGCGTGCTGGTGGCCACCACACCGTGCTTCATGGGCGCCGACCCGGCGTCCTCCCCACTGCTGGGCGGCGCCGTCCACCGCCCGCTCGCCCGCGTCGAGGACCTCGCGCGCGAGCTCGTCGCCTCGCTGTCGCCCGAGCTCGCGGCCCGGGCGGTCCTGCTGCCCAAGGCCCCGCCGGACTTCATCACGGCCAACCGCACCGCCGTCTCCGAGGGCGACCGCGCCATCCCGCTCGCCGGCATCTGGCGCGACGAGCGCTTCCGCGACCCGGCGGAGTGGGCGAAGCTGCAGAAGATGAGCGACGCCATCGACGAGGCGGCCGCGTTCGACGAGGACGACCACCGCGCCGTCGAGTACACGCTCGCACCGAGGGGCGTCGCCGGCGCCGAGCTCGACGCCGGGCAGCGCGAGGTGCTGCGGCTGCTGCTGGGCACCTACTTCGAGCGCGTGCCGGACGGGGTGGGCCCCCGCTACGACGACGCCGCGCTCGACGCCGTGCACGTGGCGTGGGCCGGCCCGCTCGCACCCGGCGCCCCGCACTACTACCGCCTGCAGGGCCCGCGGCTGCTCGTCGAGTGGGACAACACGCAGCGTGGGGCCAACCACGCCCACTCGGTGTGGCGCGACCCCGTCGCCGACTTCGGCCTCGACGTCCTGGCCCGCCACCACGCCGCGCATCCGCACTGAGCCCGGAGGACCCACGGTGAGCAAGTCCCACCCCGACCAGTGGACGATCAACCCGAGCAGCGAGCCCGCCGACCCCGCGCTCGTCGCGGCGCTGGCACAGCTCGCCACCACCCAGATCGCCGACTCCGGCGGGCCGGTCGGCGTCGTCGGGCCACCCCTGCGCCATCTCGCGGGCCCGGCCGGGCTGTGCGGCACCGCCGTCACCGTCTGGACGAAGCCGGGCGACATCCTGCTCGTGCTCAAGGCCGTGGACAGCATCCGGCCCGGCGACGTCCTGGTGATCGACGGCGGCGGACGCGAGGACGCCGCGGTCGTCGGCGACATCGTCGGGGAGACCATCGCCGGGCTCGGCGCGGTGGGGCTGGTCGTCGACGGGGCGGTCCGTGACGTCGACGGTCTCGACGCCGCCGGCCTGCCCACCTTCGCCCGCGGCGCCCATCCGGCCACGGGCTCGAACACCGGGCCCGGGGCGATCAACGTCGCCGTGCAGTGCGGGGGCGTCGTCGTCCGGCCCGGTGACGTCGTCCGCGGCGACGCGAGCGGCCTGGTCGTGGTGCCCCGCGAGCACCTGGCGCAGGTCGTGGAGCTGACCACCGCCGTCGCCGAGCGGGAGGACGAGTGGCGCAGGCGGATCGCCGCCGGGGAGTCGCTGCCCGCGGCCACCGGCATCGACGCGATCCTCGCCGAGGTCCGGGGAGCCCCCGAACGCCCTACCCCCTGACGGGCACCCCGAGGATCTCCCGCGCCTGAGCGAACGTCGCCGGCGTCCGGCCCAGCCGTTCGACGAGGTCGACGGCGCCGCGCAGCAGCTCGGCGTTGCCCGGCTCCCCCGGCCCGGCGTGGTCCTCCAGCCCGACGCGGACGTGCCCGCCCCGGCGGATCGCGGCCTCGGCCAGGCCGCACGCGACGACGTCGCCGCCGAGCACCGCGACCGACCACGGCAGCCCCGACGGCGCGAGCATCTCCAGGTAGGCGTCGAGGGCGGTGGACGTCGGGGGCAGGCCGAACTCCAGCGCCCCGCCGAAGTACAGCTTGATCAGGGCACCCGGTGGCACCAGACCCCGCCGGTGCCAGGTCAGCGCCGTGCGCAGGAAGCCGGGCTCGAAGATCGAGATGCTGGGCGCGGCACGCAGCTCCGCGCACCGGGTGAACATGTGCGCCACGTCGGCGTAGGAGTTCTGGTACGGCCCGGGCGCGGCTGCGTCGGGTACGGTCCCGTCGCTGGTCAGGCCCACGTTGACCGAGCCGGGATCCACCAGCGCGAGCCCTCCGAGGGGCGCGAGTGCCTCCACGTGCGCCCAGCGTCGCTCCACCGGGATGCCCCGGGCGCCCGCCGCCATCGTCGGGTAGAGCAGCGCGTCCGGGTGGGCGTCGAGGACCGGGGCCCAGGCCTGCAGGTAGGGCTGGTGAGCGTGCACGCCGTCGGTGGTGAACATCGGGTCGTCGGTGTGGTTGTGCAGCACGGACGCGCCCGCCGCGGCGCCGTCGAGCAGGTCGTGCGCGATCTCCTCCGGGCTGCGGGGCACGTGCCGGTTGACCGACCGCGGGGTCGATCCGTTCACGGCCAGTTCCACGATCACGGGATCCGTCACGGGTGGGGAACCTGCCGCGTCGGTGCGGTGCCCGTCCAGGCCGCCGCCCAGGTCTTCGGCCCGAGCAGGCCGGACGTCGTGATGCCGTTGGCGCGCTGGAGATCCAGGACCGCGGTGGCGGTCTTCGCGCCGTAGCACCCGGTGCCGGTGAACCCGTAGCCCCGCTGCCGGTAGAGGATCAGCGCGCGGTAGTCCTGCTCCGCCGGCGACGCCGTCGACGGGAACCCGGTACCGCCGACGCTGCGCCAGGTCGGGAGGTCGAACTGGTAGGCGCCGAAGTGGCCGTTGGTGGCCACCACGTCGTAGCGGCCGCTGGACTCGCAGCCCCGCAGCGCCGACCAGTCCCCCGCCGGCGGATCGGCGCCCGCCGCCACGACGAGCACGGGGAGCGCCCCACCCAGAAGTGCGACGACGAGGAGGCCGCGCACCACGGAACGACGGGCGAGTTTCACGCGGCCGCGAGCCTCGACCGGAACGCCCGCAGCCACTCCTGGCGCTCCAGCGGCTGCCAGGTCAGAACGCTCCCCGTCACCGTCCCAATTCCGTCGCTGTACGGCGTTGGAGGGGTCCATGATCGCCACCATGAACGAGAGCTATCTCGCCGTCAACCGGGCCAACTGGGACGAGCGCGCGCCCGCCCACGCCGCCTCGCCCGATTACGCGCTGGACCGCTTCGTGGCCGACCCGGCGTTCCTGTCCGACGTGGTGCGCTTCGACGTCCCCCGGCTCGGCGACGTCGCCGGCCTGCGCGGCGTGCACCTGCAGTGCCACATCGGCACCGACACGATCTCGCTGGCCCGGCTCGGCGCGTCGATGACGGGGCTCGACTTCTCCCCCGCCTCCCTCGCGGAGGGCCGCAAGCTGGCCGCCGCCGCCGGCACCGACGTCGCGTTCGTCGAGTCCGACCTCTACGGCGCGCTCGACGTGCTGCCCGCGGCCGCGTTCGACCTGGTCTTCACCGGGATCGGGGCGCTGTGCTGGCTGCCCGACATCCGGCGGTGGGCGGCGGTCGTCGCGGGTCTGCTCGAGCCCGGCGGCCGGCTGTTCCTGCGCGAGGGGCACCCCGTGCTGTGGTCGATCGACGACCAGCGCACCGACGACCTCGTGATCCGGTTCCCCCACGTCGAGATCCCGGAGCCGACGGTGTGGGACGAGGGCGGCACCTACGTCGAGTCCGACGTGGAGTTCGTCCGCACCGAGAGCCACGACTGGAACCACGGCCTCGGCGAGATCGTGACGGCCCTGCTCGACGAGGGCCTGACGCTCACGCAGCTCGTGGAGCACGACTCCGTGCCGTGGAACGCACTGCCCGGGCGGATGGAGCGGATCGAGCCGTTCGGCGAGTGGCGCCTGACCGACCGGCCCGAACGCCTACCCCACAGCTACACGCTGCAGGCCGTCAAGCGCTGATCAGCGGTGGTCGTTGGCCACCAGCGGCGGCACGTTCCCGCCCGCGCGACGCACCGCGCGGCGGGCCGCCAGGTAGGCCAGCGGACCGGAGACGAGCGTGCGCAGCTGGTGGCCGCCGCTCGAGCCCGCGGTCTCGGCCGAGGTCTCGCGGTCGCTGATGGAGCGCAGCTGCGCGATGGCGGCCGGGATCCGGCGCAGCGCGGCGGCGCGGCCGATCGGGTCCAGCATGATCTTCGTGAGGTAGCCGCCGAGGCCGAGCGCGTAGCCGTCGAGCTGGCCGGCCAGCGCCGCGCCGGAGCTACGGTGGTGGTGCCACACGTAGGCCGAGGGCTCGTAGGCCAGCGTGTGGCCGGCGAGCACGAGGCGGACCATGAACTCGCAGTCCTCGCCGGCCTGGGCCGGGGTGCCCGGGCCGAGCGCGGGGTCGAAGCCGCCGAGCTCGGTGGCCACCGCGACGTTGACGGCCATGTTGGCGCCGACGCCGAACAGGCCGGGCGAGAACGGGAAGACGGCCGAGTCGGCCGGGGGCTCGGCCATGGAGA
The DNA here is from genome assembly GCF_001899645.1 of Pseudonocardia sp. 73-21. Classification (GTDB taxonomy): domain Bacteria; phylum Actinomycetota; class Actinomycetes; order Mycobacteriales; family Pseudonocardiaceae; genus Pseudonocardia. Next base: position 18,726 of record NZ_MKVV01000070.1, on the reverse strand, counting down.
ACCGGCGGCGGGCGAAGCCCTTCTGCCAGCCGAGCGCCGCGTCGGCCTCCTGCTGGGCGGGCGAGTCGAGCCGCGCGGCCATGACCGGACCGCAGACGCAGGCCACGTCCGGCTCGGCAAGCGCGGACGCCATCCGGCCGACCCAGCCCGGGTCGACCTCGACGTCGTCGTCGGTGAAGGCGACGAACCGGGCGCCACGGGCCATGGCCTCGACGAGGCCGCGGTTGCGGCCGGCGGAGGTGCCGCGGCGGTCCTCGCGGACGTACTCGACACGGGCGTCGTCGATGTCGCGGACGACGGTCTCGGTGAGGTCGTTCTCGGGGTCGTTGTCGACGACGAGCACCGTGAACTTCTCGTGCGTGCTGCGCAGCAGGCTGCGGACGCACCGGGCGACGTTCTCGGGGCGGTTGCGCGTGGCGATGACGACCGTGACCGCGTAGCGGACGGGCGCGAGGGCGAGCGGGGTGTGGTCGAGCTTCTCGCCGATGACGTCGAGCACGGTGGTGCGGATGGTCCCGGCCGAGGCGTGACCGTCGACGAGCGGAACGCTGACCTGGCCGGCGGGCACACCGTCGACCGTGACGAGCAGCAGGGCGGACGCGAACGTGCGCGCCACCTCCACGGGCTCGATGGGGTGCCGGACGTCGAGCTGTCCGACCCACACCGCCGCCGACGCCGGGAGCCCGGGCATCGGGAGAGGGTCCGCTGCTGCAGCCGTCAAGGTCATGACACAGAGACTCCTCGGCGCAACTGTGGCCACGCTGTGAAGAAAATGCCCACCTGGGGAAATGGCCTACGCAGTGTGACGTGGGTCTCTCACACGTTTACGTTCCGTCAGATGCGTCGGCAAGTACATGGGGTCGAGTCGGCCGGCTCGCAGCCACGACTCCACCGCGTCGACGTCGCCTGACGTGCGCAACGACCCGATCAGCACGGCGCTCGACGTCGGCCGCCGGTCGACGTCGCAGGGCTGCACGACTACGACGGGTGCAATCGGCCGATCACTGCACGTGACCGGCCCGAACGGGCAGCCCGTACTCACCATGACGCCGTGACCGCTCGCAGAGCGACACACCCCCGAGGAGTTCAGATGCGGGACGGAACCCTCATCCGCGAGGACGTCACGGCGTTCTCGCACCCCTTCCGGACCGGCAACACCCGCGTCCTGGATGCAGCCGGTCAGGTGGAGCAGTTCGATCGCCGCTATCGCGCCCGCAAGCAGGGGTAACGTCGCCGAGGTGCGCCAGCGGCCCGTCGTCGTCACCGACATGCGCGAGCCGGTGGTCGTGGTGCACCGCCGGATGATGCGGCAGCGGCTCGTGCTGATGGTCATCTGGATCGCCGGCTGGATCGTGGCGGGGCTGTTCGCGGAGAGCCACGGCTACCTCGCCACCGCGATCCTGATGGTCACCGGGCCGGGCGTGTGGCTCGTCCACTACGCGTGGCGGTGGTGGCGCCGGCCCGGCGAACGCGTTGCGGTCAGAGCCCCGACGAGGAGGGCGCTGGAAGGACCTGCCTCGGGAGCGTCTCGGTGACCGTCGTCCCGAACCTCTCGTCGCGGGGCTTCCACTCCCGCGGGTAGCCCAGCGACGCCTCGACGAACCGCACGCCGTCCTCGTAGATGACGCGCGGGATGTGCAGGTGGCCGTAGACCACGGCCGTCGCGCGGTAGCGGACGTGCCAGTCGGCCGTGGCCTCCGTGCCGCACCACAGCGCGAACTCGGGGTAGCGCAGCACGCGCGTGGGCGTGCGGGTCAGCGGCCAGTGGTTGACCAGCACCGTCGGCAGCGACGGGTCGATCGCGTCGAGCCGGCGGCGGCTCTCCTCGATCCGTGCGGCGCACCAGGCCTGCCTGCTCTCGTGGGGGTCCGGGAACAGCAGGTGCTCGTCGGTGCAGACCACCCCCGCCGTGTAGGCCGCGGCCAGCCCGTCGGCGAACGTCGACGTGCCCACCGGCAGGAACGAGTAGTCGTAGAGCAGGAACAGCGGCGCCACCACCACTGGGCCGCCCGCGCCCTCCCACACCGGGAACTCGTCCTCGGGGGTCAGGACGTCCAGCTCCCGGCACGTGTCCACCAGGTGCTGGTAGCGGTACTCACCGCGCAGCGACACCGGGTCCTTGGTGCGCGTCCACAGTTCGTGGTTGCCCGGCACCCAGATCACGCGCGCGAAGCGGCGGCGCAGCACTGCGAGGACCTCGGCCACGTCCTCGGTCTGCTCGGCCACGTCACCGGCGACGATCAACCAGTCGCCGTCGGAGGTGGGACGCAGGCCGTCGGCGACCGCGCGGTTCTCCGGGTGGCGCACGTGCAGATCACTGACGGCGAGCAGCCGCGGGGAGGTCACGGCCCCAGTGGTACCCGATGCGGGAGGGAGTGGCCGAACCGGGCCGCACGGCGGTAGCTTGACGGCAGGTTACCGATGGTAAGTAGCGGGAGGTCGGCCATGGCGTTGACGGGCGTACGACGGGGCATCCGGTGGGGGCTGCGCCACGGCCTGGTCAAGCGGGCCGTCGGGCAGCGCATGAAGGCCGGCGAGCCCACCGCGGCGCTGATGCTCGACCCCGCGATGAACATCGATCCCTTCCCCGCCTACGACGATCTGCGCGACCGCGGCCGACTGGTGAGCAACGGCATCGTGCTCAACACCGCCCACCACGACATGGCCACCGCGATCCTGCGCAGCCCCGACTTCGGCGTGGTCGGCGGTCCGAGCGGGCGCGCCGCCGGCGTCTTCGCCGCCCTCGCCCGGCTCGGGGGCCACGGCCCGCTCGGCCCGGCGGAGCCGCCGTCGATGCTCTCCACCGACGCCCCCGACCACACCCGCTACCGCAAGCTCGTCACCCGTGCGTTCAGCGCGAGGGCCGTGGCCGGGCTGCGCACCCGCACCGAGGAGATCGCCGCCGAGCTGCTCGACGGCCTCGCCGCCGCCGGCCCGGACGCCGACCTCATCGACGACTACGCCAGCCTGCTGCCCGCCACCGTCATCGCCGAGATGCTGGGCGCGCCCCTGGAGATGCGCCGCCAGTTCCTCGAGTGGGGCGCCGGCGCGGCCCTGTCGCTCGACGCCGGGCTGTCGTGGAAGGACTTCCAGCGTTCCGAACGCGACATCCAGGCGCTGCAGGACTGGATGACGGGGCACTTCGAGCAGATCCGCCGCCACCCCGGCGACAACATCCTCTCCGCGCTCGTGCACGCCCACTCCGCGGACGGCCGGCTCACCGAGGACGAGCTCACCAGCATCGCGATGCTGCTGCTCGCCGCCGGGTTCGAGACCACCGTCAACCTCATCGGCAACGGCGCGGCGCTGCTCACCGCACATCCCGACCAGCTCGCCGCGCTGCAGGCCGACCCGTCGCTCTGGCCGAACGCGGTGGACGAGATCCTGCGCTTCGACTCGCCCGTGCAGCGCACCGGTCGCATGTGCCAGCGTGACGCGGTGGTCGCCGGCGAGTCCGTGCACGCCGGGAGCCTCGTGGTGATCATGCTGGGCGGCGCGAACCGCGACCCCGCGAAGTTCCCCGAGCCCGACCGCTTCGACGTCGCGCGCGCCGGCGCGGGCGAGCACGTCGCGTTCTCCAGCGGCATCCACTACTGCCTCGGCGCCGGGCTCGCGAAGATGGAGGGCGAGGTCGGGCTGCGCGCGCTGTTCGACCGCTTCCCCGACCTGAGCCCGGCCGGTCCGCCGCACCGCAGGCCCACACGGGTGCTGCGGGGCTACGACGCGATGCCGGTGCGGCTGACCGCTACCGTCGACGCGTGACCGTCTCGACCGGCGAGCAACTCGCCGACGCCCAGTTCGTCTCCCTCACCACGTTCCGCAAGGACGGGACGGCGGTGCCCACGGCGGTGTGGGTCGCCGCCGTACCCGACGGGCTGGGCGTCTGGACGGTGGCCGACTCGGGGAAGGTCAAGCGGATCCGGCGCGACGGCACAGTGACGGTGGCGGTGTGCGATCTGCGCGGCACCCCCACCGGGCCCGCCGTCCCCGCCCACGCCCGAGTTCTCGACGCCGACGGCACCGCCCGCGTGCGCACCGCCGTGCGGCGCAAGTACAAGCTGCTCGGCCGGGTGCTCACCATCCTCAGCTCGCTGCGCCGGGGCGACGCCGGCAGCGTCGGGATCGCGATCACGCTCGACTGATCAGGCCTCCCGCAGCAGCTTGCTCGCGGGGATCCACGCCGCCAGGGCGTCGAGCATCACGGTGGCGCCCGCCGCCACCTCCTCGGTGGGGGTGAAGACCTTGTCGTCGCCCTCGCCGGAGATCATCTTCGCGACGAACGGGATCGGCACGGCGGCCGTCAGCGGCACCATCGAGAGCACCGACAGCACCGGCTTGAGCTGCTGCACCGCGCGGATGCCGGCGGCCACCCCGCCGTAGCTGACGGTGCCGACGGGCTTGTGGCGCCACTCGTGCGACAGGTAGTCGATCGCGTTCTTCAGCGCCGCGTTGAAGCTGTGGTTGTACTCGGGCATCACCATGACGAACGCGTCCGCGCGCTCGATCGTGGCGCTCCACGCCTTCGTGTGGTCGTGGGTGTACTGGCGCAGCATGGGGTGCTTCGGCTCGTCGAAGATCGGCAGGTTGACCTCGGCGAGGTCCACCAGTTCGACGTCGAAGCCACCGTGGTCCAGCGCGGCCTTCTCGATCCAGCGGCCGATGGGGAGGCCGACCCGTCCGGGGCGGGTGCTGCCGATGATGATCTGCAGGAGGGGGTTGCTCACGCGTTCAATGATCACCTGCTCCCCCACCGGCGAGCCACCCGGGGACGTCGAGCCGCAGGGGCCCGCCGCGCGTGACGACGCCCAGGTCGTCCTCCAGGGCCCGCAGCCGGTCGGCGCCGAGCGCGTCCGCCCACCCGGTGCGCAGGTCGTCGAAGATCGCCGCGGAACGGGCCAGCAGGTCGGTGCCACGGCCGGTGCGGCGCACGAGCTTGCGGCGCGCGTCGGCGGGGTCGGCGGCGCGCTCGAGGTAGCCCAGCCGCTCCAGGGTCTCGACGTGCTTGGCCGCGGCCTGCTTGGTGACGCCGAGGCGGCGGCCCAGCTCGACGGCGGTGGTGCCGTCCGGGCCCACCGCCTGCAGGACGAACCCGTGCACCGGCCGCGCGTCGGGATGGCCCTGGCGGGCGAGCTCGGCGTGCAGACCGTCGACGAGCGTGCGGAAGCCCTGCAGGAGCAGCAGCGGCAACACGAAACCCGGTGGGTCAGTTGACACGATCGACAACCTGGTTCACTATTTCGACAACCACGTTGTCCATAGTAGGAGATGCCCCCATGCCCGTCGTCCGCCACGCCGACGCCCGCCGCACCGCCACCCCCAACGCCGTGATGACCACCCTCGCCTCCCCCACCCAGGGCGGCACCGGCCTGGCCGTCTGGCAGGTCCGGATGGACCCCGGCGCCTCCGGCCCGCCGCACCGCTTCGACGCCGAGCAGGTCTGGACGGTGCTGACCGGCTCCGCCCGCATCGAGCTCGACGGCGCCGAGCACGCGGTGGGCGAGGGCGACACGGTCGTCATGCCGGCCGGGGTGCCACGCCGGGTCCACGCCGGTGAGCGGCCCTTCACGGCGGTGGTGGCCGCCCCGGCGGGCGCCCGCGCCACGGCGGACGGGGCCGACCCGGTGCTGCCCGCCTGGATCGCCTGACCCACCCGGTGATCACGGGCGGATGGTCGTCGGTGGATCCACCGCAACCACCATCTGCCCGTGATCAGCGCCTCCGGGGACCGTCAGCCGAGGGACGCCAGGGCCGCCGCCGCCTGGTCCTGCAGGGACTGCAGCCGGGCCGCTCCGCCGTCGGACTCCTCCGTGCCCATCACCCCTCCGACGTAGCGGCTGTACACCCCGGCCCCGATGCACGCCGAGCGCCAGCGGGCGAACGCCACGTAGAAGTCCAGCTCGCCGACGTCGCGACCGGAGCGCTGCGCGTAGCGGGTGACCAGCGCGTCGCCGTCCGGGTAGCCGCCGGCCTGGTTGGGCCCGGCGATCGTCGGCGGGGCCGTGTCGGCCGGGCGCCCCCACGACGCGAGCAGCCAGCCGAGGTCGGCGAGCGGGTCGCCGAGCGTCGCCAGCTCCCAGTCGAAGATCGCCCGCACCCCGCCGTCCGGGCCGTAGGCGAGGTTGCCGGGGCGGTAGTCGCCGTGCGCGATCCGGACCTCCGACGGCGGCAGGCCGGCCGCCCGGGCGACGAGCCGCTCGTGGGCGGCGTCGACGACCGAGAGGTCCTCCACCGCGGACGCGTGCACCTGCCGGTGCCACACCTTGAGCTGGCGCTCCAGGTAGCTGCCCGGCCGGCGCAGATCGCCCAGGCCCACCTCGTCGGGCTCGACGGCGTGCAGCTCGGCGAGCACGTCGATGGTGGCGAGCCCGGCCGCGGAGCGCGCCTCGGCCGCGATCCGGTGCCCCGACTCCGCGTCGCCGAGGACCTCCCCGTCGACGAAGCCCATGAGGTAGAACTCCGCGCCGATCACGGTGTCGTCGGCGCAGTAGGCGACGGGCGGTGCCACCGGAACGCCGGTGGGGGCCAGCGCCGAGATGAACCGCCACTCGCGGCTCATGTCGTGCGCGGTGGCCAGCACCATCCCGGTCGGCGGGCGGCGCAGCGCCCACGAGGTGCCGGCGTCGTCGGTGATGCGGTAGGTGAGGTTGGAGTGCCCGCCCGAGATCCGTTCGACGCCGACGGGCCCGTCGCCGACCTTCACCTCCGGCACCTCGGAGCGCAGCCAGTCGGTCAGGGGAGCGGCGGGAACGGCGTCGGTCATGAGCCCATTCAAAGGGGCAGCAGCGCCCGGGGCCAGGGTTGACGGCGGCGCGGCGAACGTGGGTGACTTCCCCCGACAACAACGACGTTGACGGAGGACCCATGAGTGACGACAAGAAGATCCAGGTCAGCGGCACCGTCGCCGCCCCGCCCGCCGCAGTCTTCGCGCTCCTGTCCGACCCGGCCCGCCACACCGAACTCGACGGCGCCGGCATGCTCACGGGCCTCGACTCCGGCCCCAGCCCGGTGTCCAAGGTCGGCGACGCGTTCGTGATGAACATGAACCAGGACGGCATCGGCGACTACCAGATGCGCAGCGAGATCACGAGGTTCGAGGCCGACCGCGCCATCGCCTGGGCCCCGGCGGTCCACCCGGTGGGGGCGTTGAAGCACATCATCGGCGACCTGAACCCCACCGGCCACGTCTACGGCTGGGAGCTCGAGCCCACCTCCGACGGGGGCACGCAGGTCACGCACACCTACGACTGGAGCGGTGTGCAGGACCAGGAGGCCCTCGCCCTCTACCCGCGGGTGTCGGAGGAGCAGATGCGCAGGTCGATCGCCAACGTGGCGGAGGCCGTCAGCTGACCAGGCTCCGGAGCAGGTGCTCCAGGGTGGCGGCGGGGTCGGCGGTGAGGCCGGTGTGCACCGGCCCCGCCTGCACCACGGTGCTGCGCGGGGCCGTCAGCCGCCGGAAGCGCCGGCCCCGGTCCTCCTCCCCCGCGGGCCCCGCGTGCCGCGCGGCCTGCGCGGACGCCTCGCCGCAGAGCGCGACGGCCGCGTCCAGCGCACGGGCGATCGCCCCGGCGTCGGCCGTGGCGTCGAGCGCCGTGAGCCGGGCGACGTCGAGGTGGGCACGGGCGCCGAGGTAGTCGAGCGCCCGGCAGTACAGCAGCACCCCGGCGTTCATCAGCTCCCCGCGCTCCACCCGCGGCACGACCCGCAGCACGGCGTACTCGAACGCGTGCGTCCCGCTCACCGCGGCCGCCGGTCGGTCAGCCACGACGGCGGGTTGGCCGTGCGCGTGGGGGCGTGGTCGACGCGACGGGCCACCGCGTCCCGGACGCCGGGCAGCCACGCGTCCCGGGCGTCGCGGCGGGCGAGCAGCGGGGCGACGTACGCCTCCCGCTCCGCGTCCAGCCACTCGTCCGGCACCGCCGCCACCACGTCGCGCAGCAGATCGGCGGTGATCAATGGGGCGAGTGCGGCGTCGGCGGCGTCGAGATCGGGCGACGAGCCCAGCAGCACGTGGTCGGCGGCGTCGTAGGGCCTGGTCACCCAGTTGCCCGCAGCGCTGTTCTGCGCCTCCGCGGGAGGAATCACGTCGGCGCTGGACCACGCGTGGTGGAACGTCAGCGTCGCCCCGTGGTCGATGAGGTACGGGCCGCCGTGCCAGAACAGCATGTTGACGTTGCGCCACGACCGGTCGACGTTGCCGACCAGCGCGTCGAACCACAGGACGCGCCCGGCCAGGCCGGGGTCGACCGGGAACGCGACGGGATCGAGATCGAGCGCGCCGGGCAGGAAGTCCATGCCGAGGTTGAGCCCCGGGCTGGCCCGCAGCAACTCCTGGACCTCCTGGTCGGGCTCCGACGCGCCGAGCGCCGGGTCCAGGTCGACCGTCACGAGGTCGGGCACCGGCAGGCCCAGCGCCCGGGCCAGCTCCCCGCAGACGACCTCCGCCACCAGCACCTTCGGCCCCTGCCCGGCGCCGCGGAACTTCACGACGTAGGTGCCGAGGTCGTCGGCCTCCATCAGCCCGGGCAGCGAGCCGCCCTCGCGCAGCGGCGTGACGTAGCGGATGGCGGTGACGTGACGCAGGGGGACGTGACGCAGGGGGACGTGACGCGGGGACACGCCGCCATCGTGCTACGACAGGACGCGCACCCGTTCCTCGACCCGGACGTGCCGGCCGACGGGCTCCTTGGCCCGGCGCCGGGCGGCCAGCAGGTGGTCGATGCTGACGCGGCCCGGACCGAACGCGAGCAGCATCAGCGCGCCGGTGATGATCACCCCGACGAGCTCCCAGCCGCCCTTGGCGACGAAGACGCCGCCGGTCCAGTGGCCGGCGAACAGGCCGGCCCCGATCATGTTCAGCGTGGTCAGGACCGCGACGTACGGCGTGGCCAGCCCGACGAGGATCAGGACCCCGCCGCCGAGCTCGACGAACGTGGCGAACACCGCCGCCGCACCCGGAGCCGGGATGCCCATGCCGGCGAAGCCGGCGCTGGTGGCGGCGATCCCCTTCTCGGCGAGCTTCTGCCAGCCGTGCGCGACGAGGACGATCCCGAGCAGGAGCCGGGCGACCAGCGAGGCGATGTCGGACGTGGGTGCGGGAAGCTGCGGCACGGGACGATCCTCCGAACAGTGATCATGAACGTTTCCGGCGTCGGGTGGGCCGGCCGTCGTGTGACCGGCCCACCCGACGGGCAGGATCAGCTCGTGGCGAGCTCCAGCTCGCGACGGTCCTTGTCCTGCAGGCGCCGCACGACGTGGTCGAGGCTGAACCGCCCGGGACCCACCGCGGCGAAGAACAGCAGGCACACGGTGATCACCCCGACGAGCTCCCACCCCTTGTCCGCCAGGAAGATCCCGTTCCCGTAGTGCACGAAGACACCGGCCCCGACCATGATCACCCCCATCAGCGCGCAGACGATGGTGGTGAGGCCGCCGAGGATCAGCAGCACGCTGCCGGCGAACTCCACCACCGTCACGAACGACGCCGACACGATCGCCAGCGGGATGCTGAGGGTCTCGAACCCCTCGGTGGTGCGGCCGATGCCGTTGACCAGCATCTTCTGGTAGCCGTGGGCGAACATCACGACGCCGAGTACGACCCGGCCCACGAGGAGGGCGACGTCCCTGGCGGGGGCGGGCAGCGGGCGGTTGAACTCGAGATTCATGCGGGGCGTCCCCGGGGATCGGGTACGGACCTGCACGGTCACTGGAACGGGGTGGTGGCCATACGGACCCGCTCGGACCGGGCGGCCCGCTGGGGCAGCTCGGAGTCCGGACGGGGCGTCTCGGCCCGGGACCCGTCAATCGTCAGGGCCGCCGCGACGTCCGGGGCCGCGTCGGCCCGCGGCGTGGGCTCGGTCCGGCGGGGCGCCTCGGCCGTTGCGGGCCGCCCGACGTGGGCGAACTGCTCGGTGACCGGCGCGGCGTCGAGCAGCCGGGCCGCCGCGAACCGCTGCGCGGGGCCGAAGCCCGGGGCGGGCTCGGACGTCGGAGCGGGCTCGGACGTCGGAGCCGACTCGAACACATGGGCCGACTCGAACACATGGGCCGACTCGAACACATGGGCCGACTCGAACATGGGGGCCGGCTCGAACACGTGGGCCGGCTCGAACATGGGGGCCGGGTCGTGCGTCGCGACCGGCTGGAACCCGGCCGCGGGCCGGTAACCGCCCGACCGCTCGACGATCCGCAGGCGCTCGGCCATCCCGTGCTCGTCGGACGCGGCGGCCGGCTCGGTCAAGATCGCCGCGGGCAGGGTGACCGGGAGGGCCGAGGTCATCGGCTGCTCCGCCGGCGGCCGCTGCTCGGGGGCCCACACCTGCTCGACGATGCGCGGCTGCTCGCCGGTGGGCGACGGCTCGGCGACCCGGGCCTGCGCACCGGTGCGCGGCTGCTCGAGCACCCGGACCCGCCCGACCACCTGCTGCGCCGCCCCGCCGGAGCGGGGGCCCTGTCCGAGCTGACCGATGTGCCGGGGCGCGCGGCCCGGGGCGTTGCGCACCACCGCGGCGAACGTGCCCGTGGTGGGCGTCTCGGCCCGGTGCACCGGCGCCTGGACCTTCTCCAGCGCGGCGTCCTGCCGCGACCGGTAGGAGGAGATGAGGTGGTCCACGCTGTAGCGGCCGGGGCCGGTGGCGGCCAGCGCGAGCTCGGCGGCGACGATCACGCCCACCAGCTCCCACCCGCCGTCCTGCGCGAAGACGCCGTGGGTGATGTGGACGAACCCGGCGGCGCCGATCATGACCACGAGGTCGAGTGCCACCACCGTGGTGGTGAGCGCGCCGACGATGAGCAGCACCCCTCCGACGAACTCCACGAACGACGTGAACGACGCCGAGACGATCGCGAGCGGGATGCCCATCTTCTCGAACTGACCGTACGTGCCGGCGATGCCGTTGATCATCAGTTTCTGCCAGCCGTGGGCGAAGAGCACCACGCCCAGGACCACGCGGCCGATCAGCAGGGCGATGTCACGCGCAGGGGCGGGCAGTGGTCGATTGAACATCGGGGAAGCCTCCATAAACCCTCTGTGAGCGGAATACGTCGTTGGGTGACGATGAGTTAACCCGATGGATGGGAATGCACACGGCCAGTCAGCGGGTCGGGCGGCGGCCGAGCGGTCCTGCGCGATGAGCAGTCGGCCCAGTGCGCCCGATCGGGCGACTACACGTGATCTTCCGGTTGCCCCGTGTGACGCGCCGCTCGTCGCGAGTGGGTGCAAACACTGGTCCGACCGTGCGAAACGGCTGTTCCGGGGTGCGGTCAAATCGGACACGGTCCGCGACCACAGCGGCAGCGCTCTGGGCCGTTCAGGCGTACGGCGGCCCGATCCGACACCCGTGACGGCCGCCACCGACGGTTGCGCCGGTGGCGCGGGCGGGATCGACTCCGCGCATGGTCTTCTCCACGCTGAGCCATCTGGAGTGCTCCCGTGACGGCTCCGCCCACGACGCCGACGTCGTCCAGGGGACGTCGCCGCTCGGCGCACCGCTGCTCGCCCGCTACGACCTCGAACGCGCCGCCGCCGTTACCCCGGCCCGGATCGCGACCCGGGCGCCGGACCTGTGGCGCTATCACGAGCTGCTGCCCGTGCGGGACCCCGCGCACGTCGTGACGCTCGGGGAGGGCATGACACCGCTGCTCGACCTGCCGCGCCACGGCGCGCGGCTCGGCGTGCCCGGGCTGCGGATGAAGGACGAGGGGCTCGTCCCGACCGGCGCGTTCAAGGCCCGCGGTGCGGCCGTCGGTGTCTCGCGGGCGGCCGAGCTGGGCGTGAAGGGCGTCGCGATGCCCACGAACGGCAACGCCGGCGCCGCCTGGGCCGCCTACGCGGCCCGGGCCGGGCTCGGGGCACTGATCGCGATGCCCGTGGACGCGCCGGAGATCACGCGCCGCGAGTGCGTGGTGACCGGCGCCGAGCTGTACCTGGTGGACGGGCTGATCGGCGACGCCGGCGCACTGATCACGAAGGCCGTCGGAGCGCGGGAGGGCTACCAGGACACCTCCACCCTGCGCGAGCCGTACCGCATCGAGGGCAAGAAGACGATGGGCTACGAGATCGTCGAGCAGCTGGGCTGGCGTGGCCCCGACGTCATCCTGTACCCGACCGGTGGCGGCGTCGGGATCATCGCGATCCACAAGGCGCTGCTCGAGATGCGGGAGCTGGGCTGGATCACCGGGCCGCTGCCCCGGCTCGTCGCCGTGCAGGCGGCCGGCTGCGCGCCCATCGTCGACGCGTTCACCGCCGGGCTCGACGAGAGCACCGCCCCCGCCGACCCGCACACCGTCGCCTTCGGGATCACCGTGCCCAAGGCGCTGGGCGACTTCCTCGTGCTCGACGCCGTGCGCGCGACGGGCGGCACCGCGATCGCCGTGACCGACGACGACCTGCTCGCCGCCCAGCGGTCGCTGGCCCGCGACGAGGGCACGTGGGTGTGCCCGGAGGGCGCGGCCTGCTTCGCGGCAGTGGGGCAGCTGCGGGAGTCGGGCTGGCTCGCCGGCGACGAGGACGTGGTGGTCCTCAACACCGGCACGGGCCTGATCTACCCCGGCACGGTGGCTGTCGACGTGCCGATCCTGGCCCGCGACGGGGCGATCCCCTCCTAGGACGCGGCGCGGATCCGGTGTCCACGAGAATCGGTGGGTGACCAGCCCACGGGATCTTCGCGTCCTCGCCCTCGGGGACTCGTTCGTCGCCGGCGTCGGCGACCCGGACGGCCGGGGCTGGTTCGGACGCCTCGTCTCCGCGGCCGGACGGCGGGGCGTCGCGACCACCGCCTACAACCTCGGCGTCCGGCGCGACACCACCGGCGACGTCCTCGCCCGCTGGCACCGGGAGGTGGCGGTGCGCCGCGCTCCCGGGTGCGACGAGCGCCTGGTCGTCTCGGTCGGCGTCAACGACTGCACGGTCGAGAACGGGACGCAGCGGGTCGCGACGGAGCAGAGCGTCGCCGACCTGGCGCGCCTTCTCGCGGACGCCGGCGAGGCCGGCCTACCGACGTTCGTCGTCGGCCCCCCACCGATCGCCGACGCCGAGGTGAACCGCCGGGTCGTCGAGCTGAGCGCCCGTTTCCGCGACGTCTGCGCGGACGCCGGGGCGCCGTTCGTCGAGGTGGTGCACGATCTCGTCCGCGACGAGCGGTGGACGGCGGAGGTCCGCGACGGCGACGGCGCGCATCCCGGCGCCGGCGGCTACGAACGGCTCGCGGCGGTCGTCCTGCCGGCCTGGCTCGGATGGATCAGACCCTGACGGCGGGCAGCCGGTAGACGTGCTCCACGACCTCCCGCCCGATCCCCGCCGCGTACGCCGCCTCGGTCCCGACCTGCTCGAACCCGGCGCGGGTGAGCACCCTCGCCGAGCCGATGTTGTGCTCGGCCACCCGGCCGAACAGCGGCCTGGTGGTCTCGATCCGCAGGAGCTCCCGCAGCGCGGCCGACCCGATGCCCTCACCCCAGCGGGCGGGGTCGATCCAGTAACCGACCTCGCGGTGGCCCTCGATCGTGAAGCTCGACACGGTGCCCACCAGGACGCGGCCGGCCGCGACCGCGAGCAGCGTGTTCGCCGGATCGCTCCGGACGCGCCGGTAGTGGGCGTCGAACGCGGCCCGGTCCGACGGATCCGCCCGCGTGAACGCCGCCATCCGGACGGCCTCCGGTTCCCGCTCCCACTCGAAGAGCGCGTCGAGATCCGCGTCGACGAACTCCCGGAGCGTCACGGAGACGGGCGGATTGTCCATATCGGAAAACGTTACCCCCCATTGTCGGCGACCCGAGTCCCTAACCCACCCTTTCGGGGACCCTGCGCGATCCCCGATGGCCCCCGGGCCCGACTTCCCTACCTTTAGCGCAACGCCGGTCGACCGGCCCCCTGCGAACAACGGAGTTGAGCACGATGGCGAAGTTCAACCACCACCCGCACCACGGAGACGTCCACCAGCACATCACCACGCACACCGTCACCGCCTCGGGGGCCGGAGCGGTGGCCGCCGGGGACGACATCCGGCACTCGACCGTGACGACCGGCCACGACAACCAGGTCGGCCACGGCAACGTCGCAGGCCACGGCAACGTCGTCGGCAACGGCAACGCCGTGGTCACCGGCAGCCACGACACCACGTCCTTCGGCTCCGGGAGCGCCACCACCACCTCCGTCGGCCACGACGTCAACGTCGGCGACGGCGCGGCCTTCGGTTCCGGCGGCAGTGCGTCGGTGAACAACAGCGACAACAGCCTGCACCACGTCGGCAACACCTACACGGACAACTCGGTCAACGATTCCTTCAAGGACTCGAGCGACCACAGCATCCACAACTCGGGAAACACGTTCATCGACGCGAGCACCGACCACTCGTTCAACGACGACAGCCACCACACGACCACCACGACGATCCACGACGAGAGCGACCACCACATCTTCACCGACAACAGCCTCAGCCATGTCGGCAACATCCACTTCTGATCGGCAAGGGGTCGCCGAAGACGGCCGCGCGGGGCGTCGGCTTCTTGGAGCAGGCGCCTGATCGGCTACCGTCTCGCGCGTGGAGGACACGACGAAGACCGGCGGCCCGCTCACCCTCGCGATCGACGTGGGCGGCTCGGGGCTGAAGGCCACCGTCCTCTCGCCCGAGGGCGAGATGCTCTCGGAGCGGGAGCGCCGCGAGACCCCGTACCCGTGCACCCCGGACGTGCTGCTCGACGAGCTGGCGGCGCTCGCGGCCACGCAGCCGGCCTACGACCGCGTGTCCGTCGGCTACCCGGGCGCGATCCGCCGCGGCCGGGTCCGCGACGTCACGGCGTTCGTGCGGCCGGCGCCGGGCGAGGACCCCGACCCGGAACTGATCGAGCTGTGGGCCAACTACGACCTGGAGTCGGCGCTGGAGCAGCGGTTCGGCAAGCCCGTCCGCGTCGCCAACGACGCCGACGTGCAGGGCTGCGCGGTGATCTCCGGGCAGGGCATGGAGCTCGTGATCACCCTGGGCACCGGGGTCGGCTGCGCCACCTTCTTCGACGGCGCGCTGCTGCCGCACATGGAGCTCTCGCACGGCCGGTTCGGTGAGGGCCTGTCCATCGAGGTCGCGTGCGGCGACCACGAGCGCCACAAGGTGGGCAAGGAGAAGTGGCGCGAGCGCGTGCTCGACGCGCTCGACGCGTTCGAGATGATGGTGCTGCCCGACCACCTCTACATCGGCGGCGGCAACGCGAAGAGGCTCGACCCCGACAAGCTCGGCCCGAACCGGACGATCGTGCCGAACGTGTCCGGGCTGCTGGGCGGCATCGCGCTGTGGGACCGCACCGAGAACACGGGCGCCGTCAGCCCGCACTCCGGCGCCGCGCACTGAGGTCACAGGGGGCAGGATGTGCCCCGTGGCTGCCTACCCTGCTGACATCACCGCGACGCCCGAGTGGGCGGCACTGGCCGAGCACCATGCGGCCGTGGCCGAACTCCACCTCCGCGATCTCTTCGCCGACGACCCCGACCGCGCCGGGGCGCTGACCGCCGAGGGCGCCGACCTGGTGCTCGACTACTCCAAGCACCGCATCACCCGCGACACGCTGCCGCTGCTCACGGCGCTGGCGCGGGCGGCCGCGCTGCCCGAGCGCACCGAGGCGATGTTCGCGGGCGAGCACATCAACACCAGCGAGGACCGTGCGGTGCTGCACACGGCCCTGCGCGCGCCCCGGGCCACCGCGCTGGGCGTCGACGGGCAGGACGTGGTCACCGACGTGCACGACGTGCTGTTCCGGATGGGCGAGTTCACCGACGCCGTCCGCTCCGGCGCGTGGACCGGCCACACCGGTGAGCGCATCCGCGCCGTCGTCAACATCGGCATCGGCGGCTCGGACCTGGGCCCCGTCATGGCCTACGAGGCGCTGAAGGCCTACTCCCAGCGCGACATGGCGATGCACTTCGTCTCCAACATCGACCCCACCGACATCTGGGAGACGCTCCGCGGCCTCGACCCGACCACCACCCTGTTCGTCGTCTCGTCGAAGACGTTCACGACGCTGGAGACGCTGACCAACGCCAAGGTGGCCCGCGACTGGCTGCTGGAGGGCGTCGGCGGCGACGAGACGGCCGTGGCGAAGCACTTCGTGGCGGTGTCGACGAACGCCAAGGAGGTCACGGCGTTCGGCATCGACACCGACAACATGTTCGGCTTCTGGGACTGGGTGGGCGGGCGCTACTCGCTGGACTCCGCCATCGGCCTGTCGCTGATGGTGGCCATCGGCAAGGAGTACTTCGAGGAGTTCCTCGCCGGCATGTACGCGATGGACAGCCACTTCCGGAAGGCGCCGCTGGAGGAGAACCTCCCGGTGATCGCCGGGCTGCTGGGCGTCTGGTACGTCAACTTCTTCGGTACCGAGACCCACGCCGTGCTGCCCTACAGCCAGTACCTGCACCGGCTGCCGGCCTACCTGCAGCAGCTGACGATGGAGAGCAACGGCAAGTCGGTGCGCGGCGACGGCACGCCGGTCACCACGGCCACCGGCGAGATCTTCTGGGGCGAGCCGGGCACCAACGGCCAGCACGCGTTCTACCAGCTGATCCACCAGGGCACCCGGCTCATCCCGGCCGACTTCATCGGGTTCGCCGAGCCCAACCACGTCATCGAGGTGGACGACCACTCGGACATGCACGACCTGTTCATGTCCAACCTGTTCGCCCAGACCCAGGCGCTGGCGTTCGGCAAGACCGCCGAGGAGATCGCCGCCGAGGGCACCGATCCCGCCGTCGTGCCGCACAAGGTGATGCCGGGCAACCGCCCGTCGTCCACGATCCTGGCGCGCAAGCTCACCCCCGGCGTGCTGGGGCAGCTGATCGCGTTCTACGAGCACGTGACGTTCGTCGAGGGCACGATCTGGGGCATCGACTCCTTCGACCAGTGGGGCGTCGAGCTGGGCAAGGTCATGGCCAAGCAGCTCGGCCCGGTGCTCACCGGCGAGAAGGGTGACGAGGGCCTCGACTCCTCCACCGCCGCGCTCGTCGCGCGCTACCGCGGGTGGCGCCGTCGTTGACCGCACCCCCGAGATCGAGCGCCTGGACCGCCGTGCTGCTGGTGGTGCTCGCCGTCGCAGCGGTCTGGGCGGCGTTCGTCGGGTACGGGCCCGCCCAGCTGGACGGGCCGGCGCTGGGTGAGTCGATCGAGAACCGGTCGCCGGCGCTGACGGCGGTGGCCGTGGTGGTCACCACCGTCGGCAACACCGCGGCGATGGCGGTGCTCGCGGTGCTGGTCGGCGCGTTCTGCTGGTGGCGCGGCCGCCGCGCCGACGCCGTGCTGGCCGTGGTCGCGATGGCCACCGCCAGCCTGGTGTTCACCACCATCAAGAACGTGCTGGACCGGCCGCGGCCGCCCGTCGCGGACCGGCTGGTGACGGTGGGCAACGAGTCGCTGCCCTCGGGTCACGCCACGATGTCGATCGTGGTGATCGGTACGATCGTCGTGCTCGCGTGGCGCTTCCTCGCCGTGCGGGGACGGGCCGTGCTCGTGGTCCTGGGCGCCGCGTGGGTGGGTTCGGTCGGCGCCACCCGGGTATACCTCGGTGTGCACTGGTTCAGCGACGTGATCGCCGGCTGGCTCGTCGGCGCGGCCTGGCTCGCCGTCTGCGCGACGGTGTGGAGCCGGTGGCGGGCACGGCAGGCATGAGCTCCCCCGCGCCGGTGATGGCCGACGTCGCCCGGCTCGCCGGGGTGTCGCTGCAGACCGTGTCCCGCGTCGTCAACGACGCGCCGAACGTCAGCGGGCCCACCCGCGCCCGGGTGCTGGCCGTCATGGACGAGCTCGGCTACCGCCGCAACGCCGTCGCCCGCGCGCTGGCCACGCGGCGCAGCGGCATCATCGGGGTCCTGACCATCGACGTGGTGCTGCGCGGCCCCCAGCAGATGCTCTACGGCGTCGAGCGGGCGGCCAGCCGGCTCGGCCTCGGCGTCGCCGTCGCGGTGGTCGACCGGGTCACGCCCGACGGCATCCGCCGGGCCCTGGGCCGGCTGCAGGACCAGGGCGTCGAGGGGGTCGTGGCGCTGGCCCCGCACGAGGACGCCGTGCCGGTGCTCACCGCGTCGCTGTCGGCGATGCCGGCGGTGCTCGTCGGCGGCCACCGGGCGGCCGACGGGCCGAACCTCCCGACGGTGGAGCTCGACCACCACGGCGGCGCCGTCGCGGCCACGCGGTACCTCCTGGAGCTGGGCCACCGCACGGTGCACCACCTCGCGGGGCCGCCGCGCTGGCTTCCGTCCCGGCGGCGCATCGAGGGCTGGAGCGGCGCGCTGGCCGCCGCGGGCGCCCGGCGGCCCGAACCCCGCCGGGGCGAGTGGACCGCCCGCTCCGGCCACGCGGTCATGCGGGAGCTGCTCGCCGACGACCCGGGGCTGACCTCCGTCTTCGTCGCCAACGACCAGATGGCGCTGGGCGCCCTCGCCGCGCTGACCGATGCGGGCCGTCGCGTGCCGGACGACGTCAGCATGATCGGATTCGACGACACCCCCGAGGCCCCGTTCTTCCGCCCGGCGCTGACGACCGTCTGCCCGCGGTTCGACGACGCGGGGAACCGCGCGGTGCGGATGCTGCTCGCGGCCATCCGTCCCGACGACGCCCCGGCCGCGCCCGGCTCCCAGCTCGTGCCGGTGGAGCTGGTGGTGCGGGCGAGCACCGGGCCGCCTCCCTAGGACGCTCCTGAAAAAGCCGGTCGTGTCGGTCCTGGCCGGGACGGTCGGGGCTGGGAGGATCGGTG
>NZ_MKVV01000069.1 GCF_001899645.1 Pseudonocardia sp. 73-21 | reverse complement strand
GAGAACGCGAGGCGCTCGCCGGTGGGGGTGGTGAGGACGGCGCCGTCGCCGAGGTCGTTGTGGAAGGCCTCGACGAACACGGCGTCGACGAGCGCGGCGGACGACTTGCCGCCGGCCCCGTGGGCCAGCGTCACGATCTCGTCCCTGAGCCGCGGCCGCCGTCGGCGGAACGCCTCGATGCGCTCGATCATCTCGCCCTCGGCGAAGCTCGGGCCGGAGCTCAGGTACTCGGTGGTCACGGTTGCACGCCTTCCCACAGGTGGTAGCCCAACAGGGCCTGCGCTTCCTGGATCCGGTGGACGCTCTGGCTGCGCACGACGAAGCACACGTCGACGTCCGGGGAGGCGGCGAACTCGCCGCCGTCGTAGCCCGCGAAGCCGATCGTGAACATCCCCCGCCTGCGCGCTTCGCGGAACGCGGCGGTGAGGTCCTTGGAGCTGCCGCTGGTGGACAGGGCGACGGCGATGTCGTTGCCGTCCCCGCGCGCCATCAGCTGGCGGGCGAACACCAGCTCGAACCCCACGTCGTTGCCGAGCGCGGTGAGGATCGCCTGGTCGGCGGTCAGCGACCACGCGGGCAGCGGCGCGCCCAGCGGAGGGTGCGCGAACAGCCCGGCGAGCGTGGCGGCGTCGGTGGAGCTGCCGCCGTTGCCGAACGTGAACAGCCGCCCGCCGATGGCGAACCGGCGGGCCATCTCGGCGGCGGCGGTCTCGATGAGGCCGGCAGTGGCGGCGAGCGTCGCCGTTCGCAGGTCCGCGCTCTCGGCGGCCTTGGCCCGCGCGGAGGCGGCGAGGTCGCGCAGCAACGACTCCTGGTCGCGCTCCCCGGCGTCGAGGAACGGGTAGAGGAACCCGGTCACCTGCCCACCCCACTCACACTGCGGTGATCACGGGCGGATGGTCGCCCGTCGGTCACCGGGAGCCGCCCTCTGCCCGTGGTCATCGCGGGGTCGGCTCCTCGAGGCGGGTGATCGCCGTGCCGGCGTGGACGAGTACGAGGTCGCCCGGCGCGACCGGGTCCACCAGCACCGTCGCCACGTCCTCGATGCCGGTGGCCGTCCGCACCCGCCCGGGACCGACGACCTCGCCGAGGCACCCCTCGTCGGAGCAGGTGATGCAGACCCCTGCGCCGGTGCCCGGACCCGCCAGCGATCCTTCGGTGGTGCACTCCGGCACCTCGGGCGCCAGCAGGCCGGGATGCTCGAAGCAGACGTGCGTC
>NZ_MKVV01000068.1 GCF_001899645.1 Pseudonocardia sp. 73-21 | reverse complement strand
CTCAGCCGCACTCCATTTCCGGAAGAGCCCGTTATGACTCGGGTCTGTGCTACTCCACCGTCGATCGGGCGTACGCAGTAAGGCTGCGCCGGCGGTGGGGGTGCAAGCAGCAGTTCCGCTTGCACCCCCACCGGCGGTGTGGCATCCCGTCAGGGCGACCGGTCGGCGGTGGAGTAGCCACCACCTCCACCAGAGTGAGGGCCGGGGCGTGGGGCGGAGCCCCGTCGGTAGGTTCTTGTACTTCGGCCGTAGATCGTGATCTTCCCAGCGTGGCGATCCCGGACGTGCAACGGCCACCACTTGATCACGCCCGTTGTTCGACATTCGAAGATCAAGCAGTGGCCGCGAGCCACAGAGTAACGCCATTGCTGTCGACGTTCGAGACCGCCAGGCTCCTCGAACAAACGGCCGGGAGTTGTGAGCTACGCTAAAGATTTGTGTTCAACTGGAAGTGCCGAGTGGTCCTTCGGGGGTTAGATTCCACTCGTGGGCGTGAACGAGGGGCACTCGCCCTATTGCAAGAAGTCGATCCAAGATGGGCTTCATCTCTTCGAAGTCCAGGGCGGGATCACTGCTCAATCCAGCCGCTTCGATGAGCGGCTCCGCGGCCTTCAGTGTGTCGAGGAACAGGCGCCACAACTGATCGAGCGCAAAAGCAGCAAGGTGCTCACGAAACTCTGGCTTGTCCGTGATGACTTTACCTGAAGGCTCGCCCCAACCGCGACGCAAGATCTCGCCAGCGGAGAAGTGGAGGGCACGGCTCGTCGCCGCATGCAAATAGCCATAAAGGTCACCGTGTCCCGACCTTTCAGCTATCCAGTCTCCTGCGGGGAGAATACCTCCCGACCACCTATACTTCTTCTGAAGTTGCTTCAGCTCACTGCGAGTTTGGTCTTTGAGGAGTTCAGCCCAGTTTAGAAATTCCTGAGAGTACCAGAGAGTGTGCATAGCCTCGTCACCGACGTACTCCCGCTGGGCTAGCAATGACCTCAGATGGTCCCAGGTTCCCATTGTTTTGAAAAGATGCTGAGAGTCTTCTCGGTCGAGCGAGACAAAGAAGCCGAGGTACATCACATCTTCGAGGGACGCCCGAACGAATGCAACGGCCAGATGTCCAAGCCCTTGCTGACAGAGCATGACTGCTGCTTGAATGCTCTCGAGTTGCCGCCGGAGCGAAGTATTTACTGCGAGCAGTCGGAAATCTGACTCTACGGCCACCCACTCCAGATCGCCCACTGCAGTCAGACGCTCGGCTATATCAACAAAGTCCTCAGTCGCTGCGATTCGATTTCTAAGTGTGGCTGAGTCCCCACTAGTCTGAGGTGCGTTGTCCTGGTCCAAGATTCCCCTCCCTTGATTTCTGCCTACAACGGTAGGAGCTCAACCTACTGCGTCTTAGCCACCTCGGGTGGGTCGGCGCATCCGACCGCCAAGCAACTCGGCCGCACGACGGTCGGACTCCCCAACCCATGCCGCGTAAACGCGCAAAGTGGTCGCACCACCTCCGACATGGCCGAGTCGGCCGGCGACGGTGCGCAGGTCGATGCCAGCCGAGAGCAGTTCAGTGGCGGAGTAATGCCGGAGGGCGTGCAGATGGCTGCTGATGCCCAGCTCAGCGCACATTCGGCCATAGCGGTGGGTCACGCCGCTGGGATCGCACGGGCGGTCGTTCAGGGGCCGGTAAGAGAACAGGTAGGCCATGTCCAGAGCCGGAACAGCGGCCTGTCGGCACTTCTTGGCGTACCGGTCACGGTGCTCGGTCATCACGTCGATCGTGGCGGGATCGAGGGCGAGACGGCGCATCTGGTGGGTCTTGGTGTCCTTCTCGATCGAGCGCCGGCCCACGCGCACGTAGTTGCGCCGGACCGTCAGCACAGCGGCATCGAGGTCGACGTCGGACCAGCGCAGCGCGAGCAGCTCGGCACGCCGCATCCCGGTAACCATCACCAGCCAGACGAGCGTGCCCCAGTCGTCGTCCTGAGCCCACGCCGCGTCGATGATCCGCGCGGCCTGGGCCACCGTCGGCGGATCGGGCTGCGGCGTCGGGACGCGCGGCTTGCGGGCGATCACGGCCGGGTTGTCGGTGATCCAGCCCCAGCGCACCGTTGCGCCCAGCACGCCGCGGATCGCGAAGTGGATGCGGCGGATCGTGGCCGGCGACAGTGGTACGCACGCGTGGGGCCGACACTCGATGACCCTGCAGCCCTTCTCGGCGCAATCATGTGACGGGTAGCCGTTGACAGGAGGCCGGCCCGGCGGTCGCTTGTGCTGCACGACGCGGCACTCGTGCGGATCGCTTGTGCGGTGCTTGACGACAGCCCGCCCGGCGCAGCGAGCGCTGCAGCGCCTCAGCTCGGCGTAGAACTCCTCCAGCAGCTGCGTGGTCACCCGACCCACCGGCTGGTCCCCGAACGCCGGGTACAGGTGCACGCGGGCGTACTGCTCGTAGCTCGCGCGGGTCGTCTCCTCGACGTCGTGCGTTCGCAGCCACTTGTCCATCGCGACCCGGAACGTCGCACGGGTCTTCGAGTGCCTATGCGCGTCGACCTGGGCCAGGAGCCGGGTCCGGATCTTCTCCGCCTCGCGCTCGTCGGTGGTCGACTCACGGAGGTAGAGCTTCCGCTTCGTCAGCGGATCGCGGCCAGCGAACACGACGACCTGGAACGAGTTACCGCGTTGGCGGATCATCCCCCGATCGCGCCGCTGAGCAGCTCGTTTGGCCACGTCACGACGCTAGTGGATGCCATCGTGGATGCCAGTGATCAAATGTCCGAGGCCCACATGCACTGTACGCGCAGGTCAGACGTGGTGGAGACGAGGGGAATCGAACCCCTAACCCCCGCCTTGCAAAGGCGGTGCTCTGCCAATTGAGCTACGTCCCCGTGCTGAGCAGGAGACGATACCTGCTCAGCTCGTGGTGGCCTCGTGCCACAGGTCGTTGTCCTCGCGGGAGGAGCGGACCTTCGAGAACACGAGGGCCCCGGCCGCGAGTGCGACGATGACGGCGAGAATCTTCTTCATTGAACGTCCTGCCTGTCCCGAGGGGATACAGAGTGGGCCTAGGTGGATTTGAACCACCGACCTCATCGTTATCAGCGATGCGCTCTAACCAACTGAGCTATAGGCCCCCTGCGGCGGAGACGAGGTTACCCCAGCGCCTCCGGCCGCCTGCAGGGGGATACCCCCCCCACACACATCCCAGCTCAGTCGCGCTCCGAGAGCGTGACCTCGATGCCGCCGACGAGGTCGGCCGACACGTTGTAGACGAACGCCCCGACGGTGATGGCCACGGCGAACAGCAGGCTGTTGATCGCCCCGACCACCGCGGCCAGGCCGAAGACGCGGCCCGCGCTGATCAGCGGACTGCCGGTGGGGGCCTCTCCGGAGACGAGGTCGGCGTAGGTGCCGTTGAGGCGGTCCCACACCCCCATGCCGCCCAGGACGCCGTAGAGCACCCCGACGGCCACCAGCCAGATGAAGAACAGCACCACCGCGAGCACCAGGGCCAGCTTGAGCACCGACCACGGGTCGAGCCGCTTGAGCTGCAGGGCGGCCTGGCGCGGCGGACGGTTGCGCACCGCGCGCACCGAGCCCCACGTGCCGCCCTTCTCCGCCGGCTGACCGTCGGCACCCGCCGCCTCGTCGGCCCGGGCCGGAGCCTCGAGGAACGCGGTGGGGCCCTCGTCCTCGAGCAGCCCACCTGCCGGCCGTGGAGCCGGCGGTGGCCCGGACTGCGCCGGGATCTGGGCCTCCCGACCCGGCACGCGCTGCCACGGGGGCGGCGCGGCCGCGGCCGGTCCGGGGCCGGGCACCGGACCCGTGGCCGGGAGCTCTCCCGGCCCGACGGGACGGGTCACGTCGTCGTCGGCCGGCGCGGGATGCGCACCGTTCGACGGGGCGGGCACCCGCAGGTGGGCGGTGGGGGCCTCGGCGGCGACCGCCGCGGAGGCGGCGGCCCGCTTGTCCAGCGACGGCGTGCCGCCGTTCGCGACCGGCTTCTCCGTGGTCGGGGCGACCGGCACGTCCGGCTCCTCGGCGACCGGCTCGGCCGCCGGCGTGGGTGAGGGCCGCGGGGACGCCGAGGGCGTACCCGCGGTGCCGGCCCCGGTGGCCGGGGTGACAGCGGCCTGCTCTCCCGTGGCCACCGCACCCCGGCCGTCCTGGTCGGTGCGGTCGGGGTCGTCCGGTGTACTCGTCGCGTCGTTCACGAGAGAGGAATCTCCTCCGTTGGGTGGCCCGCTGCTCAGCTGTCCTCGCCCTCGGGCTCGGTACCGGTCAGCGCGGTGTCGTCGGCATCGTCCTCGGCATTACGTGCCACCGCCAGCAACGTGGCGGTTTCGCCCAGGTTCATCAGGCGTACCCCCTTCGTCTGCCGGCCGGCCTTGCGCACCTGCCGGGCCGATGTCCGGATCACCCCGCCGGTGGAGGTGATCGCGTACAGCTCGTCGTCGATGCCGACGATGAGCGCACCGACCAGGGTGCCACGGCGGCGGTCGTACTGGAGGGTCAGAACACCCTTACCCCCGCGGCCCTGCACCGGGTAGTCCTCGATCGGCGTGCGCTTGGCGAAGCCGCCGTCCGTGGCGACCAGCACGAACGTGTCGGGCTGGACGACGGCGAGCGACAGCAGCCGGTCGCCGGTGTTGAACCGCATCCCGAGCACGCCGGACGTGGCCCGCCCCATCGGGCGCAGCACCTCGTCGCTGGCGGTGAACCGGATGGACTGGCCCTCCGCCGAGACGAGCAGCAGGTCGTCCTCGGCCGAGGCCAGGACGGCGCCGACGAGCTCGTCGTCCTCACGCAGGTTGATGCCGATGAGGCCGCCGGACCGGGGCGAGTCGAAGTCGGTGAGCCTCGACTTCTTCACCAGACCGGTTCTCGTCGCCAGGACGAGATACGGCGCGGCCTGGTAGTCCTTGATCTGCATGACCTGCGCGATGTGCTCGTCCGGCTGGAACGCGAGCAGGTTGGCCACGTGCTGGCCGCGCGCGCTGCGGTTGGCCTCGGGCAGCTCGTAGGCCTTGAGCCGGTAGACCCGGCCCTTGTTGGTGAAGAACAGCATCCAGTCGTGCGTGGAGCAGACGAAGAAGTGGGCGACGATGTCGTCCTGCTTCAGCGCCGCGCCCTGCACGCCCTTGCCGCCGCGCTTCTGCGCCCGGTAGAGGTCGGTCTTGGTGCGCTTCGCGTAGCCGGTCTGGGTTATCGTCACAACGACATCTTCGACCGCGATGAGGTCTTCGTTGGTGACGTCGCCGTCGTCGGCCACGATCCGCGTGCGGCGCTCGTCGCCGTGCTTCTCGACGATCTCGGTGAGCTCGTCGCGCACGATCTGCCGCTGCCGCTCCGGGCGGGCCAGGATGTCCTGGTAGTCGGCGATCTCGAGCTCGATCTCGGCCAGCTCGTCGATGATCTTCTGACGCTCGAGGGCGGCGAGGCGCCGCAGCTGCATGTCGAGGATGGCCTGCGCCTGGATGTCGTCGACGTCCAGGAGCTCCATCAGGCCCGTCTTCGCGACGTCGACCGTGGCCGACGCGCGGATCAGGGCGATGACCTCGTCGAGCGCGTCGAGCGCCTTGACGTAGCCACGCAGGATGTGGGCCCGCTCCTCGGCCTTGCGCAGCCGGTAGCGCGTGCGCCGGACGATGACCTCGATCTGGTGGCGGATGTAGTTGCGCACCACCTGGTCCAGGCGCAGCGTGCGGGGCACGCCGTCGACGATCGCCAGCATGTTGACGCCGAAGCCGTACTGCAGCTGGGTGTGCTTGTAGAGGTTGTTCAGCACCACCTTCGCCACCGCGTCGCGCTTGAGCGTGATGACGATGCGCATGCCCACGCGGTCGGACGACTCGTCGTTGATCTCGGCGATGCCCTGCAGCTTGCCGTCGCGGTGCTGGCTCGCGATCGACTCGATGAGGTTGTCCGGGTTGACCTGGTAGGGCAGCTCGGTGCAGACGAGGATGGTGCGCCCCTTGGCGTCCTCCTCGACCTCGACGACCGCGCGCATCCGGATGGAGCCACGCCCGGTGCGGTAGGCCTGCTCGATGCCGTCGCGGCCGACGATGAGGCCGGCGGTCGGGAAGTCCGGGCCCTTGATGTGCTCCATCAGGGCCGTGAGGAGCTCGTCGTCGGTGGCTTCCCAGTTGTCCAGCGCCCACACGACACCGGCGCCGACCTCGCGCAGGTTGTGCGGCGGGATGTTGGTGGCCATGCCGACGGCGATGCCGGAGCTGCCGTTGATGAGCAGGTTCGGCACCCGCGACGGCAGGACGTCGGGCTCCTGCGCCTTGCCGTCGTAGTTGTCGGAGAAGTCGACGGTGTCTTCTTCGATGTCCTGCAGCATCGCCATCGCCAGCGGCGAGAGGCGGCACTCGGTGTAGCGCATGGCGGCGGCCGGGTCGTTGCCCCGGGAGCCGAAGTTGCCCTGGCCGTCGATCAGCGGGTAGCGCATCGACCACGGCTGGGCCAGCCGCACGAGTGCGTCGTAGATCGAGCTGTCGCCGTGGGGGTGGTAGTTGCCCATCACCTCGCCGACGACGCGTGCGCACTTCACGTAGCTGCGGTCGGGGCGGAAGTTGTTCTCCCCCATCGAGTACAGGACGCGCCGGTGCACCGGCTTGAGGCCGTCCTCGACCAGCGGCAGCGCGCGGCCGACGATGACGCTCATCGCGTAGTCGATGTACGAGCGCTGCATCTCCTGCTGGATGTCGACCGGCTCGGTGCGGTCGCCTCCGCCACCGGCGGGGGGCAGCGTGGGGTCGAGCGTGTCAGTCACGAGCGGGTCCTTCTGCGTAGGCGGGTGCGGAGACGTCCAGGCTCTTACACATCAAGAAAGCGCACGTCCTTGGCGTTGCGCGTGATGAACGACCGGCGGGACTCGACGTCCTCGCCCATCAGCACCGAGAACAGCTCGTCGGCGGTGGCGGCGTCGTCGAGGGTGACCTGCAGGAGCACCCGGTTGGCGGGGTCCATCGTCGTCTCCCACAGCTCCTTGGCGTTCATCTCGCCGAGACCCTTGTAGCGCTGGATGCCCTCGTCCTTGGGGATCTTCTTGCCCGCCTCGCGACCAGCGGCCAGCAGGCCCTCGAGCTCGCGGTCGGTGTAGGCGAACTCCGGCTCGGCGCCGCGGCCACCCCACTTGATCTTGTAGAGCGGTGGCTGCGCGAGGTAGACGTGGCCCTCCTCGATCAGCGGGCGCATGAACCGGAACAGCAGCGTGAGCAGCAGCGTGCGGATGTGCTGGCCGTCGACGTCGGCGTCGGCCATCAGCACGACCTTGTGGTAGCGCAGCTTGCTGACGTCGAACTCGTCGTGGATGCCGGTGCCGAGCGCCGTGATGATCGCCTGGACCTCGGTGTTCTTGAGGACGCGGTCGATGCGGGCCTTCTCGACGTTGATGATCTTGCCGCGGATGGGCAGGATCGCCTGGTACATCGAGTCGCGGCCGGACTTGGCCGAGCCGCCCGCGGAGTCGCCCTCCACGATGTAGACCTCGGACTTCGACGGGTCCGTGGAACGGCAGTCGGCGAGCTTGCCGGGCAGGCCGCCGATGTCGCCGGCGCTCTTGCGGCGCACCAGCTCGCGGGCCTTACGGGCGGCCGCGCGGGCCTGCGCCGACTGCACCGCCTTGTTGACGATGATCTTCGCCTCGGCGGGGTTGCGCTCGAACCAGTCGGCCAGCCACTCGTTGCTCACGCGCTGCACGAACGACTTGACCTCGGTGTTGCCGAGCTTGGTCTTGGTCTGCCCCTCGAACTGGGGCTCCTTCACCTTGACCGAGACGATGGCGGCCAGTCCCTCACGGATGTCGTCACCGGAGAGCGCCGGCTCCTTCTCCTTGAGGAACTTGCCGTTGCGCGCGTAGCGGTTGACCGTGGAGGTGAGCGCCGAGCGGAAACCCTCCTCGTGGGTGCCGCCCTCGTGCGTGTTGATCGTGTTGGCGAACGTGTAGACCGACTCGGTGTAGCCGTTGTTCCACTGCATCGCCACCTCGAGCGCGTGGCCGGACTCCTCACCGGAGAACGACACGAGCTTCTTGTGGATCGGGTCCTTCGACTTGTTGAGGTAGGCGACGAAGTCCTCCAACCCGTTGGGGTAGTGGAAGACGTGCTCCTTGACCTTGGCGACGAAACCCTCGGCGTCGGGCACCTCCGCCTCGTCGTCCTCACGGGAGACGCCGTCGCGCTCGTCGCGCAGGACGATGGTGAGGCCCTTGTTGAGGAAGGCCATCTCCTGCAGACGGCGGCGGATGGTCTCGAGGTCGTACTCGGTGCTCTCGAAGATCTCCGGGTCGGCCCAGTACGTGACGGTGGTGCCCGTCCTCGTGGTGGCCGCGCCCTTGTGCAGGGGACCGGGCACCGAGCGCGTGTAGTGCTGGCGCCACTCGAACCCGTCGGTGTTGATCTCGACGTCCAGCGCGGTGGACAGCGCGTTGACGACCGAGATGCCGACGCCGTGCAGGCCGCCCGACACCGCGTAGGAGTCGCTGTCGAACTTGCCGCCCGCGTGCAGCATGGTCATGACCATCTCGACGGCGGGCTTCTTCTCCACCGGGTGCATGCCGACCGGGATCCCGCGGCCGTCGTCGACGACCGTGATGCCGCCGTCCTCCCGCAGCGTGACCTGCACACGCGTGGCGAAGCCGGCCATGGCCTCGTCGACCGCGTTGTCCACGACCTCCCAGATCAGGTGGTGCAGGCCGCGCGGACCGGTGGAACCGATGTACATGCCGGGGCGCTTGCGGACCGCCTCCAGCCCCTCGAGAACGGTGATCGACGACGCGCTGTAGCCGTTCTTCTTCTCCGCCACGGGCTGACTGTCTCCTCGCCATGAAGAATCCACACGGTGCGGCGACGCCGCTGTGTGGAACCTGCTCGACCGGGCCTACGGGGATGCGCCCGGAACATGCCTCCCATCATACCGGTCCACCCCGGCAGAAACGGCGTTGGGACACGTCCAGGAGCGTCACAGACCGACGAACGCGACATCGGGCGGGTGGCGACGGCCGAGCGGGGGGTCGAAACGGGCTGCGGGCCCGTCACGTCGCCCTCAGTGGCCGGTGGCCGCCCCCGATCGACGGCGTCGTGGTACGGGATCGGCCAACTCACCGTGACGGGAGCGGCGACTCGCGGGGTTCCGGCGTCAGCCGTAGGTGTCACGCGGGCCGCGGCCACGGACGGTACGCGGGCCGTGTTTCCAGGTCGGGCCGCTCGGAGCCACCACGCGGATCCGCTTCACCACGTCCCGCCCGACGCTCGCGGCGAGCCGCGTCAGCAGCTGGCGCTGCAGCTGGCGCAGCTGCGTGGCCCAGGCCGTGGACTCCGCCTGCAGCACCAGTTCCCCGTCGCGCAGCGACAGCGGCGTGCAGTGGTCGGCGATGTCGGGGCCGACGAGCTGGGGCCAGCGACCGAGCACCGTGGCGTCGGTGAGGCGCGGCGACCAGCCGCGGTCCAGCGACACCCGGGCGACCAGCCGGCCGAACGGCTGCGGGTCGCGCTCGTCGGGGCCCGCGCCCGACCAGCGCCGCCGCCTCCCCCGGTTGGACGCCGGCTTGGCCCCGCCCCGCTGCGCCGCACGTTCCGCCGAACGCTGCGCGGACGCTTCCCTCGCGGCGCGCAACGCGTCCCTCGCGATGTCCGCCCCGCGACGAGAGGTCGGCTCACCTCCGTCCCCAGGGTTGGGGACAACAGGGCGCGAATCGGGCACGACGGACGGTCGACGGCCGTCGCTGGACGGTTGTTTGTGCCGGTCATCACCAGTGCGGCCCGAGTTATCCACAGTATCCACAACCTTGTCCCCAGGTGTCCTGGATCACAGCCGTCGTCATGACGTGGACTCTTCCGGCAGCAGCTCCACGACGCCGCCGCCCACCGCGAAGCGGGCACCCGCGAGGCCGTCGGGGACGTCCTCGGCCACCGCCGCAGTGATCAGCACCTGTTCGGCGCGCCGGGCGACGTCGACGAGCGCCCGGCGGCGACGCGCGTCCAGTTCGGCGAACACGTCGTCGAGGATCAGCACGGGCTCCACGTCGTCGTCGCGCAGCAGCCGGTAGGACGCCAGCCGCAGGGCGAGCGCGAGGGCCCATGACTCACCGTGGCTGGCGTAGCCCTTCGCGGGGCCCTCGCCGAGGCTGAGCTCCAGGTCGTCGCGGTGCGGCCCGACCAGGCAGACGCCGCGCTCCACCTCCTGGCGGCGGACCCGGGCCAGCGCGTCGAGCAGCAGGGCCTCCAGAGCCGGCCGGTCGGGCGGGAGGTCGTCCCCGAGCCCGCTGCGGTAGCCCACCGCGATGGGCTCCGACGACGGCGCGACCTCCGCGAACGCCTCGACCGCGCGCGGCGCGACGGCTGCGACGAGGTCGAGACGGCCGGCGAGCAGAGCGGCGCCGTGGGCGGCGAGGTGACCGTCCCAGACGTCGAGGGTGGAGAGGTCGCCGCGCCCGTTGCGGGCGGTCTTCAGCAGGGCCGAGCGCTGCCGCAGCACGCGGTCGTAGTCGGCGCGGACTCCTGCGTAGCGGGGGTAGCGGGAGACGAGCGTGTCGTCCATGAAGCGGCGGCGCTCACCCGGGTCGCCGCGCACGAGCGCGAGGTCCTCGGGCGCGAACAGCACGGTGCGCAGGACACCGAGCAGGTCGCGCGGCTTGGCGGCCGCCCGGTTG
This sequence comes from Pseudonocardia sp. 73-21, assembly GCF_001899645.1. Taxonomy (GTDB): domain Bacteria; phylum Actinomycetota; class Actinomycetes; order Mycobacteriales; family Pseudonocardiaceae; genus Pseudonocardia. The sequence goes on along the minus strand of NZ_MKVV01000068.1, from coordinate 48,102 downwards.
AGCCGGGCCCGGTTGGCGCGCCCCGCGGTGATCTCCAGCTCGACGCCCAGCTCGCGCCCGTGGTGCACGACCAGGCCGCGCACCACGGCGTGCTCGGCGCCGCGGCGGATCAGCGGGGCGTCGGTGGCGACGCGGTGGGAGCCGAGCGTGGCGATGTAGCCGGCGGCCTCGACGAGGTTGGTCTTGCCCACCCCGTTGGGCCCGACCAGCACCGTGACCCCGGGTTCGAGGTCCAGCTCGGCCTTCTCCCACGACCGGAAGTCGGCGACGGCGAGGCGTCGCAGGTGCATACCGGCAGGCTAGCTCTGGGTCGAGCCCGTGCCCGAGCTCGGACCCGCGTGCTCGCCGGGCGTGCCGGACGGGCCGGCCGCGGACTTCACCGCGTGCCCGCCGAACTGGTGGCGCAGCGCCGCGACGGCCTTCATCGCCGGCGACTCCTTCTGCCGCGAGGAGAACCGCGCGAACAGCGCCGCGGAGATCACCGGGAGCGGCACGGCGTGCGTGATGGCCTCCTCGATGGTCCAGCGGCCCTCGCCCGAGTCGTCGACGTAGCTCTCGAGCTTCTCCAGCGTCGGGTCGTCCTTGAGCGCCAGCACGAGCAGGTCCAGCAGCCAGGAGCGCACGACGGTGCCGCGCGACCACGCCTGCAGCACGGCCGGCACGTTCTCGACGAGCTCCGCGGCCTCCAGCAGCTCGAAGCCCTCGGCGTAGGCCTGCATGAGGCCGTACTCGATGCCGTTGTGGACCATCTTCGAGAAGTGGCCGGCGCCGACGGGGCCGGCGTGCGCGAAACCCTCCTCGCGGGGTCCCTCGGGGCGCAGGGCGTCGAAGATCGGCATGGCGAGATCGACGTGCTTCGTGTCGCCACCGGCCATCAGGCCGTAGCCGTTGTCCTTGCCCCAGATGCCGCCGGAGACGCCGCAGTCGATGTAGCCGACACCGACCGCGTCGAGCAGCGCGGCGTTGGGGCCGTCGTCGGTGTAGCGGGAGTTGCCGCCGTCGATGACGAGGTCGCCGGGCTCCAGGACCTTCGCGAGCTCCTTGACGGTGCTGCGCGTCGGGTCGCCCGAGGGGACCATCACCCAGACCACGCGCGGAGCCGTGAGCGCCCCGGCGAGCGCCGCGAGCGAGTCGACGTCGGTGACCTCAGGACGGGGGTCGAACCCGATCACCTCATGGCCGGCCGCCCGCAGGCGGTCTCGCATGTTGCCACCCATCTTGCCCAGACCGATGAGGCCGAGTTGCACGGTGTCACTCCTGAAGTCGGGGGGTCGTCCGCGGGCCAGTATGGATCAACCGGGCAGGCGGACGGGCATCAGCAGGTGCAGGTAGCCGGGCAGCGGCTCGGGCGTGTCCGATGCGGGCGCTTCGTCGCTCTCGGCGGGCGGCGCCGGCACCGGGCGCACCAGCGCGGGCCGGTTGGGCGTGGTGAACGTCAGCTGCGCGCGGTCGGTGTGCAGCGCGCCCAGCGAGTCCAGCAGGTAGGTGGGGTTGAACGCGATGGTGATGGCACCGCCGTCGAGCTCGCACGGGAGCTCCTCCTCGGCGCTGCCGACGTCGTCGCCGCCGGCGGCGAGCCGCAGCCCGTCCTCGCCGAACTCCATGCGCACCTGGGCCACGCGGTCGGTGACGAGGGCGACGCGCTTGATCGCCTCGACCAGCCCGGCCACCTCGACGATCGCGGCGCTCGTGTGCTCGGCCGGGATCAGCTGGCGGAACCGCGGGAACTCCGCGTCGAGCAGCCGGGTGGTGGCGCGGCGGCCACCGCCGGTGACGCCGAGCATGCCGTCACCCGCCGAGAGCGCGAGCTCGACGGTGCCCGCGCCGGCGAGCGCCTTCGCGACGTCGGCGAGGGTGCGGGCGGGGATCAGCACGGCGCTGGACTGGCCGGTGTCCTCCGGCGTCCAGTCGATCTCGCGGACGGCGAGCCGGAACCGGTCGGTGGCGGCCAGCGTCAGCCGCGAGCCCTCGATCTCCATGCGGATGCCCGTGAGCATCGGGAGGGTGTCGTCGCGGCCGGCGGCCACGGCCACCTGCGAGACGGCCTGGGCCAGCTCGCCCGCGGCGACGGTGCCGGCGAGCTGCGGCATGGACGGCAGCTGCGGGTAGTCCTCGACCGGCATCGTCGGGAGGCTGAACCGGCTGTTGCCGCAGTTGATCGTGGCACGCGAGCCGTCGACGACGAGATCCACCGGCTTGGACGGCAGGGCGCGGGTGATGTCGGCCAGCAGCCGGCCCGAGACGAGCACGCGGCCGGGATCGCCGATCGTGGCGTCCATCTCGACGCGCGCCGAGGTCTCGTAGTCGAAACCGGAGACCGTCAGGCGGTCGCCGTCCGGCCCCGTCGTCGCCTCGATGAGCACGCCACCGAGAACCGGCACCGGCGGACGCGCCGGAAGGCTGCGGGCGACCCACGCTGCCGCGTCGGCCAGGACGTCGCGTTCGACCCGGAACTTCATGGCGTGGGACCTCTCGCACTGGCGGTGTCGGGAACCGGACGTCTCGATACGCCGGACCGGCCCCCGAGGCGGTGATAACCGTGCCGGGGCCGGGCGCTCACCGTAGAGCCTCCGGGCGGCGGGTGTCATCCCGGCTCGGATGCTCCCCGATCGGGGAGGCGCTCGTTCACCGGTCCACACCGTTGTTCTTCTTGTAGTTCATCTAGAAGAGAGATGAAGCAGTAGTACTAACACCTGTGCACAGTGTGGACGGAGCACGTTCCCGCAGGTCGCAGGGTGTGGCGCGATGTGGAGCGAGCCCTGGGACGGTCGGTGCACACCTCGCGGCGGCGGTGGATGGAACGCGATCATGTCGATCTGTCCCCGGGATGAACACCGGTTGTCCACCGTCGGAGCCCGATCCGTCCACGGGTGGACGGGTGCCCGTCCACAGAGTTATCCCCAGATGTGGGTGAAGAGTGGTCGCGCGGAAACGCAGCGCGACCGGTTTTCCTGGTGATCGCGCGTCGCGGACGGGCCCGGGAACTCACAGAAGTCCCTCACGGCACATGGAGCAGAACGCTCCGTGACCGGATCCGGTGACGGGTCGGTCAGCAGTTGATCACACGGAGCGACGAACACCGCGAGATGGACGACGAGTGGTCGGGATCGGTCGTCCTGGATACGGCGAAAGGCGGGCTCTCCGTCGGATGATCGACGTACGGGTGTCCGCGAAACGGCCGAGGGCGTGGGCGGCGTAGCGGGCCCGGCCGGCTGCATGGGGACGTGGGCGCAGCGGGGCCGCTCGCGGTCGCGGTGGTGATCGTGGTCCGGAGAGGCGTCCCGGTTACGCGGGTGAATGCCGCCGCCGTGACGACGGGGGGATCGTGGTGCTCCCGGGCAGCCCGGCGACGGTCGTCGAGGGCGCCGACGCCCACGAGCACCACGGCGGTGATCGTGACGGGAGATGTCCGTCGAGGTCCGGGAGAGTGCCACCGGGTGGGCCCGGTGATCGTCGTCCGGGGACGGCCACCACTCGGCGGTCGGGCGACGGGGACCGGTCCCGTTCGATGATCGCCGGTTCGGGACCGCCGGCCGCGGTACCGACGCCTGCGCGCCCCGAGCCCGTGATCTCCCGAGGATCAGTGGCGCGCGCGCTGCTTGACGCGCGCGGTGAGCTCCTGCACCTGTTCGAAGGTCTTGCGGCGCTGGGCGATCTCGTTGCGGATCTTCTTGTCCGCGTGCATGACGGTGGTGTGGTCGCGGCCGCCGAAGATCTGGCCGATCTTGGGCAGCGACAGGTCCGTGAGCTCGCGGCACAGGTACATGGCGATCTGGCGCGACTGGGCCAGCGCCTTGGTCTTACCCGGCCCGCACATCTCGTCCATGGTGATGCCGAAGAAGTCCGCCGTGACCGCCATGATCGTCGGTGCGGTGATCTCCGACGCCCCGGAGTCGGGGATGAGGTCGCGCAGCACGATCTCGGCGAGCTGGGTGTCGACGGGCTGGCGGTTGAGCGACGCGAACGCGGTGACCCGGATCAGCGCGCCCTCGAGTTCGCGGATGTTGCGCTCGATGCGCTCGGCGATGAACTCCAGCACGTCCCCGGGAACGGCGAGCCGGTCCTGCGCGGCCTTCTTGCGGAGGATCGCGATGCGCGTCTCCAGCTCCGGCGGCTGGATGTCGGTGATGAGGCCCCACTCGAACCGCGTGCGCATCCGGTCCTCGAGGGTCTCGAGGCGTTTGGGCGGGCGGTCGGAGGAGACGACGATCTGCTTGTTCGCGTTGTGCAGCGTGTTGAAGGTGTGGAAGAACTCCTCCTGCGTTCCTTCCTTGCCCTCCAGGAACTGGATGTCGTCCACCAGCAGCACGTCGACATCGCGGTAGCGGCGCTGGAACGCCACCTTGCGGTCGTCGCGCAGCGAGTTGATGAAGTCGTTCGTGAACTCCTCGGTGCTCACGTACCGCACGCGCATGCCGGGGAACAGCCGCTGCGCGTAGTGGCCGACGGCGTGCAGCAGGTGGGTCTTGCCCAGCCCGGACTCACCCCAGATGAACAGCGGGTTGTACGCCCGCGCCGGCGCCTCGGAGACCGCGACCGCGGCGGCGTGGCTGAACCGGTTGGACGCGCCGATGACGAACGTGTCGAACGTGTACTTCTCGTTGAGGCGCGTCTGCGAGCGCGGCTGCACCTGCTCCCCGGCCGACGGGCCGGCGTAGGTGGGCCACACCTCGCCACCCCGCGGGCCCGGTCCGGTGGGGCCACCGTTGCGGATGCCGCCGTCGACGTCGGTGGGATCGTCGGTGGAGTGGTCGGTGGCGCTGGTGACGCCGAGTGGCCCGGTGGTGGGCATGGAGGCACCGTCGGAGCCGTGCTGCCCGCCGTCGGACGGGTGCTGTTGCGTGACCGGGACGTCGACACGTTCGGGCCGCGGGATCGGCGCCGCGCCGACGGACGGACCGCGTCCGGGAGGGTCGGGCACCTCCGTGCCGCCGGACGCCGCCGACGCGTCGACGACGACCGCGAGGTTGACGGCCACGCCGAGGTGGCGGCCCAGGGCCTCGCTGATGGGCCGGCGCAGGATCCGCTCGATGGCGTCCTTGGCGAACTCGCTCGGTGCGGCGAGCAACGCGGTGCCGTCGATCAGCCCGAGCGGGCGGGTGAGCCGGAGGAAGGCGCGCTGCTGCGGGGACAGCGTCTGTGCCCCGGACCCGGCCGACGCCCCCGAGAGGTCGGCGATCACGCGGTTCCAGACCTGCCCGAGGTCTCCTGCTTGGTCGGCCACCGGTCGGCTGCCCCCTCCGGTCGTCGCCCACGGGTAGCCCCGGTACCCCGATCGGGCCCGATCATCCCCAGACTTGTCCACACCTGTGCGCAAGACCGTACGCGGACACACCGAGTGATCTCGTGCGGCCCGTGTGGTCCTGGCGACGATCCCCCCGGATCGAGCGGTGGGGAGGCACGCTAACAACAGAGGCCGCTCACCACAAGACCGGCCCACCCCGGGGTGGTTTGACCCTCCTTCTCCGGGCTGCGTACCCTCTAACCAAGCGTGTCCCGCGCTGTGCCCTCAACGGCAACGTGGGGCGCCACCCTGTACAGCACACTTCCCCGACGGTCGGTACGCCCGCCGTCGACCCAGGAGAGCCGACCGTGAGCAAGGGCAAGCGCACCTTCCAGCCGAACAACCGCCGCCGCGCGCGCACGCACGGGTTCCGGCTGCGCATGCGCACCCGGGCCGGGCGCGCCATCGTCGCCGCCCGTCGTGGCAAGGGCCGCGAGAAGCTCACGGCCTGATCCGGCCGTCCCGATGTTGCCGGCCGGTTCCCGGCTCACGCACCGGGACGATTTCAGCACCGCTGTCAGGCGTGGCCGGCGCGGGGGCAGATCCCGGCTCGTCGTGCACCTGCACGGTGCCGACGGGACCGGCGCTCCCCGCGCCGGCTTCGTCGTGAGCAAGGCGGTAGGAGGTTCCGTGGTGCGACACCGCGTCGCCCGGCGGCTCCGTCATCTCGTCGGTGCGCGTCTCGACGGGCTCCCGCCGGGCTCGCTCCTCGTCGTACGGGCCCTCCCGCCCGCCGCCGACGCGTCGTCCGCCGAACTGGCCGCCGACCTCGACGCCGGGCTGCGCTCGGCCGTCCGCAAACTGGCCCGACCGTGAAGCGCCTTCTCCTCCGGCTGATCCGCGGTTACCAGACCTACGTCTCACCGGCGCTGCCCCCGAGCTGCCGGTTCTACCCGTCCTGCAGCGCGTACGCCGCCGAGGCCCTCGAGGTCCACGGCGTCGTCCGCGGCACGGGTCTCACGCTCTGGCGCCTGTTGAAATGCGCGCCATGGCACCCTGGAGGTATCGATCCGGTGCCACCGGTCCGCGACGTCCGACACCGTCCGGTCCAGGACCACCACGAGGAGCAAGCGCCGTGCTGAACTTCATCTACTACCCGGTCTCCTGGATCCTGAGGATCTGGCACGACGTGTTCAGCTTCCTGCTGCCCGGTGACGGGTTGAAGGGCGGCATCGCGTGGGCGCTGAGCGTCATCTTCCTCGTCTTCACCCTGCGGGCCATCCTGTACAAGCCGTTCGTCGGCCAGGTGCGCTCGATGCGCAAGATGCAGGAGTTCCAGCCCGAGCTGCAGAAGGTTCGCAAGAAGTACGCGAACGACAAGCAGAAGCAGGCTGCGGAGATGCAGAAGCTCCAGAAGGAGCACGGCGTCAACCCGGTGGCCGGCTGTCTCCCCGTCCTGATCCAGGGCCCGGTCTTCATCGGCCTGTTCCACGTGCTGCGCACGTTCGGGCCCGTCAACGCGCAGGGCGTCCCGATCAACAACGACGGCTCGATCCGTACGGAGAACTACGCCTTCGACCAGTCGGGTGTGCTGTCGTTCAACAACGCGAGCCTCTTCGGCGCGAAGCTCGGTGAGTGGGTCACCAAGGGTGAGGCCGCGCTGAACGCGGCGGGCACCTCGATCTCCGCGATGCTGATCGTCATGATCCCGCTGATGATCGCGGCGGGCATCTTCACGCACATCACGGCCCGGCACTCGGTGGCCCGCCAGACCGCGGCCCAGGGCGACAACCCGCAGACCGCGATCATGAACAAGCTGATGCTCTACGTCTTCCCGATCGGCGTCGTCGTCGGTGCGCCGTTCCTGCCGCTGGCCGTGCTCCTGTACTGGGTCTCCAACAACCTGTGGACGCTGGGCCAGCAGTACGTCGTCTACAAGAAGATCGACCAGGAGCAGACGATCAAGCGCGAGACGGCGGCCGCGAGCCGCCAGTCGCTCGCCCCGAAGCCGGGACAGAAGCCGGTGCGGCCCGAGACGGTCGTCGACGCCGAACCACCCCCTGTGAAGCGGCCTGGAGCGAAGCCGGTCGCCCGCAAGCCCAACATGGTCAAGGGTGGCGCCGCGGGCAACGGGTCGACGAACGGCTCGGACACGAACGGCTCGGACACGAACGGCTCGGACACGAACGGCTCGGACACGAACGGCTCGGACACGAACGGCTTGGACACGAACGGCTTGGACACGAACGGCTCGGGCACGAACGGCTCCACCAGCACCAACGGCTCGGCCGGCGCCGGCGCCCGCAGCGGCGGCGGATCCCGCCCGCCCGCGCGCAAGCCCCGCAAGCGCCGCTGAGCCCACGTTCCACCTGCGGCCGCCTGCGTCGGCGGTCGCCGCGGGGCGCGTTCTCCATCCGCGCCACCGCACCATCGCAGGGAGAGGAGACGCACCGTGCCGAAGACCGTGCAGGACGGGGCCCCGCAGGACGCCGAGGCGACCGCGACACCCACCGAGAAGGGCTCGCCGCGACCCGCGGTGTCCACCGGAGAGGACCAGCTGGTCCGCGAGGGCGACATCGCCGGTGACTACCTGGAACGGCTCCTCGACGTCCTCGACTACGACGGGGACATCGACCTCGACGTGGAGGCGGGCCGCGCCATCGTCAGCATCGACGGTGGCACCGACCTCGAGAAGCTCGTCGGTGACCGGGGCAACGTCCTGGAGGCCCTCCAGGAGCTGACGCGCCTCGCCGTCCAGCAGACCTCGGGCAACCGCAGCCGGCTGATGCTCGACATCGCCGGTTGGCGCCAGGGACGTCGCGACGAGCTCACCGAGATGGGCCTGCGCACGGCCAAGGAGGTGCTCGAGTCCGGGGAGTCGGCCCGCATGCGCCCGATGACGCCCTTCGAGCGCAAGGTCGTGCACGACGCCGTCGCCCGGGTGAAGGGCGTGTCCAGCGAGAGCGAGGGCGAGGAGCCGCGTCGGCAGGTCGTCGTCTTCCGCGGTGCCTGACGACGGGTTCGCGGAGCCGCTGGCTCCGGCGGTGGAGAAGCTCTTCGGCGAGCGCCTGCCGCTGGCCCTCCGCTTCGCCGAGCACCTCGCCACGTCCGGTGTCGAGCGCGGCCTGATCGGCCCGCGGGAGGCACCGCGCATCTGGGACCGCCATATCCTCAACTGCGCCGTGGTCGCCGAGCTCGTACCGGACGGCGCCCGAGTGGTGGATGTGGGCTCGGGGGCGGGTCTTCCCGGGATACCGTTGGCACTGGCCCGCCCCGATCTCGGCATGGTCCTCGTCGAGCCGCTCGCCCGCAGGGTCGAGTGGCTCCTCGAGATCATCGGCGATCTCGGCCTCAGCATCGAGGTCGAGCGCGGTCGGGCCGAGGAGAACACCGTCCGACGGCAATGGGAGGGAGCCGACGTGGTCACGTCCCGCGCCGTCGCACCCCTGCACCGCCTCGCGGGCTGGTGTCTTCCGCTGTTACGTCCGGGTGGCACGATGCTGGCGGTGAAGGGGGCATCGGCGCCCGAGGAGATCGAACGGGACGAGGCCGCGGTGCGCAGGTTGGGCGGAGGCGCACCGCGCGTCGAGAGGTGCGGCGCGGGGATCGTGGATCCGCCGAGCACAGTGGTCGTCGTGGAGCGGGTTGACCGTCCGCGGCGCAGGAGAGGACAGGCGTGACGGTGCCCGATGTTTCACGTGAAACACCCGGCTGGACGCCCATCGCCGAGGAGGCGGAGCGGGCGGCCCGGGTGTTGCACCCCGACCGGCACCGGATGCCGCGCCCGTCGCATCGGCGGGTCCTGACGGTGGCCAACCAGAAGGGCGGGGTCGGCAAGACCACCAGCACCGTCAACCTCGCCGCGGCGCTGTCGATGCACGGCGTGCGGGTCCTGGTGATCGACCTCGACCCCCAGGGCAACGCCAGCACCGCGCTCGGCGTCGAGCACCGGTTGGGCACGCCGTCGGTCTACGAGGCGCTTCTCGGGGAGATCTCCCTGGCCGAGGCGGCGGTGCCCAGCACCGCGTCACCCGACCTGCTGTGCATCCCGGCCACCATCGACCTGGCCGGCGCCGAGATCGAGCTCGTCAGCATGGTCGCCCGGGAGAACCGCCTCAAGCAGGCGCTGTCGCCCGAGGCTCTCGACGAGCTCGGCGTCGACTACGTCTTCGTCGACTGCCCGCCCTCGCTCGGCCTGCTCACGGTCAACGCACTCGTGGCGGCGCAGGAGGTGCTGATCCCGATCCAGTGCGAGTACTACGCGCTGGAGGGGCTCGGCCAGCTGCTGAGCAACATCGACCTCGTGCGTTCGCACCTGAACACGGCGCTGCACGTCTCCACGATCCTGCTGACCATGTACGACGGCAGAACGAAGCTCGCGGACCAGGTCACCAACGAGGTTCGTAGCCACTTCGGTCCCACGGTGCTCCGCACCGTGATCCCGCGCAGTGTCAAGGTGTCCGAGGCGCCTGGCTACAGCCAGACCGTCCTCGCCTACGACCCGGGATCCCGTGGTGCCATGAGCTACGTCGACGCCGCCCGTGAGATCGCCGACCGCGGCGTCACCATGGCCGTTCCGGGTGGGCGGTGATCCCGGTGGCCGAGCAGCGCAGGGGCGGCCTCGGACGCGGGCTGGCGGCCCTGATCCCGACGGGCCCGGAAGCTCTCGAGCTCGGTGTGCCCAGGCCGTGGGACCGTCCGGCCCAACCTGCGTCTCCTCCGTCGCCCGAGCCGGTGGCCACCCCCGGCGCGGTCTACCGGGAGATCGACCTCTCGGCCGTCCATCCCAACGCTCGGCAGCCGCGCACCACGTTCGACGATGAAGCACTCGCGGAGCTGGAGCACTCGATCCGCGAGTTCGGGCTGCTGCAGCCGATCGTCGTACGGGAGTCCTCCCCCGGCCGCTACGAGCTCGTCATGGGCGAGCGGCGGTGGCGCGCGGCGCAGCGGGCCGGTCTGCAGCGGCTGCCCGCGATCGTCCGGCAGACCACCGACGACGCCATGCTGCGCGACGCGCTGCTGGAGAACATTCACCGCGTCCAGCTCAACCCGCTCGACGAGGCCGCCGCCTACGAGCAGCTGCTCGTCGAGTTCGGCGTCACGCACACGGAGCTGGCCGACCGTCTCGGCCGCAGCCGGCCCGTCGTCACGAACACGATCCGGCTGCTGAAGCTGCCGGTCTCGGTGCAGCGCCGGGTGGCCGCCGGGGTGCTCTCGGCCGGACACGCCCGCGCACTGCTGGGCATCGAGGATCCGGCCCGGCAGGAGGAGCTCGCCGCGCGCATCGTCGCCGAGGGCATGTCCGTGCGGGCCACCGAGGAGGCCGTGGTGCTGCTGCGGCGTGAGGCCCCCGCCAAGGAGAAGCCGGCGCGGCGCAAGCCCATCCAGGCCCCGGGCCTCCAGGAGCTCGCCGCGTCGCTGTCGGATGCGTTCGACACGCGGGTGAAGGTCGAGCTCGGGCAGCGCAAGGGGCGGATCGTCGTCGAGTTCGGGTCGGTCGAGGACCTCGAGCGCATCGCCGACCTGATGCGCCGCTCCCCCGAGGGTCCGGCCGGCGACGCCTGACCGGTTCCGTTCGGGGTTCCGGGCGCAGCATCGTCGGTCGACCACTCGACGGCGACGAGACCGTCGCTCGAAGGACTCGGCCGAGTGAAGCTCGCCCGGGCCTCGGCAAACTACCTCGCGCGTGCTGTTCGAGCGGCAGGTGGATCCACGAGCGTCGAACCGGCAGGAGACCACGAGCGGTCTGATCGGTCCCTGCGGGACGTCCGGCCTGCACGGTCTGTGCCTCGAGGGCGTCGGGTTGCCACCGGTAGGTCGTCCACCGGACGGGCAACCTCTCATCCCGGTCGAGCGGCAGTGCCCGGGCGAACGACGAGAGTACGGGCGGGAGCACTGTGCGGACCAACCCTGCAGCACGGTGGTCGGACCGAGGTCGGCGGACGACTCGGCGTTGAATCCGTACCTCGGGTGGAGCCGACGTGTGTCCTCGACCATGTGGGAGACAGCTCCACGCCGGACACTCCCACACCTCGATCGGCCGGTGGGCCCGTGGGGTCTCGCATCTGACGGAGTGCTGGCGCAGTTCGCCGGTCGGTTCCATCGCCGCAGCAACTACGGCTGTTGTGGCCATCCTGTCCACATGGTCGTCGGGGGTCCGGTCGTAGTAGTCCCGAACCAGATCGAGATCGACAGGTGGCGGAGTCCGGACACGCTCTCCGGAAGGGGAATGCCCGGCCGATCGACAGGTGCGTCCGCACGATGTCGGCGACCGGCACCCGTGTTTCACGTGAAACGCCGGGGATGGATGTCACGAGCCGGGCGGCGGTCCCGTTGTCGAGGTGGCGGACGGTCATCAGGCGTAGGGGCATCTCAGGGGTGGGTCGGAGGTGTTTCTTCTCCCCCACCCGTCCGTATGCCGGAGTCACTGTCCTGCTGTCATAAGTGGCCGGCCCACGAGGAGTGAGTGAGTCGATTCCGGTGTTGGGCAGTCCAGGACCGGGCGGGTTCGGTTCGTCTGTCTTCGCCCTCGCGTGCGGACGACGCGGTGGCGGTCCCCTGCTGTTTCACGTCAAACAGCACCGCCGCGCGATGCGGTCGTCGCAGCGGGGAGCGGTACGAGAGGACCATTCGGTGAGGCCCGACGAGGCGTGAATGCTCGATCGGCCGCCGGTTACTCCGGAGCGGGGTCGGGCCGCACCCCGGCCGGGAGCGTGCCCGTCTCGTGCGACCCCCTCATCGCTCGGGCACGCAGCGCTCACTGTTTCACGTGAAACACCGCCGCGATCAGGCCCGTGCGACCGCCTGCTCGACGAGTGCGGCGTACAGGGTGCCCAGATCCAGACCGGACGTGCGGGCGGCGATCGGCAGCAGGGAGGTGTCGGTGAGGCCCGGCGAGACGTTCACCTCGAGGATCTGCACGCGCCCGTCCGCGTCCACGACCGCGTCCATGCGGGACACGTCGCGCAGGCCCAGCAGGTGGTGGGCGGCAAGGGCCGCCTCCTCCAGATCCGCGAGCACCGTGGCGTCGAGCCGCGCCGGGCAGTGGAACGTGGCCGCGCCGGGCGTGTAGCGGGCGGTGTAGTCGTAGAAGCCACCCACCGCGTCGACCTCGACGGCGGGCAGGGCGTGTGCGTCCCCTCCGTCCTCGACGACGGACACCGCGACCTCGGTGCCGACGACGAACCGCTCCGCGAGCACGGTGTCGCCGTAGGCCAGGCAGCTGACCATCGCCGCGGGGAGGTCGGACCGCTCGCGCACCACCTGGGCACCCAGCGCGGAGCCGCCCTGGTCCGGCTTGAGCATCAGGGGCAGGCCGAGGCGGTCGACCATCGCGTCGAGCACCGCCTGCGCGCCCAGTGCGCGGAACGTGGTGTGCGGCAGCGCGACCCAGTCCGGCGTGCCGAGGCCGGCGCGGGACAGCTCGGCCTTGGCCGTCGGCTTGTCCCAGGCGCGGCGGCACGCGGGGGCCGACGTGCCGACGAACGGGACGCCGAGCAGCTCCAGTACGGCCTGCACCGAGCCGTTCTCGCCCTCGCCCCCGTGCAGTGCGATGGCGACGGCGTCGGGTGGGTCGGTGCGCAGCCGTTCGATCAGCGACGCGTCCATGTCCCACTCCCGGACGTCGAGGCCGGCGTCGCGCAGGGCGGCCGCCAGCCGTCGTCCGGATCGCAGGGACACCTCACGCTCGTGGGACAGTCCCCCGGCCAGCACGGCCACCGTTCGTTCGTTCACCGTGGCATTCTCCGCCACAGCCGATCACGGGGTGTGCGGCGAGGGGGCCTGCGGGCCGTTGCGCTGCGGCGTGGGGCCCAGGGCGGGGCGGCTCGTGGTGCCGAACGTGTGCATCACGTCGAGCTCGGCCTCCAGTACGGCGGCCAGCCTCCGCACGCCCTCGGTGATGCGCTCCGGTGTCGGGTAGCAGTAGGACAGCCGCAGTTGGCGGCTGCCGAAACCGTCGGCGTAGAAGCCGGTGCCCGACGCGTACGCGACGCGCGCGGTGACGGCGCGGGGCAGCATCGCCTTGGTGTCGACGCCCTCGGGCACGGTGAGCCAGACGTAGAAGCCGCCGTCGGGCACGTTCCACGTGCACCCCTCGGGAAGGTAGGTCTCGAGGGCGCGCAGCATGGCGTCGCGGCGATCGCGGTAGGCCTCGGTGAACGTCTTGATCTGGCTGTGCCAGTCGTGGGCGGCGAGGTAGCGCGACACGAGCATCTGGTTGAAGCTCGGCGGGCAGAGGGTGGCGGACTCGGCGGCGAGCACCAGCCGATCGCGCACGGCGGGCGGCACGAGGGCCCAGCCCACGCGCAGCCCCGACGCGAACGTCTTGGAGAACGACCCGAGGTACACGACGTCGCGGTCCATCGAGCGCAGCGCCGGGTAGACGGTGCCGCTGAAGCCCAGGAGGCCGTACGGGTTGTCCTCGACCACGGCGACCCCGTAGCCGGCGCAGATCTCGAGAACCTCGGCCCGCCGCTCCACGGCGAGCGTGACGCCGGCGGGGTTGTGGAAGTTCGGGATCGTGTAGAGGAACTTCGGCGTGATCCCCTGTAGCGCCAGTGTGTGCAGAGCCTGACGCAGCAGTTCCGGCACGAGGCCGTGCTCGTCCATCGCGACGTGGACGACGCGGGCCTGGTACGCGGCGAAGCTGCCCAGCGCGCCGACGTAGGACGGCCCCTCGGCGAGCACGACGTCGCCCGGGTCGCAGTAGATGCGGGTGACGAGGTCGAGCGCCATCTGGGAGCCGACGGTGACGACCACGTCGTCGGGATCGGCCTTGATGCCCTCGAGCGCCATGACCTCGCAGATCTGCTCACGCAGTGCGGGGACGCCCTGGGCGGAGCCGTACTGCAGCGCGATCTGCCCCTCGCGGGACACCAGATCGGCCACCTCGACGGCGAGGGACTCCAGCGGCAGCGCGGCCAGGTTGGGCATGCCGCCCGCGAGCGACACGACCTCCGGCCGGCTGGCCACCGCGAACAGCGCCCGGATCTCCGAGGCGGTCATCCCCGCCGTGCGGGCCGCGAACCGCTCCGTTGCCGCGACCGCGGCGGGCGCGGTGGGGACGACGGGCTGCTGCGGCTCGGACACGGCGCTCTCCTGGCGGTCGACGGGCGGTGATCACGGACCGTTCGGACGAGCCGAACGGTCACTCGATCCGATCGAGTGTAACCGGGATGGACGAACCCCCTGCCCTTCGTCGTCGATGAGGTGCCGGTCGCAGCAGGTGGGGTGGGAATCGGAGCTGGATCGATCTATGGTCTGGGGGTCGGCGCAGGGGCGCCCACTCCTTAAACGGCTGCCGGAGGTTGCACTTGTCCTGGCACGTGGCGCCGCTCACTCTGGACAATCTTGATGATCTGCCCAAACGGTGCAGACGGTGCGTCTTCTGGGAGCTCTCCGAGCATCTCGGTAAGCAGGCCCTCGACTTCGGCTCCACCGAGCTGGAGAAGGAGGCCTGGGTCTCCGAGGTCCTGCTCGAGTGGGGCTCGTGCGGCCGCGTCGCGCACATGGACGGCGTGCCCGCCGGCTACGTCATGTACGCGCCGCCCTCGGCCTCGCCGCGCGCCGCGGAGATGCCCACGGGCCCGGTGAGCGCTGACGCCGTCCTCCTCACCACCATGCAGGTGATGCCGGAGTTCTCCGGCGAAGGGTTGGGGCGCATGCTCGCCCAGGCGGTCGTCAAGGACCTCACCCGACGCGGGGTCAAGGCCATCGAGGTGTTCGGCGACCAGCGCCCCACCGAGCCGGGCTGTCTCGTGCCGGCCGACTTCCTGCGCGGTGTCGGGTTCAAGACCATCCGCCCCCACCCGCGTTGGCCGCGGCTGCGCATGGAACTGCGCTCCGGGCTGACGTGGAAGGAGGACGTGGAGGCGGCGCTCGAGCAGCTGCTCGGCACGATCACCATTCCGATGCAGGCCACCGCGCCGGTCGAGCAGCAGGTGCCGAGCCGGGCGTTGTCGTCGTCCTGCGGGCGTCTCAGGGCGCTCTGAGACGCCCGCTGCAGGCCTCGCAGCGCGCTGGCGTCAGATGGCCTGCGCGCCGCCCCGCTCGAGCTCTCGGGCGAGTACATCGCCGAAAGTGAACGTTCCGGTCGGTTGGTCGTCCTGGCCGAGCAGATAGAGCCGCTTGACGGCCACGAGGATGCCCTCGGCCACGACGTCACGGAACTCGCTGCTCATCATCCGGGTGCGGTCGCCGATGTGGCTGAGGTAGCCCACCTCGATGCGGACGGTGGGCATCCTGGTCAGCCGGAGCAGCTCCCACGTACGGGCCTGGCTCCAGCAGTCGACCATCGCCGTGCGGGTGAGCAGCTCACGCTGGATCAGCCCGGCGAGCGCCTCCCCTACCGTGGACGTCGAGCCGGTGCCGTTGCCGAAGTGGAACGTGGCGAGGCCCTGTGCGTGCACGCTGTGGTTGGCGTCGGTGTGCAGGGAGAGCACGAGGTCGGCGCCGGCGGTGTTGGCGAACGCGGCGCGTTCGGGGTCGGTGGGGCAGGTGTTCTCCTGCCGCGACAGCATCGCGTCCATCCCGGTGGCCGTCATCCGGCCGACGAGCCGGCGGGCGAGGTCCCACATCAGGTCGGCCTCGGCCACTCCCGCGGCCACCACACCGCGGTCCATGCCGCCGTGGCCGGGGTCGACGACGATCCGCTTGCCGCGCAGCCGGGGGCCGGCCTGGCGCAGCAGCTCCTGCTCGCGCATGAGGTGCGGGCGGCCGCCGGTGACCTTGCGGCCCAGCTGCTTGAGCGAGCGGAGCGTGGCGGGCCCGCACAGCCCGTCGGACACGAGGCCGTACTCGCGCTGGAAGCGCCGCAGCGCGCGTTCGGTCTGCTCGTCGAAGACGCCGCCCGGGCGACCCGGGTTGTACCCGAGCTCCGAGAGGCGCTCCTGCAGCATCGCGACGTCGTCACCGGTCATCGGCGCGGAGATCATCAGTGCGAGCATGCGGTCGCCGAGCGTCCACCCGGCGTCGCGGAGCGCGCGGTAGGTGGACGGGCCGACGACCCCGTCGGTGATGAGACCCCGCTGTTGCTGGAATGACCGGACCGCGTGTTCGACGTGGGCGTCGAACACCTCGTCGTCGGGCGTGCCCGCGGCGGCGGCCAGCAGGCCGAACGTCGCCAGCATGGCCCGGACCTCGACGACCGCCGGACCGCTGTCACCTCGGCGCAGCAGCTGCATGCACCCCTCGCTCGTGTCTCGCTCGAGTCATGTCGCCGCTCGCGTTGGGGACGGGCGGACCTGGCACCGGATCGTGCCGGCAGGCCGCCATTGTGCCCTGCCGTTCCCCGACCGGGGGACAGCGGGCCGTGTCCGGGCGTGTCCGCGTCGTGATATCACCGTGCCCCGCCCCCGGATCCGGGAGCAGGGCACAGGTGGGGTCAACGGGCCGTGATCAGCCGATGTAGTCGGCCAGATCGGACAGCAGCGCGGCCTTCGGCTTGGCGCCGACGATCTGCTTGACCGGCTTGCCGTCCTGGAAGACGATCATGGTGGGGATCGACATGACCTGGAAGTTGCGGGCCGTCTCCGGGTTGGCGTCGATGTCGAGCTTCGCGACGGTCAGCTTCTCCTTGTGCTCGCCCGCGATCTCGTCGAGGACGGGGGCGACCATCTTGCACGGGCCGCACCAGGTGGCCCAGAAGTCGACCACGACGGTCTTGCCGCTCTTGAGGACGTCGGCGTCGAAGGTGGCGTCGGTGACGTCCACGGTGTTGTTGCCCATGGTGGATCTCCCTTTCGTGGAAGTTCTGAGGTGGTTCAGGCGGTGACGGGTTCGGCGGTCTGCTCGGCGCCGGAGCCGTAGCCACCGCCGGCGAGCTCGGCGTCCACCGGGCCCTCGGCGAGCCAGCGCTCGGCGTCGATCGCGGCGGAGCAGCCCGACCCGGCCGCGGTGATGGCCTGGCGGTAGGTGTGGTCCACGAGGTCGCCGCAGGCGAAGACCCCGTCGATACCGGTGTGGGTGGAGGGCGACTGGACCCTGACGTAGCCGGCGTCGTCCAGCTCCACCTGGCCCTTCACGAGCCCGCTGCGGGGATCGTGGCCGATGGCGACGAACATGGCCGTGACGTCGAGGGTGCGCTCCTCGCCGGTCTTCGTGTCACGGAGCCGCAAACCCGTGACGCTGCCCTCGCCGAGCACCTCGGTGACGTCGGCGTTGGTGACCCAGCGGATCTTCGGGTCGTTCTGCGCGCGCTCCAGCATGATCCGGGAGGCCCGGAACTCGTCGCGACGGTGGACGATCGTGACCGTCTGCGCGAACTTCGTGAGGAAGGTGGCCTCCTCCATCGCGGAATCGCCCCCGCCGATCACGGCGATGTCGTGCTCCCGGAAGAAGAACCCGTCACACGTGGCGCAGGAGCTGACGCCACGGCCGAGCAGCGTCTGCTCCCCGGGGACGTTCAGGTACCGCGCGGCGGCTCCCATCGCGAGGATGACGGCCCGGGCGCGGTAGGTGACGCCGTTGGCCAGCACCGTCTTGACGGGGCCCTCGAGCGACACCTCCTCGACGTCCTCCGCCCGCAGCTCGGCGCCGAACCGGGTGGCCTGCCCGCGCATCTGCTCCATGAGCTCGGGGCCCATGATGCCGTCGGTGAAGCCGGGGTAGTTCTCCACCTCCGTGGTGGTCATCAGGGCACCACCGAACTGGGTGCCCTCGAACACCAGCGGCTTCAGCTGGGCCCGGGCCGCGTACACGGCGGCCGTGTAGCCCGCCGGTCCGGACCCGATGATGATCAGCTCACGCACCTCGTCGGTGGTCACCGATACCCCGTCCTCTCGATCGCGTTCCATGCTGCTCAACACGATCTCAGGGACCGACATTCCGCCTGTCACCGGGCGTGACCTGCCTGGTGACGTGGCTCACGGGCCGACGACGGTGTCGGCCAGCAGGGAGTCGCAGCCGGGGGTCACGACGACGACGCGGAAGGTAGCGAGCCGACCGGTGATCAGCAGCAGGAGGATCCCCGGACGCCCCTCGAACACCACCGACCGGCCGCCGGCCAGTGGCGCGTCGGGGGCGAGGCCGGGCGCGGCGACGGCACGCAGGCACGCCTCGCGACGGACGGGATCGGTGAGCGGCCCCGCCTCCTGGACGCCGACGGCGGCCCGGGCGACACCGCCGAGCTGGGCGGCCGTGACCGACGGTGGATCGCGGCGCACCCCCACCACCCCCGCCACGACGAGCACGACGACCAGCACCAGCCCGGCGAGGACGGCGGGGCGCGGCATCCGCCCCGGACGGCTCGGGTCGCCCGGCCGGGCACCGCGACCGGGGCGTGGCAGGCCGGCCCCGGGCCGACCCGCTGGACGCACGGGTGGCCCGGGGTGCACCGGGCCGGGCGTGGGGTTGCGGCCCTCGGCTCCGGCCGGGCTCGCGGTACCCGGTCCGGGGCGCGACGGGTCGACGTCCAGGCCCGCGGTGGGCCTCCGACCGTCGGTGCCGGCCGGGCCTCCGGCGTCGGGCCCGGCTGCCCGCGGGGCCGGGGCGGACGCCACAGATCGCGCGTCGGGTGGCTGCGAACAGGGTGGCCGGGCGGGTTGGCCCGATCGTCCGGCCTCGCCCGCCCGGTCCGGCCCGGACCGTGGAACGCCCGGCCGCGCGGCCTCGGCCAGGACCGCGTTCCAGCGGCCCGCGAACTCCGGCGGCACCGGCTCCCGCCGAACGGCGGCGAGCTCGACCCGGGTGGTGGCGAGCGCGTGCAGGACGCTGCGGGCCTGGGGACCGGTGAGCACCGAGGGGTCGACGGGCAGGCCCGCGTCGTGGTCGGCGAGCAGTTCGGTGAGCACGTCGGGGAGCGGATCGGGTCGGTCGTTCATCGGACCTCCTCCCTCAGGTGCCCCAGCAGCACCGCGAGCCGGGCGCGGCCCCGCGCACAGCGGCTCTTCACGGTGCCCACCGGTGCCTCCGTGGCCTCGGCCACCTCGCTGAGCGCCCAACCTTCCATGTCGACCAGCACCACCGCCAGCCGTTGCTCGGGCGGCAGCAGGGCCAGCGCGTCGGTGACCTCCATCCGGGTGGCCAGCCGCGTGGCCGGGTCGGCGCCGCGGTCCGGCAGCTCCCAGGGCGGCAGCGGCACCGTGGGCCGGACGCGTTCGTGGCGCATGCGGTCGATGCAGGTGTTGACGACGATGCGGTTGAGCCAGGTGCGCACCGACGCCTCACCGCGGAAGGAACCGGCCCCGCGCAGGGCGGCCAGCAGGGCCTCCTGCACGGCGTCCGCGGCGTCGTCGCGGTGCCCGAGGGTGCGCACCGCCACCCCCCACATCCGGTCGGTGTGCCGGCCGACGAGCCGCCCGAACGCCTCCGCGTCGCCGGCCCGGTGGGCGGCGAGCAGCTCGGCGTCGGTCGGCTGGCCCACGGGCGGACCGTAGGTCGCGGCCCCCGCTCCCCGTGGGCGTTTGCGGAAACTCCGCTGAGCTCAGCCGCCGGCGCGGCGGAACTGCAGCTCGTTGATCTGGGTGAGGAAGCCGCCGTCGCCCGGCGCGAGCTTGCTGATCCACAGCAGCACGTGCGTGACCGGCTGGCTCCCCGCCAGCGACACCGGCGTGGTGCCGTTCTGCAGCGTGATCTCGGTGATCTGCGTGGTGTCGTTGAACGCGGCGTCGGGGGTGGCCGCGGAGCGCACCTGCACGACCGACCCGGCGCTGGGCGAGGTGATGGTCAGCGACGACAGCTGCACGGCCGAGGCGAACGAGACCATGATCCCGACGCCGGGCTTGAGCGCGGGGAACTGCTGTTTGTACTGGTAGGTGCGCCAGTTGGAGTCGGGGTTGCCATCGATGACGCGGGAGACGCGCCCGGAGTTGTCGCTGTCGCCGCTCTTGTCGTAGACGTCGACGTTGGCCACCGCCGCGACGTCGCCGGCACCGGCGGCGCTGCTCTGCACGGGCGGGTTGGCAGCCGAGAGGGGATCGCTGCCGACCACGATCACGGGGGCGCCCCCGTCGGAGAACATCGACGCGACCTGCACGCCCACGTAGCCCAGCACGACCAGCACGGCCGCGGCCAGCGCGGCGAGACCGATCATGAGCTTCCGGCGGCGGCGGGGGTCGGTGCGGTGCACGACGCGGTGCCCGTCCTGCCACACGTCCCCGGGCGACGACGGCACGCCGTCGTGTGCAGGTGGGAACAGTGCGACGCGGTCGTCCTCCGCCACCACCTCGGTGAGCAGCCGGTGCACGGCCGCCGCGGTGTGGACGTGGCCGGCCGCGCCGACCGGGCTCAGCGTGCCCAGCGCGAGCGCGTCGAGCTCGACGGGCACCCCGGGACGCTGCGAGGACGGGGCGACCGGGACGCCGTCGGCGGCGCGGTCGGCCGCGGCGAGCCCGGCGCGCGCGGCGTCGGCCCCCGACAGCGGCCAGCGCGAGGTCAGCAGCGTGTAGAGGACCGCACCGAGCCCTCGGACGTCGTCGGTGGGGGTGATGTCGGGCCGGGGCAGCGCGAAGCACAGCTGCGCGCGCCCGTCGGGGGTGATGCGGACGCGCTGCGGGTGGTCGCAGCCCAGCACCAGGCCGTGGCGGTGGGCCGCCTCGGCCGCGGCGGCCAGCGGGGCCACCGCGCGGGCGGCGGCCAGCGGCTTGAGCAGCCCGTCGGCCACGGTCTCGGCGAGGCTGCGGCCGGGAACCCACTCCGTGACGGCCGCGCCCAGGACGTCGTCGGGCATGCCGGAGGCGCCCGGGGCCAGCACGTCGAGCAGCCGGGCGCACCCGCCGTGCTCGAAGCTGCCCGAGCGCAGTGCGCGGACGACCATCTCGCCGGCGCGTGCGGTGCCCGTGGGGTCGTCGTCACCGCCGATGGCGCCCGCCTCGGGGGCGAGCCTGCGCAGGAGGGTGAGGGCGACGTCGCGCTGCAGGACGGTGTCCTCCGCGCGCCAGAACTCGGCGCCCGCGGCGGTGTCGGAGCCCACGCGGGTGCGGAGGCGGTAGCGCCCGACAAGGATGGATCCGGCCGTGGTGGGCGGCGGTGGACCCGGGCGCGGGGACGGCCTCGACGCGGTGACGCGCACGGTGGCGGCGTCCTCGGGACCGGGCTGCTCGGGCACGGCGGGATCCTCGAGGCCGGCCCCGGCCGGCTTCGTGGACCGCTGCGCCGCCCCCGACGGCGCGCTCGCCAGCTCGCTCACCGTTCCCCGACCTCCCCCACGACGTGCCGACTTCCGGCCCCCGCCGGGCACAACCCTACGTCAGCGGGAGGTGCCACGCCTGGGATCGACCCGGTCGACGAGCCGTTCGAGTCTGTGGATCAGCGGATCGAGCTCGCGGACCCGGACCAGTCGTAGCCCCACCATGCATAGCGGTAGAGCGACCACCAGCGTTACCGCCAACGTGGCCCAGGCCCGCCCCAGTGGTGACAGTCCGTCGAGCAGGCCGGTGAGAAGCGTCACGATCCCGTAGGCCGCGAACACCGCGACGAGGGACGCGACGAGCGTCCGGCCCACCGTGGAGAGCACCTCGCCGGTCGGCACGCGACCGAGCCGGCGGCGCAGCAGCACCTGACCCAGGACGGCCCCGG
This sequence comes from Pseudonocardia sp. 73-21, assembly GCF_001899645.1. Lineage (GTDB taxonomy): Bacteria > Actinomycetota > Actinomycetes > Mycobacteriales > Pseudonocardiaceae > Pseudonocardia. The sequence goes on along the minus strand of NZ_MKVV01000068.1, from coordinate 26,363 downwards.
CCACGAAGGACACGCTGTTGGCGGCGGCGAGCCCCAGCACGACGTCGGCCGGGGCCAGCAGCACCGGGCACAGCAGCAGCAACGGGATCTTCACGACGACCGTGAACAGCTGGATCACCGTCGGCGTGCGGCTGTCGGTGAGCGTGTAGAACACCCGCAGCTGCAGCATCGTGATGGCGTAGGGCAGCAGCCCGAACGCCGAGAAGGCCAGCGCGGTGCCCAGCTGGGCGGCCCCGTCGAGGTTGCTCGCCCGCAGGCCGAACAGCGCGACGCCGACGGGCGTGCCGAACACCGTGAGCAGCACCGAGATCGGCACGAGGAACACCGCGGACAGGCGGCTGCCCAGGGAGAGGTCGGCCACCACGTCGGCCGTGCGGCCCTCGGCGGCGGCGCGGCTCATCCGCGGCATCAACGCCGTGAGCAGCGAGACACCGAGCACGCCGTACGGCACTTGCAGCAGCAGCCAGGTGTTCGAGTAGATGGCGAACGAGCCCGCCTGCGACGACGTGGCGACGCGGCTGGTGATGATGTAACCGGCCTGCCCGATCAGCACGTACGCGACCACCCAGGCCACCAGGCCGCCGGCCTTCGTCAGGCGGGGGTCCCAGCCCCACAGGGGGCGGTAGCGGAAGCCCGCCCGTCGTACGGCGGGCAGCAGCACGAGGGCCTGCGCCGCGATGCCGAGCGTGGTGCCCAGGCCCAGGACCAGCAGCTTCGGGTCGCCCATCCGCACCGGGTCGAGGCTGATGTCCCCCGGCATCAGCGCGTAGACGCCGAGCACCACCAGCACCACGACGTTGTTGAGCACCGGCGCCCACGCGAACGCCCCGAACCCGCCGCGGCTGTTGAGCACGGCGCCCAGCAGTGCGCCCAGGCCGTAGAAGAAGATCTGCGGCAGCAGCAGGTAGGCCAGAGCCGTGGCCAGCCGTGGATCGGCGGTGCTGGAGGTCTGGCTGCCCAGGTAGACCTGGGTGAGCAGCGGCGCGGCGAGCATCGCGACGACCGTGGCCACGAGCAGGGCGACGACGGTGAGCGTGAGCAGCCGCCGCGTGTAGGCCTCGCCACCGTCGGGGTCCTCGGTCTGGGCCCGCACCAGCAGCGGGATCATGACGCTGGTCAGCACGCCGCCGAGCAGCAGCTCGTAGACGATGTTGGGCAGCGTGTTCGAGATCGTGTACGAGTCGTTGAGGATCGCGAAGCCGAGCACCCCGACCACCGCGAGCTGCCGCACGAAGCCCGTCAGGCGGCTGGCCAGGCTCGCGACGGCCACCAGGCTGGTGGAGCGGCCCAGCGACTCCTGCCTCACGACCGGGATCACCTCGGTCGGGGCGTCCGGCACCGGCCCGGTCACGGGCGTGGGCTCGGTGCGTGCGGTGGCTCCGGTCGGCGCGGGGGGCGGGCCGGGAAGCGGTCCGTGGCCGACAGGTCCTCCGGGGCGGGGACAAGCGGCACCGGGCCGTCCGGGGCCGGGCCGCGGTCGGCCACGGGGACCGGGGTCCCCGTCCGGGGCCGTGGTCCGTGCTCCGGATGCACGGGCCGCGGGATCGGGGGCCGGGCCGGGAGCAGGCGGTCCGGGGCCGGGCCGGACGGGCTGGTGAGCACCGGGGGCACCGGGGGCACCGGGGTCGTGGGCGGCGGCGCGGGGTCCGTCCGGGCGTCCGGGGCCGCGCGGGAGCCCGACCCGCCCCGGATCCGACGAACGATCCGGCGGGCCACCAGCACCACGAGCAGCACTCCCGCGCCCACCGTCAGCCACACCGTGATGGTGCCGTAGACGGTGGAGCGGACGTTCAGGCGGCTCGCCGGGCCGAGCACGCTGCCGTTCGGGGTGAGGACCGTGGCCTCCACCGTGAAGTTGCCCGACCGGGTGACCTGAGCGTTCACCGACACCTGCCGGCGGCCCAGCGGCGGGATCTGTACCGGCGCGATCGGCGCCACCCGCAGACCCGAGGTGCTCGCGATCTGGATCCGCACCTGCACGGTGACGGGCAGGCCGTTCACCACCGTCAACGGGAGCGGCGCGTCCGAGGTGCCGAGCGAGTACGGGCTCGGCGGCTCCAGTACCCGGACGGTGGAGCGGATGTCACGGATCCGCCCGGCCCCGGCCGCGGCCGCCGCCGTCGCGGCGGCGGGATCGTGCCGCAGGCTGGCCGACGCCGGACGGACGAGGCCGCGCTGCAGCGGGGTGAACACCTCGTCGACGCCGACCCCGACCCCGGAGCCCGCCACCACGGCGGAGCGCAGGTCGGTCAGGTCGACGGCGGTGGACCGGATCGAGGCGACGACGGAGCCCGCGATCTCCTGCGCCCCGGACGCCAGCGGGTACACCGCGGGGCGGGCGGGCGTGCCCGGGGCGGGGCCCGCGGACAGGACGGCCGCCGGGGCGTCGGGGATGAGCTCGTCCGCCCCGATGAGCTGGTCGGCGGCCTGCAGCAGCGCGCGGGCCCCGTCGCCGTCCGCGGCCCAGTGGTGCGGCGGAGCGAGCACGAGCGGACCGGTGGCCCCGCGGTCCGCCCCCGCCTGGGCCCGGAACGCCAGGGTGCCGATCGCGTCCTGCGTGGACAGGGGGCTGACGGTGCCGGCCGGCGAGCTGGTGACGGCGGCCCCACCCGGTCCGGGATCGGAGAGCCTCGACCGTGCGGCCCCGCCGGCGGCCTCCGCCAGCAGCGGATCGGTCAGCACCGCGAACTGCGACGTGCCCGCGACCGGCACGACCCCGGTACCGGGGCGGCTGCGGCCGGCGTCGATCCCGTCCGCGGACAGCAGCAGGGCCTTGCCGCCGGCGCCGCCGATCGTGGCCAGCGTCGGCTCGTCGACGACACCGCCCGCCGGCCAGGTCACGTCACCGGTCACCGGCGTGCCCAGGACCGCGGCCACCACCTGGCGGCCGTCCTTGATCGCGGCCGCAGCGAGGCCGGACTCCCCGCCGCGGGTCAGCGCCACGAGGTCGGCGTCGGCGTAGGGCAGGGCGATCAGGCAGCCGCCCCGGGTGGCCGCGGTGAGCTGCGCGAGCCACTGACCGGCCACTCCCCCGCCGTTGCCGGGCACGATCGCCCCGTCGGTGCCCCTCACGTCGTAGCCGTTCTGCATGGCCTGTGCCGTCTCCAGCAGGTCCGGGTCCACGGCGACGCAGGTGGCGGTGCGCACCCGCGACCCGACCGGGGCCTGCTGGGCCAGCGCGGCGACGAGCCCGCCGAGCCGCCCATCCGGGGCGAACGACGCGGCGAGGCTGTCGTCGGTGAGCAGGGCCCGGCCGCCCGGGAGGGTGGGGAGCCGGTGCGGGGTGTCGGCGATCGGGTAGATCATCGAGAACGGCACAGGGCTCGGGGCGTCCGGGCCGGCCCCGGAAGCACCGGGCCCGGGACCGTCGGGCAGCGACAGCACCGGCAGCAGCAGGCGCACGGCCGCCAGGCGGGCCCGGTCGGCGTCGCGTGGTGCCCCGTTGACGTTCACCAGCAGCTCGTGCACGCCGGCGCTGTTCAGCGCGAGGCTGGTCGTGGCGGCCCCGCGCAGCGGCACCGTCAGCGACACGGGCACCTGCTGACCCGGCGCGAGCTCGTCGGCGACCGGGGTGAACTGGGGGGTGACGGCGTCGGTGCCCGCGTTGCCGTCGAGCGCGTCGCGCACCTGGCCCTCGGTGGCGAGCGGGTCGCTGCGCTGGATCCGCACCACGACCTGGTCGAACGGCACGGTGCCGGTGTTGGTCAGGGTGCCCGTGACGGTGAGGACACCCGGCCCGGACGCGGTGACCACCCGCGGTGACATGGTGGTGAGGTCCAGCCGGAGCGGTGCGGTGGCGGGGGCCGCCGGTGCGGCGGAGGCGGACCCGGGCGCGAACGTCAGCGCCGCCATCACGACGAGCGTGAGGACGGCGACGGGAATCGCGACCAGGGTCGCGATCCGTGTCACGCCGTCTCCTCCAGCAGTTCGGTGGCCCGGCGGATCAACCGCCGTTCGTCGGCGTAGGCCAGCCGCGACTCGAGCTCGGCCAGCGGGACCCATGCCACCTCCGAGACCTCGACGTCCTCGTCGGACAGTTCGCCGCCGAGGGCCCGCAGGAGGAAGTGGTGCACGGTCTTGTGCACGCGGCGGTCCTCGGCCACGAACCAGAAGTCGATGGTGCCCAGGGGTGCGACCACGCGTCCGATGATGCCGGTCTCCTCCTCGACCTCGCGCACCGCCGCCTGTTCCGCGGTCTCGCCCTCCTCGATGTGTCCCTTGGGCAGCGACCACAGCAGCCGTCCGCGGCGGTCGAGCCGGCCGATGACGGCCGCCGTACCGGCGGCGTGGTCCACCACCAGCCCGCCCGCCGACGTCTCGTCGACGGTGCGCAGGCGCCGTCGGCGGTCGAGGGGACGCCCCGCGCGGCGCCCGCCCGAGCGGCCGCGGGAGGTGGACATGGACCGATGGTAACGAGGAGTGGCCGTTCGGCGCCGGGCCGCGCCGAGCGCGCCGTGCTGTGAACTGGGTCGGGCTGGCAGGACACCTCCGTCTAGACTGGTTCGTCGTGTCCGCCGCAGTAGCCTCCACAGTCCCTACCGATCTTGTGCGCGCCCAGGAGGCTGCGGTGCTCGACATGTTGCGGGTACCCGAGGTCGCCGACGACCTCGCGGCGCGCTTCACCGCGGCGGGGCACACGCTCTACCTGGTGGGAGGCAGCGTCCGCGACGCCCTGCTCGGCCGCGACGTCAGCGATCTGGACTTCACCACCGACGCCCGCCCCGAGGCGGTGCTCGCCCTGCTCGAGGGCTGGGCCGAGGCCGTCTGGGACACCGGGATCGCGTTCGGCACCGTGGGTGCTCGCCGCCACGGTGAGACCGTCGAGATCACCACGTTCCGCGCCGACGCCTACGACCGCGTCACGCGCAACCCGATCGTGGCGTTCGGGCACACCATCGACGACGACCTCGTGCGCCGCGACTTCACCGTCAACGCGATGGCCGTGCAGCTGACCGGCTCCGAGCGGCGCTTCGTCGACCCCCGCGGCGGGCTCGCCGCACTGGCCGCGGGCGTCCTCGACACCCCGGCGGCCCCCGAGGCGTCCTTCGCCGACGACCCGCTGCGGATGATGCGCGCCGCCCGGTTCGTCTCGCAGCTGGGGCTGACGCCCACCCCGCGCGTCGTCGAGGCGATGACGGCGATGGCGGGCGAGCTGTCGCGGATCACCCGCGAGCGCGTGCAGACCGAGCTGTCCAAGCTGATCCTCGGCCGGTACCCCCGGCGGGGCATCGAGCAGATGGTCGACACCGGACTCGCCGAGCTCGTGCTGCCCGAGGTGCCCGCGATGCGTCTCGCCGTCGACGAGCACATGCAGCACAAGGACGTCTACGTGCACTCGCTCGTCGTGATGGAGCAGGCGATCGACCGCGAGACCGACGGCCCCGACCTGGTGCTGCGCCTCGCCGCCCTCCTGCACGACATCGGCAAGCCCGCCACCCGTCGCAAGGAGGCGGACGGCAAGGTCAGCTTCCACCACCACGAGGTGGTGGGCGCGAAGATGACGCGCAAGCGGCTGCGCGAGCTGCGCTACTCCAAGGCGGTCATCGACGAGGTGTCGCAGCTGGTCTTCCTGCACCTGCGCTTCCACGGCTACGGCAACGGGGAGTGGACCGACTCCGCCGTGCGTCGCTACGTCACCGACGCGGGGCCGCTGCTGGAGCGGCTGCACAAGCTCGTGCGCTCGGACTCCACCACGCGCAACAAGCGTCGTGCCGCCGCCCTGCAGCGCAGCTACGACGGCCTGGAGGCGCGGATCGCGGCCCTGCGCGAGCAGGAGGAGCTGGACTCGATCCGCCCCGACCTCGACGGCAACGCGATCATGGAGCTGCTGGGCATGAAGCCGGGACCGCTGGTGGGCAAGGCCTACAAGCACCTGCTGGCGGTAAGGATGGAGAAGGGCCCGCTGACCCGCGAGGAGGCCGAAGCGGAGCTCCGGGCGTGGGCGGCGGAGAACCTCTGAAGGTTCAGGAAAGCCACGTTCAGGACGCCACACGACAGCAAAGTGGCTTTCCTGAACCTCACGAGACCAGCCGGCGCCGGCGGAGTTGCTGGTCGTGCACCACGAAGCCCCCTACGTAGAGGGCTGCCGCCGCCCCCAGCAGCCCCGGGGCTCTCCCGTCGGGTGGGCTGAGGAAGGCCGCCGCGCCCACGGCGATCACGTAGCCCACGTTGAACACCACGTCGTAGAGGGCGAAGACGCGGCCCAGCACCTCGTCGTCGGCCTCGCTCTGCACGGCGGCGTCCGTGCAGAGCTTGACGACCTGGCCGGTCAGGCCGAGCACGAACGCGGCCACCATCACGGCCCACAGGCTCAGCAGGACAGCCAGCACGATCTGCGTGGCCGCGGCCACGACGAGCGCCACCCGCACCGTCCGCGGCCGGCCCCAGCGCCGCACCAGCCAGGGCGTCACGAGCGCGGCCAGCCCGAGCCCGGCCGCCGCCACCACCACGGCCTCGCCGATCCCGGGCAGCCCGGCGCGCAGGAATCCGGAGTCGGTGAACGCGTAGCGGAACAGCAGCAGCGTCAGCAGCGTCGTGATCCCGAACGCGAGCCGGTGTGCTCCCAGCGCGGCGAACGACGCGCTGATCGACGGCGTGGCGGCCGTGGCGCGGGCGCCGTCGGCGAAGCCGTGCAGGACGGCCGAGACGGTGCGGGCGGGGCCTGCGGTGCGGTCGGGTCCGAGGCTGCCGCGCCGGAAGCCGGCGGCGACGGCCGAGGCGCCGACCGCACCGACCGCGGCGAACAGCACCGTCTCGGCCGACCCTGCGTCACCGCTGCCGAACAGCGCCCGCAACCCGATCGCCGACGCCGCCCCCAGCGCGGAGACCGCGGCCCCCGCCGTCACCGCGAGCACGTTGGCCTCGACCAGGTTCTCCCGCTTCACGACGTGCGGCAGGGAGACCGACAGCCCCGACAGCAGGAACCGGTTGACCCCCGCCGCCGCCAGCGCCCCCACGTAGAGCGGCGCGCCGGCGAGCCCGGAGTGGACGCTGGCGGCCACCACCACGATCAGCGTGGCCCGCAGCAGGCCCGCGAGCACCAGGACGCGACGACGGTCCCAGCGGTCCAGCAGGGCGCCCGCGAACGGTCCGATCACCGAGTACGGCAGCAGCAGCACCGCCAGCCCCGCAGCGACGGCGAGGGGGTCGGCCTGGCGTTCCGGGTTGAACAGCACGGCCCCGCCGAGTGCGGCCTGGAACAGCCCGTCGCCCCACTGCGTCGAGAACCGGGCCGCCAGCAACCGTCCGTAGCCGGGGGTGCGCACCATGCGGGCGAACCCGAGACGCTCGGTGGGGTCGGGTTCGCCCGAAGTCGGCACGCGGCGAGGCTACGCGGGGCTCCGCACCCGACGGCACGGGTGCAACGATGGGGGCGTGGTGGACGACCGCTCCGGGGCACGATCCGGTGACGCGTCCGGGGTCACCCCCGGAAGCCTTCTCGTGGCAGCACCGGGGCTCAACGATCCCCATTTCCGGCGCACCGTCGTCTTCGTCATCGAGCACCGCAGCGGCGGCAGCCTCGGGGTGATCCTCAACCGGCCGAGCGAGGTCGCCGTGCGCGACGTCCTGCCCTCGTGGGCGCCGCTGGCGTCGCTGCCGCACGCCGTGTTCGTCGGGGGGCCGGTGGAGAGCGAGACGGCGCTGTGCCTCGCCGCCGTGCGCACCGGCCACGACCCCGCCACGCTCGGTGGGCTCATCACGGTGCGCGGGCCGGTGGCGCTGGTGGACCTCGACACCGACCCGGAGCCGCTCGCCCCCCGCCTGCGCGGGCTGCGCGTGTTCGCCGGGTACTCGGGCTGGGACGCCGGCCAGCTCGCCGGCGAGATCGGTCGCGGGGACTGGATCGTCGTGCCCGCCCTGCCCGACGACGTCCTCACCGGCCAGGAGGGCAACCTGTGGGGCCGGGTGCTGCGGCGGCAGGGCATGCCGCTGTCGCTGCTGGCCACCTACCCGTCCGACGTGCGGCACAACTGACTTCTCGTCGAGCCGCCGCGAACTCCGGGTCGCGGTTCGTGCCGGCCGGGACGAGGATGGGACCCGTGCCACGACCTCGCCCTGACCAGCCCGGACCCGGGCAGGAGTCCGTCTGGGACTACCCCCGCCCGCCCCGCGCCGAGCGTCTCTCCAAGCGAGCGGTGCTCCGCTACGGCGGGGTGGTGGTGGCGGACACCGACGACCTCGTCCGCGTGCTCGAGACCAGCCACCCGCCCACCTACTACCTCCCGCGCAGCGCCTTCGGTGACTTCCTCACCCCGGTGGACAAGACCACGTTCTGCGAGTGGAAGGGCGTGGCCCGCTACGTCGACGTGGTGGTGCCCGGCGCGGCGCCGCTGCGCGAGGTGGGCTGGTGGTACCCGGAGCCCGACCGCCGCTATCCCGAGGTCACCGACCGGGTCGCCGTCTACGCGGGCCCGTTCGACGAGATCACCCTCGACGGGGAGGTGATGGAACCCCAGCCCGGCGGCTTCTACGGCGGCTGGGTGACGAAGGACGTGGTGGGCCCGTTCAAGGGCGGCCCGGGCTCCTGGGGCTGGTAGCTGCTTCTCGTCCAGTCGACGAAAAATGCCCCGGCCATGATCGACGGTTCGAGACGGGAAACCGTGTGCTCGGCGGCCCCCCGCCCCGGTTCGGTGATCATGCTGTCCGTGATCGACGTCTGGGGACCCGCCACCGCGTTCGGCGCGGCACCCCGTCCCGAGCCGGTGATCAGCCCTGCTCGGCCGCCGCCGGCGCATCCGCCTGCTCGGTGGCGGGCGGACGGCAGCCGGCCACCAGGTCGCAGCCGGCGCAGGTGCCCGCGCAGGCCGCGGAGAACGGGGACGGGGGCACCACCGCGGCGGCGGCGCGGTCGCCCACCAGCCCGCCGACGCCGGCGAGCACGACGGTGCCCACCAGGCTCACGCCGAGCACCACCCAGCCCAGCACGCCGTCGGCCCCGCTCAACAGCACCGCCCCGCCGACCACCGCGATCGCGCCGGCGGCCCCGACCGGCGCCGCCGCTGCGGCGTTGCCCACGCCGAAGGCGGGCTCGGACGCGAGGGTGGCGGGCGTGCGGACGCCGATCCAGCGGTTGCGGCGCAGCCGCGAACGGGCGCCGAGCACCGCCACGACGACGAACACGACGCCGACGAGCACGAGCAGCACGGCGAGGACCAGGCGCAGGGTCGGTGGCACGGCTCCAGGGTAGGCGAACCCGATCGCGGGCTCCCGGCCAGCGGCGTTACCCTGGGATCGTGGCTCGCGACCTTCTTGCGTAGCCGCGCCGGTCGAACCACACCGGCGCGGCGACCCCTCATGCCCAGCGGCAGGGGGGTCTTTTCGTTTGTCGGGCCGATACCTCGCAGGAGTAGGACATGAGCACGGACACCACGGCACCAGCAGCCACCCCCGACGGCGACGCGCTGCCCTTCCGCTACGGCGCCGGCCTGGCCGCGCAGATCGAGCGCAGCTGGCAGGACCGCTGGGAGGACGAGGGCACGTTCCACACGCCCAACCCGTCCGGCCCGTGGGCCGATCCGCAGGCCCTGGGCGGCGACAAGGTCTACCTGATGGACATGTTCCCGTACCCGTCCGGGTCGGGGCTGCACGTCGGGCACCCGCTGGGCTTCATCGGCACCGACGTGCTGGGCCGCTACCTGCGCATGAACGGTCGCACCGTGCTGCACGCGATGGGCTTCGACGCGTTCGGGCTGCCCGCCGAGCAGTACGCCGTGCAGACGGGCACGCACCCGCGCAAGACCACCGAGGACAACATCCAGCGCTACAAGGCGCAGCTGCGCCAGCTGGGGCTGGCCCACGACGAGCGCCGCAGCTTCGCCACCACCGACGTCGAGTTCTACCGCTGGACCCAGTGGATCTTCCTGCAGATCTACAACTCCTGGTACGATCCGCAGCTGCAGAAGGCCCGCCCCATCGCGGAGCTGGAGGCCGAGTACGCGGCCGGGAAGCGCGGCCCGTGGGCGGAGCTGAGCCGCGTCGAGCAGCGCCAGGTGATCGACGACCACCGCCTGGCCTACATCTCCGAGGCCGCCGTGAACTGGTGCCCGGGCCTGGGCACGGTGCTGGCCAACGAGGAGGTCACGGCCGACGGGCGAAGCGACCGGGGCAACTTCCCCGTGTTCCGCCGCAACCTGAAGCAGTGGATGATGCGGATCACCGCGTACTCCGATCGTCTGGTCGCCGACCTGGACCGCCTGGACTGGCCCGACTCGGTCAAGGCCATGCAGCGCAACTGGGTCGGCCGCTCCGAGGGTGCGCAGGTCCGCTTCGGGTGCGGCGACGCGGCGATCGAGGTGTTCACCACCCGTCCCGACACCCTGTTCGGCGCCACCTACATGGTCCTGGCGCCCGAGCACCCCCTGGTCGACGTGATCGCGCCCGCCGCGTGGCCCGCGGGCACCGACGAGCGCTGGACGAACGGCACCGCCACCCCCGCCGACGCCGTCACCGCCTACCGCGCCGCCGCCGCCCGGAAGTCCGAGCTGGACCGCCAGGAGAACAAGGACAAGACCGGCGTCTTCACCGGCGCGTACGCCACCAACCCGGTCAACGGTGAGCAGATCCCCGTCTTCGTCGCCGACTACGTCCTGATGGGCTACGGCACCGGCGCGATCATGGCCGTCCCCGGCCAGGACCAGCGCGACTGGGACTTCGCGACGGCGTTCGGCCTGCCGGTCATCCGCACCGTGCAGCCCACCGAGGGGTTCGACGGCGAGGCCTTCACCGGCGACGGCCCGGCGATCAACTCCGCCAACGCCGAGATCGACCTGAACGGGCTGGGCGTCGACGAGGCCAAGCGCACGATCACCGCCTGGCTGGTCGAGAAGGGCGACGGCGAGTCGGTCACCCAGTACAAGCTGCGCGACTGGCTGTTCTCCCGCCAGCGCTACTGGGGCGAGCCGTTCCCCGTCGTGTGGGACTCCGACGGCATGCCGGTGCCGCTGCCCGACGACCAGCTGCCCGTCGAGCTGCCCGAGATCGACGACTACGCCCCCACCGCCCACGACCCCGACGACGCCAACAGCGAGCCCGAGCCGCCGCTGTCGCGCAACGAGGACTGGGTGAACGTCGAGCTCGACCTGGGTGACGGCCCGAAGCACTACCGCCGCGAGACCAACACGATGCCGCAGTGGGCCGGCTCCTGCTGGTACTACCTGCGCTACCTGGATCCCGCCAACACCGAACGGTTCTGCGACCGCGAGGTGGAGGAGTACTGGCTGGGCAAGGACCCGTCGCGGGCGAACGACCCCGGCGGCGTCGACCTGTACGTCGGCGGCGTCGAGCACGCGGTGCTGCACCTGCTGTACTCCCGCTTCTGGCACAAGGTGCTCTACGACCTGGGCCACGTGAGCTCCGAGGAGCCGTTCCGCCGGCTGTTCAACCAGGGCTACATCCAGGCCTTCGCCTACACCGACTCGCGCGGCCAGTACGTACCGGCCGAGGAGGTCACCGGCGACGAGGCGAGTGGTTTCACGTGGAACAACGCCCCCGTCAGGCGTGAGTACGGGAAGATGGGCAAGTCGCTGAAGAACGTGGTGACGCCCGACGAGATGTGCGAGCGCTACGGCGCCGACACGTTCCGCCTGTACGAGATGTCGACGGGCCCGATGGACGTCTCACGTCCGTGGTCCACCCGTGACGTCGTCGGCTCGCAGCGGTTCCTGCAGCGGGTGTGGCGCAACCTGGTCGACGAGAGGACCGGCGAGGTCCGCGTGAGCGACGCGGAGCCCGAGGCCGACACGCTGCGCGCCCTGCACAAGGCCATCGCCGGGGTGCACGCCGACTTCGAGGCGCTGCACTACAACACGGCCGCGGCCAAGCTGATCGAGCTGAACAACCACCTGACCAAGGCCTACGCCGGCGCCGGCGTGCCGCGCTCGGTGGCCGAGCCGCTGGTGCTGATGATGGCGCCGCTGACCCCGCACATCGCCGAGGAGCTGTGGGCGAAGCTGGGCCACGACGGCTCGCTGGCGTACGGCCCGTTCCCGGTGGCCGACGAGCAGTACCTGGTGGCCGACACGGTCGAGTACCCGATCCAGGTCAACGGCAAGGTCCGCAGCCGCATCACCGTGGCGGCCGACGCGACCCAGGACGAGGTCAAGGCCGCGGCCCTGGCCGACGAGAAGGTGGCGGCGGCGCTGGACGGCAAGGAGCCGCGCAAGCTGATCGTGGTCCCCGGCCGCCTGGTGAACGTGGTCCTCTGACGTCGGTCGGGTGGCTCAGCGGCGGCGCGGGGGGCGGCCCCGGGTGGGGCCCCGCTCCTCCGCCACCCGGTGGCTCGTCTTGATCCACTCCTCCACCACGTCGATCACCGTCGTGGCGTCGGCGAGGGCGAGGGGGGCCTCGGCCTGGGGCACCACGCCGTCGGCGCCGGCCTGGATCTGCCGGTTGTAGAGCGAGCGGAGCTTCGAGCCGGCGGTCGGGTCCAGCCCGCGCTCGCGGACGACGTGCCGGACGAACTCGGCCACGACCTCGGCCGGTTCGTGGGCCGGGGGGCGGTCGAGCAGCATGAGCGCGGCCTCGGCCGCGGCCAGCGCCGCCCGGAAGGCCAGCCCGACGGTCTGGGCGGCGAACCCGGTGGTGCCCAGCAGGTGGGCCGCGAACAGCTCCTCGCGCGCCCGTGCGATCCCGGTGCTCATGCCACCAGCACCGCCTCGGCCGCGGCCCGGACCAGGTGCGGGGTGGTGGGCTTCGCGAGCTCGGCGCGGCTCACGGGCAGCGCGGTGACGGTCAGGCCGGAGCGCTCGGTGTGGCGCCACAGCACCTCGTCCATCCGGTGCAGCTCCTCCCACGGCGAGTGCATGTCGTCGAGGACGACGAGCAGTTCGAGGTCGAACTCCCCGGGCGTCTCGTTGCGCGCCCACGCCCCGTAGAGCAGCACCTGCTGCAGCCGGTCGCCGAAGAGGATGCCGAGATCGACGGCCACGGCGGCGGGGACGTCCTCGTCCTCCTGCGTGGGGTCGGGGTGCTGGGCCGCGGCCTGCTCGGCGGCCTCGCGGCTGATCAGTCCCTCGACGGCCAGCCAGTTGAGCGCCCGGCGCCGCGAGCGGGCCGCCCGGAACCGGAACCACTGGTCCCGCAGCTCGGGGAACTCGAACAGCGTGTCCTTGAACCGGCGGAACGCGCCGCGGCCGGTGATGGCCCGGTCGAGCAGGTCGGCGGCGCGACGGTGGTGCACGGCGGCCACGAACTCGGCCATGTCGCGGTAGCTCTCGTACGACTCGGTGGGCCGGATCTTGCGCCAGCCCGCGTCGAACAGCTCGTCGGTGCTCTTCCCCCCGACGTCGGCCAGGTGGGAGCGCAGTTCCCCCGTGGCCGGGTTGATCCACCAGCTGACGCCGGCCGTGTGGTCGTCCAGGGCGACGCACAGCTCGTCGAGGTCCACCGACGCCGGATCGAGCATGGCTGGAAGCCTACCCACCAGAAGGGTCCCGCAGCGATGCTCAGAATCGGGAACGGCGCCCGCAACCGCCGGCCGCCGCGAACGCGAGCGCCACACCCCCGCCACCGAGGGCATCGGCCGTGGCACCGACCACGCCGTCCACCGGACGGTGGACGGCGGGTCAGGACAGGTGCCGGGGGTCGGCCACCGTCAGCTTGGCGACCGTGGCCTCCCGTACGACGGCCAGCACCTGGTCGGCCCGGTCGTCGAAGGAGCCGGTGCGGATGGCCGCCACCAGCTCGGCGTCGTCGGCGCAGCCGAGCGCGGCCAGCCGCGACCGGTGGTCCGCGCGCTGGGCGTCGCCCACCCGCAGCTCGCGGCGGGCGATCTTCAGGGCGTTGGCGGCCACCCGGGCGGAGAACCGCAGCCGGGGGTCGTCGATCTCCCCGAGCTCGCCGGTGAGGAAACCGGCCACCGCAGCCAGCAGCTCGTCGACGGTCGGGCGGTCGTGCAGGCTCGCATCGGCGGTGGCGGGGAGCGTCAGCGGGTCGGTGACGGTGACGGGCCCGGTGAGCCCGAGCGACACCAGGGCGTCGTGCTCGGACTCGGCGATGCGGCGCCCGAGCACCGCCATCTCCACCGACTGCTCGGCGCCGCCGAGGTGCCGCTCCGCCTGGCGGCGGCAGATCACCGCCCAGCTCGCGGCGGCGAACGTCTCCCACCAGCGCAGCACCTCCGGATCGGGGCGCCACCCGGCCACCGCCGCGTACCCGTCGAGCAGCTGCTCCCGCGTCCCGAACCCCCCGACGGGCAGCGGTGCGCCGAACCGCCACGCCCGGGCGCAGAGCCAGCCCAGGTCCTCCAGGGGATCGCCCGCGTGTACGAGCTCCCAGTCGAGGACGGCCCGCACGCCGTCCTCGCCGATGATCAGGTTGCCGTTGCGGAAGTCGCCGTGCACCACGCGCGGGGTGACGGCGGGCGGCTGTTGTTCGGCGAGGCGGCGCAAGACCAGCTCCAGCGCGGGGCGCGGTTCGCCGAAGCGCTCGTGATCGGCGCGCAGCCCGGCCAGCCGGTCGCCGATCGCAAGCCCCGGCACCGACCCGACCGGGATCGCGTGGATCCGGGCGAGCACGCCACCCAGCTCACCGGCGAGCCCCGCGCGCACGCCGGCCCACCGCTCGTCGCGCAGCAGCCGGCGCGGGATCGTCTCGCCGTCGACGTGTGCGGTGACGACGTACGGCGAGCCGATGCCGTCGGAGCCGTCGCCGTGCGCGCGCAACCGCGGCACCGGCACGCCCGCGGCCGCCGCGGCGACGAAGGCCGCGGCCTCCCGGGCCATGCCCTCGGGCTGCGGGTCGTGCGGCGGATCGCGTCGCAGCACCAGCGCGTCACCGCCCGCGTCGAAGGCCCAGGTCTCCCGGCTCGCTCCGCCGGCGACGCGCACCAGGTTCGTGACGGGGGCCCCGAGCACGGCGGTGAGGGCGTCGCGGAGGGCGGTCACCGGTGCCCCACCGTGTCGAGCGCGATCCGCTGGTACCGGGCGACGATCTCGTCCCCGCGGAGCGCTCCCCCGGGCCGGTACCAGGTGGCGACGGCGGTGCACGCGGTGGTGACGGCCCGCGCCGCCTCGTCGGGGAAGGGGGTGACGAACACCCCGCGGGCCACCCCGTCGCGCACCACCCGGTCGAACATCCGTTGCTGCGCATCGCGTTTGGACACCACCAGCGCGCGCGCCGCGGGTTCCAGGCTGCGCAGCTCGCTGGTGCCCAGCAGGCTCTCGCGCTGCGCCTCCAGGTGCACGCGCACGTGCACGCCGACGATCGCGCGCAGCCGCTGCACCGGGTCGTCCGGCGCGTCGTAGAGCGCCTGCTCGGTGGCCCGGACGAGGCGGTCCATGCCGCGGTCGAGGATCGTCACCAGCAGGCCGTGCTTGGAGTCGAAGTGGTGGTAGAGCACGCCCGTGCTCGAGCCCGCGGCCGCGGCGATGTCGCGTACCGACGTGCCGTGGTAGCCGTGCACGGCCATCACCTCGACGGCGGCGGCGATGAGCGCCGCGGCCATCGGCTCGTCGTCGGACATGAGCCCACCTTAAACGATCGTTCACCACATCCCTTGACGTTCTCAGTGGCCGATCGTACGTTCACTGAACGATCGTTCGACGAAGGGCTCACCGTGGACCGCACCCTGCCCGCCGAGATCACCGACCTCCTCGCCGACCTCGACGCGTTCATCGCCGACGAGATCGCACCGCTCCAGGCGCAGGACGACAACGAGCGGTTCTTCGACCACCGCCGCGAGTACGCCCGCACCGACTTCGAGCACGACGGGGTGCCGCGCCGTGAGTGGGAGGACCTGCTCGACGAGATGCGCCGCCGCGCCGACGCCGCCGGGTTCCTGCGGTTCGGGCTGCCGGCCGAGCTGGGCGGGCGCAACGGGTCCAACCTGGCGATGGCGGTGGTGCGCGAACACCTGGCGCACAAGGGCCTGGGGCTGCACAACGACCTGCAGGACGAGTCGTCGGTCGTCGGCAACTTCCCGGTGCTCCAGCTGCTCTGGACGTTCGGCACCGACGGGCAGAAGGCCGAGTTCTGCGAGGCGCTGATCACGGGCGAACGGCGCGCCGCCTTCGGGCTCACCGAGCCCGACCACGGCAGCGACGCCACCTGGATGGAGACCACCGCCGTGCGCGACGGTGACCACTGGGTGATCAACGGGCGCAAGCGCTGGAACACCGGCGTGCACCGCGCCACCCACGACCTGGTCTTCGCCCGCACCTCGGGCGACGGGGGCAAGGCCACCGGGATCAGCGCCTTCCTGGTGCCCACCGACACCCCCGGCTTCACCGTCCCCTTCTACTGGTGGACCCTCAACATGCCCACCGACCACGGCGAGGTCGAGCTCCGCGACGTCCGGGTGCCCGCGTCGACGATGCTCGGCGAGGAGGGGCGGGCCCTGGCGGTCGCGCAGCACTTCGTGCACGAGAACCGGATCCGGCAGGCCGCGTCGAGCCTGGGGGCGGCGCAGTTCTGCATCGACCGCAGCGTCGCCTACGCCCGCGAACGCGTGACGTTCGGCCGACCGCTCTCGGAGCGCCAGGCGATCCAGTTCCCGCTGGTGGAGCTGCACACCGACGCCGAGCTGGTGCGGATGCTCGTCCGCGCCACCGCGCACGAGCTGGACCACCGTCCGCACATGGAGGTCACCGACCGCGTCTCGATGTGCAACTACCGGGCCAACCGGCTGGTCTGCGACGCCGCCGACCGCGCCATGCAGGTGCACGGCGGCGTCGGCTACAGCCGCCACCAGCCCTTCGAGCACATCTACCGCCACCACCGGCGCTACCGCATCACGGAGGGCTCCGAGGAGATCCAGATGCGCCGGGTCGCGGGCGCGCTGTTCGGCTACGGGGCCGGGCGCAGCACCAGTTCGGTGAGCTCCGCGTCCGGCGGCGCGGTGACGGCCAGCAGCACCGCGCCGGCCACCGACTCGGGACGCAGGTAGGCGTCGGGCTTGTAGGCCCCGCCCTCGTGGGCGACGACCCCGCGCTGCATGTCGGTGTCGACGCGGCCGGGGTGCACCGAGGTGACCCGCACCCCGTGTGGTGCCTCCTCGGCGCGCAGCGCGTCGGCGAAGGCGCGCAGCGCGAACTTGCTCGCGGCGTACGACGCCCAGCCGGGCCGGGCGACGAGCCCCGATCCGGAGTTGATGAGCACGACCCGGCCGCGCGCGGCCCGCAGGGCGGGCAGCAGCAGCCGGGTCAGCTCGGCCACGGCCACGACGTTGACGTCGAACTGCCGGCGCCAGGTACCGGCGGAGGTCTCGGCGACGCTGCCGAGCAGGCCGACACCCGCCGAGTGGACGAGCACGTCGAGCCGTTCGATGCCGCCGACGGCCTCGGCCACGGCGGCGGTGTCGGTGAGCTCGACGGGCCACGGCCGCGAGCCGGGCAGCTCGTCGGCCAGCGCCTGGAGCGCTCCGGCGTCGCGGCCGCCCAGCAGGACGTCGAACCCCGGGGCGAGCGCACGGGCCACGGCGGCCCCGATGCCGCGGGACGCCCCGGTGACCAGGGCGAGCGGACGAAGATCAGGCTCGGTCACGCAGCGGAACTCTACGCGTCGTGCCCGGCCACCGTCGTGGGACGGAGACCGGGCACGGGTGGTGCGCAGTAATCAGACGTGGTGATCAGACGTGGTGATCAGACGTCGTGATCAGACGTCGTGATCAGACGCGACGTGCGTTGTGGAACGGCATGCCGCTGAGGTTCGAGATCTTCACCGGGCTGCTCGACGTGCTGGCGTGCACGACCTGTCCGCCGCCGATGTAGATGGCGACGTGGCTGACCGGCGTGTAGAAGAACACCAGGTCACCGGGCTGCAGATCGGCCTTGGCCACGGGCGTCCCGACCGTGGACTGGGCCAGGCTGGTGCGCGGCAGGACGATGCCGGCCTGGGCGAAGGACCACTTGACGAGCCCGGAGCAGTCGAAGGCGTTGGGACCGGCGGCGCCGTAGCGGTACGGCGAGCCGAGCTTGGCCAGCGCGGTGTTCATCGCCGAGAGCCGGACGGCGGCGCGGGTCGGTGCGGCGACGGCGACCCGGGCGACGGGTGCGCTGACCACCGGGATGGTCGCGGTCTGGATGCTCGCCGCCGGTGCGGCCGCCGGGATGGTGGCGGGAAGCACGGCGGCGAAGGCCGCTGCGGTGGTGACGGTGGCCACGACCGCGGCGCGAACCGCGAAAGCGGGGAGGTGCTTGGGCACTCAGGGTCCTCAGGGTGAGCACCGTCGGTCGAGGGCGTCCTGGTTGGGGAACCCGGACGCCGGGGACGGGGGGCGACGACGTGCGGCTGGTCGATCCACGTGCGGCCGCACCACTCCCCGCCCGACACGGCGGTGACCCGGCGCCCGCTGCTCCGGATGAGCAGCGGTGGTCGCTGGGCCGACGGCCACATTACGAACGCATTTCGGTAGAAGGAATGACCAACGTCTCATTACTCGCACCGACAAATGGTGAGCGTCGTCACCGGGTACCGGTCACGGAAAGGTGAATGACATGCTGCGTATTCGGGGGCGTTGCGCCCGCATCACGCGCAGGCGGGTGAGCAGGGCCTCTGGATTGTCGAGATCGTGTCGTTATTGGGTCCAACGGGTGAGAGAGCTTCCAGTCCGGAAGGAAAAATGGATTCCGGAAAGGTTGCAGAAACGAAGGAAGTTCAGCCCTCGACGACAGCAGCCCCGGTTCCGGCGAGGGCCGGAACCGGGGCTGCTGTGCGTGTGCGAGCGGTTACTGCTCCCCGCGGATGAAGGCCTCCACGGCGTCGCGGGCCACGTCGTCGCCGTACTGCTCGGGCGGCGACTTCATGAAGTAGCTCGACGCGGAGAGGATCGGGCCGCCGATGCCGCGGTCCTTCGCGATCTTCGCGGCGCGCACGGCGTCGATGATGATGCCGGCCGAGTTGGGGGAGTCCCAGACCTCGAGCTTGTACTCCAGGCTCAGCGGCACGTCACCGAAGGCGCGGCCCTCGAGGCGCACGTAGGCCCACTTGCGGTCGTCGAGCCACGCGACGTAGTCCGACGGGCCGATGTGGACGTTGTCCTTGCCCATGTCGCGGTCGACCTGCGAGGTGACGGACTGGGTCTTCGAGATCTTCTTCGACTCGAGGCGCTCCAGCTCCTTCATGTTCAGGAAGTCCATGTTCCCGCCCACGTTGAGCTGCATCGTGCGGTCGAGCTGTACGCCGCGGTCCTCGAACAGCTTCGCCAGCACACGGTGGGTGATGGTGGCGCCCACCTGGCTCTTGATGTCGTCGCCGACGATCGGCACGCCGGCCGCACGGAACTTCTCGGCCCACACCGGGTCGGAGGCGATGAACACGGGCAGCGCGTTGACGAAGGCGACGTTCGCGTCGATGGCGCACTGCGCGTAGAACTTGTCGGCCGCCTCGCTGCCGACCGGGAGGTAGGACACGAGCACGTCGGCCCGGGTGTCGCGCAGCACCTGCGCCACGTCCACGGGCTCGTCGTCGGACTCGGTGATCGTCTCGCGGTAGAAGCGGCCCAGCCCGTCGAGGGTGTGGCCGCGGCGCACCGGGACGTCCAGCGGCGGCACGTCGGCGATCTTGATGGTGTTGTTCTCGCTGGCGCCGATGGCCTCCGAGAGGTCCTGGCCCACCTTCTTCGCGTCGACGTCGAACGCGGCGACGAAGGTGATGTCGCGGACGTGGTAGCCGCCGAAGTCGACGTGCATCAGCCCCGGCACGCGGGCGGCGGGATCGGCGTCCGCGTAGTACTGGACCCCCTGGACCAGGGACGACGCGCAGTTTCCGACGCCGACGATGGCAACACGAACCTCAGTCATGGGTTCCTTCCTCATTCTCTGATGCCTGCTCGGCCTGTTCGGTCGCGATCAGCTCGTTCAGCCAGCGCACCTCGCGCTCGCTGGTGTCCAGCCCGAGCTGGTGCAGCTCGCGGGTGTAGCGGTCGATCTGCTCGCCAGCCTTGGCGAGCGTGGAGCGCAGGCCCTCGCGCCGTTCCTCGACGGCCCGCCTGCGGCCCTCGAGGATGCGCATCCGGGCCTCCGCAGGAGTGCGGGAGAAGAAGGCCAGGTGCACCCCGAAGCCCTCGTCGTCCCACGCCTGCGGTCCGGAATCGGTCAGCAGCTCGGCGAAGCGCTCCTTGCCCTCCGCGGTGATCCGGTAGACCCGCCTGCTGCGGCGCGAGCGGGTTCCCGTCACCACCTCGGGCTCCTCGACGATGAGGCCGGCCCGCGTCAGCCGGCGCAGGGCCGGGTAGAGCGAGCCGTAGGAGAAGACGCCCAGACCGCTTCGACGCAGCCCACCGAGCCGCAGGCCGAGCTGCTTGCGCAGCTCGTAGCCGTGGACGGGGGCCTCGTGGAGCAGACCGAGTATCGCCAGCTCCAGCACAGGACCTCCCTCGGTGGATCGTCGCGATCTGCTCACCCAGTATATCGATCCGATACATCTGCGCTCGCCGGCGAGACGCCGATCACCCCGTTCGGGTTCCGCCCGATCTCCGGCCGGGCGGCGCCCGCGTACCCTTGTCCCGTGCGTTCCCAGCGGCAGGTGGTCGACTACGCGTTGCAGCGCAGGTCGCTGCTCGCCGACGTCCACTCGGGCAAGGTCGGGGTGGCCGAGGTCTGCGACGCCAGCCCGTACCTGCTCCGGGCGGCGCGGTTCCACGGCGAAGCCAGCGATCAGACCTGCCCGGTCTGCCGCAAGGAACGCCTCACCCTGGTCTCATGGATCTTCGGTGAGAGTCTCAAGCACGCGGCCGGTTCGGCCCGTAAACCCGAGGAGCTCGATCAGCTCGCCGCCCTCCACTCCGACTTCTCCGTCTACGTCGTCGAGGTCTGCCGCACGTGCAGCTGGAACCATCTGGTGCTGTCGTACGTCATGGGAACCGACCACGAGAACGACGGGGGAGGCCGGCGCCGCCCCGAGCGTCGGCGAACGGCCGCCGAGTGATGCCCCGAGCACGTCGATGCCCCGATCTGAACAAGCCTGCGGAGGAGTGCGGTGACCGACTCTCGGCCTGATGCGGGTGGACGTCCGCGCGTCCCCCCGCACCCCCAGCCCGGACCCCGTCCCCAGCCCGGTCCCCGCGCCCAGCCCCCCGTCCAGCCTCCGCTCGGCCAGCCTCCCCGCCCCCCGCAGCCGGCTCCCCGGCCCGGTCAGGCTCCCCGGGCCGCCGCTTCCCCGCCCGGCGGTCAGGTCCCGCCGCGCGCTCCGTACCAGTCGGGCGACATGCCGCTGCTCACCCACGACGAGACTGCTGCCGCCTCGATGGCGCGCGCGCGGACCGTCGCGGTGGCCGACCGGCCGGCGTCGTCGCCTACCGGGGGCGGCCCGCCGGAGGGGCCCGACGGCGCGAAGTCCCCCAAGTCCCCCTGGAAACGCGTGCGCCGCTGGTTGTGGATCGTGCTGGGCCTGGCCGTCATCGGCCCGCTGCTGGCGTTCGCGATCGGCTGGCTGATCTTCCCGGTGCCGACGGCCGCTGACAGCACCGCCGCCATCCAGACGGCCACGTTCACGTTCAAGGACGGCTCGCCGATCGCCGTCATCCGTCCGCAGGACGCCAACGGCAACGCGATCAACCGCAGTATCGTCACGCTCGACAAGGTGCCCGTGCCGGTGCGCCAGGCCGTGATGGCCGCGGAGGACCGCACCTTCTACTCGAACCCCGGGTTCGACATCCTCGGCATCGGGCGGGCGGTGTTCAACCAGCTCACCGGCGGCGTCGGTGGCGGCTCCACCATCACGCAGCAGTACGTGAAGAACGCCACGGGCCAGAATCAGGCCACGCTCCTGCGCAAGTACCGCGAGGTCGTGATCTCGGTCAAGATCTCGAAGGAACAGACCAAGGACCAGATCCTCGAGAACTACCTGAACACGATCTACTTCGGCCGCGGCGCCTACGGCATCCAGGCCGCATCGCAGGCGTACTTCGGCAAGAACGTGGGCGACCTCACCGTCGCCCAGGGCGCGTTCCTCGCCGGCACCATCCAGTCCCCCTCGAGCACGGACGTCGCGCGCTCCCAGGCCCGCTTCAACTACGTGCTCGACCAGATGGTGCAGGCCGGCTGGATCACCCCGGCCCAGCGCGCGCAGCAGATCTATCCGACCTTGACGAAGGCTTCCGCGGCCACGGGTGGTGTTCCCGGAGACGACCGGTACCACATCTACGAGAAGGCCAAGCAGGAGCTGCAGGCCGTCGGCATCACCGACGACGAGATCACCACCGAGGGTCTGACGGTCACCACCACGATCGACCCCAGGAACCAGAAGGCGGCGGTGGACGCCGTCAACCAGACCATGGACGGGCAGAAGCCGAACCTCCGCACCGCGCTGACTGCGGTCGACCCGACCACCGGCGCGATCGTCGCCTACTACGGCGGGTCGAACGGACTGGGCACCGACTACGCCGACGGCAACATCGGGCGCCAGCCCGGCTCGTCGTTCAAGCCGTTCGTGCTCGCGGCCGCCCTGCAGGCCAACAAGGGCATCGGCCTGGGCTCGATGTACGACGGTTCCAGCGGTCAGACGTTCCCGGGGCTGAGTCGGCCCATCGTCAACTCCGACGGCGACAGCTGCGCGATGTGCAACGTCAAGACGGCGATGACCAAGTCGATCAACACGGTCTTCTACCGCATGGCGGTCGACATCGGTCCGCAGAACGTCATCGATGCGGCCCACCAGGCAGGTATCCCGGCGTCTCAGCTGACCCGCCCGGCCAGCGGCGGTATCGCGCTGGGTGACCAGGAGGTGCACCCGCTCGACATGGCCTCGGCCTACGGCACCTTCGCCGCCGACGGGGTGCACAGGGATCCCTACCTGGTGTCGAAGGTGGTCGCCTCCGACGGCCGCGTCCTGTTCGACCGGGCCACCACGCCCACCGGCAGCCAGAACGCGATGCCCCAGCAGGTCGCATGCAACGTGACGAACTCGATGACCGACGTCGCGAGCAGCTCGCGGATCTCCCCGCCCGGCATCGGGGAGGTCGCGGCGAAGACGGGCACCGTGCAGCTGACGGGGAGCAACAACCAGAACAAGGACACCTGGACGGTCGGCTACACCCCGACGTTGTCCACCGCCGTCTGGGTGGGCAGCGACAACTCCGATCCGGTGCAGACCAAGTCGGGGTCCCCGGCCTACGGTCGCACCCTGGCCGGCCCGATCTGGCAGAACTTCATGAGCGACTACCTCAAGGCCGCCAAGCAGACCGACCTGCCGTTCTCCGCGTGCGAGCCGATGGGCACGCCCATCGCGGCGCCCACGCCGACCTACACCCAAGCGCCGCCCGCCGACCAGAACCAGAACGGTCAGAACGGCAACATCTACTGCGATCCGAACTCGGGCGTCTGCTACAACCCCGACGGAAGCGAGGTCAGCGGCACCGGCGGTGGCAACGGTGGCGGTGGCAACGGTGGCAACGGCAACGGCAACGGCAACGGCAACGGTGGCGGTGGCGGTGGCGGCGGGAACGGTGGCGGCGGAAACGGCGGGGGCGGGAACGGCGGCGGGGGTAACGGGGGGTGACCGGGCCCGGTCGGGGGGCCGGCCCAGCAGCTCCACCCGCACGTCCTGACGTTCCGGAGCGTGTGGTTCCCACCTGGACCGAACCGCTCGCGATCGCCGCCAGCCGGGTGGTCGGTGGCCCGCTCGGCAAGCACGCGCTGGTCGGTCGCAGCCGTTTCTGGACGCCGCTGCGCGTCGTGCTGCTGCTGGCGGCCGCGGTGCTCGCGCTCGGCTTTCTGGGCAAGGCCAACTGCCTGCAGCAGTACTCCACCCCGGACGGCCCCCAGCTGGACTGGCGCAACGACCGCCAGTACATCTCGATGTGCTACTCGGACACCGTGCCGCTCTACGGCATCGAGGGCGTGGCGGCCGGCAAGGTGCCCTACCGGGACCCGTGGATCGAGGGCGCCGGCACGGCGGACGAGAAGGTCCGCTACATGGAGTACCCGGTGCTCACCGGGTTCTTCCAGTACGCGAACGCCCGCATCGCCGACGCGTGGCTGTGGCTGGCGCAGCGGCTGCCGCTGCCCTCCGCGCTGCCGGTGGTCGTCTACTTCGAGGTCACCGCGATCTGGCTGGCGATGGCCTGGCTCGTGGTGGTCTGGGGGGTGCGCTCGCTGCGCCGCACCCGCCCGTGGGACGCGGCGCTGGTGGCGTTGTCGCCGCTGGTGATCGTGCACGCGTTCACCAACTTCGACACGCTCGCCGTCGCGTGCGCCGTCGGTGGTCTCCTGGCCTTCGCCCGGCGCCGCCCGGTGCTCGCCGGGGTCCTGTTCGGCATCGGCGGGGCGTTCAAGCTGTTCCCGCTGTTCCTGCTCCTGCCGGTGCTGCTCATCGCGTTGCGACGGCGCGAGCACGGCAGGGGTCTGCGCACCATCGCGGCCGGTGTGGTGAGCTTCGTGCTGATCAACCTACCCGTCGCGCTGGCCTGGACCACGGGCTGGTGGGAGTTCTTCCGCCTCAACCAGACGCGCCCCGCCGACCCCGACTCGCTGTACTTCGTCGTCAGCTACTTCACCGGCTGGGCCGGGTTCGACGGCCCGCTCGCCGACGGCCGGGCCCCGGCCGTGCTGAACCTCGTCACCGAGGGCCTGTTCGTCGCCTGTTGCCTGGGCGTCGCGGTGCTCACGTGGAAGGCCCCGCAGACCCCGCGCATCGCGTCGCTCGCGTTCCTGGTGGTGGCGTCGTTCCTGGTGGTCAACAAGGTGTGGAGCCCGCAGTACTCGCTGTGGCTGGTGCCGCTGGCGGTGCTGGCGCTGCCGCGCTGGCGGCTGCTGTTCGCGTGGATGGTCGTCGACGCCCTGGTCTGGGTGCCGCGGATGTTCTACTACGTCGGCGCGTCCGACAAGGGTCTCCCGCCGGACTGGTTCCTCGGTGCCGTCGTCGCCCGCGACGCGATGGTCGTGCTGCTGATGGTGCTGGTCGTCCGGTCGGTGCTGCGGCCGGCGGAGGACCTCGTGCGGGCGGGCTCACCCGTCGACCACGACGCGGACTGGCCGGAGGCGGCGCCCGCTGCCGTCAGAGGCGGCGCACCAGCTTGAGGGCCGACCAGGTGGCGTCCACGGCGCAGACCTTCACGTCCACCCAGCCCAGCGGGAGGGCGTGGTCGCGGATCCCGTTCTCGCCGAGGTCGGTGGGCACGCCGGAGGCCTTCTTGGGCCACGCGACCCAGACGGCGCCGCGCTCGGTGCCGCGCTCCACGGCGCCGGGCCAGTACCGGCGCAGGGTCGCGACGTCGGGGCAGAAGAGCAGCTGCACGTCGTAGCCGGCGCGACCGGCCCGGCAGTGGTGCGGCGCCCCCAGCTCGAAGCCGGTCGGCGTCCCCAGCAGCAGCACCCGGCTCGCCGGGGTGATCCCGAGCTTGCGGGGCAGGGGCGTCCCCGAGTAACCCGTCGTCATCGGTCCCCGATCCGCACGCGAACCTCCAGCGGGCTCCGCTCGGCGCAGCACGGAACGACCGCCGATCCTAGGGTCCGGCATGCCCTGCCCTCCAGCCGAGCGGGACGCCCGCCCCGCCCGCTGGGGCGGGTGGTCTCGGTGGTCCTCGAGTCGTCATCGGGGCCGACGCCGCGCTGGCGTTCGCCCGGCTGGCCACCGCGCTCCGCAACGTCGTGCTGGTCCCGCCCGGGTCGGCGCTCCCGGACCCGTCCTGCAGCGATCCGTCGGGCGGCCAGGCCGTGGTGGCCGTGGTCGCGAGCCTGGTCGCGGTGGCGGTCTTCGACGCGGTGAACCTCGTGCTCCGGCGGGGGTTCCTCCCCCTTCAGCCTGATCTGACGATCCGTGTCACGATCGGGAGGTGGACTCCCGGCAGGTGGCAGAGGCGGAGGTCGCAGCGGCGCTGCGGCGGTTCGAGCGGCGCGGCGTCGAACGGCCCGACCTCAAACGGTCGGCCGTGGGCATCACGCTCGTCCCCGACCCCGACGGGCTGATCTTCCTGCTCACCCGCCGCGCCACGACGCTGCGCGGCCATCCCGGCCAGTGGGCGCTGCCCGGTGGCCGGGCCGAACCCGGCGAGTCGCCCGGTGAGACGGCCCGCCGCGAGCTCTCCGAGGAGCTCGGCCTGACCCTCGGCCCCGACGCCGAGCTCGGCCTGCTCGACGACTACGCCACGCGCTCGGGCTACGTCATCACGCCGGTGGTGCTGTGGGCCGGCCCGTCGCCCCTGCTCGTCCCGAACCCCGACGAGGTGGGCGAGCTGCACCGCGTGCCGGTGGCGCTGCTCGACGTCGCGCCGCGGTTCCTGACGATCCCGGAGTCGGACCAGCCGGTGATCCAGCTGCCGTTGTTCGACCGGTTCGTGCACGCCCCCACCGGCGCCGTGCTGCACCAGTTCGCCGAGGTCGTGCTGCACGGGCGGGCGACGCGCGTGGCGCACATGGAGCAGCCGGTGTTCGCCTGGCGCTAGTGTCCTGAGTCGGTAATTCGCCCGCAGTAGCTGGCGACGCTGTCGA
>NZ_MKVV01000067.1 GCF_001899645.1 Pseudonocardia sp. 73-21 | reverse complement strand
AACGACGCCGAGAGGCTGATCTTCCGCACGTACTGCGAGCGCTACGGCAGGGACGGATTCGACCTACCGGCCTTGATCCCGCAGGTCTACCTGCGTTCGATATGCCCGAATGGTCCGCGAGGATCGTCGCCTGCGCCTCGCCGGGTACGACGTCTACCGCTTCGGCGGGCACGAGCTGATCGACAAGGTAGCCAGCTCTCGAATGCTCAACACATTCTTCGATGCGCTCCTTGAACGGCACTGGCCGTAGCCCCCACAGCGTCGGACCTCAGAGAGCCAGCAGACTCCCGGGTGCGATCACAGGACACCACGGACCAGCAGTCTGCGTGTGACCCCAGCGATAGATGGCCATTCCCCAATCCGGGTTGGCCGGGGGGATCACGGCCGTTCCCACCGGAGCAGCCAGCATGCTCATCGCACCATCCAACTACCGCTGGTACCCGATCGTGCGCAAGCAGTAGCACTTGCAGTTCGCAGGGCATGTCGACAACCTCGGTCGTGATCCAGACTCATAGCCCGCGGGTGTCACTCCGTCGCACAGCCAGATCTTCGGCGAGATGGACCAAACGAGTCAGGCGTGGGCTGCCCGTGACCGGCTGAGGTTGCACCGCGTGTGCACGAGTCGTAGCCGCGCGGTCTGCCGGTGGAACTCCCACCAGACCCTGGCGTGGTCGCGGTCGGCCAGCCGCCGACCGGTTGGGCCGACGCATTCGACGCCGATCGCGTCCCACCCGCCGACGAAGTCGGCGAACCGCGAGGCGAGCTCGATGAATGTCGGTGCGGCGTGGTCGACCTGTACCCCGTTGCCGCCGACAACGATCACACACAGCTCGCAGACGACGCGGCCGCCAGCGAGGTCGGCGGCCTGCGTGTCGAAGAACCCCACGATCTGGTCGTTGATCTCCTCGCGGAGAGCGAGCCGTACCCCGTGCTCAATGCTGGGCGCACCATTGAGCGCGACGAGGTAGGAGAAGTCGACTTCAGTCCCGTCGACGCGGCGCAGCCAGAATCCGCGCGTGCCGTAGGCATTGAACCGCACGACGACATCCGCGATGCCTGGACCGATCTTCTCGGCGCCTTCCGGGTGGTAGCCGTCGCGAAGCAGCAGTTCGATCATCCCGGCGTCCGACGCCGACAGCGGCACGTCGACCGCAGCGCCGTTGAGGATGCCGCGGAACTCGGCCTGCACGGCCGACTTCGACGAATAGGTGTGGCTGCCGAGCTGGTACTTGGCCATGGCGGACATAGTGCCCGCCGCCACCGACAGTTCCCGGTAGTCCAGTTCGGCCGCACTTCGGCGTGAGGTTCCCCCGCTAGCTCGGAGACCGACGATCATGGCCGTAGGCCGTGAAGGGAGTCTCT
>NZ_MKVV01000066.1 GCF_001899645.1 Pseudonocardia sp. 73-21 | reverse complement strand
GAACTCGACCGCCCGGTGACGGTTGTGCAGAGAGCCGATGACCTTCCCGGTGGCGATGTCGAGGGCGGCGTAGAGGCTCGACGTGCCGTTGCGGACGTAGTCGTGGCTGGCCCGCGCGGGGCTGCCGGGCGGCATCGGGAACACCGGCTGGGTCCGGTCCAGCGCTTGGATCTGGGTCTTCTCGTCCACGCACAGCACCAGCGCCCGCTCGGGCGGGTTGAGGTAGAGCCCGACGACATCGCGGACTTTGTCCACGAACAACGGGTCCTTGGACAACTTCCAGGTGTCGACCTTGTGCGGAGCCAGTCCGAACGCCCGCCACACCCGTGACACCGTCGATTGCGACATCCAGAGGTGGGCAGCCATGGACCGGGTCGACCAGTGCGTCGCATCCTTGGGTGCCGTTTCCAGCGTCTCAGTGATCAACCGTTCGACATCGGCGTCGGAGACCGTGCGAGGCCGGCCGGGCCGGGGCTCGTCGACCAGGCCGTCCAGGCGCCGCTCGGCGAACCGGTTGCGCCAGATCCGCACCGTCGAGCGTGCCACCCCGAGACGCTCGGCGAGCGCCACGTTGGACCCACCCTCGGCGGCCGCGAGCACGATCCGGCTCCGCAACGCCAAACCCGCCGCGCTCGTCCTGCGACGAGCCCAGGACTCCAACTGGGCCCGTTCGTCATCGGACAGCACGATCATCTGCGGATGCGGGGACGGCATACCGCACACTAACGACTGAGCGGGAACTTCCGACTCAGGACACTAGGTACTGCCCGTCCGGAACCCGGGCAGCCCCGC
Source organism: Pseudonocardia sp. 73-21 (assembly GCF_001899645.1). Taxonomy (GTDB): domain Bacteria; phylum Actinomycetota; class Actinomycetes; order Mycobacteriales; family Pseudonocardiaceae; genus Pseudonocardia. Next base: position 8,704 of record NZ_MKVV01000066.1, on the reverse strand, counting down.
ACGACGTGCCGCCGCCGCGCCAGCTCCGCGACGTGCCGGGCCAGATCACCCATCCGCTCGATCTTCTCCGCCACCCGGATCCCGGTCACGATCAGCCGCAGGTCCCGCGCCACCGGGGGCCTGCAACGACAACAGCCGGTAGGCGTCGTCCTCGGCCCGCGCGCGCAACCGGTCGATCCGGTCATCGCCGCTGATCACCTGCTCGGCCAGCCGCAGGTCTGCGTTCACCAACGCCGTCGTCGCCTGCTCCATGGCGTCGGCGGAAAACGTGCACATCGTGGCCAGCTCGGCACCGAGCTGCGCCAGCTCACTGCGCCAGCTCACCGTGAAACGTTCCCCGCACGGCCCTGACCGTAGAGGCCAGCTCCTCGCACCGCGCGAAGTCCTGGCCGTCCGGCCGGACCCGATCGGGCCCGGCCGGTCACATCCTGCACGGCCTGCGAGTCACGACCCGCGGGCGACGCTGGGGAGCGTGGGAGCTTGTGTAGCCCACCCGCCAGGCCACCGACCACCCACCACCGGGTCCGGATCGGATGAGTGGCCCGCTGGCGGCGGCGGAGCGGTCGACGCCGCGGAGACGCCGTCAGGCCTACCGCAGCGCGCCACCGCTCGCCTCAACACTCACCAACCCCACCGATCGGCGGTACCGCGCGAGGCCTTCGACCGGGTGGAAAGGTCTCGCCATGACGCCCGCTCTTGATCTTCGGCGACGTCGTGGTCCTGCCGCGTCGGACGGTGTGAGCGCCAAATTGAGCTGCTGTGACCAGCCCAGCGCGCGGCCGCTACCGATGGATCTCGTTCCGATGCAACGGGCCTGCCCGGCAGCGGGATCGGCGCTGTCCGGACCGCCGCTACTTGTCACTTCATAGCGCGGCTCTTACGGGCACCCCTCCCAGGTCGCGACGACGGGGTGCGGGGCGCTGGGGTGCAGCGCGCCGCCGAGGGACTCGCTGGTGACGGTCAGGGCGGTGGGGGCCCAGGCGGCCAGGCGCAGCGCGGTGGTGTCGAGCACGATGGACCCCGATCAGCTGGTGGTCGGGATCGCGGCGCTGGGGCGATCCGGTGATCACGCCCCAGGCGTGGAGCTCGTCGGCGACCGCGGCAAGGTAGATGTCGAGGTGTCGTCCCAGCGTGCTGGGCTGCCGATCCCGTGAGGCCTCGAGGACGTCGAGGGCGTCGAGGGCGTCACGGTGCGCGTCGCGGCCGGGGGACGCGCCGGATAGGTGTCGTACGGGCGCGGTGGTGTCCTCGGGTGACCCGCCGTCGCGGATGTCGGTCATGACGTCGCCCGCAGGCCGGGCGGGCGCGGCGGCGCGGCGACTGGTCGGTGGCTGGTGCACATGGTGGTCCCCTGCTCCCGCCGGTCGGGGTGGGTAGCGTGGAACCGGCGCGTGCTGTCGCAGTAGCGCCCGCCGGGGTCCGGAGCGGGCTTGACAGCGCCCATCATGCGCCTGATCACCTGCGCGCGCCGGGTTTCCCGAGCCTGGAGTTGTTCACCGGCCGCCGCGCCGGCGATCGGCATTGTTGTGGGGTCCACGAGGTGGGCCGACCCGAACGCATTCCGCAGTGATACGCACGGAGTTGGCGATGCCAGGCCGGCCCACCAGGTGGCCCGGCGAACCCCTTCCCCGTGGGCTGCCGGGCGTGCGCGGCGCCATCTCGTGGCTGGTCGGATGGGGTGCCGTGCGCCCGTTCAACGAGATCACAACGGGAAAGGTTGCGTCGGCAACCGCCTCGTCGGTGCTGATCACCGTCGGTAACGGTGGGATGGCCAGGACAGAGTCATCAGTGCGCGTGGAGTCCCCTCCACCACGCGCACCGGTGGGGGTGGAGGACCTCCGCCGGCGGCAGCACCCGCCCGTCTGTCGGGCGGGTGCTGTTGTGCGGGGCACCCCACAGCCCCCCTCCACGGGTCAGGCGGGCGCGTCGGGCGGCCTGGTCAGGTGCAACCGCCCCTCGATGACGTCTCGTGCGACGTCGATCAGCGGCCGGTGGGGCGGTGGAGGCGTGGGCGCGCAGGAGGGCGATCGCGGCGGTGATTGGTATCCCGAGTTGCACGTTGAGCATCCCGGAGGCCTGGTAGACCTGAGCGGGCTCGATGAGATCGCCGTTGACCAGCGCCGAGGAGTCGTTCATGAAGGTCCTCCCGGTAGGCCTTCGGGGACGGGCCCGGGAGTCGCGAGCATGGCAGCGACCCGCGGAGGTAGGTCGGTAGCCACCGTGTCATCCCAACCTCCGCTGCTTGACTTGCTCAGTTCTACGAGAACGGGATGGCCAGACCCAGGCGCGGCCTGATCACGGCCTCGTTGCTGTGCATTCGATGGTGGTGTGGTCGGCGCTGCTGAGTGTGGCCAGGAAGTCTTCGGTGTCGGTGTAGGGACGGTCGGGGACGATGCTCGCGGTGACCGGCAGGGCGACGGAGCTCTCGGCGAAGGGGTAGGGATCGAGCGCCAGCCGGAAGCGGCCCCGGGCGTGGCAGCGGATCTCGGCGTGCTGCTGCCCGGGTACCGGGAGCGGAGCGATCGTTGCGTCCGCGGCGTGCCGCAGCGCGAACTGCAGCGAGATCCGGTCCCAGACCTGAAGCAGCAGGTAGGCCGACATCACCTCGGGTAGCGCGTGAGGGGCGCTGGGCGGCGCGTGGCCGATCGCCTCGGTGTAGAGGCTGGCCTGCAACCTGGCCATGTCGGTGAGGAACTCCTCGACCAGCTCGCGTTCGGTGTCGGTGAGCGACTGCTCCCCCACCTCGGCGAGGCGGTAGCTGCCGTAGCGGTCGTTGTAGAGCCCGGCGCCATGCATGCTGACCAGCAGCTCGGTCCAAGGGTCCAGCTGCGCGGCGCGCTGGATTCCGGCCCGGTAGGCGGGCACGTGCTCGCGGGGTTTGACCTGGTGGAACTGGGTGGGCTGCCCGGTGTGCGGGTCGAGGTCGGGGTGTCGTTCCCAGATCGCCCAGCCGTCGTCGTGGTGCGCGGCGGCCAGCCGGCTCGCTTCCCGGTGCTCGGTCACGGCGGGCACCTCGTCGTTGCCCCAGGCGGCGGCGATCAGGCCGGTCTGGAGCCCGTGGTCAGGTTGGCGCACCACCAGCAGTCGCCCGTCGTAGCGGCTCAGGATCATCGGCTCATCTCCAGTCCGGACATCACCCGGGGCTACGCCTCGGCTGCGGTGAGGTGCCCGTGGGTCTTCTCCGCGGCAGCGAACCCCGCCGCGACCCTGATGATCCAGTTGAGGTCAGCGGTGCGGGTGTCGGCCCCGCTGGCCGGCAGGGGATGCGGGTCCGCGACGGGTTGACCGGCTCGGTGAGCGCGCAGGGCGCCTCGGATCAACGCGACGGTCACCGCGATCTCGGGGTCGGTGCTGCCGGCCGCGACCTGGCCGGCGCGGCCGGCGAGGTCTCGGTCGTAGAAGGGGCCCAGCAGGACCAACCCGTCGCGGATCTCGATCTCCCGACGGTAGAGCCGGCTGCTGATGCCGCGCCCGGCCCGGAACGCCAGGCCGGGATGCGGTGCTCGCAGCCTGGCGGTGGTGTCGACCGCGGCGTCGGCGAAGGCCCAGGAATCGGTGACCGAGTTGTGGGTGTCGCCGGGATGTGTCATCGATCAAACAATAAAGCCCTTGACCGCGTATACACTCGACGACCTCCATCACCGGACGGGGAGAGTCGGCTCGTCGAGCGACGCGAGATCCGGCGCCCCGGCGGCACCGGTCACACCCGTCGTAGGTCGCATTCGGCCTGCTCGAGGTGGGCGGCACCGTGAGGTCGAGAGCGAAGCGCACCACGTCGGTGGGCGGTCTCAGCACTTCGGACGTCTTCGTTCAACTCGCTTTCCAGCGGTGGCCGCGTTGGCCACCGCAGCGGGGGCCGGAAGCACCGCTCGGCGGGCAGATACAGCGACGAACGCCAAATTTGGCTTCGTCATCAGCGCGTGGGAATCAAGACGGTAGCTGGCCGTCGTCCCTCACACCGGGGCAATCGTCATGACGCTGCGACCCCGGAAGGTGATCGCCATGCTGAATTGTCGGGGCTATCGGCGACAGCCTTGGCCCACCGGTCGGCCAAACCCTCGAGGAGGCGGGCGTCGACCTCGGCGGCGACATGGGAGTAGGTCTGCTGGATCTTGTCGTCGAGAATATGGCCGAGCCGACGCGCCTGGGCGATCTCCGGCACGCCGTCCGCGATCATCCAGGTCTTGTGACTGTGACGCAGCCCGTGAAACGTCAACCCGGTCTTCACCACCGCCAGCCGTACCTCCGGCCGTGTCCGGGCCTGATTGCCGTCAGCGGCCGGGCGCATCGCACGGCGGCCGAAGTTGCTACGCCGATGCAGCTCTCCCTCCGGGGAGACGAACACATGCCTGTGATCGTGGCCATCCAGATGGGCCTGTAGGAGACCGACCAGGAAGGCGGGCAGGGCGATCGTGCGCGCGGACTCGGCTGTCTTCGGCGGCCCGAGCTCCAGGCCTCGGCTGGACTCGTGCAGCGTGCCGATGTCCGGATCGACGACGATCACGCCGTCATCGAGGTGCGTGTTGCACCGTTGCAGCCCGACGAGCTCACCCCACCGAGCTCCCGTCCACGCAGCCGTCACGATCAACACGGCAGCGCCAGGCCCAGCACCCGGGAGCCGGGCGGCGTTATCGGCCACCGCTAACGCCTCCTCAGGTGTCGCCCAGATCCGCTCCACCCGGCGGGTCGCGCGGTGCCGGCCGCGGCGCCGCGCCCGGATCGGGTTCGCCACGATCAGCCGCTCCTCGACCGCGTCGGCCAACAACAGCGACAGCAACTTCGTCACCCCCGACACCGTCGCCTGCGCGTAACCGTCCGCGCGCAGCTGCTTGGCCCACACCGCCGCCTTGATCCCGGAGATGTCAGCCAGCCCGTGATCACCCCACCGCGGCAGGATGTGGCGCCTGAGCAGGCTGCGGTAGTAGTCCTCGGTGCGGATCGCGACATCCAGCGCACCCAACCAATCCTGCGTCCACTCCGCCACGGTGGTCTTACCCGCCGCCGGATCGATCCACCGCCCCTGGCGCTGATCCGACTCCAATGTGCCGGCGTGATCACCGGCGGCCGTCTTGGTCGCGAACCCGTTGATCGCCCCGATGGTGCCGTCGTCACGGCGGTAACGGACCCGCCAACTGTTGTTGCCGCTCTGCTCCACCCAGGCCATTCGACTCCCTATCCACGCCACCACACCCAACGTCGGGTATCGCAATACCGGTATGGACGCTCCAATGTCTGCAGAGCGGAATATTTGCTCGACAACGAAACGCCGACCGGTCACCGGCGGCGGATCGGCGGCCGTCGTACCGGCGCGGCCGGCGCGGCCGGGCGGGCTCCAGCGGCGGCGATCGCGGCGACGTCGTAGTGGGAGAACCGCAGGTGCTTGCCCAGAAACGTGCACGGCACCCGCCGTTCCGCAGCACGGCGCCGCAGCCACGATTCGCGCACCGCCAACACCTTCGCCGCCTGCGCCGGGGTGTACAACGGCAACACCGATGAACCAGTCTCCGAAGCTGGCGCCTGCTCGCGCTCCTGACCGGCGTCGCTGACCGGGTCGTGGCTGTGGCCACTTGGCCCGGGCATCGCAGCAGATGTGCGTCTGCTCATGCCGACGCCATCTGACACACGCGCCGTGGTCCCGCGGAAATAATGCGGCAGCTCCGGTGGGCGGCAGCAAGCTGCGATCGTCGGGAATGGCGCCTGCGACCGATCGCTACCGGCGTGCCAGGATCGCGGCCGTGTCTACGCCGGAGATCCATGTGCGACGGATCGCCTCGTACTGCGCAGGCCGGGTGCCTAACCATCTGCGTGATCAGGTTCAGGTCGTCCACAATGTACGTGGGTCCGCGGTGACCATCATCGAGACCCGCCCACCCTGGGACGGCTCGGACGGGGAGTGGACGCGGCGCCCGATCGCGCAGCTGCGCTATGACCGGCGGCGGTGGAGGCTGTGGTGGCCCGACCGCCGCAACCGATGGCACGCCGTCGACGCCCCCGCCGCCCACAGCCCGGACCCCCTGCTGGAGATCCTCGACGACCCGACCCGCGCCCCGTTCTGGTGACGGCACCCGTCGCAGGCGATTGGTGGCCTCGCCAGTACGGCGCCACCGGCGTCTGTGTGAGTCGATCCGGCCGGTCATTGGGTCGTCCGCGCGGCCGGTGCGAGGTTCGCCACTCGGTGCTGGACCCGGCATACCCGTGCCAGCACTCCGCCCCGCGCCTAACCCCGCGCGCAACATCGATGGCAGCAGAACAGGTCCGCAAGCCAGCACCCGAGCAGGTTGCCTGCACACCAAGTTGATGGTCATGCCGCGCTCGGATGTTCCAGGTTCGGCACCCGGTCGACCGACATTTCTGGGTCGGGTTGGCAGTGGGGTAGCACCGACGACGCGAGTGCGGGCTCGGCGCCGTTGAGTTCGCGGTGACTCGAGCACTGCCCCTGCGCTCTGAAGATCAGTACGTCCTCGTGGGCGATCAGGTGCAGGGGCAGCCCGGCTTCGCGCTGCTTGCGGATGAAGTCGCGCTGGAAGAACGAGCCGCGGGCGACGAGGCCGTCGTCGGCGACGCGACCGATCAGCGCGACGCAGCGCTCGACCGGGACGAGGCCGGCGCGGGTGCCGCAGGCAAGGATCTGGGCGGGCAGGTCGATCAGTTCGGCGTGCTCGCGCCAGGGCCGGACGGTGATCGCCACGTGCCCTCCCGGGCGCAGGACATCGGCGAGGGCGGTGAGTATCCGCTGGAAACCGGCCAGGAGGCGGTGGTGGCCGATGTTGGCGAGGTTCCCTCGGTCGAGCAGGTTGCCGTAGAGGTGGTGGTACTTCTGCACACCGCCCCCGGGGATGACCGACACCTGCCCGTGGGTGGAGGGGCCGTAGGGCGGGGAGGTGACGACGAGCGCGACGTTGCCCGTGTGGCGCGCGGGCAGCAGCGTGGCGAGTTGGCGGGCGTCGCCGTGCAGCACGCCGGAGTCGTCGAGCACGGCCGCGTCGATGCCCTGCTGGCGAGCGAGCTTGAGGTTGGCGCGGGCGACGTCGACCCAGTGCGCCTCGTACTCGACGCCGACGGCGCGCCGTCCGAGGTGGACGGCCTCGACGAGGGTGGTGCCGATCCCGCACATCGGGTCCAGGACGAGGTCCCCGGGGCGGGTGTAGTGGGCGATGGCGTGGGCGGCGACGGCGGGCAGCATCTTCGCCGGGTGCGCGGTCGAGTCGGAGGTGTAGCGCTCGCGGCGTTGGCTGGCGGGGGGCTGCTGCGCGGTGGTCCACACCGACAGCGGCAGATCCTCGATGTCAGGGACGGCGGCGGGTTCGGGGTGAGCGGTGTCGGGCATGGCGGTACCTCCCGGGTCGGCGGGCATGGGGTGACGGGCGGGCGAGCGGGTCACGGTCGCGACGGCCGATCCGTGGCGGGCTCGACGCCGCCTGAACTTCCGGAGGAATGGGGTTGGGCGAAGACCAGGACGTCGCTGTGCACGCGGCGGTGCGGCGCGGGCGCCCGCTCGTCGGCCCGCTGCGCGGGGTGTGGGCGGAGATCGGCGGGTGGGAGGTGCACGGCGACGATGTGCTGGAGGTAGAGCAGGTCGGCGTTCTGCCCGGCGGTCACCATCGGCCCGGTCGGGTCGACGAGAACCCCGCCGACGCGGTCACACCGGGTGAGCACGACCAGGACGCCGCCGAGCCGTAGCGCCCGGGCGGCGAGCCGGGCCAGGGAGTCGGTCTGTCCGGCCGCGTCGTGCCGCGCGGGCATTTCGGTGATCAACAGGTCGACCCGATCGTCCGTGCCATCGGGGTCGGGGCTGTCGGCATCGGTGCTGTCGACCGACCCGGACGGGTCTCCGAGGAGCGGCCGGCGGCCGAGCTCGGCGACGGCTTCGACCGCGGTGGCGGGGACCGTCCCGGCGTGTCCGGTGGTCCAGGGCTGGAGCAGGACGGTAGCGCCGGGTTCGCTGAACGAGGCCACGGCGCGGGCAAGCACGGGCAGCGGCCAAGGCGCTCCCGACGGCTCCGCGTCCGGCGGGCATCCCGGGGACGACGGGAGCGCCGAGCCCACGTCCTGCGTCGTCGATGTCCTGGAAGTGGCGTGCGAGTCGGTCTCGTGCTGGACCGGGGCCGGGGTGAACCAGATGGTGGACGGGGTGGGCGCCGGCTCGCCCCGCCGGGTGTCGCGGCGTCCGGAGTTCGCCGGGCTGCGCCGCGTGCGGGTCGGCGCGGTCGGGTAGGGCCGGAACTCGACGACCGCTCGGCCGCGGCCCGCCTGGCTCGGGGTGGTGGCACCGGGGTCGCCGGGCCGTTCGGTGGCCTGCGGGTGTTCGTCAGGCTGCATGGGCTGCTCCTGCGATCGGGTGTGGTGGCCGCGTCGGAAGCGCGGCCGAGGACACCCCTGAACTCCGTCGTCAAGCCCCGGTGGGGACATTCCGATATTCACTGCTGCGCCTGGCACCTCCATTCTCAGCACCGTTCCATGCGCCATTCTGGTAGCACCCGCGCGGGGTCGACCCGGGCGCAGTGATCGCCGCCGATGCTTCACGACGTTGGCGGTGGCTGACGCGGCCGGCGATGTCGGTCGTACCGGTTAAACGACCGGGTACCGATCGCTGACCGATGAGGTACCGATCAGGTACCGCACGAGGTTTCATCTGCTCACGGGTGTTGGCCGCCGCTGAGGATGACGATGGCGGCGTCATCGACGGTGACGATGTCGTCGATGT
>NZ_MKVV01000065.1 GCF_001899645.1 Pseudonocardia sp. 73-21 | reverse complement strand
CGCGGAAGGACGGGTCCTCGTTGCCCTGGTACTTCTCCTGGATGGCCTTGACCGACTCGGCCTCGATACGGGCCTGCGCGGGGTCGTACACGCCGCAGGGGAGGTCACAGTGAGCGGTGGCCACCAGCCGCGGGCGGAGAATACGGGACAGCATATTCGGAGTCACTCCTGTAGAATCAGAAGTTGTGAGGGATGGAGACGCTCAGCGCCAATAGCTGTTGGCCGCTGCTATAGTTGCGAACTCCGTTGAAACGATGTGTACGGCGGCGAGCAGTGAGTCTGCGCTCTCAGCATAAGCTGGCCGCAGCTTGTCTCGGATCGTCGCATCAGGTTGCGTAGCTTTCACTGTGAGTCGGGCCAGCTTGATCGCCAAAGCTCGGCCCTCCTCTGGATTCTCGGTCAGCAAGGTGTTTCCAGGAACGAGGACGACAGCGTCGCTCATAGTGGTTCCTATTCGGTCGATACAGCATTTCATCGGCACAGCGCCCAGAGGCTCTCCGGCGACCGGGGGTGTCCGCCCTCAGCGGGTGGACACCCCCGGTCGATGCGTGGAAGTCAGAGCGCGGCGGCGAGCGTCGGCGAGGCGATGGTGTCGATGGTCTCCATCTCCTTGGTGAACTCGACGTAGTTGTTGTCCATCAGCGCGCGCGGGTCGAAGTCCGGGCTGGCCAGGACGCCGTGGACGCGGCGGCGCTGCATGCCGAAGTTGCCGCCGTCGTAGATCGGGAAGATCGCGGCCTCGCGCAGGTACTTCTCGAACATGTGCTTCTTGTCGGCGCTGTTGACACCCACGACCTGGAGGCACTTGTAGACGGCGTCGAACAGCGACTCGGTGCAGTACACCTTGTTCATCGCGCCGATGAGCTCGCCGTGATAGTCGTGCTCGTCGATGTAGTGCGCGGCCTTCCAGCAGAAGTACCGGGCGGCCTCGATCTTGGCCGCGACGTCGCCGAGCACGTAGCCGACGTTCTGGTGGTGGATGATCGGGAACGGGCCACCGGCCGTGTAGGTCTTCGCCCAGGCGAGCGCGGCCTCGTAGGCCGCGCGGGCCACGCCGACCGCGGCGATGCCGGCCACCGGCCCTGACCAGGCGAAGTTGCGGTTGATCAGCAGGTCGCCGTTGCCCTTCGTGCCTTCGACGATGTTCTCGCGGGGCACGATGGCGTTCTCGAAGATGACCTCGGAGTTCGGCGTGAGTCGGTGCCCGAAGGAGTCGATGGTGTTGAAGGTGACGCCCGGCGTCCCGCGATCGACCATGATCGCGGCCAGCCCCTCGGTGCCACCCTTGTCCGGGTCGGTGCGCACGACGTAGAGGCTCGTGTTGGCCCCCTGACCGTCCCAGCCGCCGACGTTGCAGGGCCAGTACTTGCGCCCGTTGAGTACGTAGTGGTCACCCTCGAGGATGGCCTGCAGGCCGATGCCCGCGGGGGAGGGCAGCGGGGTGTCGAAGTTCGCCGTGCCGCCCGGGGAGCCGGCCGGCTCGCTGGCGCCGTAGCCGGCGATCCATTCCCCTGTGGGATCGGAGGTGGCTTCGGTGAGGATCTTCTTCTTCTGGTCCTCGGTGCCCCAGTACCAGACCGGTAGCAGGCCGAGTCCGTTGACGAGGACGGTGCACGCGAAACCGGGGTCGATCGCGCAGATCTCTTCGGCCGCGAGGATCAGCTCGACATTCGTGAGGCCACCGCCGCCGAACTCTTTGGGGATCATGCAGAAGGCGATCCCGCGCTTGTAGGACTCGACGTACGCCGGCTTCGTCATCTGGAACGCCTTGAGTGGATCGGGTTCCCGATCGGCGTCCCGGACGATCGGTGCCAACACGTTCTCGGCGAAGTCCCGGGCGGCCAGCTGAACCTTCTTCTGCTCCGGACTGAGAGTGAAATCGATCGCCATGCGAGGTCCTCCAGTTGCAGTCGACATCGAATCAGGACCGAATAGCAACGGTGCCCGGGTAAACCCGGCCACGTTGCGGCCCGTGCTCCGCATCACTATCTTGGGAGGGCCCACTCTTGGGAAGGAGCGTCGCACGAACAGGCGCTCCCGCCGCACGAATAGCGTCGACAGCGACACGAACAGCGCTGGTGGTCTGGCCTCCCGTGCGTCCCACGGCCCGCGACCGGCGGACCCATGGGACTCGTCGGGCGCTTCATGTCCTGGCGTGCATCAGTTGTTGCTAACCTGGTCTTCAATAGGGGTTAATCGCGGAGAGAGGATCTTGATCGGGCCGGCCCTGAGGTCTTCTTGGCGCGGGTGTGGGCCGGGTTCCACAACGGATGGGCGAATCTGGACATACGCCGCGGTATGAGGATGTCCCGAGTTCGGTGAGGTCTTCTCAGCAAGATCGAGTCAGCTGGCGTTGGTGTATCCGGACGGTGTGCGCTCGACGGCAGGGACTCGTCCGACATGCCGAGGATCGCGAGGTCCCGGGCAGGGCGTGGAGCCCCAGCCAGAAGAGACCTTCTCGCAGATCATCTTCACGCGAAGGGCTCCACGTGATCGCTTATCCTGCCATGCTCGACGTGCCCACCGAACCGTTCGTGGCCGAGTTGCCCGCCGCCGAACGCCTTACCCGCGGCACCCGGACCGGGACCAGGACGCTGAGCTGCCTGGATCAGCCGTGTTCGCGCTGGTGTGGTTCCGGGAGAAGCGCGAGGTAGCGCTGATCGGTCGGGGCCTGGAAATCTCCCAGGCCACCTCCTACCGCTACCTCGTCGAGGCCATCGGCGTGCTCGCCGTCCGCGCCCCCGACCTGCACGCCGCGCTGGCCCGCGGCCAGGACGAGGGCTGGTCCCACATCGTGCTCGACGGGAAGGCCGTCGACACCGACCGCCTGCGGGTCAAGACCCTCATGAGGTCGGCGGCGAGCAGGACCGCGAGCGCGGTCTCGGTTTGGGCGACGAACCGCAGTCACACCGCCGAGCGCGACGTGGCCGTGGCGGTCTTCTCGGCACGGGCCCCGACCGGCTCAAGCGCGACCGGGTAGCGACGCGTCGACAGGCCGGCGAGCATCCGCTCCAGCGCCATCCGCCCCAGGATCTCGGTGTCGGAGAACAGCTCGTACGCCGGCACCGGGAGCTCGCCGGAACCATCAGTCGCGCGCATCCGGGGCCGCTCGACCGGTACCCGGCGCGGCCGTGCCGGACCGCGACCCGTTCAGGGTCGTGGCGGCCCTTCGGCCCGCACGCGGCGGTGACGTCGGCCTCCATCAGCGCGGCCATCACCTGTAGCCCGGTCCCGACCGTGAGGGCCGGCAATCCCTCGTGCATCTCACCGGCCAGCTCGCCCAGCACCACGCTCACGTGCTCGAGCACGGCAGGCTGGCTCGTGTCGATCTCCCGGTTCTGGTATTGCTTGCGCACGGCGGTCCGCTGTCCTCGCGGTGTTCTTGGCGGTTCGCCCGAGTACCTACCGCACGGCAGGACTCAGGCGGGGGGACCGCCACCTCAACTTCCACGAGATCCGGGACAACCTCCGCGGTATCGTTCCAGGTCAGCGTGCCGGGGTAGGTCCGGAACCCGCGAGTCTACTGGGCACACGTTCGATCGATGTTCGAACGGTTGAAGATGGGTGACGTCGTCTATCGTCCGGGACACCTGCACGTACGGAGGTCGACACCGGCGGACAAGGACGGCACTGTGGCGCGCGGCACCTGCAGCTGATCCACAACGAGTGGGAGCCGTGACATCCGACCACGCCTATTGCCGCGCGAAGATGGCTGCACGACTGTCGACGACGCGCTGAGACTGACCCTCTAGCGTCGTCAGGGGGCCAACTCCAACGCGTCGTTGACACAGGCATCGCCCCAGATCAGGAGTGTCGAGCGCGGTGCTGGCCGGGCAACACGACCGACTCCGGGCTGATCGGCCAAGCACGCGAGGATGCGGGCCGAGCTCTGGGCCCGGCCGATGTGGGTCGCCGACCGTGGGTTGTCCCCGTGGGAGCACCCGGACGAAGCGGGCCGAACTGCGCGGGCGGAACTCCACCATGCCCGGGGCTCCACCGCGGCGGGGTGATCGCACCCACGAGAAGCGGTACGGACGATACCGATATTGGGATGCCGCGGGGGCTTGTCGGAGCTGGCATGTGAGGCCCTCACAGACGCGGACGTGAGCCCGTGAAGCGCCGGATCGGCGGTGGCACGTGTTCTCCGTGGGTCCACCGATGGCCGTGTATTACCCGGTGCATCGAGGTGTGCCACCTCGCGGATCGGGCGTTCTGACAGGGGCCTGTGTGCCGGCCAGGGGGACTTACATCGACATCCGCCCCGCCATGGGGCCCGCAGCTTCGCTCGGGCGCCGGAACGGTGCACCGCCGACATCGGCGGTCCACCCCTGGTGGGAGTCCCGCCAACATCGTGGGCCTTGCGGCCTAAGGCAGCTCAAAGTAGCATCAGCAGTACCGATTAGATCACCTGGATCATGAGGTGATCCCTACGGCCACGATCGATCCGAGCGTCAGCGTGCGGCGTCTGGCGCGACGGTGACCTGTGCTGACCGACCACTTTCTGCCGCTGCATCAACGAGTGACAGCGCATTCGCAATTGGTCAACCTGCGAGGGAGAGACAGCCTGGGCAACCAAGCCAAAACCATCCCACTGGGCGACGTCTGAAAGATGCATGCCACGTTCAGCTCGTCACGCCCGACGACTGAACGGCGCGGCAGGTACAATTCGCCTCATCCGATCGAGACGAGCTGGACTGTGAAACACACGAATCACGCTGATTATGCCTTGCGCGTGCTTATGTACCTGCGCGTCGCTACTGGTCGCCGCGGCTCCATTGCCGACATCGCTGCAGCGCACCGTATTTCGCGCAACCATCTGGACAAGGTCGTCCAGAAGATGGGGGCCGCGGGTCTGGTTCAGACGACCCGTGGCCGCGGCGGAGGTGTCCAGTTGGTACGCGACCCGCACACCATCTCCATCGGCGACGTGATGAGGGCCATGGAGGATGACTACGCGATCGTCGAATGCCTTGGTGCGGTCCGGTTTTGCCGCGTGGCGGGGGTGTGCGGCGCGCGCAGCGTATTCGTCAAAGCCCTGGCCTCCTACTTCGAAGTTCTTGACGAAGCGACTCTGGAAGATGTGGCAGTCAACAATCTGGGTCTCCGCGGCGCGCTCGACCTCACCGGCCATCAGAAAAGGACGACAGTCGGGTCCGAGCCGACGCTCGACTGACATTCGATCAAACGAATTGACGGAAATCTGAATCACCCGGCTTTCGGCATCAGCTACTCAACGAGGAGGAAGCACGTGTCGATCGACTTCGAACTCGCCCCCCACCAGAAGAAAATAAAATATGACACTCGCGAGTTTGCACTCGAGGTCCTGAGACCGGCGGCCGAGCGGGCTGACGCCATGGCGGACCCGCAGCAGGCGTTCGTCGCAATGAAGCCCGCCTTCCAGCAAGCCTACAGAATGGGTCTGGCCACCGACTTCTTGCCGAAGGAGTATGGCGGCGGAGGGGCCAGCAACGTGGACCTCATGATCGCGGTCGAAGAACTGAGCGCCGTAGATGCAGGCTTCCCCACCACAATTCTCGTCAACGGTCTCGCCCTCATGCCGCTCACCTGGTTCGGCAGCGAGGAGCAATGCCGAAAGTGGATTGGTCAGGCAACTAGCAATACCAGCATGGATTACCTCGGCGGCTGGGTGGTCAGCGAGCGCGGTGGCACCGCGAACTTCGACCACCCAAGCCATACTGCCGGCATCCAACTCGTTGCCGACTACGATAAAGCAGAAGGCCAATACATTCTGAACGGAGAAAAGCACTGGCCGTGCAACTCCGGCGGCTGGGACCTCAAAGGTGCCGATATCAATGTCTGTATCGTCCGAACCGACCGGAGAGGAGGCGGCAAGGACGCACTTAGTGCGATCGTCGTCGAGCGCGGCACCCCCGGTATTTCATACGAAGTCATTGACAAGGTCGGTCACCGAACTTGTCAGAACGTTACCATGACTTTCCGAAACGTCCGAGTTCCCGAAGCGAACCTCTTCGCGAAGGGCAACGGCGACCTCGTCATCAATCGCAGCTTCACATGGTCCGGGCCGATAGCGGGAATCGCATCAGTCGGCGTCGCACGAGGCGCATACGAGTTCACATTGGGTTGGGCAAGGACGTACACGGGCGGTGGCTCCTCTCCGATCATCAAGAATCCGGTCGTCGGCAACCTCATTGCCGACATTGCCGCGAAGATCGAGGCCGGGCGATACATGTGTTGGAAGACCGCGCATTATATGGACAAGTACGACAGTGACGGCCACGCCCTCGGGGCCATGAATAAGACGTTCTGCACGGATCTCATGCACAGTGTCGTCTCGGACTGCATGCGGATTGTAGGAGTGAATGCTATCGATAAGCGATTTGGGATGGAGAAGTACTACCGAGAGGCGATCGTGTTCCCGCTGTACGATTCCGGCAACCTCGGAATGCAGAAGCGCAAGGCGTGCGGCGCGATCGTTGATCCTGCATTCACGCCTGACATCTATGCTGATTGCGATCCATTCGAATACAGGAAGTCGATGGAGGGGTATGGGGTGGTTACCGAATTCGGCTAGAGAACCTCCAGTCGCAGGAGTAGAAGTCTACGGAACCGGCTGGCCCGGGTTTGGCGGAGTGCCACTGACGTCCCGGAATAGGCTTGCCTAGCGCCGCCTGAGGCAAGCAGAAGTCGATGATGGCGGTTGGGTCGGCTCCCACGGGCTGTGGCGCCGATGCGATGCGAAGGGGCATTGCATGCACGGATATGTTGTTGCGGGCGGGCGATCGGATGAGGTAGAGGTCCGCCGTCGGCGCCAGGAAACACTGACGGCGTGGGAGCACTTCGTCAAGGGAGATGACGAGGCTGCCGTCTCAACGGTTGCGCCGATGATTCTGCATTCCTGGTATCGATGTCGCGACCTGCATCGTCTTGATCCAGTCAATCCGAAGACCTCGACGTGCAGTCAAGGTGGCGACAGTGCACATGCATCACGACATGCTGGCGTCTATGCGCTGCTCGGCGCAGTTGCCGGTGCGATCGTCGAAGGCGTCGGGAATTGTGTTGCCACGGTCACGGACTCCGGGGCGCAGATCGTCGCGGCGAGGACAGTCGATGGCTTGCGCCGCGAGGTGGCAGAATGCAGGTTGGAACCGGAGGCGCGGTGGCCGGAGTCATTAAGTGGTACCAACGGGATGGGTACCGCCTTACTGCAGTCGCAGCAGGAGGCGGCAGTAGTACGAGGTCCCGAGCACTGGCGTCAGGACATGCATGAATGGACCTGCTTAGGCATAGCCGTTCATGATCCGGTGACGGCTTCGCCGGTTGGGGTTCTGAACGTTTCAGCGCACACGGAGATGCTCATTGCAGGGCTTGGCCCGAAGCTCAATGCGGAATTAGGTACTGTTCGGCAGTATCTCATAAGATGCGCGTTTCGCGATGCAATTGCCGTGGCCGAGAAGTTTACAGAGGAAGCGATAGAGCGCCGAGGGAAACTTCTTGGTCTCGACCTGGCTGGGAATGTAATCGCTGCCAGCGAAGACGCCAGGAAGTATATCACTGGCCTCCCGCGAGGCTTCCTGCTCGAACCAACTACTCGGCGTGGCGCCAGCTTCGGGCCCCTTCGGGACATCGCTGCCGCATCATATGAGCCAGCGGTGTCGGACCCGGGTTGGAGTGGCACAGCCGTCATCGGTCGTCTTCTAGGTGATCCACAAGCGTATTCCGTCAAGCCGGTGTACGGCCCGGTCGGTCTCGCCGGCTGGATTTTGGCTGGCTGTGGTCGCGTAGCGGGAGCTGACACCGCGGCAGACTCGGTAGAAGCGAGCCAACCAGACGTCCGACAAGAGCGTGTTCCCGGACTCGCCAGCGACTGTGTCGTCCTTCTCGATCCCAACGAGATTCGGTTCGCTGAAGCCAGTCGTCACGTCGTCTGGCTGGTGACCGACCGCGGACGGATCAAGGCCGCAGCAAAGGGAATGGACAACCTTGAGCGAGAGCTGGCCCGGTATGGTTTCCTGAGAGTTCACCGCAGCTTCCTGATCAACCCGGGGCGCGTCCGTCGGGTCCACAATAAAGGACACGGCATAATCGCTCTGAGCACTAGTGATGATCGACCAGAGAGCATTCCGGTCTCGCGACGCAGCACGCAGAAAGTCCGACAACGACTGGGACTGTAGAGGTGGGCAGATTCAGGCGGGTGGAAGCATGAATGATACGTACCCTCACCCGGAATGGGTCTTGATGTAGGTGATGTCGGCCACCCGGAGGTGGTTGGGTGCTGGTGCGGTGAACGCGCGCTCGACCAGGCCTGGGTGCAGGTCCGGGCCGGTGGCACGGACCGTGGTACACGGCTCTTTGACTTTAGGCGGGCACCGTCGGGTTCCTCGCTGACAATCGGCGGGTCTGCCGACTGCTGTGCAACCGTACTCGTCGTCGGTAGTTGTCTCGGTTCCTGAACCCGCAGGCGGCGCGTTTCACCAGCTTGATCAGTCGGTTCGTGCCCTTCGTGCCGGCGTTCGTCAGGCCTGACTCGTGCCACCCCCTGGATCAGTCGCCTGGGCCGAGGGGCTGACC
>NZ_MKVV01000064.1:42145-104286 GCF_001899645.1 Pseudonocardia sp. 73-21 | reverse complement strand
ACCGACACGACCGGCTTTTTCAGGAGCGTCCTAGGCGAAGGGCACCGAGATCAGGGTCTCGCCGGTGTCGGTGCGGATGGCCACCGCCTGGATCGTGGCGGGGTCGATGATCGTGGAGCCCATGATCGTGCCGCTGCGCCCGGGCACGGTGACGGCCGGCGTGAGCCAGCTCCCGGCCACCGCCGCGGTGCCGTCCCGGGAGAGGACGAGCAGGGTGCAGCGCTTCCCCGCCGGCAGGCCCGAGACGGTGGCGGCCAGGCGCACCCAACCCGCTGCGGGCACCACCGTGGCGCTCATCGTCACCGAGCCCTCGGTGCCCTCGACGGTGTGCCCGC
This sequence comes from Pseudonocardia sp. 73-21, assembly GCF_001899645.1. Classification (GTDB taxonomy): domain Bacteria; phylum Actinomycetota; class Actinomycetes; order Mycobacteriales; family Pseudonocardiaceae; genus Pseudonocardia. The sequence goes on along the minus strand of NZ_MKVV01000064.1, from coordinate 103,951 downwards.
CGGCCAGTGCCGTCGCGGGGGCCGCTGGGGCCGTCACCCGGCCGATCACGACACCGCCCGCGAGCAGGACGAGCGCGGCCGCGGCGGCGGCCACGAGGCGCCGGACCCGGGGAGGCGCGCTCCGGTGGCGCGGGGCGTCGGACTCCTCGCGGATGCGCCGCAGCGCCCGCCGCAGCGCGAGGTCGCCGGCCGGTGGGCCGTCGACGAGCGCCTCCGGGGGCACGGTCTCCAGCAGCGCCGCGGTCTCGCGGACGTCGGCCCACTCCTGGCGGCAGTCGGCGCAGGTGGCGAGGTGGGCCTCCACCGCCGCGGCCCCGGGCCCGTCGAGCAGGCCGAGCGCGTGAGCGGTGACGTCGCCCGTGCCGTGGACGGGGTGGTGGGGGTTCACGAGCGCCGCCCCGTGGTCATGAGCTCGCGCAGGGCCCGGATGGCGTAGAAGGTGCGGGACTTCACGGTGCCCTTCGGCACGCCGAGCGCCCGGGCCGCCTCGTCGAGGTTGCGGCCGTGCAGGTGGATCTGCTCCAGCACCGCGCGGTGCTCCGGCGAGAGCCGCCCGAGCGCCTCGTGGACGGTGACCGACGTGGCCACGGCGTCGGCGTGGTCGCGTTGGACGGGCGGCGCGGTGGGGTCCTCGGGGACCTCCGCGGGCCGCGCGCCGCGGGCCCGCGCACCGTCGATCACGATGTTGCGGATCACGGTGAGCAGCCACCCACGGACCGAGCCCCGGCCGTTGTCGAGCACCTCGGGATGGCGCCAGAGGCGGATGAGCGCCTCCTGGACGACGTCCTCCGCGGCGACCGGGTCACCGAGCAACCTCGTGGCGTACATCTGCATGGCCCGTCCGTGTTCGGCGTACACCGCCGTGAGCTGCGCCTCGTCGACGGGTCGGGACACAGTGGGCGACCCTACGCGTAGTCACACGGGTCATTCGGACAGGTGGCGCCACCGGTTCGGCCCTCCTGCTCCACAACCGACGGACATCGCGGCCGAACGACCAGCTCAGCAGGGCCAGCGCCGTCGCGACCAGGACGGTGGCGGCCAAGGGCCCGACGACGCAGGCGACGACCAGCACCACCCCCTGCACCGCGGCCACGGTCTTGGCGGCCAGGTTGGGCGGCAGCGACCCCCGCAGCCACGGCCACGCCCAGCCCGCCGCGACGAACGCGTACCGCATCAGCCCCGCGGCCAGCACCCACGGCCCGACGATCCCGGCGACGTGCACGCTCAGCACGAGGATGAGGAACGCGTCCACCTCCATGTCGAACCGGGCACCCACGGCCGACGCCGTGCCGGTGCGCCGCGCCACGCGTCCGTCGACGGCGTCGAGCGCCAGTGCCACGGAGGCGAGCCCGACCAGCACGGGGGTCGCGGTCGAACCGTCGACCAGCCCGTCCGTCACCAGGGCCGTCACCCCGACGACCAGCACCGCCCGGCCCAGCGTCACGAGATCGGCCGGGCCGAAGCGGGACCGGCCGGCCCGGTGCATCGCCCCGGCCAGCAGGCCGAGCAGGCCCGCGCCGTAGAACAGACCGGCCAGCAGCCCGGCGGTACCGGGCCGCAGCCCGACCAGCAGCAGCACCTGGGCGGCCGCCGCCGCGACTACGGTGGTCTCGCGATGTCCCATGTCCTCCACACGGACGCGGGGCGCGAACGGTTCACCGGGAAGGGGAGAACGTGCCGGCCACCGCACGCGCGTTCTGGCTCCGCTCCCCCGGCGAGGGCGAGATCCGGTCCGTCACGCTCGCCGAGCCCGGCCCGGACGACGTCGTGGTGCGCACGCTGTTCTCGGGCGTCAGCCGCGGTACGGAGTCGCTGGTGTTCCGCGGCGGCGTGCCGCCCAGCCAGTACACGGCGATGCGCGCGCCGTTCCAGGAGGGTGACTTCCCGGCGCCGGTGAAGTACGGCTACCTCGCCGTCGGGGTCGTCGAGTCGGGTCCACTGCTCGGCCGCACCGTGTTCTGCCTCCATCCGCACCAGACGCGTTTCGTCGTGCCGGCGACGGCGGTGACCCCCGTCCCCGACGCCGTGCCGGGCGCGCGCGCCGTGCTCGCGGGCACCGTCGAGACCGCCGTCAACGCCCTGTGGGACGCGGCCCCGCTGGTGGGCGACCGGATCGCCGTCGTCGGGGCGGGGATGGTCGGGTGCAGCGTGGCCGCGGTGCTCGCCGGGATCCCCGGCGTCCGGGTCGAGCTGGTGGACCCCGAACCCTCCCGGGCGTCGGTGGCCGCGGCGCTCGGCGTCGGGTTCGCGGCACCGGACGACGCCGTGGGCGACTGCGATCTCGTCGTGCACGCCAGCGCCACCGACGCCGGGCTGGCCCGGTCGCTGGAGCTGCTCGCCCACGAGGGCGAGGTGGTGGAGCTGAGCTGGTACGGCGACCGGCCGGTGAGCGTGCCGCTGGGCGAGGCGTTCCACGCGAAGCGGCTGACCATCCGCAGCAGCCAGGTCGGCACGGTGTCGCCGCGACGGGCCCGGCGCGGCTACTCCGATCGGATGGCGTTGGCGATGCGGCTGCTCGCCGACCCCCGCTTCGACGTGCTGGTCTCCGGCGAGTGCGCGTTCGACGACCTCCCGGCGCTGATGTCCGGTGAACCGTCCGGGCTCTGCGTCCGTGTCCTCTACGGAGAGACCTAGACGACCCACCGGAGGCCCCGTGTTCAGCATCACCGTCCGTGATCACGTGATGGTGGCCCACAGCTTCCGGGGCGAGGTCTTCGGACCGGCCCAGCGGCTGCACGGCGCCACCTTCGTGGTGGACGCGACGTTCCGGCGGGCCGCGCTCGACGCCGACAACATCGTCGTCGACATCGGGCTGGCCACACGCGAGCTGGGCGCGGTGCTGGCGGAGGTCAACTACCGCAACCTCGACGACGAGCCGGAGTTCGCGGGCGTCAACACCTCCACCGAGTTCCTCGCGCAGGTCGTCGCGGACCGGCTGGCCGCGAGGGTGCACGCGGGCGCGCTCGGCGAGGGGGCCCGCGGGCTGGCCGGGATCACGGTGACGCTGACGGAGTCGCACGTCGCGTGGGCGAGCTACGAGCGTGCCCTGTGACCGGCGTGCACGTCGTCCTCCCCGGTGACGTCGACGATCCCGCGCGCACCAGCGGCGGCAACGTCTACGACCGTCGGGTGTGCGACGAGCTGGCGACCGATCTCGACGTGCACGAGCTCCCGGTGCCGGGCACCTGGCCCCACCCCGACGACGCCGCCCGCGCGGAGCTCGCCCGCGCGCTCGCGGCCGTTCCCGACGGCGGCCCCGTGCTGCTCGACGGGCTCGTGGCCTGCGCGGTCCCCGACGTCGTCGCCGCCCAGGCCGACCGGCTGCGCCTCACCGTGCTGGTGCACCTCCCCCTCGGCGACGAGGCCGGGCTCGATCCGGAGACGGCCGCCGAGCTCACCGGGCGCGAGCGCGCCACCCTCCACTCCGCCGCGGCCGTCGTGGCCACCAGCCCGTGGGCGGCGCGGCGGATCGCCGACGTCCACGGGGTGTCCGCGCACGTGGCGACGCCGGGGGTGGACCCCGGCCCGGTCACGCCCGCCGGGGACGGCAGCCGACTGATCTCCGTCGGCTCCGTGACCCCGACGAAGGGCCACGACCTGCTCGTCGAGGCGCTGGCACTGGTCGTCGGCCTGGACTGGACCTGCCGGATCGTCGGGCCACTGGTCCGCGACCCGGACCACGTCGCCGTGCTGCGGGCGACGATCGCGCGCCGCCACCTCGACGACCGGGTGCAGCTCACCGGCCCGGAGGCGGACGTGACGTGGACCGGAGCCGACCTGCTCGTCCTGCCGTCGCGCACGGAGACCTACGCGATGGTGGTCACCGAGGCGCTCGCGCACGGGATCCCGGTGCTGGCCGCGGACGTCGGCGGGGTCGCGGACACCCTCGGCCGGGCCGCCGACGGCTCCGTGCCCGGCCTGCTCGTGCCCCCCGGCAACGCCGCCGCGCTCGCCGCGGCCCTGCGCCGCTGGCTCGACGACGCCGACCTGCGCGAGACGGCCCGCAGGTCCGCCCTGGCGCGGCGCGCGGAGCTCGACGGGTGGGAGGTGACCGCGCGATGCCTGGCGAAGGTGCTCCTGTGACCACGCGGTGGAGCACCCCGGGATCCCCCGTGTGCACGCCCGACTGGCTCGCGCTGCGCGAGCCGGCCGACGCCGCGGCGCGGGCCACCGAGCTCGTCGAGCCACTGCGCGCCCACCTGCCGGACGGACCGCTGGTGGTGCGCGACCTCGGCTGCGGCACGGGATCGATGGGCCGCTGGCTCGCCCCGCTCCTGCCGAACGCGCAGCACTGGATCCTGCACGACCGCGACGAGGCGCTCCTGGAACGGGCCGCCCGCAGCCTTCCCGCCGGGGTCACGACCGGGACCCGCGGAGGCGACCTCACCGCCGCCCGGCTCTCCGGCGCCTCGCTGGTCACGGCGTCGGCGCTGCTGGACCTGCTCACGGCCGAGGAGGTGGAGGCCATCGCCGCGGTGGGCTGCCCGGCCCTGCTGACGCTCTCGGTGGTGGGCCGGGTGTCGCTCTCCCCCGCCGATCCCCTCGACGCCGACGTCGCCGCCGCGTTCGACGCCCACCAGCGCCGCACGGTCGACGGGCGCCGGCTGCTCGGGCCCGACGCCGTGTCCGTGGCGGCCGGGGCCTTCCGCCGCCGCGGCGCGCACGTCGTCACCGTGTCGAGCCCGTGGCGCCTCGGCCCCGGCACCGCCGAGCTGGCCGAGGAGTGGTTGCGCGGCTGGGTCGCGGCGGCCGTCGAGCAGCGGCCGGACCTCGACGGGCCCGGCTACCTGCACCGCAGGCTGGACGCCCTGGCCGCCGGCGATCTCTCGATCGTCGTCGGGCACGCCGATCTGATCGCCCTCCCCCGGAGCTTCTCGTGAACCGGCTGTGGCCGGCGCTGCGCCTGAGCGCCGGCGTGGCCGTCGTCGTCGCGCTCGTGGTGAAGCTGGGGTCGGGGGCGGTGCTGCACAGCGTGGCGGCGGTGGACGCGGGCACCGTGCTCGCCGCGCTGGCCCTCGGCCTGCTCGCCACCGTCTGCAGCGCGGGGCGCTGGTGTCTGGTGGCGCGCCGGCTCGGGATGGCGCTGCCGCTGCGCACCGCCGTGGCCGACTGCTACCAGGCCGTGTTCCTCAACTCGGTGCTGCCCGCCGGCGTCCTCGGCGACGTGCACCGCGCCGTGGCGCACGGCCGGGAGTCCGGTGACATGACGCGCGGCGTGCGGGCCGTGGTGCTGGAACGGCTGGCCGGCCAGGTCGTGCTGGTCGCGGCCACCGTCGGCGTGCTGGCCTGCGAGCCCGCGCTGCTCGACATCGTCGTGCCCGGGTCCGGCCGCTGGGTCGTCGCGGGCGCACTGCTCGCCACGGTCGCCGCCGGGTGGCTGCTCCGCGCCCGGCTGCGTCCGATGCTGGCCGACGCGGCCACGGTGCTGCGGCCCGCCGTCGTCGGCCTGTCGGTGCTGACCCTGGCCTGCTACCTCGCCACGTTCGTGGTCGCGGCCCGGGCCGCGCGATCTGCGGCGCCGATCACCGGGATGCTGCCGATCCTGGTGCTGGCGCTGCTGGCCATGAGCCTGCCGCTGAACGTCGGCGGGTGGGGCCCGCGCGAGGCCGCGACGGCCGCCGGGTTCGGCGTCATCGGCCTCGGCGCGGCCCAGGGCCTGGCCACCGCCGTGGTCTACGGGGTGCTCAGCCTCGTCGCATGCCTGCCCGGGGCCGTGGTCCTCGCCGTCAGAGCTGCTCGGCGAAGGAGCGCACCAGGCTCGCCAGCAGCTCCCGCCCTTTCCCTGCCGACGCAGCGGACGGACGACCGACCACTCCCGAGCGCGAGTACGCCTGGAGGCCCCGGCTCAGCAGGTGCCGTCGGTCGTCCGCGACCTCGTCTGCTCGTGCGTAGTCCGGCCTGACGAGATGGGGATGAGCGTGCAGGAGGATCGACGTCTCGAGCTCGCCGGCGTGCATGTCGGTGACCGCCGACGTGGCCAGGCCGGCGTCGCGGCGGGCGGTGTCCCAGTCGGTCTCGCCGGGGAACAGGGCCATCCGCAGCGGCCCGAGGGTGGCCTGCTGCACGACGTTGCCGAGCACGTAGTTGCCGCCGTGGCCGTTGACCAGCACCAGCAGCGTCACGCCGTCGCGGTGCAGCGACGCGGCGATGTCGGCCACCACCGCGACGAGCGTGGTGGCCGAGATGCTGACGGTGCCGGGCCACGCCGCGTGCTCGTGGGAGCAGGAGAACGTGACCGGCGGGAGCCGGCGCACCGGGTAGGCCGCCTCGACGGCGGCCGCGAGCGTCGCCGCCACGACGGTGTCGGTGGTCAGCGGCAGGTGCGGCCCGTGCTGCTCGCAGCTCCCGACGGGGAGCAGGGCGATCGCGCGGTCGTGCACGTCGAGCGTGGTGTCGGCCGGAAGGAGGTCCATCACGACGGACCTTCTCACGGCAACCAACGAAGGGGCAGGGCATGAACGGGCAGGAAACGAACGGGCAGGGAACGAACGGGCAGGGAACCAGCGAGCACAGCGGTCTGGTCGACGTCGCCGCGTCGGACCTCATGACGCGTCGCGGGATGTTCCGCGCCGTCGCGTTCCGGGACCGCCTCGACGGACCCGAGCACATGGCGCTGGTGCACGGCGACCTCCGCTCGCGGGACGACGTGCTGGTGCGGGTGCACTCCGAGTGCCTCACCGGCGACGTCTTCGGGGCGCTGCGGTGCGAGTGCGGGGCGCAGCTGGGCTCGGCGCTGGACGCGATCGTCGCCGAGGGGACCGGCGTGCTGGTCTACCTGCGCGGGCACGAGGGCCGCGGGATCGGGCTGGTCGCGAAGGTCCGCACGCACGTCCTGCAGGACGAGCAGGGCCTCGACACGGTCGACTCGGCCACCGCGCTCGGGCTCCCCGTCGACATCCGCGACTTCGGCGCGGCGGCGCGGGTGCTGCGCCATCTCGGCGTCGGCGCGGTGCGGCTGCTGTCCAACAGCTCCGACAAGGTCGACGCGCTCACCCGGGCCGGCATCGAGGTCACCGAGCGCGTCCCGCTGCTCGAGCCGGTGGACGAGTACAACGTCCGCTACCTCACCGCGAAGCGCGACCGCCTCGGCCACCACCTCCCGCAGCTGGACCCGGTGGCGCGGTGACGCGGCGGGTCACCACGCTCCTCGCGGCGGTGCTGGTGTTCGCCGCGCTCGTCCTCCCCCGGGAGATCGGTCAGCTCACGCCGCTCGCGTTCGTCCGCATCCCGGTGGAGGCGCTCGTCGCCGTGGGGGTCCTGCTCGTGCTGCCCGCGCGGTGGCGGCGGCCGGTGGCGCTCACCGGCGGGGCACTGCTCGGCCTCCTGACGGTCCTGAAGATCGTCGACATGGGGTTCCTCGCGGTACTGGCCCGGCCGTTCGACCCCGTGACGGACTGGACCTACTTCGGCGACGCCGCGTCGTTCCTCGCCGACTCCTACGGCCCGGTGGGCGCCGTCGGCGCGGCGGCGCTCGCCCTGCTCGCCGTGGTCGCCCTCGTCCTCGGCACGACGGTCGCGGTCGCGCGGCTCTCCCGGGTCGTCGTCCGACGCCGGACCGGTGCCACCCGCGCGCTCGTGGTGCTGACGGCCGGCTGGCTCGTGTGCGCCGCGCTCGGGGCCCAGCTGGTGGCCCCGGTGCCGGTCGCGTCGCGCAACGCAGCCTCGCTCGCCGTGCAGAAGGCGGAGCAGGTCCCCGTGAGCCTGCGCGACCAGGCCGCGTTCGAGGACGCCTTCGCCGCGCCCGACCCCTTCCACGACACCCCAGCCCTGCTCGGCGGCCTGCGGGGCAAGGACGTCGTGCTGACGTTCGTCGAGAGCTACGGGCGCAGCGCGCTGGAGGACCCGGGGCTCGCGCCCGTCGTCGACCCGGTGCTCGACGACGGCACCCGCCGCCTCGCCGCGGCCGGCTACGGCTCCCGCAGCGCGTTCCTCACCTCCTCGACGGCCGGAGGCGGCAGCTGGCTCGCCCACGCCACGCTGCTGTCCGGGCTGTGGGTCACCAACCAGCAGACCCACGACCAGGTCGTCGGCAGCAACCGGCTCACCCTGACCAGCGCGTTCAAGGACGCGGGGTGGCAGACGGTGGCCGTCATGCCCGGCACGTCGTCCGACTGGCCGGAGGCCCGCTTCTTCGGCATCGACGAGGTGCGCGACTCCCGGACCATGGGCAACGCCGCCAAGGACTTCAACCGGTTCCAGACCCCCGACCAGTACACGCTGGCGGAGTTCCAGCGCGACGAACGCGCGAAGCCCGGCCACGGCCCGCTGATGGCGGAGATCCCGCTGGTCACCAGCCACTGGCCGTGGGCTCACATCCCGAAGCTGGTCGGCTGGAACGCCGTCGGCGACGGCTCGGTCTACGACACGATGGGCGGCGCCGGCGAGCCGAGCGACTCCGTGCTCGCCGACCCCGCCCGGGCCCGCGCCGGCTACCGCGACGCCATCGCCTACTCGCTGTCGAGCCTCATCTCCTACGTGGAGACCTACGGCGACCAGAACCTGGTGCTGATCTTCCTCGGCGACCACCAGCCGTCCCCGATCGTCACCGGCAGCAACGCGAGCCGGGACGTGCCGATCACGGTCGTCGCCCGCGACCCGGCCGTGCTGGCGCGGATCTCCGGCTGGGGCTGGCAGGACGGCCTGAAACCCGGCCCGCAGGCCCCGGTCTGGCGGATGGACGCCTTCCGGGACCGCTTCCTGACCGCCTTCGCCTCATGAGCGGAAGGGTCAGAGCTGGTTGGGGCCCATCGCGAGCTTGGCCAGCAGTTCCCGGGCCTTCTCCGCGTTGCGGGGCTGGCAGAGCACGTCGTAGCGGCCGGCCACCATCTGGCTCGACGACGTGAAGTCCCGACGACCCGCGCTGGCGCGGTAGCTGACGGCCGCGAAGATCGTGAAGAACACGATGCCGATGACGAGGCTGGAGACGATGGCGCCCAGCGGGTTGGACTCGGCGCTGAAGAAGCTCAGCACCAGACCGACGAACAGACCGAACCAGGCTCCCGACGCCGCGCCGGACGCGAGCACCCGGCCCCAGGTGAGGCGGCCGATCACGCGCTCGACGAGCATCAGGTCGACCCCGACGATGGTGACGTCGCGGACCGGGAAGTCGGAGTCGGCCAGGTGGTCGACGGCCCGCTGCGCCTCCTCGTAGGTGGCGTAGGAACCGACCGGCCAGCCGGTGGGGGGGGTGGGCAGGTTGGGCAGGCCGGGCGCGGTGCGCGCGGGCCCGCCGAACGGTGTGGTCACGGGGGCCTCCTCGAAATGGTGGTGGGTGCTTTGTCCATCATGTCAACGCACCGACCGGCACCGTAGTGCCGGTCACACGGGAACGTCACACCGTGGGGTCAGCGGTAGCCCGCCGCGACCACCGCGAACAGCTCCGCGTACCGCCCACCGGACGCCATGAGCGCGGCGTTCCCGCCCACGAGCATCTGCCGGGAGCGCCGTGTCACCACGATGATCGACACAAGCGCCTCAGCGGCTCCTGTACTCCCGCAGCAGCCCCCGGCTGATGATCGTCTTCTGGATCTCGGAGGTGCCCTCGCCGATGAGCAGGAACGGCGCCTCGCGCATGAGGCGCTCGATCTCGTACTCCTTGGAGTAGCCGTAGCCGCCGTGGATGCGGAACGCGTCCTGGGTGACCTCGGCGCAGTACTCCGACGCGATCAGCTTGGCCATGCCGGCCTCGACGTCGTTGCGGTTGCCGGAGTCCTTGAGCCGCGCGGCGTTGACCATCATGTGGTGGGCCGCCTCGACCTTGGTGCCCATCTCGGCCAGCTTGAACGCGATGGCCTGGTGCTCGGCGATCGGCTTGCCGAACGTGGAGCGCTGCTGGGCGTACTCGGCCGCGAGCTCGAACGCGCGGATCGAGATGCCACAGGCGCGGGCGGCGACGTTGACGCGGCCGACCTCGACGCCGTCCATCATCTGCGCGAAGCCGGCGCCGCGTTTGCCGCCGAGGATGCGGTCGGCGGGGACGCGGTGGCCCTTGAACACCATCTCGGTGGTGTCGACGCCCTTGTAGCCCATCTTGTCGATCTTGCCGGGGATCAGCAGGCCGGGGGCGACCTCGCCGTACCCGACCGGCTTCTCGACCAGGAAGGTGGTGAGGTTCTGGTAGGGCTTGGGCGCGCCCTCGTCGGTCTTGACGAGCACCGCGGTCAGCGTCGACGTGCCGCCGTTGGTCAGCCACATCTTGGCCCCGTCGATGACGAACTCGTCACCGTCCTGCACGGCCTTCGTCTTGATCGCCGCGACGTCGGAGCCGAGGTCGGGCTCGGACATCGAGAACGAGCCGCGCGTCTCCCCCAGCGCCATCTGGGGGAGGTAGCGCTGCTTCTGCTCCTCGGTGCCGTGGTGCATCAGCATGTAGGCCACGATGAAGTGGGTGTTGATCACGCCGGAGACGCTCATCCAGCCGCGCGCGATCTGCTCGACGACGAGCGCGTAGGTCAGCAGCGACTCGCCGAGGCCGCCGTACTCCTCGGGGATGGTGAGCCCGAACAGGCCCATCTCCTTCATGCCGTCGACGATGTCCTGCGGGTAGGCGTCGGCGTGCTCGAGGGCGGTGGCGTGCGGGATGATCTCCTTGTCCACGAACGTCTTGACCGTGGACAGGATCTCTTCCTGGATCTCGGTGAGACCGGCGGTCTGGGCGAGCCGGGCCATGGTTCCTCCTGGCGTACGTCGCGGCCGCCGGGAAGGGGACGGTGCTGCTCCCGGCGCTGGGTTGTCGGTTCGCAGTATCTCCCGCGTGGCATACCTAGCGCGCCCAACAGGCTGTGAAGGTCCTCACCCGCCCGCACGGCACACTGGCGCCATGCGGTTCACGGCGGCGCTGCTCCTCGCGGCTCTGGTGCTGGCGGCGTGCGGGAGCACCGCCCGGGAACGGTCGGCGAGCAGGCTCACCGTCACGGTGGTCGACGACGTCGGCGCCGCCCCCCGCACCTGGACGCTCACCTGCGATCCCCCCGGCGGCGACCACCCGCAGCCCGCCGCGGCCTGCGCCGCCGTCGACGCGGCCGGCGACCCGTTCGCCCCGAAACCGGCCGACGTGGCCTGCACCGAGATCTACGGCGGCCCGCAGACGGCCACCATCGTGGGCACCTGGCGGGGCACGCCGGTGAACGCGGGCTACGAGCGCACCGACGGCTGTGAGATCAACCGCTGGAACACCCTGGCCGCGGTGTTCGGCGCCGGCTGAGCCGTCACCGCTCGTACAGGCCGACGACCTCCCACACCGACACCCGCATGTGGAACACCCCGCCCAGCCGGCCCCGCAGCGCCACGAGGAACGCGTCGGGGTCGCTGCACATCACCATGCGCTCCACGGGCGAGGCGGGGTTCTCCGGGACGTGGGTGCGCGCGATGCGCTCGGCCTCGCCCCGGGCGGTGGCGCAGTCGGGGTAGCGGCGCACGGCGGTGAGATGCCACTGCCGCTTGTTCTTCGCGCCCGTCTGCTCCTCGATCGACACCGCCCAGGGGTTGGGCTCGTCGGTCATGCCGCGTCCGCGGGACCACGTGCGTCGGCGGTCAGCTCTCCGGCGGGGTCCACTTGTCCGTCCGCTCCATGCCCGCGGCGCGGCCCTTGCCCGAGATCACCAGCGCCATCTTCCGCGACGCCTCGTCGATCATCTCGTCGCCGATCATCGCCGAGCCCTTCTTGCCGCCGGCCTCGGAGGTGAAGTACTCGTAGGCGTCGAGGATGTTCTCGGCGTGGTCGTAGTCCTTCTGGGTGGGGCTGAAGGTCTCGTTGGCCGCGTCGATCTGGCCGGGGTGCAGCACCCACTTGCCGTCGTAGCCCAGGGCGGCGGAGCGGCCGGCCACGCGCGTGAACGCCTCGACGTCGCGGATCTGCAGGAACGGGCCGTCGATGGCCTGCTTGTCGTGGGCGCGGGCCGCCATGAGGATGCTCATGAGGATGTGGTGGTAGGCGTCGCCCACGTCGTAGCCGGGGGGCTGCTCGCCCACCACGAGGCTCTTCATGTTGATCGACGCCATGAAGTCGGCCGGGCCGAAGATGATGGTCTCGACGCGCGGGCTGGCCGTCGCGATCTTGTCCACGTTGATCAGGCCCAGCGCGTTCTCGATCTGCGCCTCGATCCCGATCCTGCCGACCTCGTAGCCCAGCGACTTCTCGATCTGGGTGAGCAGCAGGTCCAGGGCGACGACCTGCTCGGGCGTCTGCACCTTGGGCAGCATGATCGCGTCGAGGTTGGCGCCCGCGCCCTCCACGACCTCGGTGACGTCGCGGTAGGTCCACTCGGTGGTCCAGTCGTTCACCCGGACGACGCGGATCTTCTCGCCCCAGCCGCCCTCGTTCAGCGCCGCGACGATCGTCTTGCGCGCACCCGGCTTGGCCAGCGGCGCGCAGGCGTCCTCGAGGTCCAGGAAGATCTGGTCCGAGTTCAGCGTGCGGGCCTTGTCGATGAACTTCTGGCTGGATCCGGGCACCGCCAGGCAGGACCGGCGGGGGCGCAACTGGTTGGTCATCGGGTGAACTCCTCGTCGAGATCGTCAAGAGTCGAGATCCGGTGCTGGCGAGGATGCTGGCACGTCCGCGGCGCCCGAGCCGCCCGAGGTGATTGGTTTCTCACGCAGTCGTCCCTGATTCCACCATGCGGGCGGTCCTCCAACGGCAGGCCAACAAGTCGCGGACCCTAGGCTGCGCGGTATGGGTACCGAGCGGGTCTTCGTCGCGCGGCTGGCCGGGCTGCCCGTCTTCGGCCCGGACGGCGAGCGGATCGGCAAGGTGCGCGACCTCGTCGTGAGCCTGCGGGTCGACGCGAGCCCGCCCCGGGTGCTCGGCATGGTCGTCGAGATGGTCACCCGGCGACGGATCTTCGTGCCGATGCTGCGGGTCACCGCGATCGACCCGGTCGCCGTCACGCTGTCCACGGGGTCGGTGAGCCTGCGCGGCTTCGCCCAACGGCCCAACGAGACGCTCGTGCTCGGGCAGCTGCTCGACGCGCAGGTGCGGATCATCGAGTCCGGCACCGACGCCGTGGTGGTCGACGCCGCCGTCGAGCCGACCCGGTCGCGGGACTGGGTGGTCGGGCGGCTGGCCGTGCGGGTCCGGCGCCACCGCCTCGCGCGCCGCGGCGAGGTGCAGGTGCTGACCTGGAACGCCGTCAGCGGCCTGACCCTGACCGACCGTCAGGGCACCGCGGGCCTGCTGTCGGTGTTCGAGACCATGCGCCCGGCCGACGTCGCGTCCACGCTCTCGGAGCTGCCCGAGAAGCGGCAGTTCGAGGTGATCGACGCCCTCGACGACGAGCGCCTCGCCGACATCTTCGAGGAGATGTCCGAGGACGACCAGCGCGCCCTGCTGGCCCACCTGGAGGTCGAGCGGGCCGCCGACGTGCTGGAGGCGATGTCGCCCGACGACGCCGCCGACCTGCTCGGCGAGATGTCCGACGCCGACGCCGCGGCCCTGCTGGAGCTGATGGAGCCCGAGGACTCGGAGCCCGTCCGGCGCCTGCTGTCGTACTCGTCGGACACGGCCGGTGGTCTCATGACGCCCGAGCCGATCATCCTGCGCCCGGACGCCACCGTCGCGGAGGCGCTGGCCCGCATCCGCAACCCCGACATCCCGCCCGCGCTGGCCAGCATGGTGTTCGTCTGCCGCGCCCCCGCCGAGACGCCGACGGGCCGCTACCTCGGCTGCGCGCACGTCCAACGGCTGCTGCGCGAGGCCCCGTTCGAGCTGGTGGCGGCCGTCATCGACACCGACCTCGCCCGCCTGTCCCCGGACGCCACGCTCAGCGAGATCACCCGCTACCTCGCCGCCTACAACCTGGTGGCCGGCCCGGTCGTCGACGACGAGGACCACCTGCTCGGCGCCGTCACCGTCGACGACGTGCTCGAACACCTGCTGCCCGCGGACTGGCGCGACCGCCTGACCGACGACGGTCGCGAGCGCGACGGCGAGAGCCACCGACCCGAGACGAACCACCGGGAACCGATCGAGGTGGCCGATGCCTGAGAGCGCCCCATGCCCGAGATAACACAGCGGCGGAAGCTGGACCAGCCCCGGCTGGGCCGCAGCCGTTTCGAGATCGACCCGGACGGGTTCGCCCGGTTCTCGGAGCGGATCGCCCGGTTCCTGGGCACCGGCCGGTTCCTCGCGATCCAGACGGTGATCGTGTTCTTCTGGATCGCCCTGAACGTGGTGGCGGTGCAGTGGCAGTGGGACCCCTACCCGTTCATCCTGCTCAACCTGGCGTTCTCCACGCAGGCCGCCTACGCCGCCCCGCTGATCCTGCTGGCGCAGAACCGGCAGGACGACCGCGACCGCGTCGCCCTGGACGAGGACCGCGCCCGCGCGGAGCGCACCAAGGCCGACACCGAGTACCTGGCCCGCGAGCTCGTGGCGCTGCGGCTGGCGGTGGGCGAGGTCGTCACCCGCGACTACCTGCGCAGCGAGCTGGAGAAGCTGGGCGAACGCCTCGACGCGCGGCCGTCCGAGCGGGTCCGCAAGCGGAAGGTGAAGCTCACCCGGCCAGGCGACGGCTGATCCGGTCGAGGGCGGCGAGGTCGTCCTCGTCGAGGCGGGCCGCGAAGTGGGTCACCACCCCGGCCAGGTGGGTGCGCGACGCGACGCGCAGGCGGTTGAGCCCGGCCTCGGTCAGCGCGGCGGCCACGCCGCGCCCGTCGCTCTCCACCGGGCAGCGCGACACGAGTCCGGAACGCTCCATGCGGTCCACCAGCCGGGTGACCCCCGAACGGGACAGCAGCACCGCGTCGGCCAGCTCGGTCATCCGCAGCTGCCGGCCCGGGGCCTCCGCGAGCTGCACCAGCACGTCGTAGGCGGCGAGCGAGAGCTTCTGCTCGGATTCGAGCTCGGCCTCCAGCGTGCGGGTGATGGTGGCGTGAGCCCTCAGGAACGAACGCCAGGCGTCCAGCTGGTTCTGGGTGGGGCTGCGGCGGGCTGCCGCGGCCGCCGTTGCGTCCGTCACCGAGGCCATCCTACGGACGTGGGCGTCGCCGGTGCGGCCGTAGCATGGGGCGAGTCGCGGCGGAAGCCGTGGATCTGTGCAGAGGGAAGGCTCGTGATGTCCGCAACCACCACCATCGAAGAGGCCGTCCACGCCGCGCTCGCGGGCGTCGACGATCCCGAGATCCACAAGCCCATCACCGAGCTGGGGATGGTCAAGGGTGTGGCGGTGTCCCCCGACGGCCTCGCCACGATCGGCGTCTACCTGACCGTCGCCGGCTGTCCGATGCGCGACACGATCACCAAGCGGGTCACCGAGGCCGTGTCGGCCGTCGCCGGCGTCACCGGCGTGCAGGTGGAGCTCGACGTCATGAACGACGAGCAGCGCACCGAGCTGCGCAAGGGCCTGCGCGGCGACTCCGCGGATCCGGTGATCCCGTTCGCCCAGCCCGGTTCACTGACCCGCGTCTACTGCGTGGCGTCGGGCAAGGGCGGCGTCGGCAAGTCGTCGGTCACGGTGAACCTGGCCGCGGCGATGGCCGCGCGCGGCCTGTCGGTGGGCGTCGTGGACGCCGACATCTACGGCCACTCGGTGCCGCGGATGCTGGGCACCACCGACGTGCCCACCAAGGTCGAGAACATGATCATGCCGCCGCAGGCGCACGGCGTGAAGGTCATCTCGATCGGCATGTTCACCCCCGGCAACGAGGCGGTGGTGTGGCGTGGCCCGATGCTGCACCGCGCGCTGCAGCAGTTCCTCGCCGACGTCTACTGGGGCGACCTCGACGTCCTGCTGCTGGACCTGCCGCCCGGCACCGGCGACATCGCCATCTCCACGGCGCAGCTCATCCCCAACGCCGAACTGCTCGTGGTCACCACGCCGCAGCAGGCCGCGGCCGAGGTGGCCGAGCGAGCCGGCTCCATCGCCCTGCAGACGCGCCAGCGCATCGCCGGTGTCGTCGAGAACATGAGCTGGATGGAGCTGCCCGACGGCTCCCGCATGGAGGTCTTCGGCAGCGGCGGCGGCCAGACGGTGGCCGACTCGCTGACGAAGAGCCTGGGCGCGCCGGTGTCCCTGCTGGGCCAGGTCCCGCTGGAGACCCGCGTCCGCGAGTGCGGCGACGAAGGCACCCCCATCGTCCTGGCGAACCCCGACGCCCCCGCGGCGAAGGCGCTGCAGGCCATCTCGAACAAGCTCACCACGCGGGCCCGCGGCCTGGCCGGGATGAGCCTGAACATCAGCCCGGTCACGAAGCGCTGACGCGCCTGTGCGCGGATATCAGTGCCCTGGCACTGATATCCGCGCACGACCCCGGCGTCAGCCGGTCAAGGCCTCGCGCCACAGGGCCACGCCCTCGTCCACCTGATCGGCCGTCACGATCAGCGGCGGGATCATGCGCACGACGTTGCCGAACGGTCCGCAGGTGAGCAGGAGCAGGCCCTTCTCCGTCGCCGCCGCGTGCGCCCTCGCCGCCCCCTCCGCGTCGGGGGTGCCGTCGGCGTGGCAGAACTCGTTGCCCACCATCAGGCCCAGGCCGCGGACGTCGGCGATACCGGGGTGGTCGGCCGCCACCTTGCGCAGCCCCTCCAGCAGCCGCAGGCCCTGCTCCCCCGCGTTGGCGACGAGGCCCTCGTCCTCGATCACGTCGATCGTGGCCAGGGCCGCGGCGCAGGCCACGGCGTTGCCGCCGTAGGTGCCGCCCTGCGAGCCCGGCTTCGCCTTCGCCATCAGCTCCGCCGACGCCGCGATGCCCGAGAGCGGGAACCCGCTGGCCAGGCCCTTCGCCGTGATCAGGATATCCGGCGTGACCGATGAGAACTGGTGGCCCCAGAACCTGCCGGTGCGCCCGAACCCGGTCTGCACCTCGTCGGCGATGAGCAGGATCCCGTGGACGTCGGCGCGCTCGCGCAGGCCCTCCAGGAACGCGGGCGGGGTGGGCACGTAGCCGCCCTCACCGAGCACCGGCTCCACGATGAACGCCGCGACGTCCGACGCGGGCGCGGCCGTGATCAGCAGCCGGTCCAGCTCGCGGAGGCAGAACGCGACGGTCTCCTCCTCGCTCCAGCCGTACCGGAACGCGTACGGGAACGGCGCGAACGCCACGCCGCCCATCATGGGGCCCAGGCCGGCGCGGATCTTCGCCCCCGACGTGGTGAGCGCCGCGGCGCCCATCGTGCGGCCGTGGAACCCGCCGTCGAACGCGACGATCATCGGACGGCCGGTGGCGTGCCGGGCCAGCCGCACCGACGCCTCGACGGCCTCGCTGCCCGAGTTCAGGAAGAACACGCTGTCCAGCGCGGGCGGCAGCACGTCGCCGAGGCGCTCGGTGAGCCTGCGCAGCGGCTGGTGCATGACCGTCGTGTACTGGCCGTGGATCAGCGTGGCCACCTGCTCCTGCGCCGCCGCGACCACGCGCGGGTGGCAGTGCCCGGTGCTCGTGACGCCGATGCCGGCGGTGAAGTCCAGGTGACGGCGGCCGTCGGTGTCGTGGAGGTACACGCCCTCGCCGCGGGCGACCTGCACCGGCGTCGCCTGCTTGAGGAGGGGGGACAGCTGGGCCATGGGGAGCTCCAAGGTTGTCGAATTGTTGACAATCTGCGTCGATGGAAGCACGCCGTGGCGCTCCCGGACAAGGGTCAGGCCGACACCGCGGACTCCCCGGCCGGCGCGAGGATGCGGTCCACCGCGTCGGCCATGTGCGCCTCCAGCACGGTCGTCAGGCGGGCCACGTCCCCGGTGCGGACGGCGTCGAGCAGCGCCCGGTGCTCGGCGAGCAGGTCCTCGGCGGGGGGTGGGTTGTCCTGCAACGCCGCCAGGCACATCCGTGTCTCCACGAGCAGCGTGTCGGCCATGCGCTGCAGCCGCGGGCTGCCCGACGCGGCCACGAGCTCGTGGTGGAAGGCGTGGTCGGCGTCGGCGAGGGCCACCGGGTCACCCGCGGCGGCCTCCATCGCGGCCAGGGACGCGCTCAGCCGGACCACGGCGGCCGCCCGGTCCCCCGCGATGAGCAGCAGACCCGCCGCCCGCTCGACGGCCGCGCGGGCCGCGTAGACGTCGCGGACGTCAGCGGCGTCGAGATCACGGACGAACAGCCCGCGGTTGCGGACGCTGCGCAGCAGCCCCTCCGCCACGAGCCACTGCATGGCCTCGCGCAACGGCCCGCGGCTGACCCCCAACCGCGTGGCCAGCTCCACCTCACCGAGCTGGGTACCGGGTGGGAACGTGCCGCGCATGATCGCCTCACGCAGCCGGTCGGCGACGATGGCGGCGGTGGAGCGGCGCTCGACCGGCTCCAGACCCGTGAGGTCCATCACCGGAACAGGGCGCCGAAGCCCGGCCGGGGATCGGCGGCCCCGGCGAGCCGGAGTCCCTGCCAGATGCTGACCTGGTTGGCCGTGAGCACCGGCTTGCCCACCCGCTCCTCCAGCGCGTCGAGCAGACCGATGGTGTGCAGCGCGGTGTCGGGCAGCAGCACGGCGTCGGCGTCGGGGTGGTCGGCCGCCGCGGCGAAGTCGAGCACGGTCTCGGGCGGGAGCGTGCCCACCTCCGCGGCCGTGACGATCCCCCGCGACGACCGCGTCAGCACCTCGATGCCGGCCGAGGCCAGGAAGTCGACGAACCGGGCGGCCACGTCGTCGGGGTAGGTGGCGCCGACCGCCACCTTCGCGACGTCCAGGTGCGCGCACGCGTCGACGAACGCGAACGACGTGCTCGACGCCGGCACCCCCGCGGTGCCCCGCAGCGCCGCGACCTGCGCCGCCGCGCCGTCCCAGCCGAAGACGAAGCTGCCGCTGGTGCAGGCCCACACCACGGCGTCGAGCGGCTGCGGGAGCTCCTTCCACCCGGCGGCCAGCACGTCGTCGCCGCCGATGTCGAGCAGGGCGTCGACGCGGTGGGCGTCGACCCGCATCTCGGTGTGCACCAGCGGCAGCGCCGGGCCGCCGAGCAGCTTCTCGGCGAGCGGGTAGTCGTCCTCGGCCGAGTAACCGGGGTAGAGGATCCCGACGGTCTTGTTCATGCAGCTCCTGTCTGGTCGGGGACGGCCACCAGTCCGGGGCCGTCCACGGGGGCGATGCCGACCGGGCCACCGAGGCCGGCGGCCAGCAGCCGCCCACCACCCACCGCCGTGCGGCCCATGGCCCGCAGCGCGGCCCACATCGTCACCTGGTTGGCGGTGAGCACGGGCTTGCCGAGCGCCTGCTCCAGCGGCTCGATGAGGTCGTAGGTGGGCACGTTGGTGCAGCTGATGAACAGCGCCTCCGCGTCGTCGCAGTCGGCGGCCTGCACGACGTCCACCACCTGCGCGTACGTGACGCGCCAGATGTTGCCGAGCAGCCCGAGCCCCTCGCACGACACGGTGCGCACGCCGCTCTCCGACAGGAACCCGACCAGCCGGCGCGTGACCGGCTCGACGTACGGCGTGGCGATCGCGATCCGGTTCACCCCGAGCACGGCGAGCGCATCGATCAGCGCCCCGGACGTGGTGCAGGCCGCGGGCGCCCCGGCGTCGAGCATCGTGCGCCGCAGCACCTGCTCGCCCAGCGCACCGTCGACGAAGCTGCCGGACGTGCACGCGTACGCGACGACGGCGGGCTCCGGCGTGAGGACGTCGCGGGTGGCGCGGCGCATCGCGCGGCGGTCGCCGCAGGCCACCGCCATCTCGACGGTCATCGGCGTCGTGAAGAACGGCAGGCGGGTGAGGTAGAGCGAGATGTCCTCGGGCACCCAGCGCCAGAGCTCGCGGTCGAGCGCGAAGTCGAACGGGGCGACGACGCCGATGCCGTGCTGGGACGTGGGTCCAGACATGTTCTCGGAGGCAGTGTGGCCGACCGACAGCTCGGTGGGCATCAGTCGGCGACGGATCGCGGCGAGGACGCCTCGAGGCGCGAGTAGACGAGCTTCTCGCCCACGCTGCCCGAGCGCCAGACGTCGTGGCAGGCCTCGGCCATCGCGGGCAGACCGTCCACGATCGTGGCGTAGACGTTGCCCGGCACCCAGCCGATGTCGCCGTTCATCAGCAGGTTGTTGCGCCCGTAGAAGATCGCCAGGTCGATGCCACCCTCGACCTGGTCGATGTCCTGGTCCTCCTTGAACGACGCGTCCAGCACGCCGCCCGCGAAGTCGAAGTAGCAGACGTCACCGGGGATCGGGGTCACGGTGGTGTTCTCGTGGCCGATCTTCGGGCCGAAGCGCCGGACGATCGAGTACACCTCGTTGCGGGCGTACTTCGCGTGCTGCGCGGGCCCGCCCAGGGGCGCCTCGGCGAGGGCCTCCCAGACGGCCGCGCTGGTGCGGGGCGCTTCCTTCTCGAGCAGCTCGGCGACGCACGAGACGCCGCGCTTCTCGAGGGTGATGCGGATGAGTTTGGACATGGGGCCACTCCCGGCGGTAGCAGGGCGTTCAGGGATACAGCCGCCGCAGCGCCGCGGATTGTTGACAATCATACGAGCGGTTCCTAGCGTGTCAAACATCCGGGCCCGACGTTCGAAGGACACCCCAGCTTGTCCGTTTCCGCAGCTCAGCGGCCCCTCTCGGCGCTCACCGTCCTGCACAGCGACGATCCCCCGCCACATCTCGATCTTGACGGCGTCCGCCTGGTCACCGACGCCGACGGCCTCGCGAAGGCCCTGCCCGGCACCGAGGTGCTGCTGGTGTGGGACTTCCTCTCCGACGCCGTCCGTGACGCCTGGCCCACCACCGACACGTCCGACCTGCGCTGGGTGCACACCGCCAGCGCCGGGGTCGACCGCCTGCTGTTCCCGGGCCTGCTCGACTCCGACGTGGCCCTGACCAACTCCCGCGGCGTGTTCGACGCGCCCATGGCCGAGTACGTGCTGGGCCTGGTCCTGGCGATGGCGAAGGACCTGCCCGGCACACTCGCGGCGCAGGCGCGCCACGACTGGCACCACCGCGAGACGCAGGTGGTGGCCGGAACCCGGGCCGTCGTGGTGGGCAGCGGGCCGATCGGGCATGCCATCGCGCGGATGCTCGGGGCGGTCGGTGTCACCGTCGACCTCGTCGGGCGCCGCGCCGCCGACGGCGTCCACCCGTTCGACGACCTGCCCGGGCTGCTCCCCACCGCCGACTGGCTCGTGCTCGCCGCCCCGCTCACCGACGCCACCCGCGGGATGCTCGACGCGGCGGCGCTGGCCGCGCTGCCCGCCCGGGCCCGGGTGATCAACGTCGGCCGCGGCGGGCTGGTCGTCGAGCCGGACCTCGTGGACGCACTGCGCGAGGGCCGGATCGCCGGGGCGGCCCTCGACGTGGTGGCGCAGGAGCCCCTGGTGATGGACTCTCCCCTGTGGGACCTGCCCGGTGTCATCGTCTCGCCCCACATGTCCGGTGACACCATCGGCTGGCGCCGCGCCCTCGCCGACGTCTTCACCGCCAACCTCGCCCGCTACCGCGCGGGCGAACCCCTCCACAACGTGGTGGACAAGTCGCTCGGCTACGTCACGTCGGGCGAGGCCACGAGCCCGCCCATCAGCACCACAGGAGGCAGTTCGTGAGCAGCCCCACCGTCGCCCGCAGCGCGGCCGATCTCACCGCCGCCGAGCTCCTCAGCGCCTACCGCACCGGCGAGCTCTCCCCCGTCGAGGCCACGAAGGCCGTGCTCGACCGCATCCTGCGCCTCGATCCGCAGGTCAACGCGTTCTGCCTGCTCGACGCCGACGGCGCGCTCGACGCGGCCCGGGCGTCCGAGCGGCGCTGGCAGCGCGGGGAACCCCGGGGCCGGATCGACGGCGTGCCGGTCTCGGTCAAGGACCTGTTCCTCACGGCGGGCCACCCCACCCTGCGCGGCTCGCACTCGATCGACCCGGCCGGCCCCTGGGTGCTCGACGCGCCGGCGGTCGCCCGCGTGCGCGCCCACGGCGGCGTGGTCGTCGGGAAGACCACCACCCCGGAGCTGGGCTGGAAGGGCGTCACCGACTCCCCGCTGACCGGCGCCACCGGCAACCCCTGGGACCCCTCGCGCACGTCGGGCGGGTCGTCGGGCGGCAGCGCCGCGGCCGTCGCGCTCGGGATGGGGCCGCTGAGCCTCGGCACCGACGGCGGCGGCTCCGTGCGCATCCCGGCTGCCTTCACCGGCACGACCACGATCAAGCCCACCTACGGCCGTGCCCCGCTCTACCCGGCGAGCCCGTTCGGCACGCTCGCCCACGCCGGCCCGATGACGCGCACGGCCGCCGACGCCGCGCTGCTGCTCGACGTGATGGCCGAGCCGGACACCCGCGACCCGTGGGCCCTGGCGCCGGCGGCGCCGACCGTCGAGCAGCTCGGACGGTCGATGGCGGGCCTGCGCATCGCCGTCAGCCCCGCGCTGGGCCACGCCGTGGTCGACCCCGGCGTCGCGGCCGCGTTCGCCGCGGCCGTGGACATCTTCGCGGCGCTGGGCGCCCGGGTGGAGGAGGTCGAGCCCGGGTTCGCCGACCCGATCGCCGCGTTCGAGACGCTCTGGTTCGCCGGGGCCGCGAAGAGCATCGAGCACCTCGGCGCCGACGAGCGCGCCCGCCTCGACCCCGGTCTCCTCGCGGTGGCCGAGCAGGGCGCCCGTACCAGCGCGGTGGACTACCTCGGGGCCATGGCCGTGCGCAACGAGCTCGGCATCCTGATGGGCGGGTTCCACTCGCGCTTCGACCTGCTGCTCACCCCGACGCTGCCGATCACCGCGTTCGAGAAGGGCGTCGAGGTGCCGTTGGGCTGGACCGGCGAGCGCTGGACCACCTGGACGCCGTTCACCTACCCGTTCAACATGACGCAGCAACCGGCCGCGAGCGTGCCCTGCGGCTTCGTGGGTGGCCTGCCGGTGGGCCTGCAGATCGTCGGCGCCCGGCACGCGGACGGACTGGTCCTGTCGGCGGCACACGCCTACCAGCAGGCGACGGACTGGCACCTGAAGCGACCCCCGATGCTGGGGTAGGGGCTCAGGTGGCGTCGTCGTCGATCGGGGGGCGCTCGTTCTTCGCCAGGGCCTCCGGCGCCGCCGGGGGCTTCGACATGTCGATACCGCTGCTGCCGCTGCTGCCGCTGCTGCCGTTCGTCACGCTCTGGGGGGCGGTGCCGAAGCCGTTGGGCTTGACGGGCGTGTCGTCGCCGAACAGGGCATTGGTGGCCGCGGTGCGGGGGTTGAAGTTGCGCAGCCCGCGGAGCTCCTCGAGTGGCTTGCGCAGCTCGTCGAACTCCGGGCCGAACTCACCGCGCAGCTGCTCGCGTGCGCCGCTCGCGTACTCCTTGACCTGACGGATGCTCTTGCCGAGCCACGCCGCGGCCGAGGGCAGCCGCTCCGGGCCCAGGATGAAGAGACCGGCCACGATCAGGACGAGGATCTCGCCCCACCCGACGCTCTCGAACATGTCACCACCATACGGCCTCAGTCGGACGTGAGGACCACCGGCAACGTCAGAGGCCGGCCGGCCCGCACCAGTTGGACCTGCACCGTCTCGCCCGGGTTGCGCTCGGAGACGGCGACGGCGAGCTCGTCGGCCCCGCCGATGGACCGGTCGCCGACCTTGACGATCACGTCGCCCTCGACGATGCCGGCCTGCGCCGCGGCCCCGCCCTGCTTGACGTTCTGCACCTGTGCGCCCTCGGTGGTGACGTCGCTGACCGAGCGCGCGTTGATGCCGATCTCCGCGTGCTTGGCCACCCCCGTCCTGATCAGCTCGTCGGCGATGACCCGGGCGTCGTCGATGGGGATGGCGAACCCGAGACCGATGGAGCCGCCCTCGCCGCCGGCGCCCTGGCCCTGCCCGAGGCTGCGGATCGCGGTGTTGATGCCGACGACGGCGCCGGTGGAGTCCACGAGCGGCCCCCCGGAGTTGCCGGGGTTGATCGCGGCGTCGGTCTGGATCGCGTCGATCACGGCGTTGGTGTCGCTGGCGCCGCCGTCGAGCCGGACGGGGCGGTTGAGGGCGCTGACGATGCCGTCGGTGACGGTGCCGGCCAGGCCCAGCGGCGACCCGATGGCGATCACGCCGTCGCCGACGGTGAGCCCCGCGGACGAGCCGATGGTGGCCACCACGGGGTTGGCCACCTCGACCTTGACGACGGCGAGGTCGGTCTTCGGGTCGCGGCCGACGATGCGGGCGGGGGTGCGTGTGCCGTCCTGGAAGACGGCCTCGATCGTGGCGCCGTCGGCACCGACGGCCGAGGAGACGACGTGGTTGTTGGTGAGGACGTAGCCGGACGGGTCGATCACCACGCCGGAGCCGGTGCCGCCCTGGTCGCCCACCCGGATCTCGATGGAGACCACGGCGGGCACCGTGCGCCGGGCGATGTCGGCCACCGACCCGGGCGGGCGCTCCTTGCCCGGCAGCGCCTGGGTGATGGTCGGCTCGGGCTCGGTGAGGCTGGACGCGCCCTCGGCGGTGTAGCGGCCGACGAGCCCGCCCACGGCGCCGACGAGCAGCGCGAGCACGCCCAGCACGGCGAGGGCCCGCGGGTGCACGCGCCGGCCGAACAGCACCTCGCGCAGGCTCAGCCGGGCCCCCTCACCGCGCGCGGTGACGCCCTCCGTCGGGTTCTCCCCGGCCGGGCGGCCCATGGCGACGGCGCTGTCGGGGTCGCGCCACGGATCGCGGTCCGCGTCGGCGTCCCAGAAGGGATCGGCACCGGAGGGATCGGCACCCGAGGGATCGGAACCGGAGGGATCGGCACCGGAGGGGTCGCCGCCCGCCGGCGCGTGCCCGTTCGTCGGCGGCCGCTGGAGCGCGTCGGTGTCGGCGGCGGGACGGCCGAACGCCCCGGCCAGCGCGGCGGGAGGCGGCGGGGCGAGGGTGGTGCTCGGCGCCGGTGCGGAGTCGGGTGCCACCGCGAACCCGCCGTCGACGCCGTCGGGGCGGCCGAAGATCTGGGCGGTGCCCTCGTCCACGACCGGACGGCTCAGCGGCCTTGGCCCGAGCCGGGGCGGTTCGGCCTGCGTACCGGGGTCGTGCGCGTCCGCGGTGTCGGGCTCTGTCATCGCGGCGGGACGCTCCTGGGCACGGGGACGGACGGGGCTCCCGATGAGGGTGCCTCAGGGGCGGTGAAGTCCGCGTCTGTCAGGGCCGCGTCGAATCAGGGGCGGCGCAGGAACGTGGCCGGCGTGCGGGGCATCTGCGCGATGTCGTCGGCCACCGCGGCGGCGTCGGTGGCGGGGCCGAGGCGGAGCTGGGCGTTGACGGTGGACCCGCCCAGGACCGCCCCGTCGAACACGCCCCGCTCGGGGCCCGCGACGGTGGTGGACGGGTCGCTGGAGATGCCGGTGGCGCCCAGCGCCATGGCGCCCAGCGCGAGGCCGGACATGGCCGCGCCGGCGCCGAAGCGCATCCTCCGCGCCGTGGGGCGCCTGCCGACGTCGGAGGTGAGGCCGGCCGGCGGGAGCGGCTCGGGCTGGACCCGCTCCGGACGCAGCACCGACACGAACTGGCCGTCGGCGGTGACGGCGAGGCCGGCGGGCGCTCTGGGGAGCTCGGTGTCCTGCGGGATCGAGAACAGGCTGCTCATCAGCGACGACGGCAGGCTCGGGCACTCGGCCGACCGCAACGCGGACCGGGCCTGGCCCTGCGCGGCCACCTGCGTGGCGCACTCGTTGCAGCTGTCGAGATGGCGGGTGGCACGGAGGAACGGGCCGTCGTCCAGCTCGTCGTCGACGAAGGCCACCACGGCCTCCGGGGACAGGTGGTCCTGCCCCCAGTCCGGCAGTGTCACCGAGAAACGCCGACCCTCGCTGTTCACCCGCGAACCTCCTCCAGCTCCTCGACGACGTGCACCGAGAGGGCGGCCTGCTCGGCCCGGCGCCGCTCCATGGAGCTGCGCAGCGCCGCGCGACCGCGGTGGATCCTGCTCCTGACCGTACCCAGTTTGACGCCCAGGGTGGCACCGATCTCCTCGTAGGAGAGGCCCTCCACGTCACACAGGACGACGGCCGCGCGGAACTCCGGCGCCAGCTCGTCGAGCGCGGCCTGCAACATCGGGTCGAGGTGGGTGTCGGAGAAGACCTGCTCCGGCTCGGGACCCTGACCGGGGATGCGGTCGGAGTCGTCCGGCAGCGCCTCCATCCGGATGCGGGCGCGACGCCGGACCATGTCCAGGAAGAGGTTGGTGGTGATGCGGTGCAACCAGCCCTCGAACGTGCCGGGCTTGTACGACGCGAGCGAACGGAACACGCGGACGAACGTCTCCTGGGTGAGGTCCTCGGCGTCGTGCTGGTTGCCGGTGAGGCGGTAGGCGAGCCGGTAGACCCGGTCGGCGTGCTCCCGGACGACCTCGTCCCAGCTGGGCGGAGTCCACTCGGCGCCCTCGCCGGGCAGCACGGTGCCAGGAGCTGCGGCGTCCAGCATCGCGGCCGGGCCTGTAGCCACTGCCGTGGCGGAGCCGTCGGTCATGATCGGGTCGTACCTCCTGCGGCGGGTCGTGCCGTCGTGAGAACGACGCACCGGAGACGAATGTTCCCGGTACCCATCGGCCTTCGACCCCGACCGACACCGCCTACGGTGCCGGACGCCTGTGACAGTTGGGTGAGAACCGTCTGAGAAGAGTCTGTGAAACTCGGCGACCACCCTGACCAGTAGCCTCTTGACCATGACAGGCCCGGACGCCCTGCGCGATCACGTCGAAGGTTACGTCGCCGAGGACGACGTCCTCGTGGCCGCGCGCGCCCGCGGGGTCGAGCTGGGCTGCATCCCGGTCAGCGGCGGAGCGGGCACGGGCCTGCGCTTCCTCGCCACCGCCATCGGCGCGAGGGCCGTGGTGGAGATCGGCACGGGCGCCGGGGTCAGCGGCCTGTGGCTGCTGCGCGGCATGGCCGCGGACGGGGTGCTGACCTCGATCGACGTCGACCCCGAGAACCTGAAGGCGGCGCGCCAGGCGTTCCTCGCGGGCGGGCACGGGCCCTCGCGGCTGCGGCTGATCAACGGGATGGGCCTGGAGGTGCTGCCGCGGCTCACCGACGGCGGCTACGACCTGGTGTTCGTCGACGCGGCCGCCGCCGAGTACCCCCGCTACCTCGACGAGGCGGTCCGCCTGCTGCGGCCCGGCGGCGTGGTGGCGATGGCCGGCGTCATGGCCCCGGGGGCGCTCGACCCCGAGGCCGCGGACACCGGAAGCGTCGCGCTGCGCGAGGTGGCGCGCCAGGTGCGCGACGACGAGCGTCTGGTGCCCGTCCTGCTGCCGCTGGGCGACGGGGTGCTGGCCGCGGTGAAGCTCGCCTAGAGGGCCGTGACGCCCTTGCCCAGCACCACGACGCCGCCCTGGCTCACGGTGTAGCGGGCGCGGTCCATCGCGAGGTCCACGCCCACGAGCGCGCCCTCGGGGATGATCACGTTCTTGTCGAGGATGGCCCCGCGCACCACGGCGCCGCGACGCACGACCGTGCCGGGCAGCACCACCGAGTCCGACACCTCGGCCCCGGCCTCGATGCGCACGTTGGGGCTGATCACCGACCGGCGCACGATGGCGCCGGAGATGATCGTGCCCGCGCCGACGATGGAGTCCTGCGCGATGCCGCCCTCCACGAACTTGGCCGGCGGCAACGGCGCCATGGCCGTGCGGATCGGCCAGCGCTCGTTGTAGAGGTTGAAGATCGGGTGCACCGAGACCAGGTCGGTGTGGGCCTCGTAGTAGGCGTCGAGCGTGCCGACGTCGCGCCAGTAGCCCGAGTCGCGGTCGGTGGCGCCGGGCACCACGTTGTCGGCGAAGTCGTAGACGTTGGCCTCACCGCGGCCCACGAGCTGCGGGATGATGTCGCCGCCCATGTCGTGGTCGGAGTCGTTGTCCTCGGCGTCGACGCGCAGCGCGTCGAGCAGCGCCTCGGTGGTGAACACGTAGTTGCCCATCGACGCGAACGTGACGTCGGGGTCGTCGGGCACGTGCGGCGGGTCCGACGGCTTCTCGAGGAACTCGGTGATCTTGCCGGACTCGTCGGAGGCGATGCAGCCGAACGCCTTCGCCTCCGCGCGCGGCACCCGGATGCCGGCCACGGTGACGCCCGCGCCGCTCTCGATGTGCGCGGAGATCATCTGGCCCGGGTCCATGCGGTAGACGTGGTCGGCGCCGAACACGGCGATGTAGTCGGGCCGCTCGTCGTAGACCAGGTTGAGGCTCTGGAAGATCGCGTCGGCGCTGCCGGTGTACCAGCGCCGCCCGAGCCGCTGCTGGGCCGGCACCGTGGTGATGTACTGCCCGAGTACGCTCGACAGGCGCCACGTCGTGGAGATGTGGCGGTCGAGGCTGTGCGACTTGTACTGCGTGAGCACACAGATGCGGTGCAGCCCGGCGTTGACCAGGTTGGACAGCACGAAGTCGATCAAGCGGTAGTTGCCGCCGAACGGCACACCGGGCTTGGCCCGGTCGGCCGTGAGGGGCCACAGCCGCTTGCCCTCGCCACCCGCCAGGACGATGCCCAGCACGTTGGCCGAGAAGCCGCGGGGCGAGGCGGGTGAGATGCGGGCACCGGTCACAGGGGGGACACTAGTGCTCCCGGACCGTGGCGGGCCACAGGGAGACGGCGAACTCCTCGTGCCGAAAGGTGTGCGGATGGCCTACGGTGCCGCATGTGCGCATCGGCCTGCTCACCCGCGAGTACCCACCTGACGTCTACGGCGGAGCGGGGGTCCATGTCGAACACCTCGTTCCCGCGTTGCGAGCGCTCGTCGACGTGGACGTGCACTGCTTCGGAGATCCCCGCGACGGCGCGTTCGCCCACCGGGCGTCGGGGGCGCTGGCGGACGCCAACCCCGCGCTGCAGACGCTCGGCGTGGACCTGTCGATGGTGGCGGGCCTCGACGGCCCGGGCGCCATCGACATCGCGCACTCCCACACCTGGTACGCCAACATGGCCGGGCACCTGGCGAAGATCCTCTACGGCGTGCCGCACGTCGCCACGGCCCACTCGCTGGAGCCCCGGCGCCCGTGGAAGGCCGAGCAGCTCGGCGGCGGGTACCGGCTCTCGTCGTGGGTGGAGCGCACCTCCTACGAGAACGCGGACGCCGTCATCGCCGTGAGCGCGGGCATGCGCACCGACGTGCTCGACTGCTATCCGGCCCTCGATCCGGCCCGCGTGCACGTCGTCCACAACGGCATCGACACGGCCTTCTACCACCCGGACCCGAAGCGCGACGCCGTCCGCGCCGCCGGCGTGGACCCGGACCGTCCCAGCGTCGTGTTCGTCGGCCGGACCACCCGCCAGAAGGGGCTCGGCCACCTGATCGCCGCGGCCCACCACATCGACCGCGACGCCCAGATCGTGCTCTGCGCCGGCGCCCCCGACACCCCGGAGATCGCCGCGGAGACGGAGCAGGCGGTCACGGAGCTCACCGCCGCCCGGCCGGGCGTCATCTGGGTACGGGGGATGCTCCCCACGGCCGACATCCGGCAGCTGCTCTCGGCGGCCACCGTCTTCGTCTGCCCCTCGGTGTACGAGCCGCTGGGCATCGTCAACCTCGAGGCCATGGCGTGCGGCACCGCCGTGGTCGCCTCCGACGTCGGCGGGATCCCGGAGGTCGTCGCCGACGGCGAGACGGGCCTGCTGGTGCACTTCGACGAGCACGGCGTGGACGAGTTCCGCACCGGCATCGCCGACGCCGTCAACACCCTGCTCGCCGACGTGGGCCGGGCCGAGGCCATGGGCGTGGCGGGCCGGATCCGGGCGGAACGCGACTTCGCCTGGGAGACCGCGGCCGCCCGCACGGTGGAGATCTACGAGTCCCTGCTCTGACCCCCGCGAGTCGGCGGTTTCCCGCGCGCGAGTCGGCTACTGCGCCGCCTTGGCCCGGGCGCGGTGCGCCGCCACGGCAGAGCGGTTCGCGCACGCGGGTGAGCAGTAGCGGCGGGCCGCGTTGCGGGAGGTGTCGGCGAACACGCGCGCGCAGCCGTCGGCGGCGCAGTTGCCGTGCCGGTCGATGCCGTAGTCCGACACCAGCATCGCCAGCGCGAACGCCGTCGTGGAGCGCACCCGGTCGACGACGTCGGCCTCGGGCGGTGAGTAGTGCAGGTGCCACGCCTGCCCGTCGTGCCCGGACAGGTGCGGCTCGACCCGGACGTCGGCCAGCAGCGCGTTGACGGCGACGGCGGTGGCGTCGAGGTCGGGTGCGTCGAAGACGGTGCGCAGCCGGCGCGCCCAGGCCCGCAGCGACGGCTCGACCGACGCCGGCGCCCGTCGACCGAGGTAGCCGTGGGCGGTGATCACGGCGCGCATCCGGTCCGGGGGCGGATCGTCGACGGGGGTGACGATCGCGTTCACCAGCTCGACGGCCGCACCCAGCGCGTCGCTGCGGTAACCGATGAAGTCCACTCGGCTATTACTACCAGGCCCCAGGGGAGTAAGATACAAACGTCAGTTGCCTATTACCAGAGAAGGAGGCCCGGCCATGCGGTGCGCGCACTGCGGAAGGCCCGACGAGACGAGGGTGCTGTCCACCCACCACGTGTCGGAGGGATGGGTGCGCTACCGGCGCTGCGCCTGCGGGCGGGTGTCGGTCGAGCTGGTCACGCTGGACGAGGGCCTGACGCCGCACCGGGAGACGGTGCGGGCCGCCGCCTGAACGACGAACGGCGCCGCTGCTCTCGCGGGGAGAGCGGCGACGCCGTTCGTGGGTTCGGGTCGGTGGTTCAGCCGGAGGCGGCCTTGAGCGCGTCGCCGAGGTCGCTGGCCTCCTCGGCCGACATCTCCACGACCAGGCGGCCGCCACCCTCGAGAGGGACGCGCATCACGATGCCCCGACCCTCCTTGGTCACCTCCAGGGGACCGTCGCCGGTCCGGGGCTTCATCGCCGCCATTCTCCTGCTCCCTCCATCTTGTGGTGCGGGTCGCCGCTGCGCGGGGAGAGCGCACGGCGGGGATGCTGAGAACATCTTTCCTCATCCATCGGACAGGAGTGAAACCGGAGCGATCAACGGGCTCCGAGTTCACCCTGTGTGTCCACTACGCTGCAGCCCGCCAGCAGTCCCGGACGTGGTCGTCGACGAGTCCGGCCGCCTGCATCAACGCGTAGCAGGTGGTGGGCCCGACGAACCGGAACCCGCGGCGCTTGAGCTCCCTGGCCATCGCGGTGGACTCCGCGCTGGTGGCGGGCACCTCGCCGAGGTCGGCCGGCCGGTGGTGGGTGGCCGCGTCGGGCGCGAACGACCACAGCAGCTCGTCGAGCGGGGTGTCCAGATCGAGCACCACCCGCGCGTTGTGGACGGTGGCCTCGATCTTGGACCGGTTGCGGACGATGCCGGAGTCGCCGAGCAGCCGCTGCACGTCGGCGTCGGCGAACGCGGCGACGGTGGCCGGGTCGAAGCCCGCGAAGGCCGCACGGAACGCGGGCCGCTTGCGCAGGATCACGATCCACGACAGTCCGGACTGGAACGCCTCCAGGCTCATCCGCTCGAACATCGCGGTGACGCCGCGCAGGGGCCGCCCCCACTCGTCGTCGTGGTAGGCGGTGTACTCGGGCTGGGAACCGGCCCAGCCGCAGCGCGTGAGCTCACCCACCGGCGCGGTACCGCTCCTCGCACAGCCGGGCCATCTTGTGCAGCGACTGCTCGACGCCGAGCCGGAACGTGGGCCGGACGACCGGCCAGCCCACGCGCCCGAGAACACCCAGTGGGAGGTCGAGCAGTTCGGTCCACAGGAACCGGGCCCGCGCCGGGCCCAGCTCGACCACCTCGAACACGCCGTCCCCCTTCACCACCTTGCCGGTGTGGCGCACCGTGCAGCGCCGGGGGGGCTCCCATTCGACGATCTCCATGGTGTCGGTGAACCCGACGGGGCCGACACCGCTGAAGGCGCTCAGGGTGGCGCCGAGCTCGCGGCCGTCACCGGGGCTGGTGACCGAGACCCGGGTACCGAGCATCCACTCACCCTGCCCCACCCAGTCGGTGATCATCTGCCAGACCGCCGCGGCCGGCGCGTTGACGTCGACGGGAACGGTCAGCTCGACGCGGTTGCTCATGTCTCCCTCTCGGTGGTGACGGACTCCAGCTCGGCGAGGCGGGCCAGCAGCCCGTCCCGCTCCGCCCCCGCCCGGTCGAGCTCGTCGGCCAGCCGGTCGAGCACCCAGTCCACCTCGGCCATGCGGTAGCCGCGCACGGCCTGCGGGAAGCGCAGCTCGCGCACGTCCTCGCCCTCGACGACGCCGGCGGGCAACCGGGTGGGGGTGGCGCCGGGCGCCAGCGGTGCGAGCTCCTCGCCGCGTCCGAAGACGACGGCGGACAGCCCGAACAGGACAGCAGCCACCGCCCCGACGACGATCAGGTAGATCAGCGCGGTCCCCACCCGGGTCATCCCACCACAGACGGTGTCACTCCCGCCGTACGACCTCCCGCATCGGGGGACGCTCGGCGACCACGACGGGCGTCGAGTCCGGCAGCCACTCCCCGCCCACCTGGACGAACTGCGTGAGCGCACCGCCGGCGTCGGCCACGCCACAGCGCGACAGGGCCGCGGCGAGGATCTGGCGCGCCATCACCCCGAGCTGCAGCAGCGAGCGGTTGCGGTGCTTGCGGACGCCGAGGTTCACCTGGGCGATCGCGTCGAGCCCGCGCGTGGCGTAGGTGTCGAGCATCAGCCCGATCTCCACGCCGTAACCGGCCGCGAACGGCAGCGACTCCAGCAGCTCCCGGGTGCCCGCGTACTCGCCGCCCAGCGGCTGGACGACTCCGGCGAGTTCGGGCCGCAGCGCCGCGATCAGGGGCCGGACGAGCAGCTCGGTGACCCGCCCGCCCCCGCCGTTGTCGAATTTCCCGGTGACCTCGCTCGTCTCCAGGCGCAGGGGCCGCCGGTAGAAGCCCTTGACCAGGTGCACGCCCTCCTCGACCAGTAGCGGGCCGATCAGGGCCGGCACGAAGCCGGGTTCGAAGTCGACGAGGTCGGAGTCGATGTAGCAGATGACGTCACCGGTGGTGGCGGCCAGCGCGCGCCACAGCACCTCGCCCTTGCCGGGGCAGGGCTCCAGGTCCGGGACGACGTCGGTGCGGCGCACCACGCGCGCACCCGCCGCGGTGGCGACCTCGATGGTGCGGTCGGTGGAGCCGGAGTCGACGACGACCAGCTCGTCGACCAGCGGGTCCGGGCCGAGCGTGAAGGGCAGGATGGCGGCGACGATCGGGCCGACCGTGGCCTCCTCGTCCAGCGCGGGGAGCACGACGGACACGCGGCGCCCGGCCTTCGCGGCGACGAGCTCGTCGGCGGTCCAGGCGGGCTCCTGCCAGGTGCGGCGCGCGAACCAGGTCTCGGTGACGGGGTCCATGGGGCTCTCCTCGTGTGCGGGAAGGGAGTTCGGCCCCGTTGCCGAAGGGATCTACGCCAGAGCTCGTACCGTGCGCGCCGGTGGGCGGGTACCCACGATCGACGCGACCATGTCGACTGTACGTCGGGTGGCCGTCACCTGGTGGGCACGGAACACGCGCGCCCCGGCCGCGGCGGCCAGCGCGGTGGCGGCCAGGGTGCCCTCCAGGCGCTCGGTGACGTCGGCGACGCCGAGCGTCTCGCCCACGAAGTCCTTGTTGGACAAGGCCATCAGCACCGGCCAGCCGGTGGCGACGAGCTCGTCGCAGTGCCGCAGCAGCGTCAGGCCGTGGAAGGTGTTCTTGCCGAAGTCGTGGGTGGGGTCGATGAGGATTCCCTCCTTCGGGACGCCCATCGCCTCCAGCTTCTCGGCCTGGCCCACCACGTCGGCGAGCACGTCGGCCACGATGTCGGCGTAGCGCACGCGGTGCGGGCGCCGCCGCGGCACCGCTCCCCCGGTGTGCGAGCAGACGATGCCGGTGCCGGTCTCCGCGGCCACCTCGCCGAGCGTCGGGTCGGCGCCCGCCCAGGTGTCGTTGAGCAGGTCGGCGCCCTCGGCCACGGCGATCCGGCCGACCTCACCGCGCCAGGTGTCCACGCTGATCACGACGTCCGGGTGCCGCTCGCGGACGGCGGCGACGAACGGGATCACGCGCCGGATCTCCTCGGCGGCGTCCACGTCGGATCCGGGCCCGGCCTTGACCCCACCGATGTCGATGATGTCCGCACCCTCGCCCACGAACCGGTCGACCGCGGCCATCGCGGCGTCGTCGGAGAACGTGGCGCCCTTGTCGTAGAACGAGTCCGGGGTGCGGTTGACGATCGCCATCACCAGCGCGCGGTCCTGGGCCGGCTCCCGGGTGCCGAAGCGGATCATGCGCACGCGTCCAGGGCCCCGGTCACGTCGGTGGTGATCACCAAGCGGGACAACGCCTCCGGCCGCACGAAGCCCTGCTCGGCGATGCCGCGCACCCACTCGAGCAGGCCGGTGTAGTGGCCGTCGGGATCGAGGACGACCACGGGCTTGGCGTGCATGTCCAGGTACCCCGACGTCCACACCTCGAACAGCTCCTCCAGCGTGCCGACCCCGCCGGGCAGCGCCAGGAACGCGTCCGCGCGGTCGTCCATGAGCGCCTTGCGCTCGCGCATGGTGTCGACGACGAGCAGCTCGTCGGAGTCGTGGTCGGCCCACTCGAGGTCGACGAGCGAGCGCGGGATGACGCCTGTCGTACGCGCTCCGCCCGCGCGGGCGGCCATGGCGACGGCGCCCATCATCGACCGCTTCCCGCCGCCGGAGACGAGCTCCCAGCCCCGCTCGGCCAGCGCGGTACCGACGGCGGCGGCCAGCTCGGTGTGCTTGGGGTCGATGCCCTCGACCGAGGCGCAGTACACACAGACGGCCCTCATGGCCCGATCCTGACAGGCAGATCGTGCGCCACTAGTGCGCTTCCTCCCACGCCCGGTAGGCCTCGTGCACCACCTGCACGGCCTCGTCGACGTCGTCGGTGAGGTGCAGCAGCTTCACGTCCTTCTCGCCGACCTTGCCGCTGTCGAGCACGGTCTTGGAGATCCAGTCGAAGAGCCCGCCCCAGTACTCGGTGCCCAGCAGCACCACCGGGAACTTCGTGACCTTCTTCGTCTGCACCAGCGTCAGCGCCTCGAACAGCTCGTCGAGCGTGCCGAAGCCGCCGGGCAGGCACACGAACGCCTGCGAGTACTTCACGAACATCGTCTTGCGGGCGAAGAAGTAGCGGAAGTTGATGCCGAGGTCGACCCAGTTGTTCAGACCCTGTTCGAACGGCAGCTCGATGCCCAGCCCGACGCTCAGCCCGCCGGCCTCGGAGCACCCCTTGTTGGCGGCCTCCATGGCGCCCGGCCCACCGCCGGTGATGACGGCGAAACCCTCCTCGGCCAGCGCCGTGCCCAACGCGCGGCCCTGGGCGTACTCGGGGTGGTCACGCGAGGTGCGGGCGGAGCCGAACACCGTGACCGCGCGGGGCAGGCCGGCCAGCATGCCGAAGCCCTCGACGAACTCGGCCTGGATGCGCATGACGCGCCACGGGTCGGTGTGGACCCAGTCGCTGGGGCCGCGGGAGTCGAGCAGGCGCTGGTCGGTGGTGGAGGACTCGTTGCGGTGCTCGCGACGCAGCACCACGGGGCCGCGCTGCTTCTCGTCGGGGCGCTGATCCCCGCTGGTGCTCATGACCATCAGGGTAGTGACGCCGTGACGGAGCGCTCGCCGGCCCGCGATCAGCCCAGGAAGCGGCGCAGCACCGCCGTCGCCTCGGTGATCTGCCTCGTGTCCACGTGCTCCTCGCGGGTGTGGGCGAGGTTGGGGTCACCGGGACCGTAGTTCACGGCCGGGATGCCGAGGGCGGCGAAGCGGGAGACGTCGGTCCAGCCGTACTTGGCCGACGGCGTGGCGCCCGTCGCCGCGATGAACTCCCGGGCCGCGGGCGCCGTCAGGCCGGGCAGTGCCCCCGGCGACAGGTCGGTGAGCACCACCGCGAAGCCGTCGAACACCTCGCGGACGTGCTTCTCCGCCGCCGCCGCGTCGCGGTCGGGGGCGAAACGGAAGTTGACCGTGACCACACACTCGTCGGGCACGACGTTGCCCGCCACTCCCCCGGCGATCTTCACGGCCTGCAGGCCCTCGCGGTAGACGCAGCCGTCGATGTCGACGTCGCGGGCGGTGTAGGCGTTGAGCCGGTCGAGCACGGCACCGGCGCCGTGGACGGCGTTGCGCCCCAACCAGGACCGTGCCGAGTGGGCCCGGCGGCCGTGGGTGGTGATCTCCACGCGCAGCGTGCCCTGGCAGCCCGCCTCGACGCCGGAGTTGGTGGGCTCCCCCAGGAGTGCGAGGTCGGCGGCGAGCCAGTCGCGGTGCTCGCGCTCGAGGCGGCCCAGCCCGTTGCGCACGGCCTCGACCTCCTCCAGCTCGTACAGGACCAGCGTCACGTCGTGGCGGGGCTCGGCGATCGTCGCGGCCAGGTGCAGGAAGACCGCGTCACCCGACTTCATGTCCGACGTGCCGCAGCCGTAGAGCAGGTCGCCGTCGCGGCGGCTGGGCACGTTGTCGGCGATCGGGACGGTGTCCAGGTGCCCCGCGAGCACCACCCGGCTCGGCCTCCCCAGGTTCGTGCGCGCCAGCACGGCGTCGCCCGACCGCAGCACCTCCAGATGCGGCGCCTGCGCCCGCAGCGCGGCCTCCACGGCGTCGGCCAGGGCGACCTCGTCACCGGACACGCTGGGCACGTCGACGAGGGCGGCGCAGAGGTCGACGGGATCGGCGGTGAGGTCGAGGCGGTTCACGACCCCGACGCTACCGACTCCCGGAGCCGACCTTTGCTCTGCACACACAGAGGCATCGGGGATCGTGCGGGCCCGGGCTCTGCACACGGATACGCACCAGCGGATCACTGTGGCCGGCACATGACGTGCACGTGGAGACCGACACCCGCGCATGAGCTGGGTGCCGGATCGTGTGCAGAGCCAGACCCGGACGCGTATCCGTGCGCCGAGCAAAGGAGCCGGGACGAAGCCCGGGTCAGCCGGCCCGCCGAGTTGTCCACAGGCCGGGAAGGGGGTCTTCTCGGCCGCGGGGTGGGCGGCGCACCATGGTTGTCGTGGAGATCCGGTCCGATGACGTCGACGTCGTGGGGCCCGTGCGCGCCGCTCGCGGGCGAGCCGACCTGCGCGACGGTGCCGAGCGGCGCTATCCCTCCCATCTCGACACCGTTCTGTGGGAGGTTCGGGTCGCCCAGCAGAGGCCCTTGCCGCCGCCCCCGGTCGAGCGACGCTGGGACCGCGGCTACTAGCGTCACGACTGTGAACAGCAGCGCCTCCGGCACCGGCCTCGCCACCCTCGACGCCGACGGGACCGTTCTCGACACCTGGTTCCCGGCCCCCGCCCTCGGTCCCGACGCCCCGGACCTCGCCGCCGACCTGGAGCCGCTCGCCGGCACCGACGCCGACCGCGGCGTCACCACCGTCGTCGTGCGCACCGTGATCGACTCCCTCGCCGACCCGCCCGTCGACGCCCACGACACCTACCTGCGGCTGCACCTGCTGTCGCACCGCCTCGTCGCCCCGCACGGGCTGAACCTCGACGGACTGTTCGGGCTGCTCGCCAACGTCGTCTGGACCGACCGCGGCCCGTGCGCCGTGGCCGGCTTCGAGCTCACGCGCGCCCGCATGCGCGCCCGCCGCCCGGTGATCGTCTACGGCGTCGACAAGTTCCCCCGGATGGTCGACTACGTGCTCCCGTCCGGCGTCCGCATCGCCGACGCCGACCGCGTGCGGCTCGGCGCGCACCTCGCCGAGGGCACCACGGTCATGCACGAGGGCTTCGTCAACTACAACGCCGGCACGCTGGGCAACTCGATGGTCGAGGGCCGCATCTCGGCCGGTGTGGTCGTGGGCGTCGGCTCGGACGTCGGCGGCGGCGCGTCGATCATGGGGACGCTGTCGGGCGGTGGCAAGGAGGTCATCTCCATCGGTGAGCGCTGCCTGCTCGGCGCGAACGCCGGCGTCGGGATCTCGCTGGGCGACGACTGCGTCGTCGAGGCCGGCCTCTACGTCACGGCGGGCACGAAGGTGACGCTGCCCGACGGCAGCACCGCGGCCGCGCGCACCCTCTCGGGACAGAACGGGTTGCTGTTCCGCCGCAACTCCGTCACCGGCACGGTGGAGGTCCTGCCCCGCACGGGCGAGGGCATCGCCTTGAACGACGCCCTGCACGCCAACTAGATAGGCTCTGCCGTCGTGCCCTCCGCCGCTCCCCGCCGTCGCCGCAAGGTCCTGATCGAGCTCCCGGACCCGTTGACGGCCGCGTCGTCCGACCCGCCCGTGCACCACGTCCGCGCCGCGCTCGACCTGCGCCTGCGCGCGCTGATGGCCCACGATCCGGGCACCCGCACCGGGGCCGACATCGAGGACCTGCACCAGATGCGGGTGTCCGTACGTCGGATGCGGGCCGCGCTCAAGGCCGCGCGCCCGCTGCTCGACGCCACCTGGGCCGACGGGCTGCGGATCGAGCTCGGCTGGCTCGGCGGGGCCCTGGGCCCGGTCCGCGATCTCGACGTGATGCTGCTGCGGCTGCGCGGCGAGATCGCCGCCCTGCCCGATGTCGAGCAGTCCGCGGGCGAGATGCTCATCGGGGCGCTGCAGGAGGAGCACGCGGCGGCCCGCGCGGAGATGCTCACCGCCCTCGACGCGCCCCGCTACAGCGCACTGCTGGAACGGCTCGCCGACGCGATCCGGCTGCCGCTGCCCACCCCGTCGGCCACACAGGCGCAGCCCGAGCTGTCCGACCTCGTCCGCGCCGAGGCGCGCAAGCTGCGCAAGGCCGTGACCAAGGCGGGTGAGGACCCGCCCGACGAGGTCCTGCACGCGCTGCGCATCCACGGCAAGCGCGTCCGCTACACCGGCGAGCTGGTGGAGCCCGGGCTGCGGCGCACCCCGATCGGGAAGTCGATCAAGGGCCTCCTGGGCGCCACCGCCGAGCTGCAGGAGGTGCTGGGCGACCACCAGGACGCCTGCGTCGCCGAGCAGCGCATCCGCGAGCTCCTCGACGGTCTCGGCGAGCTGCCGGACGCGTACGTGGTGTTCGTCGCGGGCCGGCTGGTGGAGCGGGAGCGGCAGCGGGCCGAGCAGAAGCGCGACGAGTGGCGCGCGGCCTGGGAGCAGGTCGACGCCCGCATCGGCGACCTCTAGATGCGGGGGCGGTCGCCGATGCGCAGGATCGCCCAGCCCTGCAGGAGCCCCGCCGCCAGCAGGAGCGCGATCGCGGCCGTGTAGCCCGCCGTGGCGTCGATGAGCACACCCATCAGCAACGGCCCGAGACCCGCCGCCGTGTAGCCGACGCCCAGGGCGAGCCCGCTCGTGGCCGCGGCGGCGGCCGGGTCGGGTGAGCGCCAGGCGATCACCGCCAGGCCCATGGGGAAGCCGGCCCCGACCCCGATGCCCATCAGCACCACCCAGATCCACGGCCCCACCAGCAGCGGCATCGGCAGCAGGAGGGCGCCCAGGGTGCCGGTGAGGCCGCAGGTCAGCGTCAGCCCGGCCCAGAACCGCCAGCGCCGGTTCCGCTCGGCCAGCGCCGGCACGAACAGGGCGGCCGGGATCTGCGCGACGCTCCAGACGGCGAGCAGCAGCCCGGCCCGTCCGGCCGTCCAGCCCTGCCCCTCGTAGTACGGCGAGAGCCAGGTGAGCCAGCCGTAGAACATCAGCGACGTTCCGGCCTGGTAGCAGGCGATCAGCCGGGCGAACGGGTCGCGCCACGGCAGCGCTCCGTACTCGGCGTTCGGGCCGTCGGCGGGCATCCGGCTCGCCACGGGCACCCACAGGGCCACCGCGAGCACCGCCGGCACCGCCCACGCGGCGAGCGAGAACGACCAGCCGCCCAGCGCCGTCGCGAGCGGCACCGCCACCGCACTGGAGACGGTGGCCCCGACCATCATCGAGACGACGTAGCCGCCGGTGGCGGCGCCCGCGCGTTCGGCCAGGTGCTCCTTGACGACCCCCGTGATCAGCACGCCCGCGAGCCCGATGCCCAGCCCGACGAGCACGCTGCCGCCCACGAGCGCGGCCAGCGCGGCCACCCC
The DNA here is from genome assembly GCF_001899645.1 of Pseudonocardia sp. 73-21. Classification (GTDB taxonomy): domain Bacteria; phylum Actinomycetota; class Actinomycetes; order Mycobacteriales; family Pseudonocardiaceae; genus Pseudonocardia. Next base: position 64,160 of record NZ_MKVV01000064.1, on the reverse strand, counting down.
GCGCAGCAGGCTCCCCGCCGCGACCAGCCCGACGGCGATCCCGAGCGCCCGTTCGCGGCCGATCCGGGCCCCGACCGCGCTGCCGGTGAACGAGCCTACGGCCATCATCAGCACCGCTCCGGCCTGCACGAACCCGGCGAGGCCCGCGGAGATGCCCAGGTCGGCGCGGACGGTCTCCAGCAGGGGCGGGTACCCGGCGAGCGCGGTCCGCAGGTTGGCCGCGAGCGCGAGGACCCCCACCAGCACGACGGCGGGCCGGACGGTGGTGCGGCGGGTCACCGTCGCAGCAAGCGGGTGGCGGCCCTCGTGATGCGCTCGTCGGACGCGGTGAGGCCGACCCGCACGTACTGCTCGCCCGCCGGGCCGTAGAAGTCCCCGGGGGCGACCAGGATCCCGCGCTCGGCCAGCCACCGGACGGTCGCCCGGCCGGGCTCCCCCGCCGTGGCCCACAGGTACAGGCCCGACTCGGAGTGCTCGATGCGCAGACCCGCGTTCTCCAGCGCGGCCCGCAGGAGGATGCGGCGGCGGTCGTAGACGGCGGCCTGTTCCTCGACGTGCGCGTCGTCGGACGCGCCGGCCTCCATGGCGGCCTGCACCGGCCGGGGCACGATCATGCCGGCGTGCTTGCGCACCTCGAGCAGGCCCGCGACCAGCGCCGGGTCACCCGTGACGAACCCGGCGCGGTAGCCGGCGAGGTTCGACGACTTCGACATCGAGTGGACGGCCAGCAGCCCCTCGTGCGACCCGCCGCAGACGTCCGGGTGCAGGATCGAGACGGCGTCGCGCGAGAGCGACAGATAGCACTCGTCGGACGCGACGACGGCCCCGCGCTCGCGGGCCCGTCCGACCACCTGGCGCAGGTGCTCCCGGGTCAGGACGCGGCCGGTGGGGTTGGACGGCGAGTTCACCCAGACGAGGGCGACCCGGCCGGGGCCGACGGCCGTCGGGGAGTCCGACCGCACGAACTCGGCGTGGGCGAGCCGGGCGCCGACCTCGTAGGTCGGGTAGGCCAGCTCGGGGATGACCACCGCGTCGCCCGGCCCGACACCGAGCAGCGTGGGCAGCCAGGCGACGAACTCCTTGGACCCGATCGTCGGCAGCACCGCCACCGGGTCGACGGTGACCCCGAACCGGCGCAGCAACGATCCCGCGATGGCCTCACGCAGGGACGCGGGCCCGTGCGTCGTGGGGTAGCCGGGCTGGTCGGCCGCGGGGCCGGCCAGCGCGTCCCGCACGACGGCGGGCACGGGGTCCACGGGAGTGCCGACGGAGAGGTCGACGATTCCGTCGGGGTGGCTCTGTGCCAGGGCCTTGTCCTCGGCGAGCGAGTCCCAGGGGAAGTCGGGGAGCTCGACCTTCACAGCGTTGTCGGTTCGGGCCTGCAAGCAGCCCTCACTCGTCGTGGGCCTGCGGGGGCAGGCTCTTCGCGGGCTCCACGTCCATGTCGGTCTTCCCGACCTTGGACGCGCCGCCCGGGGAGCCCAGTTCGTCGAAGAAGTCGACGTTGGCCTTGGTGTAGGCCGCCCACTGCTCGGGCACGTCGTCCTCGTAGTAGATGGCCTCGACGGGGCAGACCGGCTCGCAGGCACCGCAGTCGACGCACTCGTCGGGGTGGATGTAGAGCATCCGGCCGCCCTCGTAGATGCAGTCCACCGGGCACTCTTCGATACACGCCTTGTCGAGCAGGTCGACGCAGGGCTCGGCGATCACGTACGTCACGGGTGAGCCATCCTCACGGGAAAGAACTGGGACGTTGGACAGTATGTCCCGGATACCGGTGGGTAGGTGACCCGGGGCGGTGTGACCCGCGTCGGAGGGGAGGTCAGGAGTGGAACTCGACGCTCTGGTGGGGCATCGCGTCGCGCTGCGTCACCGGATCGGCGACCGGGACGGCCGGCCGCTCTACAGCGACGCGGTCGGTGAGCTCACCACCGACGGCGACGACGTGCTGGTGGCGGCCCGCCGCGGGCAGGTGCGGGTGGCGCGGGCCGCGGTGGTCGCCGTGCGCGCGGTGCCGCCCGCCCCGCCGAGGAGGGCGTCGCTCACGGCGATCGCGCGGCTGGAGAACCTCTGCGCCGACGCCTGGCCCGCCCAGGTGGACGAGCCGCTGGGCGACTGGCGGCTGCGCGCGGCCGGCGGCTACACCGGACGCGCGAACTCGGCGCTCGCGGTGGGGAGCCCCGGGATGCCGACCGCCGCGGCCCTGGACGCCGTCCGCACGTACGCCGCCCGCAACGGGATCGGCCCGCGGGTCCAGGTCCCGGCGGGCACCCCGTGGGACACGGCGGTGGCCGGCGGGGGCTGGACCCTCGACGTGGCCCACGAGGCCGGCGCCGAGTCGACGGTGCAGGTGGTGGAGCTCGACGCCCTCCGACGAACGGCACTCTCGTCGGAACCCCTGCGGCGAACGTGCCGTTCGTCGGATCGGCCGGACGCCGCGTGGTGGGGCGTCGTCGCCGGCGGGGAGCCGTCCCCGGCCCGGCGGGGCGTGCTCGATCCGGCCTCCGACCTCCCCCTCGCGTTCCTCCAGGTGCCCGGCTCGGGGGCACTGCGGGCCGCCCTCGTCGAGGACCACGTGCACCTGTCGGCCCTCGCGGTGGACCCGGCCGCCCGCCGCCGGGGGCTCGCCTCGGCGCTGCTCGCCGCCGCCGCGGAGTGGGGGCTGGAGCGGGGGGCCCGCTTCGGCGTGCTGCAGGTTGCCCTGCACAACACCGGGGCGCGGACGCTCTACGCCGGGCTCGGGTTCGTGGAGCACCACCGCTACCGCTACCTGGTGCCGCCCTCCTGAAGGCGCTTCTCGGCCGCGCGCGCGGCCTTCTTGAGGCCCGACCACTCCCCCAGGTACTTCCCGACCACCCCGACGACGGGCAGCATGCCGAGGCCCTCGTGCAGGACGTTGCCGTGCGGACGATGATCCAGCTCGCCCTCCACGGCGAGCAGCGCCCGGCCCAGGCGCCACACGACGCCTCCGACGCGGGCCGGCGTGCCCGGCTTCTCGGCGTCGCCCGTGAGCTCGGCCGCCTGCTTCTCCGCGACGGCGTCCGCCACCGCGTCCGGGGCCCGGACCGTCAGCTCCCGCTGGAACAGCACCGACCCCAGCAGCCCGACCAGCGCGTCCTCCTCGTGGACGCCGTGCTCGCCCGCGATCGCGACGAGCACGAGCCCCTGCCCGGCCGCCCCGAGCGTCGACGACACGGGCAGGCGGCTGGCCAGCGCACCCCCGATGCCGGGGACGGCGGCCAGCAGGGTGGTGAAGCGACCGACCCGGCGCACCCACCAGCGCGACCGCTCGGCCACGTCCATCGCCGCCCACGCCGAGGTGCCCGGCACCTCGACGCTCGCCAGCAGGTCGAGGATCTTCCCGCCGAGGTTCCGGTCCTCCTCGCCGGACGCCACGCGACCGCGCAGGCCGAACGGATCGGTCTCGCGCAGCCCGTCGAGCACCGGGCGGGTGGCGCGGACGAACGGCCTCAGCACGGCGACGAGCGCGCCGTCGGAGATCGCCTCAGACATGGGTGGCTCCGGTGGTGAGCACCCGGCGCAGCGCGAACAACCCGGCGCCCAGGCCCCCGAAGACCAGTACGAACGACGTCCAGAACGTGCCCGGCTGGGTCGGCAGCAGAACGTCACCGCCGGGGCCGGCGAACCCCAGCACGACCACGGCGAGGAACCATGCGATCAGCGGGGTGGCCGCGGGACCCGGCCGCGGGTCGATCTCGCCCGCCCGCAGCACCAGCCACGGCAGGATGAGGATCGAGAGCAGCGCACCGATCGGCACGGGTACCGGCCCGATGAACAGCGGCGTGAACGCCAGCCCGAACGCGCCGAGCAGCAGACCGTCGAACGTCAGGAGCCCGACGATCGCGAGGTTGTCGCTCCTCGCCGTGTCGTCCTCGCTCATGGCTCCTCCTCCGGGAACAGCCCGCCGGGCTCTCCGTCGGCCGCGATGAACTCCTCGACGTCGAGCATCGGCTGGGCGACGAGGTTGCTCATCGCCAACGCGACGGTGCCGATTCCAGGCTCCCCGTCCTCCCACAGCGCGATCTGCGTGGCGTGCGCGCGCATCGCGGCCAGGCGCCGTTCCCGCCGCGCGGAGACGTCGAGCCGGGTGGTGACGAGCTTGTCGGGCACGCTGGGCAGCTCGTCGGGCTCCGGCATCCGGAACGGCGAGCCGTCGAGCCCCGCGAGTCGGGCGAGGCCCGCGTCGAGGGTCTCGCGGCCGATCACGGTGAAGAACAGCCGCGCGGGCACCTGCGCGACGGCGGCGACCGTGATCGCGTGCACCCGCAGGTGGTCCGGGTGGCCGTACCCGCCGTCGGCGTCGTAGGTGATCACCGTCTGCGGCCGCACCTCCCGCAGGATCTCCACCAGCGCCGCCACCTCGGCGTCGAACGCCTCGGGCCGGGCGAACGCCCGCGGGTGCAGCACGGCGGGCGTGGTGGCGCGCACGGCGCCGTCGTGGGCCATCCCGGAGTCGCGCCAGCGACCGACGCCGCCGAGGTAGCGGTGCTCCACCGGACCGAGAGCGTCGAGGGCCGCGGCGAGCTCGCCGATGCGGTAGCCGCCGAGCTGGTCGGACTCCCCCGGCTCGAGCAGCGCCAGCTCCGGCGGGATGACCTCGCCCTCCTCGCCCAGCGAGCACGTCACGACGGTGACCGACGTGTCGGGCTGCGCGGCGAAGTGGGCGATGGTGCCGCCGGTGGTCAGCGTCTCGTCATCGGGATGGGCGTGCACGAGCAGCAGCCGGCGGGACGTCACCGGGAGATCGTAGGCGCCGGTTCCCACCGACCGACGTCGACGGCCCGGTCGGTGCGACCGGGCCGTCGACGATCGTCACGGGACGTCAGTTCAGGCGCACCCGCGGGTCGAGGAACGCGTAGGCGATGTCGACCAGGATGTTGGCCACCACCACCGCGACCGTGCCCAGCAGGGCGATGCCGATGATCACCGGCTGGTCCTGCTGCGTGATCGCCGTGACCGACGTGCGGCCGAGCCCGTCGATCGAGAAGACCTGCTCGGTGACGATGACACCGCCGACGAGGCCGGCGACGTCGATGCCGAACTGCGTGACGACCGGCGTCAACCCGCTGCGCAGGCCGTGGCGGAGCACCACGCGCCGCTCCGAGAGGCCCTTGGACCGCGCGGTGCGGATGTAGTCCTCGCCGAGCACCTCCAGCATCGAGGTCCGCGTGAGCCGCGTGTAGGCGGCGGCGGACACCAGCGCCACGGTGATCCACGGAAGGATCATGTGGAGCAGCCACTGGCCCGGGCTCGCCGAGAACGGCACGAACCCGCCCGCCGGGAATATCTTGACCCCCGCCAGGGTGAGCTGGAAGTACAGGAAGAACAGCAGCAGCAGACCGAGCAGGAACGTCGGCATCGAGTAGAAGAACAGCGCGAACACCGTGAGGCCGCGGTCGAGGAACGACCGGGGACGCGTCGCGGAGAGCACACCGTTCGTGACGCCGATGATCAGCCAGATGATCGCCGCCCCGATCGCGATGGACAGCGTCTTGGGCAGCGCCTCGGCGATCACCTGGGTGACCGGGATCTGCTTGTAGTAGTCGTACCCGAGGTCGCCGCGCAGGGCGTTGCCCACGAAGCTCAGGTACTGCTCGTAGAGCGGCCGGTCCAGCCCGAGCCGCTGGTTGATCAGCGCGATCGTCTGCGGGGTGGCCTGGCGGCCACCGAGCGTCTGGGCGACGTTGCTGGGCGCGATGTAGAACGTGGCGAACAGGATCAGCGTGATGAACCAGATGACCAGGAGGCCCTGGAGCACCCGGCGGACGAGGAAACGGATCACTTCTTCTCGTCCTCCGTCTCCGACTCGGTGGCGAAGAGCCGGTCCGAGCGGGGGTCGAACGCGTCGCGCACGCCGTCACCGAACAGGTTGAACGCCAGCGTGGTGATCAGCAGCGCCAGGCCGGGGAACAGCAGGTACCAGTAGGCCACCCGGTAGTAGTTCAGCGACCCGTCCAGCATCCCGCCCCACGTGGCCGTGGGCGGCGGCACCCCGAGCCCGAGGAACGACAGCGTCGCCTCGGACACGATCGAGATCGGGATGAGCAGCGTCGTGTAGACGATCACCGGCGCGAGGACGTTCGGCAGGATGTCGACGAACATGATCCGCCGGTCGCTGGCACCCAGGGAGCGGGCCGCTTCGACGTACTCGCGCTCCCGGATCGAGAGCACCTGACCGCGCACGATGCGCGCCACCGACGACCAGCTGAAGAACGCGATGACGATGACCGTCACCGTCAGGCTGGGGCCGGAGATCGACACGATCGCGATCGCCGCGAGCAGGAACGGGATCGAGAGCACCGTGTCGATCAGGCGGGCGAGGACCGTGTCGACGATGCCGCCGAAGTAGCCGGCGACGATGCCGATGACGACGCCGACGGCCACCGCGATGAGCGTGGACAGCACGCCGACCAGCAGCGAGATGCGGCTGCCGTAGATGATCCGGACGAACAGGTCGCGGCCCAGGTCGTCGGTGCCCATGATGAACTGGCCGGTGGGCGGCTTCGGCAGCCCGGCCGGGGTGAGGCCCGCCTGCCGGTACTGGTCGTCGGGGCCGTGCCCGACGAGCGACGCCACGAGCGGGGCCGCCAGGGCCAGGATGATGATGATCGCGATGACGACGAGGGACACCATCGCCACCTTGTCCCGGCGCAGCTTCGCCCACGCCAGCTGCAGCGGCGTACGACCCTCGATGCGCGACTCGCCCTCGAGCTCGAGGGCGTCCGGCACGATGGGCTCGGGAGCCGCGGGGTCGTGCTTGGCGAGATCGGTGGTCATGCGGACGTTCCCTTCTCCGCGGCGGAGGCGTCGAAGCTCAGGTCCGGGTCGATGTCGGCGATCGCCGGTCTCGACGCGGTGAGCAGCTCGCCGTCGGCCAGCGGGAAGTGGCACGCCACCTGGTGCACGGCGTCGTCGCCGAGGCGGGACACCAGCTCCGGGTCGTCGGTGACGCAGATCTGCTGGGCCTTCGGGCAGCGCGGGTGGAACCGGCAGCCGGTGGGCGGGTTCGCCGGCGACGGGAGGTCACCGGTGAGCACGATGCGCTCCCGGGCCGCCACGGCGTCCGGGTCGGCCGAGGGCACGGCCGAGAGCAGGGCCTGCGTGTACGGGTGGCGCGTGTGGTCGTGGAGGTCGTCGACCCCCGCGATCTCCACGATCTTCCCGAGGTACATCACCGCGATCCGGTCGCTGACGTGGCGCACCACGGACAGGTCGTGGGAGATGAACACGTAGGTGAGGTCGAGCCGTTCCTGCAGCTCGGCCAGCAGGTTGATCACCTGCGCCTGGATCGACACGTCGAGCGCCGACACGGGCTCGTCGCAGACCACGAGCTTCGGGTTGAGCGCCAGGGCGCGGGCGATGCCAATGCGCTGGCGCTGGCCGCCGGAGAACTCGGCCGGGAACCGGTTGTAGTGCTCGGGGTTGAGCCCGACCAGCTCCATCAGGTCCTGCACCTTGCGCTTGCGCTCGTCGCCCTCGGCCACGCCGTGGATCGCGAACGGGTCGCCGATGATGGACCCGACCCGGCGGCGCGGGTTCAGCGAGCCGTACGGGTCCTGGAACATCACCTGCATCTCGCGCCGCAGCGGCCGCAGCTCACCGCGCGAGAGCGTGCTGATGTCGCTGCCGTTGAAGTTCACGGTGCCCGAGGTCAGGTCGTAGAGCCGGACCATGCAGCGGGCCAGGGTGGACTTGCCGCACCCCGTCTCGCCGACCAGGCCCAGCGTCTCGCCGGGGCGGACCTGCAGGCTCACGCCGTCGACGGCCTTGAGCACCGGCTGGGGGCCGCCGAACAGCGGGCGACGGCCGATCGGGAAGTGCTTGCGGACGTCGGTGACCTCGAGCAGGGGGGCCACCGCGTTGTGTTCGGTAGTAGTCACGACGCCTCTGCCTTCGTGCGCTGCGCCCGCTCCACCGGCAGCCAGCAGGCCGAGGTGTGGGGGCCGCCGCCCGGGATCTCGACGGTCGGGGGCTTCTCGCGGCAGCGGTCCATCGCGTGCACGCAGCGCGGTTCGAACGGGCAGCCCGGAGGCGGGGTGATCATGCTGGGAGGCGTGCCCGCGATGGGGGTGAGCTTGCCGCGCCGGCCCGAGGTGGGCAGTGAGTTGAGCAGACCCTCGGTGTAGGGGTGGTGGTGGCGGTAGAACAGGTCCCGGCGCTCGGCCCGTTCCATCACCTGCCCGCCGTACATCACGACGACCTCGTCGGCCATGTCGGCGACCACGCCCAGGTCGTGGGTGATGAGGATGATGGCGGTGCCGAACTCGCGTTGCAGGTCGCGCATCACGTCGAGCACCTGGGCCTGGACCGTGACGTCCAGGGCGGTGGTGGGCTCGTCGGCCACGAGGACCGCGGGGTTCAGGGCCATCGCCATCGCGATCATGACGCGCTGGCGCATGCCGCCGGAGAACTCGTGCGGGTAGTTGTCGATCCGCGTACGCGGGCTGGGGATCCCCACCGCGTCCAGCAGGTCGACCGCCCGCTGCCGGGCGGCGGACTTCGAGGTGCCGCGCTCGTGCGCGCGGATCATCTCGACGATCTGCCACCCGACCTTGTAGTAGGGGTGGAGGCTGGAGAGGGGGTCCTGGAAGATCATGCCGATCTTGGCCCCACGGATACGGCGCAGCGTGTCGGGGTCGGCCCCGAGGAGGTTCTCCCCGTCGAGGGTCGCCCGACCCGAGACGCGGGCGCCTCGGGTCAGGCCGACGATGGTCTGGGTCGCGACCGACTTGCCGGACCCGGACTCCCCGACGATGCCGAGCGTGCGTCCCCGGTCAACCGAGAACGACACGCCCCGCACCGCACGCACGACGCCGTCCGGGGTACCGAACGAGACGTGCAGATCATCCACTTCGAGGAGTGGCATGTGAATGGATCAGCCGTTCTTGTCCGCGTCGAGCCAGACGTTGGTCGGGTCGAAGTTCTGCAGCGAGTCCATGTAGACGGCGTTGTGCACCTGGGTCGCGCGATACGTCGGCCAGTTCGGGTTGGTGATCGGGAAGATGGCGACGTCCTTGGTGATCAGCTCGTCGAGCTGGCCGAAGAGGTCGTTCTGCTTCGCGACGTCCGTGGCCGCCAGCGCCTGCGTCAGCAGACCGTTGGCCTCGGCGCTGTTGTAGTAGCCGTAGTTGCTGCCGACCGGCGGGAACGACGGCTGACCCGAGAACAGCGGGCTGAAGAACGAGATCGCGCCACCGTTGCCGAACCAGTCAGCACCCCAGCCCGCGAGCGAGAGGTCCCACACGCCGCGGGACGCCACGTCGGGCACCTGCAGGTACTTCGTGTAGAAGTCCGCGTTCGGCGAGGGCACGCCCTCGACCTTGACACCGATCTTGCTCAGGTCCTGCTGGATCGTGGCGAAGGTCTTGGAGCTGGCCTCCGACGCGTTGCGGTACAGGAACTTCAGCGTCAACCCGTTCGGGAACCCGGCGGCGGCCAGCATCTGCTTGGCCTTGGCGGCGTCGTACGGGTAGGGGTTGCTGTCCTTCGAGCCGGCGAGGCTCGGCGGCAGGATGTGGGTCAGCGGCGGCGAGACCGCCGGGCCGCCCTGCACCTGGATGATGTTGTCGCGGTTGATCCCGTAGGCCAGGGCCTGCCGGACCTCGGGCTTGGCCAGCGCCGAGCCGTTGTTGGGCGACTTGAAGTTGAAGATCACGTACGGGTTGCTCGACGCCGTCGAACCGAGGGTGAGGTTCGGGTCGTTGGCCGCCTGCAGCTGCGGGATCTGCGATGCCGGCGTGGCCACGTCGAACTGCATGTCGGCGCTGGGCGTGTTGGTCTGCAGCTGCTGCTGCACCGACTCCTGCGACTGGGTCTCGTCGATGACGATCTTGTCGACGAACGCGCCGCGCACCGTGTCGGTGGAGGCGTTCCAGGACGGGTTGCGCGAGAGCTCGATGCGCTTCGTCGGGTCGTAGCTGTCGACCTTGTACGGGCCGTTCGCGATGAGCTTCTTGCCCAGGTCGGTGCTACCGGGCACCGAGTCGAGGTACTCGACGGGGGCCGGGCCGAGGGCCGGCAGCGTCAGCATCTCCGCGAGGTAGGGCGCGGGCTGGTTCAGCGTGAAGACGACGGTGCTGTCGTCCTTCGCGGTGACGCCGGCGAGCGGGGTGTTCTGGATGTAGGCCTTCATCGCGGCGGCGTCCTGGCCGATCTTCGCGAAGCCGTCGCAGAACGCCTTGAACCCGACGAACAGGTTCTGGAAGTCAGGCAGGCCACCGAAGGGCTGCACGGGGTTGCAGGTGCGCTTGACGCCGATGACCTCGTCGGCCGCGGTGACCGGGCGGGGCGGCGTGGAGTTCCACATCGTGCCCTGCTTGATCTTCACGGTCCACGTCTTGCCGTCGGCGCTGATGCCGCCGTTGTCGGTGGTCGGGATCGACTCGGCGAGGTCCGGCACCGCGGTGCGGTTGGTGGCCGGGTCGGCCGGGTTGGTGAACAGCTGGCGGCTGTACATGCGCGCCACCTGGTAACCCACCGAGTAGTAGGTGATGTTGGGGTCCATGTAGTCGACGTCGCCCGCGCCCAGCATGTTGAGCGTGCCGCCCTTGACGGCCCCCTCGGCGGTGCCGTTGCGCTGGGCGTCAGAACCCGCGCCACCCGTGCCACCGTTGTCGGCCGCCGTGCCGCACGCCGCCAGCACGACCGCGGCCGCAGCCCCGATCGCGATCAGCGACGCGGCTCTCGTTCTCCTCATGGATTTCCTGACCTCTCTCCGCTGGACAGTCCCGGTCGGATGTCCGTGTCGTCACGGGACGATGCCGCCGCCCATGTCGACGAACGGGTGCATCGACCCTTCGGCACCGTAGAAACCGGTTGCGCGACCGTCACCGGCGCCCCCCTCATCGTGACCAAAGGGTGACCGGAACCGAACACACCGGATCCACGTGATTACCTATCGGTAACTAAGTGCCGTCGGGAGTATGCCGTCAACCGGTTGACGGGCGCCAGTCCTCCGCCCCGGTCAACGGTCCGCTCTCCAGCGGGCCGGGCCCGACGTTCGTCGCCGCGTCGGCGGCCGCCGTACTGACCACCAGCGTCACCGGCTGGAACAGCGGCAACGCCGGCATCTGCTGCCAGAGCAGGCGTTCGACGGTGCCGGCCAGGTCCGGCCGCGGGTTCGCCGAGGTCAGCTCGTCGAACAGGGGCTGCAGGGCGGGCGAGCAGAACCCGGTGGGCGAGCGCGGGGGCGCCGGTACCAGCGCCGTCGGCTGCGGGCAGCCGTAGTCCGACGAGAGCTCGGTGCCGAGGTCGCCGCCGACGTTGCGCGGCAGGACCATCATGTCGACGCGCACGCCCCCACCCGATGTGGAGGTGGTGGTGGGGGCCGCCGACCTCGTGGGACCGGGGGTGGGGGTCGGCGTCGCCGACGGGGTGGGCGACGGGCTCGGTGGCGTGGGAGGCACGGTGACCAGCCCGAACAGGTCCGTGGCCGTAGGGGCCACCACCGTCGCGGCGATGCCGGCGGCCGCCAGCTGCTTGGCGACGACCTGCGCCACCTGCTGGTCCTCCGGCCGTTCCGCGGCGGCACCGATCACGAGCTGGGAGGGGCGGCCGCCCGGGAGGTCCCAGCGGCCGGTGACGGCGTTGCGCGCCCATCCGGCCGCCGTCAGCTGCCGCGCCGCGTACGCCGGGTCGGGGCGGGCGGGCGCTCCGGCGGGGGCCGTCGACGCGTAGCCGGGCTCCGAGGGAGCCAGGCCGAAGGCGTCGGCGGGCAGGGCCTCCGGCGCGACGGCGGCCCGGACGGCGTCCCGGTCGATGATCGCGCCCATGGCCTGGCGGACCCGGGGGTCCGCCATCGGGCCGCTGTCGCCCCGCAGCCCGAGCTGCGTGACGACGGGCTGCGGCGCGATCTGGACGTGCGGGGCCGGGCTGAGTCCGCCCAGCGCCGTGCGCACGGCCTGGTCGGCCTCCGGCAGCGCGATGGCGATGTCACCCGAGGACAGCCCGGCCACCATGCCCGCGGCGTCGAGGCGGCGGAACTCCAGCTGGTCGAGCACGGCGGGCGTGGCCCAGTAGGCGTCGTTGCGGGCGAGCTGGACCTGACCGCGGGCACGGTCGACCCCGATCACCTTGAACGGCCCGCCCGACGTCGGCAGGCCGCCGGCGAGAGCGCCGGTCCAGGAGCCGGGGGCGTCCTTGAGCAGGTGCGCGGGGAGCAGGTCGGAGAACAGCCGCTGCCAGCCCGGGTAGGCGTGGGAGAACACGACGTCGACGGCCTTGCCCCCGGCCCGCGACTTGATGTCGGTGATCAGCCGGTAGCCCGCCGCGTCGGTGGTGCCGACGTCGCCGCGCATGCGCTCCCACAGGTAGACGAAGTCCTCGGCCGCGATGGGCGCGTTGTCCGACCACGACGCCTCGAGGTTGAGCTCGTAGGTGACCGTGAACGGGGCGGTGGACGACACCGTGGCGGACGTGGCGATCGTCGGGTCGATCTGCAGCGCACCCCGGGCGTCGGGACGGAACACCGACGGCAGCACGAGGGTGGCGAGCGCCGTGGTGAGCGGCGACTGGTTGCCGATGAGGTGCGGGTTGAACCCGCTGGGGATGGCGTCGACGCCGACGACGAGCTGCGTCGGCTCCTTCTGCGGCGTGGGGATCGGTGGAGGCGGTGGCGGCGTCGTCGGGGAGTTGCTGCAGGCCGCGAGCAGGACCGCCAGTAACAGCAGGAGCACGGTCCTCGTGCGACTCACACACACCTCCGGTCCTGCGGTGCGGACCGGCGGTCCGCGGCGGGTGCCATGGTCGCCCCCGCCGCGGGACCGGCTAGCTGGAGGCCTTGGCCCGGGCACGCATCCGGCCGCGGAGGTGCGAGTCGAGCTCGACCTTGCGGATGCGCACCGACTCCGGCGTGACCTCGACGCACTCGTCGTCGGCGCAGAACTCCATCGCCTGCTCGAGCGTGAAGATCGTGGGCGGCGTCAGCTTCACCAGCTCGTCGCTGGTGGACTTGCGCATGTTCGTGAGCTTCTTCTCGCGCACGATGTTGACCTCGAGGTCCTCGTTGCGCGTGTACTCGCCGATGACCATGCCGGCGTAGACCGCCGTGCCCGGGCCGACGAACAGCACGCCGCGGTCGGCGAGCGCGTCCACCGCGTAGCCGGTGACCGGGCCGCTGCGGTCGGCGATGAGCGAGCCGCGCAGGCGGTCGGTGATCTCGCCGACCCACGGGCCGTAGCCGTCGAACACGTGGCTGGCGATGCCCGCGCCGCGGGTGATGGTCAGGAACTCCGTGCGGAAGCCGATCAGGCCCCGCGAGGGCACCTTGTAGTCCAGCCGCACACGGGTGTCGCCGTGGACCATCTGGATCAGCTCGCCCTTGCGGCCCGACACCAGCTGCGTGACCGCGCCGAGGCTCTCGGTGGGCACGTCGCACGACAGCTGCTCGAACGGCTCCTGCTTCTTGCCGTCGACGATCTTCGTGACGACCTCGGGCTTGCCGACGGTCATCTCGAAGCCCTCACGGCGCATCTGCTCCACCAGGATGGCCAGGGCCAGCTCGCCACGGCCCTGCACCTCCCAGGTGTCGGGGCGCTCGGTGGGCAGCACGCGCAGCGACACGTTGCCGACGAGCTCGCTGTCGAGGCGGCCCTTCACCTGGCGGGCGGTGAGCTTGGTGCCCGGATGCGTGTCGCGGCCCACGAGCGGGCTCGTGTTGATACCGATGGTGACCGAGATGGCCGGCTCGTCGACGTGGATGCGGGGCAGCGCCACCGGGGTCTCCGGGTCGGCGAGGGTGTCGCCGATGGTGACGTCCGGGATGCCGGCGACGGCCACGAGGTCGCCCGCACTGGCCGACTCGGCCGGCACGCGGGTGAGCGCCTCGGTGCGCAGCAGCTCGGTGATCTTGACGCGGCTGACCTTGCCGCCGTCCTGCATCCACGCGACCGACTCGCCGCGGCGGATGACGCCCGCCCGGACCCGGCACAGCGCGAGGCGGCCGAGGAACGGGGTGGCGTCGAGGTTGGTGACGTGGGCCTGCAGCGGCGCGTTCACGTCGTCGGCGGGCGGCGGGACCGTCTCGGCGATGACGTCGAACAGCGACTCGAGGCCGGGCTCGTCGGGCAGCTCGCCGTCGGCGGGGCGCGTGCGTGACGCGCGACCGGCGCGACCGCTCGCGTAGACGACGGGGAGGTCGAGCAGGCGCGAGGTCATGGCCTCGTCGATGTCGAGCTCGTCGGCCAGCTCCAGCAGCAGCTCGAGGCTCTGGTCGACGACCTCCTCGATGCGGGCGTCCGGGCGGTCGGTCTTGTTGACGACCAGCACGACGGGCAGGCCGGCGATGAGGGTCTTGCGGAGGACGAAGCGCGTCTGCGGCAGGGGGCCCTCGCTGGCGTCGACGAGGAGGACGACGCCGTCGACCATGGACAGGCCGCGCTCGACCTCGCCACCGAAGTCGGCGTGGCCGGGGGTGTCGACGACGTTGAGCGTCATGCCGCGCCAGCTCACCGCGGTGTGCTTGGCGAGGATCGTGATGCCCTTCTCGCGCTCCAGGTCACCGGAGTCCATGACCCGGTCGACGAGGGCCGCGCGCTCACCGAAGGCGCCGGACTGGCGGAGCATGGCGTCGACGAGCGTGGTCTTGCCGTGGTCGACGTGGGCGACGATGGCGACGTTGCGGAGCTGCGCGCCAGGCCCACGGGTCACGCTGGACTGGGCCGCGGGGTCCGCGAGGGTGGTTGCTGTGCTCACAACTCAGGATAGCCCGGGCGTGCCGGCGTTCATTCCCAGGTGTGAGCAGAGGCTCCCGTGCGGAGGCCCCTCGCCCTTTCGCGGCACTTGCATCGAACGCCCATGTCCGGGTGGCCGTCAAGGTCCCGTTCATGATCACTTCGTGGCGCCTGGCCCTGAACCGATCCGTCCGGACCCCCACGCCGAGCGGCCACGATCGGGAGCCGGGCGGTCGGATCCGGAGCCGCGGAGAGGCGGCGGGAGCGGACGGGGCCCATTCGCACGGTGCCCGGGCCGGGTCGCGGAAGGTCGGCGCCCCGGGTCCGGGGCCCGGTGCAGACGTGGTGGAGATCACGTCCTCCGGGTGCCGGCGGCGGCGAGCAGACAGGCCATCCCGCGAGTCGGGGTCTCCGTGCGCGCGAGTCGGGGTCTGCGTGCGCGCGAGTCGGGCCCTGCGTGCGCGCGAGTCGGGGTCTGCGTGCGCGCGAGTCGGGGCGTCCATGCGCGCGAGTCGGGGTCTCCGTGCGCGGTGTCACCGGCGTTGAGGGCGCCGCGGTGTGGCGAGCTGGGCGCGGCGGGGCGTGAATGTGGACGGCCAGCAGTGCCGGACCGGCCGAGGCGGGGGTGGTTGCCGTGCGGCCAGAGCTCCATGATCACCGTTGGGGGACGTGCAGCCGCCGCCCCGACGGTCGCCGGTCCCGAACCGCCGATCACGAACCGACGGCGCTCCCGTGATCGGCAGAGCGGGACTCTCCGCCGTGGCTCACGCGGTTCGCCGTCCCCGGGCAGTGATCACCGCCCGGACATCTCACGCGCCGGGCCGGACCTGCACCGACCGGGCCCGGTCCAGCTCGTGGGCGATCTCGGCCAGCACCGCCTTGGGTCGTCCGACGAGGTCGTGCCACGTGTAGCGCAGGATCGTCCAGCCCTGGCGCACCAGCGCGTTCTGGCGGCGCTTGTCGGCGGCCGCGCGTTCGGCGTCCATGTGCCAGGCCCACCCGTCCACCTCGATCGCGACGCGGGCGGCGGGGAACGCGATGTCGATGAGGTGGCCGCCCGCCGGGAACGCGCACTGCCATCCGGCCGCCCCCGACTCGCGGAGCATCGCGACCAGCAGCCGCTCGGCCACGGACGCGGAGCGGTCGGCGGCGGCCACGAGCATCCGGCCGGCGCTCGCCGAGCCGTGTGATCCGAGGTTGCGGCAGTACGCCTCGTAGACGTCGGGGAAGCGCACCCACCGCTGCAGCGCCCGGTCGAGCAGCAGGCTGCCGCGATCCCCCTGCTCGACCGCCGACTCGATCACCGTCAACGGCGGCGCGGTGACCACGAGGCCGCGGTGCACCGCGACGTCCTCCGCCGCCAGCTCCCGGCGGCGCACCGCCACCCCCGGCCGCGAACGGGGCCGCCGGTGCCGGCCCACCGTGACCCCGACGGTGGCCGGGGCCCGCTCCGCCATGCCCTGCCACCACGCCGCGGCCGTGCCCGACAGGGTGGCCCCGTCACCGGCCCACAGCAGGGCGGCCCGCACGCGCACCTCGTCGTCGCGGCGATGGCCGGCGGCGAGGTAGACGCGGGGGTGCAGCGGCCGCCAGCGGCGCAGGCGCAGGCGGTGGTCGATCGTGTCCGCGGTGAGGCCCGCGGCGAGCGCCTGCTCGCGGGAGATCACGCCGGCCTGCCGGACGAGGATGCTGTCGATGGACATGCGGCTTGGACGGCGCCCGCACCGCCGGGGTTCCGTTCCGCCGCAAGGAGATTGCGATCGCGAACGCGGCCGGCCCATGATCGCCGCTTCGGGACGGGGAGCCGCACGCCGTCCGGTTGCAGGCCCCGAGGCGCCGATCATGGACGGGAACCCGGCCCATGATGACGCCCGGGGACCGGGAGGCGTCCCACAGGCGGTCGACGGTCCCGAGGCGGTGATCACGCCGGGCTCCCCGGGGTCGTGCGCGGATATCAGTGCGGGAACACCGTTATCCGCGCACGGCTATCCGCGCACGGCCATCCGCGCACGGCCATCCGCGCACGGCCATCCGCGCACGGCTATCTGCGAACGGGCACGGTGAGCAGCGCCTCCAGGTCGGCGAGGACCGCGCGGTCGGCGGCGACCCAGTTCGCCCCGGCCAGCTCGGCACGGCCGACCCAGCGCAGGCCCGAGTGCTCCAGCGCCACCGGCTCCGGCGAACCGGGGTCGAGCTCCGCCGTGTGCACACGCAGGACCGCGGCGTCGATCGGCAGGTCCGTGCCGAGCCTCCCGGTGGCCCGGACCGCGATCCCCAGCTCCTCCCGGCACTCGCGCGCGACGGCGTCGGCCTCGGACTCCCCCACCTCGACGCGCCCACCGGGCAGCTCCCACATCCCCGCCAGCGCGGGCGGGCGGGTGCGCTGCGCGATGAGGAGTCGCCCGTCGCGGACCAGCGCGGTCGCGACGATCACCGGTCCGGCCATCAGCTCCACCGCCCTCTCCAGCAGCACGGCGCGGCGGGCCGTGAGCAGGTCGGCGCCGACCCGGCGCAGCACGGCGGCGTCGGCGAGGCGCCCGAGCGGGCCGAGCGGCGAGGTCCAGCGCAGCTCGTCGTGCACGCGGGTGCCCGCGCCGTCCGGCGTCAGGGTGACGTCGTGGTGCAGCGCGGGCAGGGGTCCTGCGCGCAACGCCGACGTGATGCCCGACGCCGAGACCGTCCCGACCACCGTCCGCACCGGAACGCGCAGGCCCGGCAGCACCCGCCCGACCACGCGGACCTCGTCGCCGGGCGACAGCAGTCGCGGCCCGTCACCCCAGCGGTGGCCGAGCCGGGCGAGCGCCTCCGCGGCCATGTGGGCGTCACGCAGGATCCCGGCGACCGTCCGGGGCGGGGCGTCGACGAGGACGGTCGAGCTCAGAACCGGCACGGGCCCTATCGTCCACCCGTGGACGATCTGCGCGCCGACTGCGGCAGCTGCGCCGGCCTGTGCTGCGTGGCACCGGCGTTCGCGGCCTCGTCCGACTTCGCCGTCGACAAGCCGGCCGGGCAGCCGTGCGCGAACCTGCAGCCCGACTTCCGCTGCGGCATCCACGCCGACCTGCGCGAGCGCGGGTTCGCCGGCTGCACCGTGTTCGACTGCTTCGGTGCCGGCCAGCAGGTCACCCGCGTGACGTTCGGCGGGCGTGACTGGCGCTCCGACCCCGCGATCGCGCAGCCGATGTTCGACTCCTTCGCCGTGATGCGACCGCTGCACGAGCTGCTCTGGTACCTCGCCGACGCGCTGGGCCGAGCCGAGGCCGAGCCCGTCCACGCCGATCTGGGACGAGCGCGGCAGCGGGTGGAGCGACTCACCCGCAGCAGTCCCGACGAGCTCGCGGCGCTCGACGTGAACGCGCTCCGGGGCGAGGTCAACGTCCTCCTCCTG
Source organism: Pseudonocardia sp. 73-21 (assembly GCF_001899645.1). GTDB lineage: Bacteria > Actinomycetota > Actinomycetes > Mycobacteriales > Pseudonocardiaceae > Pseudonocardia. Next base: position 46,082 of record NZ_MKVV01000064.1, on the reverse strand, counting down.
CGCACGAGCGAACTGGTGCGCGCCCCCGACCTCGCAGCCCCCCGGCCACCTCGCAGCGCGCCGGCGGGCTGCGACGACACCACACGGGCTGCGAGGTCGGTGCGCCGGCGGCGGCGTACCGGTCGGCGCGGCGCCGACCTGCGGGGCGCCGACCTCACCGGCCGCACCCTCTCCGGGGCCGACCTGCGGGGCGCGAGCCTGCGCGGGGCCTCCCTGATCGGCGCGGACCTCACCGGCGCCGACCTGCGCAGGTCCGACCTCATCGGCGCGGACCTGCGGGGTGCGGACCTCGCCGGCGCGGACCTGACCGGAGCCCTCTTCCTGACCCGCTTCCAGGTCGACGCGGCGCACGGCGATCCCACCACCCGCCTCCCGTCGACGCTCGACACGCCACCCCACTGGCGCACGACCCTCCCGATCACCCCGACCAGGCGGCCGTGATCGCCGTGTGCGCTGATCACGCTGCGGGCCACCGCACCGGAATGGGCAGGGCGGTCGTCAGGACGGGGACGTCGCCGCAGGCCAGCGCACCTCCAGCCGCGCGCCGCCCGCGGCCGTCGCCCCGGCCGCCACCGTCCCCCCACGGCCCTGCACCAGCGCCGCGACCAGTGCCAGACCCAGCCCGGCGCCGCCCCCACCCTCCGGATCGAGGCGCGTGAAGCGGTCGAAGACGCGCAGCCGGTCGCCCGGGGGGATGCCCGGACCGTCGTCCTCGACGACCAGCCGCACCCAGCGCCCCGCGGGCAGCACCACGACCCTGACCAGCGATCGGGCGTGCCGTCGCGCGTTGCCGACGAGGTTGTCGAGCACGAGCGCCACCTCCGTGGGGGTGGCCGCCACCGACGCGGGACCAGGGGCGACGACCTCGGTGGCGGGCCCGCCGACCACCCGCCCGACCGCCGCACGGACGGCGTCGACGAGGTCCACGGGCCGGGCGGCGACGCGCTGACCGGCGTCGGCCCGGGCGAGGGCGAGCAGGTCCGACAGCAGCGTCGTCAGCCGCGCGGCCTCCTCGGCGACCGACCGGAGAGTCTCGTCGGTGAGCTCGGGATCGGGATGGGCCACCGCCACCTCCGCCTGCGCACGGATGGCGGCCACCGGGGAGCGCAGCTCGTGCGCGGCGTCGCCGGTGAACCGCTCCAACCGGGACACGGCCTCGTCCCGCCGCGCCAGCAGCAGGTTGATCTCCTCGGCCAGCGCGCGCACCTCGTCGCGGGCCACCGGCACCGGCAGCCGTTCCCCCGGGGGCAGGCGCGCGGCGGCCGTCCGCATCCGGTCGACGGGGCGCAGGGCCGCACGCGTGGCCGCCCAGGCCGCGGCCGCGACCACCACCGCGACCAGCACCGCCGCCAGCACGAACGCCGCGGCCGCCCGGGCGATCAGGGTGGCGCCGCCCACGAGGTCCCCCGTGACGACGACGAGCCGCGTCGACCCGTCCTTCGCCACCGCGGGCTCCGCCAGCACGCGCCGCAGCTCCCGGAACGATCCGACGATCAGTGGCTGACCGGCCGCGAGCTGCCGCACCTGCCCGACGTCCAGTGGCAGCGCGGGCCCGCCGTCGACCGGATCCCCCGCCGTGTCGACGACGCGCAGGCCCGGGGCCCGCACGTTCCTCGGCGCGTCCCCCGCGACGAGCTGGGTGACGGCGGCGTCGGCCTGCTGGCGCAGCTCGTCGTCGGCCGCGCCGAGCAGGGCCCCGGTGAGCAGCCCGGCGCCGAGCCGGCTGAGCAGCAGCAACGTCACCAGCGCGACGGCCCCGACGGCGAAGGTGATGCGCCACCGCAGCGGGCGGGCCGCCCACCAGCGTCGGAACCTCATGATCCGACGATGTAGCCGAACCCGCGCACCGTCTTCAGCACGTGCCCGGCCCCGACCGCCTCCAGCTTGCGCCGCACGTACCCGACGTAGACCTCGACGACGTTGCGGCTGGCCGCCTGCTCGTCGCCCCAGACCATGCGCAGCAGGTCGTCCTTGCCGACGGCGGTGTCGGGACGGCTGGCCAGCGCGTGCAGCAGCGCGAACTCCCGCGGCGACAGCTCGATCGACTCGCCCTCCCAGCTCACCGACCGCGCCACCGGGTCGACGATGAGCGACCCCAGCCGCACCCGCTGCCCCGTGCGGCCCAGCGTGGCGTCGCGGCGGCGCAGCATGGCCTTGAGCTGGGCGACGAGCACCACGAAGGCGAACGGTTTGACGAGGTAGCCGTCGGCGCCGAGGTCGAGGCCGTCGGCCTGGTCGAACTCGCCGTCCTTGGCCGAGACGAGCAGCACCGGCGTGTCGACGCCCGCGGCGCGCAGCTGTTCGAGCACCCGGTAGCCCGACAGGCCGGGCAGGATGATGTCGAGGACGATCGCGTCGAAGCTGCCGGTGAGCGCGGCGTCGAGCGCCGACGGCCCGTCGCGCAGGGCCACGACCTCCATGCCCTCCGCCGTCAGGCCGCGCGCCACCGCCGTCCGGATGCCCGGCTCGTCATCGACCACCAGTACGCGTGCCATCAGTGGAAACGTACCGGGACCTCACCTCAGAACACTCTCAGCAGCGATGAGTCAGGCTGTGGTCATGGCGCGAACAGGTACGGCAGGACGCAGAGTGGCGGCCGGGATCGCAGTGGCGGGAATCGTGGGGCTCGGACTGCTGGCGATACCCGCCGGCGCCGGTGCCGCACCCCAGCTGCCCCCGGTGAGCGCCGAGGACCTCGTCAGCTCCGTGTTGGCGGCGCATCCCGGCCCGCTGAACGGCACGGTGGAGCTCGACAACAACCTGGGCCTCCCCGCGCTGCCGGGCATCCCCCAGGCCGCCGACGGCACGAGCACCGCCCGGATCTGGACCGACGGCACGAGCAAGGCCCGCGCCCAGGTGCCGTCCGGCACCGGTGAGCGCACGCTCGTCGCCGACGGCACCACGTTCTGGTCCTGGAACTCCGCCGACAAGTCCGTGACGAAGGCGCCGGAGGGCAACAGGCCCGCGACCACCCCGGAGAAGGCCGCCACCGACCCCGCCGCCGCGGCCACCGAGGCCATCGCGAAGCTGCGCGCCACCAGCGTGGTGAGCGTCGACGGCACCGCCGAGGTCGCCGGCCGCCCGGCCTACGCCCTCGTGCTGACCCCGGCACCCACCGAGCGGACGCTGCTGCGCGAGGTGCGCGTGGCCGTCGACTCGGAGACCCGCATGCCGCTGCAGCTCGCGGTGCTGGCCAACGGCTCGTCCGACCCGGCGCTGCAGGTCGGGTTCAGCGACATCACGTTCGGCCCGCAGGACGCGTCGCTGTTCACGTTCACGCCCCCGCCCGGCTCCACCGTGACCACGCCCGACCAGACGGCCAAGCCGGCGAAGCCCGAGGGCCCTCCCGCCGGCGCCACGAAGCCGACGGTCGTGGGCGACGGCTGGGACACCGTGCTCGTGGCGAGCATGCCCCGGCAGGACGCAGGGGCGGCCCCCAGGCGCGGCTCGTTCGACCTCTCGTCGCTCGGCACCCCCGTCAGCGGCACCTGGGGCAGCGGCCGGCTGATCACCACCGCCGTCGCGGCCGCGATCATCACCGACGACGGCCGCATCGCGATCGGTGCGGTGCCCGAGCAGGTGCTCACCGCGGCACTGGCGAAGTAGTGACCACAGCACTGACCGAAGAACCGCAGGTCACGACGGCGCTGGCGGCCCGCGCCGTCGGCCTGCGGAAGGTCTTCGGCGACACCGTCGCCGTCGACGGCATCGACCTCGACGTCCCCGCCGGGTCCGTGCTGGGCATGCTCGGCCCCAACGGCTCGGGCAAGACCACGCTGATCCGGATGCTGCTCGGCCTCACCCGCCCCACGGCGGGCACGGCCGAGCTGCTGGGCCACCCGATGCCCGACGGCGCGGCGGACGCCCTACCCCACGTCGGGGCGCTGGTGGAGGGCCCGGGGTTCCACTCGTTCCTGTCGGGCCGGGAGAACCTGCG
>NZ_MKVV01000064.1:21264-42137 GCF_001899645.1 Pseudonocardia sp. 73-21 | reverse complement strand
CGCTTCTCGCGTCGCGGGAGATCCCGGCGGCGGTCGACGCGGCGCTGGAACGGGTCGGCCTGGCCGCGGCCGCCGACCGCCGGTTCCGCGGCTACTCGCTCGGCATGAAGCAGCGCCTCGGACTGGCCTCCGCGCTGCTCATCCCCCGCCGGCTCGTCGTACTCGACGAACCGACCAACGGGCTCGACCCCGCCGGCACCCGTGACGTGCGGGGGATCATCGCCGAGCTGCACGCCGCCGGCGCCACGGTGGTGCTGTCGTCGCACCTGCTGGCCGAGGTCGAGGCCACCTGCACGCACGTGGCCGTCCTGCAGACCGGGTCGCTGGTGGCCACCGGGGAGCTGTCGACCCTGCTCGACTCCGGCAGCGGTGGCCTCGTCGTCGCCACGCCGGACGTCGACCTGGCCCTGCGCACCCTGCGCGAGGCCGGCGCCACCGCCTACCGGGCGGAGGGGGCCGAACCGGCCGTCGTCGTCCGGGACGGCCCGCCCACCCCCGACGTCGTCGCGCTGCTCGTGCGCGCCGGCGTCGCGGTGCACGAGGCCCGGCGCACCCGCGCCAACCTCGAGGAGCTCTTCGCACGGCTGACGGAGGAGACGTGACCACCGCAACGGCCACCGCGGCCCCCTTGGGCCGGCTGCTCGGCGCCGAGCTGCGCTGGGTGCTCCGCCGGCCCCGCACGCTGGTGATGCTCGGTGTGTTCGCGCTGGTCCCGGTCCTGATCTCGATCGGCGTCGCGGTGGCGGGCAGCCGCCCCGGCGCCGGGCTGATCGGGCAGATCGGCGGCAACGGGCTCGTCCTGCCCATCGCCGCGATCACCCTGTCGCTCACGCTGCTGCTGCCGCTGGCCGTCGCCATGGCCGCGGCGGACGCCATCGCCGGCGAGACCGCCAGCGGCACCCTGCGCGGCCTGCTGATCGCCCCCGTCGGCCGGCTGCGGCTGGTCGTGATGAAGGCGTTCGGGGTGCTCGTCGTCGCGGCGCTCGCCACGCTGGTGATCGCGGTGGTCGGTGTCGTCGCCGGGCTGGTGGTGGTCGGCGGCGCCGACGGGCAGCTCGTCACGCTCTCGGGCACGTCGGTCGGCCTGGGCGGTGCGCTCGGCCGGGTCGCGTTGGTCGTGGTGTGGGCCGTCGTCCAGCTCGCGGCGGTGGGGGCGATCGCGCTGGCGATCTCGGCGTTCACCGAGCACCCGCTGGTCGTCCTCGCGTCGGTGCTGGGCGGGCTGATCGTGTTCGGCGTGCTGGGCGCGATCCCGTCGCTCAACTGGCTGCAGCCCTACCTGCTCACGTCCGGCTGGGGCGCGGGCGCCGACGCCCTGCGCGATCCCCTGCCCCTGGGCGGCCTGCTGGAGAGCACCTGGCGCGCCCTCTGCTACCTCGCGGTCGGCGCGGGCCTCACGACCTACCGGATGCTCCGCCGCGACGCCTGACCCACCACCCCGCGAGTCGCGGCCTCCACTCGCGAGTCGCAGTCCCCCGGCCCACTCACAGCCCGACTCGTGCGCATCCATACCCCGACTCGCGGGTGGGGCGGGCAGGATGGCCCCATGCCTCAGCTTCTCGACGACGACGCCGTCACCGCCGCGCTCCGTGAGCTCCCGGGCTGGACACGGGAGGGGGATGCGCTCGTGCTCGTCGCGGTGCTGCCCTCGTTCCCGGCCGCGATCACCGTGGTGGACCGCGTCGCGGAGATCGCCGAGGACCGTGACCACCACCCGGACATCGACATCCGCTGGCGCACGCTCACGTTCCGCTGCTCCACGCACTCCGAGGGCGGGATCACCGACCTCGACACCGCGCTCGCCGCGTCGATCAGCGAACAGGTGTCCGCAGCGGGCTGACGGGGGCTTCGCCGATCGGGGTGCGGAGCCGGTTCCAGGCCACCCCGGCCAGCACGACCGGCTCGGGATCGGCGCTGGTGAAGCGGCGGCAGTCGGCGCAGATGCCGCAGTCACGGCCCGCCCGGAAGTGCTCGTGGACGTCGGCGTCGTGGCCGCAGCGGCAGCGGAGTGCGTTCGCCATCCGGTGACTCCTCGTACTGATGTGGTGACGGGACACTGCAGACCTCGTCGCCGGCACCCGTTCCGGTAACACGAGCCGTCCGGTTTCATCAGAACGAGGTAGGCCGGACGGGCACTGCTAGAGTCGCCGCCGTGCAGCACCAGTACTGGTTTACGTCACCGGCCCGGAACGGGTCGGCGGGCGAAACGCTGCGCTGACTCCCCACTCCCGAGCCGGATCCCCACCGGCTCGGAGATTGCTCGGCGCGGTGGTTCGGCACAACGAAAGGCCCCCCCGTCATGCCTCTGACCGCCCCCGCGGCGTTGGACGAGCAGCGCACGGCGAAGATCAGCCCGCTGGTCTCCCCCGCATCGCTGCGCGCCGAGCTGCCGGTCGAACCGCGCATCGCCTCCACGGTCACCAGTTCCCGCCGTGACGTCGTCGAGGTCCTGGACGGCCGCGACGACCGCCTCGTGGTCGTCGTCGGCCCCTGCTCGATCCACGAACCCGCCGCCGCCCTCGACTACGCCCACCGCCTCGCCGCCCACGCCGACATGCTCTCCGGCGAGCTGTGCGTCGTCATGCGCACGTACTTCGAGAAGCCGCGGTCCACGGTGGGCTGGAAGGGTCTGATCAACGACCCCGGCCTCGACGGCACCTACGACGTCAACACGGGCCTGCGCACGGCCCGCGCGCTGCTGCTCGACATCATCGCGCTGGGGCTGCCGGTGGGCTGCGAGTTCCTCGACCCCATCACCCCGCAGTTCCTCGCCGACGTCGTCACCTGGGGCGCCATCGGGGCCCGCACGGCCGCGAGCCAGGTGCACCGGCAGCTGTGCAGCGCGCTGTCGATGCCCGTCGGCATCAAGAACCCCACCGACGGTGACGTCCAGGTGGCGGTCGACGGCGTCGGCGCGGCCGGGGCGAGCCACGTGTTCATGGGCATCGACCACGACGGGGTCGCCGCTCTGGTCACCACCGCGGGCAACCCCGACGCGCACGTCATCCTGCGCGGCGGTGCCACCGGTCCCAACCACGACGCCGCCTCCGTCGACAGCACGCTCGCGGCCCTGCGCAGGGCCGGCCTGCCGGAGCGCGTCGTCGTCGACGCGAGCCACGGCAACAGCGGCAAGGACCACGTCCGCCAGGCCGCGGTGACGCGCGAGATCGCCGCCCGGATCGCGGCCGGCGAACGGGGCGTCGCCGGGGTGATGCTGGAGAGCTTCCTGGTCGCGGGCCGGCAGGACGTCGGTGCGGACATGATCTACGGCCAGAGCGTCACCGACTCGTGCATGGACTGGGACACCACCGCGGCCCTGCTCGACGAACTGGCGGGAGCCGTCGCGGCGCGCCGTTGATCGATCCGGATCGACGATCTGGAAACTCACAGGCGGTACCCGCTTACGGGAACCATCCGGGGCATGCGAGAGTTTCATCGGTCGGCCGTAGTTTCAGGTGTCGTGTGATCACGCTCGCCAGAACGGGAAGGCCGGGGACCGCACGGTGCGGGCCCCATCACCACCTGCAGGGAGCAGTTGCATGGCACAGGGAACCGTGAAGTGGTTCAACGGGGAGAAGGGCTACGGCTTCATCTCCGTCGACGGGGGCGGCGCTGACGTCTTCGTCCACTACTCCGAGATCGACGGCAGCGGATTCCGCAGCCTCGACGAGGGGCAGCGAGTGGAGTTCGAGATCGGCCAGGGCCAGAAGGGCCCGCAGGCCCAGGGCGTGCGCGTCGTCTGATCGTCGTTCCACGACACGGAGCCCGTCTCCCCCTCGGGGGAGACGGGCTCCCGTCGTTACCGGGCCTACACCCATCACGGTTCCCCCGGTTCCTCGCGTCACGAGAGATTTCGGTAACCGGCTCCGGCACGTTCCACAGCTGTGGACAGGTTCATCAGAAGTGCCGAAACGGGCATTCGATCGATCGGTGGCGGACGAGGAGTGACCCGGCCGGCGGCTACCGCTCGTCGATCGCCACCGAGCCGGCGTGGCCCGGGGCCGTCAGCGCGTCGGCGACGAGGTCGAGCAGCCGTCGCGTCTGGTCCGAAGGGCCGCTCGCCGTCGACAGGAACACTCCGAGCATCATCGCGGTGACGTCGTCGGGATCCACGTCCGCTCGCAGCGAACCCGCCTGGGCCCCCGCCGCGAGGATCGTGGCGATCGCGCCGGTGATGCGCTCCCGCGTGGTCGGGGTCGCGAGCCGGCCCGACGCCCAGCCGGCGCGCAGCGTGTCCAGCATCCCGCGCTTCGTGGCGACGAACTCCGCGTAGCGGTCCATCCAGGCCCGGAGCGCGACGTCGGGGGCGAGCCGGTCGAGCAGGTCGCCCGCGCTCGCCACGACGTCGTCGAGCTCGGCCGCGTAGGCCGCCTCCACGAGCGACTCACGTGTCGGGAAGTGGCGGTAGAGCGTGCCGATCCCGACGCCGGCGTCGCGCGCGATGCCCTCGAGCGGGACGGTGTCGTCGGCGGCGGTGAAGGCAGCCCGCGCCACCGCGACCAGGGTGTCGCGGTTGCGCTGCGCGTCGGCACGCAAAGCGGAGGTCCCTCCGTTAGTGCTACGGTCGAGAGCGGAGGCACCTCCGCTTCTACCAGGATCGCACAGGACGGCCGACGATGACTCCCACCATCACCACCGTGTCGCGCATCGGGTACGGCGCGATGCAGCTCGAACGCCTGCACGACGACCGCGCCGCGGCGATCGCGCTCCTGCAGCGCGCGGTCGAGCTCGGCATCGACCACGTCGACACCGCCGAGTTCTACGGCGACGGCTTCGTCAACGGACTCCTCCGCGAGGCCCTCCACCCCTACGACGACGTGCTGGTCGTGAGCAAGGTCGGCGCCGATCCCGACCGGGACGGCCCCGTCCCGCTGCGCCCCGCCCAGCGGCCCGAGCAGCTGCGGGCCAGCGTCGAGGACAACCTGCGCAGCCTCGGCCTCGACCGGATCCCGGTCGTGAACCTGCGGCGCCTCGACACCGGCCCCGGCCTGCGCGCCGAAGGGGACCAGGTCGTGGACATCGACGACCAGCTCGCCGTCATGGTCGCCATGCGCGACGAGGGCAAGATCGGCGGAATCGGGCTGAGCAGCGTGACGCTGGACGGGCTGCGGCAGGGGCTCCCCGCGGGCATCGTCTGCGTCCAGAACGCCTACAGCCTCGTCACCCGCAGCGACGAGGAGATGCTCGCGCTCTGCGCCGCGGAGGGGATCGCCTGGGTGCCGTTCTTCCCGCTCGGCGGCGCGTTCCCCGGCGTCCCGAAGGTCACCGACGAGCCGGCGGTCCAGGCCGTGGCGGAGTCGCTCGGGGTCACCCCGTCGCAGGTCGGCCTGGCCTGGCTGCTGCACCACGCCACGAACGTGCTGCTCATCCCGGGCACCGCGGACGTCGGCCACCTCGAGGCGAACACGGCCGCCGGCACCATCACGTTCGACGAGGAGCAGCTCGCGAGCCTCGACGCGGTCGTCACGCGGTCGGCCGAGGTACCGCTGGGCTAGAGGGCGTCCGCCCATCCGGCCGGATCATCACCCGCCGGGATGGCCCCGATGCCGTACCAGAGCACGACCACGTCGAGCCACCGGTGTTCGAGCGGGGTGAGCGGCCGCACCGACCGGTACCCCTCCAGGAAGTCGACACGGGCCTGGGCCGGGGTGGGCCGCCAGCGAAGTGGGTGCCGAGCCGGACGAACGCGTTGGCGACGTCGGTGATGCGGTGGTCCCACCTGACCTCGTCGAAGTCGATGACGGCACGGATCTCCGGGCCGGCCGTGAGGATGTTGGAGGCGCGGTAGTCGCCGTGGACCAGTTGCGGCCGTCCGTCGATCGGGGAAGTCCCGCCATCATCTTCCGCCGCCTCGCCGACGCCGCCGGGGCCTTCCCGGCACCGCCCCGTTCCCACCACCGCTCCACCCGCTGCCGCAGGTCGACGGGGGCGGCCGCAGCCGGCCGGTCGTCCCGGTGGGCCGCCAGGGCGTGGTGCAGGGACGCGAGGCAGGCACCGGCGTTGCGGACCGCGGCGAGGTCGGCGACGTCGAGCAGGTCGCCGTCGACGCAGGGCTGCACCATCACCGACAGCGGCGACGGACCGGAGTCGACGACCACCCGGTGCCGCCCGTCGACCGACGCCAGCGGCGGCGCCACCGGCACCTGCTGCCCGTCGAGCGCGCGGAGCAGATCGGCGACCGCGGACAGCGTCGCGAACCGGCTCCGGTCGCAGGACCACTTGGCCACCAGCATCTCCCGGCCCGTGTGGACCCACGCGATGGCGTTCCTGTCACTGATCAGGATCCGGTCGCACGCCTGCACGTCGACGTCCCAGGCCCGGGCGAGACACGCGCCGAGCCAGCCGGCCGCGTCGTCGAAGCCGTCGGGCCCGAACCGGGCGCGGAGGGCGTCCACCGGATCGGTCGACTCCCACAGCATCGACAACCCCGCCGGGAACATGCGCGGCGAGAGTAGTGCCACGGCGTCTCAGACGTCGGCGACGGCCGTGGCGTACTGCTCGTCGGTGACCGGTTCGAGCCAGGTGGTGGCCTCGCCGTCACCGGAGGCGTCGAGGATGGTGTAGTGGCACATCATCGTGTCGGCGGTGCCTCCGTGCCAGTGCTCCTCACCGGCCGGGGTCCAGACGGTGTCGCCGGGCCGGATGCGGCCGGCGGTACCGTCTCGGGTGACGACCAGCCCGACGGTCGGCTGTGACGTGCCGTCGCCGTTGAAGACGGGGTCATGAGAATCCCAGCGAGGCCTCGATCTTCGGCGGGCTGGTGACGATGATGCTGTTGTTCAGCAGGATCATGAAGTAACCGACAGGATGATCCGACCCGGGCGCTGTCGTTGTGCTCACGACGTCCACCCTGCGGTGCCGGACCCGGCGGTGGCAGTGCCTGGCTTTCCAGGTGAACGCAGTACCCCCACAGGTCGCCGCCCGCGCCTACCTGGACCGCATGCGCACGCCCGACCAGCGCACCCGGGTGCGCGAGTTCCCCGCCGTCACCGGGGCTCCGGCGTGGGTGCGCAACGCCCGCCACGACATTCTCGCCACGAACCCGTTGGCGCGTGCCCTCTACTCGCCCGTGCTGAACTCCGCGGTCGCCGGTGCGGCCGGGAAGCGGCCCGCCGACACCACCCGGTTCCTTCTACCTCGACCCGTCCGGGCGGGAGTTCTTCGTCGACTTCGACCGCATGGCGATGGACGCGGCGGCGATGCTCCGGCTCGAGGCGGGGCGCAACCCCCACGACCGGGACCTCATCATCCTGGTCGGCGAGCTCTCCACCCAGTCGGAGCTGTTCCGCCGGCACTGGGCCTCCCAGAACATCCGGTTCCACCGCAGTGGACGCAAACGGCTGCGGCATCCGGCCGTCGGTGAGCTCGACCTCGACGTCGAGGCGACGCAGCTGCCGGCCGACCCGGAACTGCAGCTCGACATCTACACCGCCGCCCGCGGCACGCAGGCCGCCGACGGCCTCGAGCTCTTCGCCACGTGGGCCGCAGCCCGTATCGCGGAGGCGGCGGACACGGGCTCCTGAGTCCGCGGCGCACCGATGAGTCCGCCGCGCCCGGCGGGTCAGACCCGTATGCCCACCACGAGCACCGCCCGTCGCATGTTCGAGCTCCTCGAGCCGATCTGCCTGGTCACCTACATGGCCGACGAGGCCAACGAGGAGATGGCCGCGCTCGGCCACCGCACCTACTGGGACGGTTACTTCGCCAGCCGTGCGGCTCCGCTGGGGCGGGTGCCGGCGCAGGTCGTGCACGCGGCCTTCTACAGCTTCGCCGAGGGCGAGGCCGCGCGGCACATCCCCAGCGCGTGGGAGACGGTCCCGCCGGAGACCTCCTTCGCCGCGTGGCAGCGGGGCAGCGCCAACTCCGTCCGCCGGATCCTCGGCGACGAGCTGGCCGGCTCAGCCGGCCTGGTGCGCGCCGCCGACCTGACGACGAAGGCCGCGACGAGCGCACCGACGAACGGCCGGGTGATGTACGCCGGGCTGCGCACCCTGCCGGTGCCGGGCGACCCGGTCACCCGGCTGTGGCACTCCGCGAACATGCTGCGCGAGCACCGCGGAGACGGGCACGTCGCCGCCCTCCTCGGAGCGCAGATCGGCGGCACGGAGGCCCACGTGCTCTCCGCGCTGGAGTACGGCATCCACCCGCCGGAGTCGTTCGGGCGCATCCACCACCTGCCGAAGGAGCGGCTGGCCGAGGTCATGGCCGGGCTGCGCGAGCGCGGGCTCGTCGACGCCGACGGCTGGTTCACCGACGCCGGCCGCGCGACCAAGCAGCGCATCGAGGACCTCACCGACGAGCTCGCCGCCCCGCCCTACGACGCCCTGTCCCCCACCGAGCTCGCCGAGCTGGTCGCCGAGCTCGAACCGATCACCGCGACGCTGGTGGCCGCGGGTTCGCAGTGATCAGACGTTGAAGCGGAACTCCACCACGTCCCCGTCGGCCATGACGTAGTCCTTGCCCTCCATGCGCACCTTGCCCGCGGCCTTGGCCGCCGCCATCGAGCCCGCGGCGATCAGGTCGTCGTAGGACACGATCTCCGCCTTGATGAAGCCGCGCTCGAAGTCGGTGTGGATCACGCCGGCGGCCTGGGGGGCGGTGTCGCCCTGGTGGATCGTCCACGCCCGGGCCTCCTTCGGCCCCGCGGTCAGGTAGGTCTGCAGGCCCAGGGTGCGGAAGCCGGCGTGGGCCAGCGCGGTGAGGCCCGGCTCGCTCTGCCCGATCGACTCCAGCAGCTCGGCGGCCGACTCGTCGTCGAGCTCCAGCAGCTCCGACTCCACCTTCGCGTCGAGGAAGACGGCCTCGGCGGGCGCGACCAGCTCCGTGAGCTCCTTGCGCTTCGCGTCGTCGGTGAGCACGCCCTCGTCGGCGTTGAAGACGTACAGGAACGGCTTGGTGGTGAGCAGGGTGAGCTCGCGCAGGGGCTCGTTGTCGACGCCCGCGGCGAACAGCGTGGTGCCGCCGTTGAGGATCTCGACGGCCTTCTCCGCGGCCTCCAGGACGGGGCGGCGGTCCTTCTGCATCCGCGCCTCCTTGGTCAGGCGCGGGACGGCCTTCTCCAGCGTCTGGAGGTCGGCGAGGATCAGCTCGGTGGAGATCGTCTCGATGTCGGCGGCGGGGTCGACGCGGTCGTCGACGTGCACGACGTCGGGGTCGTCGAACACGCGCACGACCTGGCAGATCGCGTCGGACTCGCGGATGTTGGCCAGGAACTTGTTGCCCAGCCCCGCCCCCTCCGACGCGCCCTTGACGATGCCCGCGATGTCGACGAACGACACGACGGCCGGCACGATCTTCACGGAGCCGTGGATCTTCGCCAGCTCGGCGAGGCGCGGGTCGGGCAGGGGCACGACGCCGACGTTGGGCTCGATCGTGGCGAACGGGTAGTTCGCGGCGAGGACATCGTTGTTGGTGAGCGCGTTGAACAGCGTCGACTTGCCGACGTTGGGCAGGCCGACGATCCCGAGGGTGAGTGACACGAGGTACCAGGGTAGTCCCGCCCCATCCGGCGGCCTGCAGGTACGCGAGCACGGCGCGCACGCGGCGGTCGTCGTCGCCGGACGGGGCAGGTCGAGCTTGCCCAGGATGGGGCCGATGTGCTTGCCCACGGCCTTGTCCGGGACGAACAGCCCTCGTCGCGGTCGCCGGGCCGTCAGGAGCCCGCGGCCGTCGCCACCTGCGACGCCACGTAGGCGGCCGCCCTGGTGACGCTGCCGTCGCTGCCGTAGATCCGGTGGCTGCTGCCGGGGCCGCCGCGGTGGCGGAACTCGCTCGACGTGGGGCCGTACGTCGGGCTGGCCGTCCTGATCGTCCGCCGGAACCGGCCGAGCGGATTGCCGGCCAGCCGACCCGGCCCGGTCGGGTAGGGCTGCTGACCGACATGAGCGGTCGCGACCTCGTCACGCGGATGAGCGGGCGGCCGTGTCCGATTTCCGCCAGAGACCGGTCACCGGCGGTGGCAGAGTTGCCCTCGTGCTCCTCGACCAGGAACGTTGCTACCGCGCCGTCGCCTCCCGCGACGCGCGGTTCGACGGCCACTTCATCACGGCCGTCCGGACCACCGGGATCTACTGTCGCCCGTCCTGCCCGGCCACCACGCCCAAGCGCGGCAACGTCGAGTTCCTGCCCACGGCGGGGGCCGCCCAGCAGCGGGGCTACCGCGCCTGCCGCCGCTGCCTGCCCGACGCCGTGCCCGGCTCGCCCGACTGGAACATCCGCGCCGACCTCGCCGCCCGCGCGATGCGTCTGATCGCCGACGGTGTCGTCGAGCGCGCGGGCGTCGCGGGGCTGGCCGCCGCGCTCGGGTACTCGGAGCGGCAGCTGGGCCGCGTGCTGACCGCCGAGCTCGGCGCCGGACCCCTCGCCCTCGCCCGCGCCCACCGCGCCCACACCGCGCGACTGCTCATCGAGACCACCCCGCTCGGCATGGCCGACATCGCGTTCGCGGCGGGGTTCGCGAGCGTCCGGCAGTTCAACGACACCGTCCGCGAGGTCTACGGGGTGCCACCCACGACGCTGCGGACGGAGGCCGGCCGCAAGCGGGGCAGCGTGCCGGCCGTCGCGGGCACGCTGGTGCTGCGGCTGCCCTACCGCCCGCCGTTCGACGCGGAGGGTCTCCTCGGGTTCTTCCGCGCCCGCTCGCTGGACGGCGTCGAGCAGCTGGACGACCGCGGGTACCGCCGCACGCTGCGGCTGCCCCACGGCCCCGCGACGGCCGCGATGGAGCTGGACACGGGCTCTGCCCACATCACCGCGACCCACATCACCGCGACCCACATCACCGCGACACTGCGGCTCGCCGATCCGCGCGACCTCGGCCCCGCGGTCGCGCGCCTGCGGTGGCTGCTCGACCTCGACGCCGATCCCGTCGCCGTCGACGAGCTGCTCGGGGCGGACCCCGCGCTCGCCCCGCGGGTCGCGGCGGTGCCGGGGATCCGGCTGCCCGGCACGGTCGACGGCGCCGAGACGGCGCTGCGCGCGGTGCTCGGGCAGCAGGTGTCGGTGGCGGCGGCCCGCACGGCGGGGTCGCGGCTGGCCGCCGCGCTCGGCGACCGGCTGCCGCCGGAACTCGCCCAGGACGGCCCCGACCTGCTCTTCCCCACCCCCACGACGATCGCCGAACGGGGACGGGAGGTGCTCCGCGGCCCCGCGCGACGGATCGACACCGTCGTCGGGCTGTGCGTGGCCATCGCCTCCGGGGATCTCGTGCTCGACGCCGGCCGCGACCCCGCCGACCTGCGGGCCGACCTCGTCGCGCTGCCCGGCGTCGGCCCCTGGACGGCCGGCTACCTCGCCATGCGCCTGCTCGGCGACCCCGACGAGCTGCTCGCCACCGACCTCGCGGTCCGCCGCGGAGCCGCCGCGCTCGGACTCCCGTCCGACGTCGACGGGCTCACCGCGCGGTCCGAGAACTGGAAGCCCTGGCGGTCCTACGCCGCCACCCACCTCTGGAGGACTGCATGACCACTACCTGGTCCACGTTGGACACCCCGATCGGTCCGTTCACCGCCGTCGTCGACGTCGACGGAGCCGTCCTGGCCTCGGGCTGGACGGCGTCGCTCGACGACCTGCTGCCCTTGATCCACACCTCGATCCGGCCCGCTTCGGTGGTGGAGGGCGACATCGGTGCGGTCGGCGACGCCATCACCCGCTACCACGCGGGCGATCTCTCGGCGATCGACGACGTGCCGGTGCGGCAGCGCTCGGGCGAGTTCCTGGAGCACGCCTGGGACGTGCTGCGCACCGTGCCGGCCGGCGCGCCCGTCACGTACACCGAGTACGCGGCGAAGTCGGGGCGTCCGGCGGCGGTGCGGGCGGCCGCCTCGGCCTGCGCCCGCAACGCGGCGGCCCTGTTCGTGCCGTGCCACCGGGTGCTGCGGACCGACGGCACGATGGGCGGCTTCCGCTGGGGTGTGGACGTGAAGGCGAAGCTCCTGGCGCACGAGGCGGCCCACTGAACCCCTGTGCGCGCACGACCCCCTCCGCTCGACCAAGCGTTCGACCGCTCGTCGACTCACCCGGCGCGCCTGCACCGAAACTGTCGGTGCCCGTGTGCACCCTTGATCCATGGACACCACCGCGCTGCTCATCGGCCTGGTCGTCGGGCTGGCGATCGGGGCCGGCGTCACCTGGGCGCTCGTCACGGCGCGGGCCCGGGCCACCGTCGCCGACGCCGCCCGGGCCGCGTCCGACGCGTCGGCCATGCTGCGGGCCGACGCTGCGGGCATGCGCGCCGAGCGCGCCGGGCTGCTGGAGCGCCTGGAGGATCTCGGCGAGGAGCACGACCGTGCCGTCGAACGGCTGCGGCGCGCGGAGTCGGAGGCCGCGGCGGCCGGGGCCGCACTGCGCAGCGAGCGCGAGGCGGGAGCGCGGCGCGAGGAGCTGCTCACCCGCCGCGACGTCGAGCTGAAGCAGGCGTTCCAGGCGCTCTCGGCCGACGCGCTGGCGGCCAACAACGCACAGTTCATGGCGCTCGCGGAGGGTCGGATCTCCGAAGCCACCGCGGCGCTGCACGCCAAGGCCGACGGCGACGCCGCCGCGCGGGCCAGCGCGATCGGCAAGCTGCTCGACCCCATGGCGTCCACGCTGCAGCGCGTGGAGGGCCAGCTGCGCACCGTCGAGATGGAGCGCGAGTCGGCCTACGCGGGGCTGCGCGAGCAGGTCAACGCCATGCGCAGCAGCTCCGACGCGCTGCGCGGTGAGACGAAGTCGCTGGTCAACGCGCTGCGGGCCCCGCAGGTCCGCGGCCGCTGGGGCGAGCTGCAGCTGGAGCGCATCGTGCAGCTCGCCGGCATGGTGGAGCACTGCGACTTCTCCACGCAGGTGGTCGGCCAGGGTGAGGACGGCGGTGTGCGCCCCGACATGGTGGTGCACCTCGCCGGCGGCAAGCAGGTCGTCGTCGACGCGAAGGTGCCGTTCGCCGCGTATCTGGAGGCCGTCGAGAGCAACGACCCCGACGTGCACCGCGAGCGCCTCACCGCCCACGCCCGGCAGCTGCGCCAGCACGTCGACCAGCTGTCGGCCAAGACCTACTGGGCCGCGTTCGAGCCGTCGCCGGAGTTCGTGGTGCTGTTCGTCCCGGGCGACCCGTTCCTCGAGGCCGCGCTGCAGGCCGATCCGTCGCTCATGGAGCACGCGTTCGCCACCAACGTCGTGATCGCCACGCCCACCACGCTCATCGCGCTGCTGCGCACCGTCGCCTACTCGTGGCGCCAGGAGGCGTTGGCGCGCAACGCCGCCGAGGTGCACAAACTCGGCAAGGAGCTGCACGGGCGGCTGGCCACGATGGGCACGCACGTGGCCAAGCTGGGCCGCAGCCTCGACGGCGCCGTCACCAGCTACAACCAGACCGTCAGCTCGCTGGAGGCGCGCGTGCTGGTCACCGCGCGCAAGCTCACCGAGCTGCACGTCTCGGACGAGGAGCTGCCCTCCCCCGGGCAGGTGGAACGCGCGCCCCGCCGCATCTCCGCGCCGGAGCTGCTCGCCTCGGCCGCCGACTCGCTGATCGCCCTGCACGAGGTGCGGGGCGACGGCCAGGACGGGGACGCGCGGGCTACCGTGAACGGATGACCGAGCCCGTGAGGCCCCGCACCGCCCGGACGTCGACGGCGCGGACGTCGCCGAGCCGTCCGCCATCGGAACGGACCTCTTCGGAACGGACCTCTTCGGCCCGGACCCCGCCGCCTCGGACCTCGCCGCCCCGGACCTCGCCGCCCCGGCCGCCCGAGCGTGAGCGCGGCGGATCGGGTGGCCGGTGGCCGATGGCCGAGCGCTCGATCATCCCCTCGGTGCTCGGCGTCCCCCCGCTGGCCGCCGTCGGGCTCGCCGCCGTGCTCACGGCGATCGGGGTGCTCGTCGACCTCACCCGCTCCGGGACGCTCGGCACCGTGTTCACCGTGTGCTTCGTGGTGGGCTGCGTGCTCGCCGTGGCCTGGGTGCGCCGGTCGGGCCTGTTCGGGCCGATGGTGCAGCCGCCGCTGCTGCTGGCCGTCGCGGTTCCCGTGGTGGTGCTGCTGGCCGGCAGCCCGAAACCGGGCGCGGGCATCGCCGAGCGGCTGCTCGTGATCGGGGCGCCACTGGTCAACAGCTTCCCGACGATGGCGTGGGTCACCGGCATCGTCGTGGCGATCGGCGGGTTCCGCCTCCTGGTGCAGCGCGAGCGCGTCAGCGCGCGGCCGGGCTCCGAGCGGGACGCAGCTCGCGGGGAAGCGAGAAGGTCAGGGTCTCCTCGGCGGTCGTGACCTCCTCCACACTCTCCCAACCGCGCTCGGCCAGGTGCTCCACCACGCCGCGCACCAGCAGCTCCGGCACCGACGCCCCGCTGGTGACCCCGACCGTGCCGACGCCGTCGAGCCACGCCTCGTCGATCTGGCGGGCGTAGTCGATGAGGTACGACGCCCCGGCGCCGGCCTGCAGCGCCACCTCCACCAGCCGCACGGAGTTGGACGAGTTCTTCGAGCCCACCACCAGCACGAGATCGCACTGCGGGGCCATCGCCTTCACGGCCACCTGGCGGTTCTGCGTGGCGTAGCAGATGTCGTCGCTCGGGGGGTTCTGCAGTGAGGGGAAGCGCTCGCGCAGCGCGCGGACGGTCTGCATGGTCTCGTCGACGCTGAGCGTGGTCTGCGACAGCCAGACCACCTTCTCGGGATCGCGGACGGTCACGCCCGCGACATCGGCGGCGGTCTCGACGAGCTGGATGTGCTCGGGCGCCTCGCCTGCGGTGCCCTCGACCTCCTCGTGGCCGTGGTGGCCGACGAGCAGGATGTCGTAGTCCTCGCGGGCGAACCGCTTGGCCTCCTGGTGCACCTTCGTGACCAGCGGGCACGTGGCGTCGATCGTGCGGAGCTCCCGCTCCTTCGCCTGCTGTCGCACCTCCGGCGACACGCCGTGGGCGGAGAACACGACGAGGGCACCCTGGGGTACCTCGTCGGTCTCGTCGACGAACACGGCGCCGCGCTCGGTGAGCGTCTCGACCACGTGGACGTTGTGGACGATCTGCTTGCGCACGTACACCGGCGCCCCGTGCTGCTCGAGCGCCTGTTCGACGGCCTCCACGGCCCGGTCGACACCGGCGCAGTAGCCGCGGGGCTTGGCCAGCAGGACACGCTTGCTGCTCGATCCGGACATGCCCCCAATGTACGGGCGGCCGCCGGACGGGGCCCGGGAGACGTGACGGAGACGTCCCTGTGCCGACGTCTCTGTGCCCCCGACCTGCCGCAATCCTGGTGGCAGGGGAGACTGTGGGCATGAAGCCGCTGCCGCTGCCGGTGCGGATCGCCGCCGGCCTCGTTGCCACCGCTGTCGACCAGGCCCGCGATCTCCCCCGCCTCGTCGTCGAGTTCCCCGTCACGGCGGTGAGCCAGGCGCTGCAGGCCACCATGCGGGTGCAGCAGAAGGTCACCGAGCTCGCCATCAAGGGCGACCGTGCGCTGGGCACCTTGCGCCCGGTCGAGGAGAAGCCGAGCTGGGCCACGTTCGACGACGAGGAGCCGCCGCGCCGCAACGGTTCCAGCACCGTCACCGAGCTGCGCCCGCCCAACGGCCGCATCCCCGTCGCGCAGCCTCCGGCCCGGGTGGCCGCCCCGAAGGCGCCGTCACCGAAGCCCGCTTTGCCCCAGCCCGCCCCGGTGAAGCCGGCTGCGCCGAAGCCCGTTGTGCCGCCGAAGGCCACAGCACCGAAGGCCACAGCACCGAAGGCCACAGCACCGAAGGCCACAGCACCGAAGGCCACAGCACCGAAGACCGCAGCCACGAAGACCGCAGCCCCCAAGGCTCCGGCTCCCAAGCCGAGTGCTCCGAAGGCCGGCGCGCCGAAGCCCGCGACGCCGAAGGCGGCAGCACCGATGGCAGCAGCACCGACGGCAGAGGTGTCGAAGCCGGAGGTGTCGAAGCCGGCTGTGTCGAAGCCGGCTGTGTCGAAGCCGGCTGTGTCGAAGCCGGCTGTGTCGAAGGCCGCGGCTCCCAAGGCGCCAGCCTCCGAGCCCGCAGCAACGAAGGCGCCGGCGACGAAGATCGCGCCGTCCGGGGCCACCCCGCCCGGGGCCACCCCGCCCGGGGCCACCCCGCCCGGGGCCACGCCGTCCACGACCACAGGCCCCACGTCCCCGGCGTCCACGACCGCCGCGTCGACGGCCGCTGCGCCCGAGGTCACTGCACCCAACCCCGCAGCGCCCAACCCCGCAGCGCCCAACCCCGCAGCGCCCAACCCCGCAACACCGAAGCCCGAAGCGCCGAAGCCCGCCACTTCCGAGACACCGGCAGAGACGGTCGCGTCGACGCCGACCCGCCCGACCGGACCCGCCACCCCCGCCGCAGCCCCCTCGGCCGGTTCAAGCGCCACGGCAGCACCCGGGGCCGGAACGTCGAAGTCCGACGCACCGAAGGCCCAGACACCCGTGTCCGCCCCGACCACGCCGACCGCCGAGCCGACGGCTCTCGCCGGTTACGCCGACATGACGATCCCGCAGCTGCGCGGCAAGCTGCGGTTCCTCAGCCTCGCCGACCTCCAGGCGCTGCTGGCCTGGGAGAGCGCGCACGGCGACCGCGCGCCCTACGTCACGATGCTGTCCAACCGGATCACCACGGTTCAGGAAGGGTGACCGCGCCCACCACCCCGGAGCAGCCCTGGCCGGTCCGGACGGTGGCGCGGAAGATCGCCGAGTGGGTCGACCGGCTCGGTGCCGTGTGGGTGGAGGGCCAGCTCGCGCAGGTCACCTCCCGACCCGGCACCGGCACGGCGTTCCTGGTGCTGCGCGATCCCGCCGCCGACGTGTCGTTGCAGCTCACGGCACCCGTCGGGCTCGTCCGCGACGGGGGACCGGCCGTCGTCGAGGGCAACCGCGTGGTCGTCCACGGCAAGCCGTCGTTCTTCCTCGGCCGCGGCACGCTGAGCCTGCGCGTCGACGAGATCCGCGCCGTCGGCATCGGCGAGCTGCTCGCCCGCATCGAGCGGCTGCGCAAACTGCTCGCCGCCGAGGGTCTCTTCGACCCCGCCCGCAAGCGCCGGTTGCCGTTCCTGCCCGGGCGCATCGGGCTCGTCACGGGTCGCTCGTCGGCCGCGGAGCACGACGTCGTGTCGAACGCGACGGCGCGCTGGCCGTCGGTGCGGTTCCGGATCGAGCACGTCGCCACCCAGGGCGCGCTGGCCGTGCCCCAGATCGTCGACGCGCTGGGGGCGCTGGACCGCGACCACGAGGTCGACGTGATCGTGCTCGCCCGCGGCGGGGGCAGCGTCGAGGACCTCCTGCCGTTCTCCGACGAGACGCTGTGCCGCGCGGTCGCCGCGTGCCGCACGCCGGTGGTGTCGGCGATCGGCCACGAGCCCGACACCCCGCTCGTGGACCACGTCGCCGACCTGCGCTGCTCCACCCCCACCGAGGCGGGCCGCCGCCTGGTGCCCGACCTCGCCGAGGAGACCGCCCGCATCTCCGGCCTGCGCGACCGCGCGCGGCGCGCGCTGGCGGGCTGGGTGGACCGTGAGGCGCGGCTGCTGGAGTCGTTGCGCCACCGTCCCGTACTGGCCGAGCCGATGCGCACGATCGACGCGTACAGCGAGCAGGTGGCGCGGCTGCGTGAGGCCACCCGGGCGACGGTCCTGCGCGATCTCGACCGGCGCGGCACCGACCTGGCCCACGTCCGCGCCCGGCTCACCACGCTCGGCCCCGCGGCGACCCTGGCCCGCGGCTACGCCGTGGTGCAGCGGATCGTGCCCGACGGCGGCGACGTCCCGCCGGTGCTGCGCTCGGTGACCGAGGCGGGCCCCGGCACGCAGCTGCGGATCCGCGTGGCCGACGGAGCGGTGACCGCCACCGTCCCCCGGAGGAGGAAGGCGACCAGGTGACCGAGGTAGCAGAGATGGGCTACGAGCAGGCCCGCGACGAGCTCACCGAGGTGGTGCGTCGACTGGAGAGCGGCGGCCTGAGCCTCGACGAGTCGGTGGCGCTGTGGGAACGCGGCGAGGCTCTGGCCACCCGTTGCGAGGAGCAGCTGGCCGGCGCCCGGGAACGCGTCCAGAAGGTGCTCGACGGGGCGGACGGGCCTCCGGCGGCGCAGCCGCGACGTGCACCATGATCGACGGTTCGGGACGTGCAACCGGCTCTGCTGCGGTTCCCGGTCCCGAACCGGTGACCATCCCCTGCGGCTCGCGCCGTGATCGACGCGCGGGGACCCGGAACCGCACGAAGCACGGCCCTCCGTCCCGAGCCGATGATCTCGGGCCCGCGGCTCCGCTCCGCGGTCCGGTGAGCAGCAACGCCGGCACGCCGGGGCAGGCTCATGATCGGGCGTTCGGCGCGTCTGCGGCGGGATCTGGCCGTTCCCGCACCGAAACGCTGATCATGGGCGCTCCCGGCGGCCCTCCCTCATCGCCTCGGCGGTCCGGGCGATGCGCCGGGCGCGGGTGTCGGCGCGTTCGGCCTCGCCCACCCAGCGCGTGAAGTTGAGCCGGTAGTGCGTGGGGAGCTCGTCGAAGAACCGAACGGCGTCCGTGCCGGGCCCGATCGCCTCGCGCAGGTCGTCCTCCAGCGTGGCGAACTGGGGGCCTTCCAGGTCGAGCACGACCTCGACGGACGCGCCCGGCGTGAGATCCGCGTCGCGTACCCGGACCGGCCCGAGGCGGAGCGTCGCCTCCGCGCGGCCGACCGCTCCGCGGATCCGGCGCCCGCCCACCCGGCCCGTCAGGTGGTAGGTCGTGCGAGGGCCCATTCCACGGCGGGGTCGAACGGCAGCCCGATGCTCATCCCGCCGCCCCGCGGCCGGGGCTCGGGGACCGCCTGGAAGCCGACCACGGAGCCACCTCCTACTTCAGGACCTCACCGGCCTGCACCGCGCCGGCCAGGGTGCGGTAGTCCTGCGCCGCACCGCTGCCGCTGATCAGCACGCGCACCGAACCCCCGCCGGGGGTGGCGAGGTCGGCGATCCAGATCGGCTCGGCCGGCTCGGCGCCGTAGACCACCCACTGCTGCCCCGCGACGGTCTCCGGGCCCTGCGCGGCGAGCGCGCGAGCGCCCGGCTGCGCCGCGAGGAGGGCGTCCTCCGTGGCGTCGGTCTGCACGAGCTGCAGGTACTGGCTCGCCCCGGTGAGGTACCCGACGCGGACGTCGGTGCGGTCGGTGCCCACCACCCGGTCCTCGGCGACGGAGTTGGAGCGCCATCCGGCCGGTGTCGCCGGCACCCGCAGCGGGAACGACACCGAGGACGCCAGGCCCCGCAGCTGCGCCGGGGCGTCGACGACGGGGATGCCGGTGGGGTCCACGGTGGGCCCGCCCGGGGCGAAGCCGAAGCCGCGCGACAGCCCGCCGATCACCAGGACGACCAGCAGCATGACCCCGATCGCGGCCACCATGTCCTTGACGCGCAGCGCACCGCGTGGTGGTTTGGCCATCGGGGGCGGGTCGGATGCGGTCACTCCGCCAGTATCCCAGTCGGCTTCGTCTCAGGCTCGGAATGCACCGCAGGACCGGGCGATCTGCGAGGATCACCTCATCCCCCGCCGGCCCCGGCCGCGCTCTTCCGCCATCATCAGGGAGGCCGAGATGTCCGAGACGACACCCCCGAGCGCCAGCAACGGCAACCGCCGCCGCGAGGCACCCGACCGCAACCTCGCGATGGAGCTCGTGCGCGTCACCGAGGCCGCCGCGATGGCCGCCGGTCGCTGGGTCGGCCGCGGCGACAAGATCGGCGGCGACGGCGCGGCGGTCGACGCCATGCGCCAGCTCGTCGGCAGCGTGTCCATGCGCGGCGTCGTGGTGATCGGCGAGGGCGAGAAGGACGAGGCGCCGATGCTCTACAACGGCGAGGAGGTGGGCAACGGCGAGGGCCCATGGTGCGACGTGGCGGTCGACCCGATCGACGGCACCACCCTCATGGCCAAGGGCATGCCCAACGCCGTGGCCGTGCTCGCCGTGGCCGAGCGCGGCGCGATGTTCGACCCGTCGGCCGTCTTCTACATGGAGAAGCTCGCGGTCGGACCGGAGGCCGCCGACGTCATCGACCTCACCGCCCCCGTCGCGGAGAACATCAGGCGGGTCGCGAAGGCGAAGGGACTCCACGTCACGGACGTCACCGTGTGCGTGCTGGACCGGCCCCGTCACGACGGTCTCGTCACGGAGATCCGCCGCACCGGCGCGCGCATCCACTTCCTCTCCGACGGCGACGTCGCCGGCGCGATCTCCGCGGCGCGCCCCGGCACGGGCGTCGACATGCTCTACGGCATCGGCGGCACGCCCGAGGGGATCATCACCGCGGCGGCGCTGAAGTGCATGGGCGGGGCGATGCAGGGTCGGCTGTGGCCCACCGACGACGCGGAGCGGGCCAAGGCCGTCGCCGCGGGCCACGATCTCGACCGCGTGCTCACCGCCGACGAGCTCGTGCGCAGCGACAACGTGTTCTTCTGCGCCACCGGCATCACCGACGGCGACCTGCTGAAGGGCGTGCACTACTCACCGGGTGGATGCACGACACAGTCGATCGTGATGCGCTCCAAGTCCGGCACCGTCCGCATGATCGACGGCTACCACCGGCTGACGAAGCTGCGCGAGTACTCCGCCGTGGACTTCGACCTCTCCGACGAGCACCTCGCCGGCGACCTGGAGTCCATCCCGCCGCTCCCGTAGGGGTGACCCGCTCGCGCTCCGTGATCGAATCGTGAGAGCGGCGGACCTTGCCCGGAATGACCGGTACGCGGTACGCGGATGATCAGCTGACCGGTACCGGGGGCCGTCCCGGTCACATCGGGTGAGCAGCGGCGGGAGGCCTCATGCGGAGATCTCGGGGGACGCTCGTCGTCGTCGCACTGGCGGCCGCCGGCCTGCTGACGGTCGGCGCGGCCGGGGCGGCCACCAGCGGCAGCACGGGGGTCACGGGGGTCACGG
>NZ_MKVV01000064.1:0-21250 GCF_001899645.1 Pseudonocardia sp. 73-21 | reverse complement strand
GGTCGCCGCACCGGCCGTCCGGCCCGCGGCGCCCGCCGCACCGGCGAGACCCTCCGCCCCGGCAGTACCCGCACGACCCGCTTCCCCCGTGATACCGGTGACGCCGGCGGATCCGGCGAAGCCCGCCGCCTCCGCGCTGGTGAAGGGCACCCCGTGCTCCGTCACCGCCCGGGCGTGCGTCGATCTGTCCGCCCGGCGGGCGTGGCTGATCCGCAACGGCGTGGTCCAGTACGGGCCCGTCCCGATCACCAGCGGCCGGGCCGGCTACCGGACACCCACCGGCACCTACCGGGTCACGTTCAAGGACATCGACCACAGGAGCAGCATCTTCAACGACGCCCCGATGCCCAACTCGGTCTTCTTCAACGGGGGCATCGCGTTCCACCAGGGCAGCCTGTCGGTGTTGTCACACGGCTGCATCCACCTGTCGCGGGCCGCCTCGGCCACGTTCTACCGGTCGCTGAGCCCGGGCGATGTGGTGCAGGTCCGCCCCTGATCAGCCCGATCCCCCCGAGCCTGACCCGCCGCGGCCCCGCGGCCTCCGCACCGGAGGCCGCGGGGCTTTTCCGTGGGCCGGACGGCGCAGTCCGGCGCCGGGCTCCCGTCAGCGCAGAGGGCCGGACATCCGATCGGCCAGTCACATCGTGAACATGGAGGTGTCATGGCCCCGGTGCTCGTCGCTCCACCCCGCGCGAGGACCGCCGCGGGCCTCGATGTCCCCGTCGTGGGCGGGCCGGTGTTCGGAATCGTGCTGGGCGGGCTGCACGACCTCGTCCTGCGACCGGCCGACACGCTCTGACTCCTGCGCCACACCCGACTGCGCACTGTTGCGTCGGGGAGAACACTGGGTCCATGGCCGACGACGAGGCGTTCCGGATCGAGCACGACACGATGGGCGAGGTGCGGGTACCCGCCGACGCCCTCTGGCGGGCGCAGACGCAGCGGGCGGTGGAGAACTTCCCGATCTCCGGCCGCGGGCTGGAGCGGGCGCAGATCCGCGCGCTCGGCCTGGTCAAGGGCGCCGCGGCGCGGGTCAACGGCCGGATCGGGGTGCTGAAGCCGGAGCTCGCCGCCGCCATCGCCGCCGCGGCCGACGAGGTGGCCGCCGGTGAGCACGACGCGCACTTCCCCGTCGACGTCTTCCAGACCGGCTCGGGCACCAGCTCCAACATGAACGCCAACGAGGTGATCGCCACGGTCGCCGCGCGCGCGGGCGTGGACGTCCACCCGAACGACCACGTCAACGCGTCGCAGTCGTCCAACGACGTCTTCCCCACCACCATCCACCTCGCCGCCACCGAGGCGCTCGCCACCGACGTCGTCCCGGCGCTGGAGCACCTCGCCGCCGCGCTGCGCCGCCGCGAGGCCGACTGGGTCGACGTGGTCACGGCCGGCCGCACCCACCTCATGGACGCCGTGCCGATCACCCTCGGCCAGGAGGCCGGCGCGTGGGCCACGCAGACCGAGTACGGCGCCGCCCGGGTCCGCGACGTCCTCCCCCGGCTCGGCCAGCTGCCGATCGGCGGCACCGCCGTGGGCACCGGGCTCAACGCGCCCGCCGGTTTCGGCAGCGGCGTGGTCGAGGAGCTGCGCGCGGCCACCGGACTCGACGTGCTGAGCGAGGCGCCCGACCACATCGAGGCCCAGGGCGCCCGCGACGGGCTCGTGGAGGCCTCCGGCGCACTGCGCACCGTCGCCGTGTCGCTCTACAAGATCGCCAACGACCTGCGCTGGCTCAGCTCCGGCCCGCGCACGGGCCTGGCCGAGATCCACCTGCCCGACCTGCAGCCCGGCAGCTCGATCATGCCCGGCAAGGTCAACCCGGTGATCTGCGAGGCCACGATGATGGTGGCCGCCCAGGTGATGGGCAACGACGCCACCGTCGCGTTCTCGGGCACGCAGGGCAACCTGCAGCTCAACGTCATGATGCCGGTGATGGCGCGCAACGTCCTGGAGTCGGCGCGGCTGCTGGCGAACGTGGCCCGGCTGCTCGCCGACAAGGTGGTCGACGGGGCCGAGGCCGACGTCGCCCGCACGCGCGAGTTCGCGGAGTCGTCCTCGGCCGTGGTCACCCCGCTCAACCGCTACCTGGGCTACGAGGAGGCCGCTGCGGTCGCGAAGCAGTCGCTCAAGGAACGCAAGACCATCCGCCAGGTCGTCGTGGAGCGCGGGCACCTGGACAAGGGCACGCTCACCGAGGAGCAGCTCGACGCCGCCCTCGACGTCCTGGCGATGACCCGCAGCGACGCCTGACACCCTAATGGACTAACGCTACGACACTCTGCGTTCACCTGCTCCTGGTTCCCTTACGCAAATGAGTGAGCATGGCCGGTTCGCGTTCGAACCGATCTTCAACCTCGTCAACGGCCGCCCCGTCGGCATCGAGGTGGAGCGCAGCCAGGCCCGCGACCGGAGCGCCGTCGTCGTGCGCAGCGCCGTGTGGGGCCCGCGGCAGCTCGCGGAGTTCGACTCGGGCATCGCCATCGCGTCGGTGCTGCACGGCACCGGGTACGACGCCACGGTGCCGCTGCACGTCGACGTGCTGGCCGACACGGTGGTGTCGGCGCGCCGCCGCGTCTCCCAGCTGCAGCAGTGCCTGCGCGGCCGGGAGGGCGACCGGCCCGTGCCGCCGATCCTGCTGGAGGTCGGCCCGGCACTGCTGGCCGCCCCGCCGTCCGCGCTGGCCGAGGGCGTCGCCGAGCTGCGTGCCGAGGGCTACGGCATCGCCTTCGACGAGGCCGGGCGGGGCTTCGGCCTGGACCTCGTCGCCGAGCTCGCGCCGGATCTGGTCAAGATCGACGCGGGGCTGGTGGCCCGGCTCCCGCACGATCCCCGGGCCCGGACGGTGGTGCACGCCCTGGGCGACGTCTGCCGCGCCGTCGGGGTGCGGATGTCGGCCGTCGGCGTCACCACGACCGACGAGCTGGCCGCCGTGCGCGACCACGGCATCGGGTGGGCGCAGGGCCCGCTCCTGGCGACGCCGCGGCGCAGGCCGTCCACGGTGGGGCTCCTGCTGCCGGTGGACCTGCTGCCGGGCATCGCACCGGCCGCCCGTCCGTCGCCGGTACCGCGGACCACGCCGCCGGCGCCCCCGACGCTCGCCGATCTCTCGCAGACCCCCGTCGCACTTCCCGACGACGCGACGGCGGAGCACGTGCGCCAGGCCCTGGCCGACCACCCGCAGGCCGGATGCGTCGTCCTGCTCGACGCCGGCGGGCACCCCGCCGGATTCCTCGACCGCAACCGGTTCATGCTCGCCATCTCGGGGCCGTTCGGCCGAGCGCTCTACGCCGAACGACCCGCCCGCTCGCTGTCCGAGGCGCCTCGGACGGCGGCCGTCGGCACCGACGTCCGCACCGCGCTGGAGCGCTGCCTGTCCGGGGACCGCACCCGCAGCTACGACGACCTGGTCCTGCTCGACGACGCGGGCCGCTGCGTGGGCGTGGCCCGCGTGACCGACCTGCTGCAGGAAGCCACCGGAGCCCTCCCGGCGGCGTGACTCCCACCGTGACCGAGTCGAGCCTCGCCTTCGGTCCGATCACGGCGCTACATTCCTCGCTCACCCCCGCGCGAGGAGCTGTTGATGATCGGAACACGACGTCGGATGGTGGTGGCCGTGATCGGCACCGCCGTCGCCCTGACCGCCACCGGCTGCGTCAGCTCCGGAGCGTCGAGCTCGGGGTCCGGCGGTGGCACCGGGTGGGCCACCGCGACGTCGGCGCAGGAGGGCGGCGGCATGGACGCCCTGGTCGCCGCGGCCAAGGCCGAGGGCAAGCTCAACGTCATCGCCCTGCCCCCGGACTGGACGAACTACGGCAACATCATCAAGGCGTTCACCGCCAAGTACGGCATCGCCATCGACTCGGCCAACCCCGACGGGTCCAGCCAGGACGAGATCAACGCCGTCAAGCAGCTCGGCACGCAGGACCGCGCGCCCGACGTCCTCGACCTCGGCCAGACGTTCGCCAACAGCAACACCGCGCTGTTCGCCCCGTACAAGGTGGCCACCTGGGACACCATCGACGCCGGCACGAAGGACGCGAACGGCGCCTGGGTCAACGACTACGGCGGCTTCATCTCCATCGGCTGCAACAGCAAGCTCGTGGCCACCTGCCCCACCACGATCGCCGATCTGGCCAAGCCCGAGTACAAGGGCCAGGTGGCGCTCAACGGCGACCCGACGCAGGCCGCGGCCGCGTTCGCGGGCGTCTGGGCCGCGGCGCTCGCCAACAAGGGGTCGCTCGACGACATCACGCCGGGTGTCACGTTCTTCGGTGGCCTGGCCAAGAGCGGCAACCTGCTGAAGATCGACCCGAACTCGGCCACCATCCAGAGCGGTCAGACGCCCATCGTGCTCGACTGGGACTACCTCAACGTCACCGAGACCGAGAAGAACAAGGCCGCCTTCGACTGGAAGGTCACCGTCCCCGCCGACGGCCTGTTCGCCCAGTACTACGCGCAGGCGATCAACAAGAACGCCCCGCACCCGGCCGCCGCACGGCTGTGGCAGGAGTTCCTCTACTCCGACCAGGGGCAGAACCTGTGGCTCGCCGGTAAGGCCCGCCCGGTGCGGCTGGTCGCGATGACCGCGGCCAACACGGCGGACAAGGCACTGGTCGCGGTGCTGCCGCCCGTCGCGGGCACGCCGAAGTACCCGACCCAGGCCCAGACCGACGCGGCCAACAAGGTCGTGGCCCAGGGCTGGGCGGCCGCCACCTCGTGACGTCCCTCCTCGAGGCGCCGCCCGCGCCCACGGAATCCGTGGCGCGGCCGGCGCGGCCGTGGCGGGCGGCCCTGGGGTTGCTGCCGTTCGCGCTCTACCTGCTGGTGTTCCTCGGCGGCCCGCTGTACTTCGTGATCAGCGGGGCGCTGTCGGACCGGTCCGGGGCACCCACGTTCGACAACATCATCGCCTCGGTCACCGAGCCGCAGTACCGGCTGGCGTTCGCCTCCAGCCTGGCGATCTCGGCGGTCACGGCGCTGGTCGGTGCCGTGTTCGGCGTCTTCCTGGCGCAGGCCGTGCTCACCAGCAGGCCGACGAGCCCGTTGCGCCGCATCGTGTCCACGGCGTCGGGCGTGCTGGCCTACTTCGGCGGTGTACCGCTGGCGTTCGCGTTCATCGGCGCGCTCGGCCAGACGGGGTTGGCCACGCTGTTCCTCAAGGGCGTCGGCATCGACCTCTACGGCCTCGGCTTCCGCATCGACTCGCTCACCGGCCTCGGACTCACCTACGTCTACTTCCAGATCCCGCTGATGGTCATCCTGATCACCCCGGCGCTGGAGGGGTTGCTGCCGCAGTGGCGGGAGGCCGCGGAGAACCTCGGCGCGTCGGCGTGGGCGTACTGGCGGCACATCGCGCTGCCGGTGCTCGCGCCCGCGCTGGGCGGGGCCACGCTGGTGCTGTTCGGCAACGCCTTCGCCGCCTACGCCACCGCGCTCGCGCTCACCAGCGGGCAGATCCCCCTGGTCACCAACTCGATCGCGTCCGCGCTGTCGGGCAACGTGCTGGCCGACCAGCAGAACGTCGGGCTCGCGCTCGGCTTCGACATGGTGGTGGTCATCGGCGTCGTGATGGTCGGGTACCTGATCCTGCAGCGCCGCGCGTCGCGGTGGCGGGCCCGATGACCCGCGGGCGCCGCTGGCGCGTCGTCGTCTTCACGATCGCGGCGATCTACTTCCTGGTGCCGCTGATCTCCGCAGGCGAGTTCAGCCTCCGCAAGCCCGCGGGCGGCTACGGGTTCGCGAACTACCTGGCCCTGGGCACCGACCCGGTGCTGCTCGGGTCGCTGCTGGTGTCGCTGCAGATCGCCGTACTCACCGCGGTGCTCGTGCTCGTGCTGGTGATCC
Source organism: Pseudonocardia sp. 73-21 (assembly GCF_001899645.1). Classification (GTDB taxonomy): domain Bacteria; phylum Actinomycetota; class Actinomycetes; order Mycobacteriales; family Pseudonocardiaceae; genus Pseudonocardia. Next base: position 15,403 of record NZ_MKVV01000064.1, on the reverse strand, counting down.
CCACCGCGGTGTGGGTGCGGCTGCGGTTCCCCTCGGTGGCCGCGCTGCTGGAGACGGCCACGATCCTGCCGATCGTCGTGCCGCCCGTCGTCATGGCAGCGGGCATCGCGTTCGTGCAGGCCAACCTCGACGCCGAGCCGTTCCGGTCGCTGTTCGCCTCCTCGACCACCGCGCTCACGCCGTTCTACGTGGTGCTGGCCCTGCCGTTCGCCTACCGCGCGGTGGACAACGGGCTGGCCGCCATCCCCCTGCGCACGCTCGTCGAGGCGGCCCGCAACCTGGGCGCCGGGCTGCCGTCGGCGCTGCTGCGGGTGGTGCTGCCGGCCATCCGCAGCGCCGTGCTCGGCTCGGCGTTCCTGACGCTCGCGCTGGTGCTCGGCGAGGTCGTCATCGCGCGCATCCTGCTCTACACCGACACCTTCCCCGTGGTCGTCATCGACGTCGGGCGCAGCGCCGCCGGAGTCTCGGTGGCGTTGACGCTGGCCAGCCTCGTGCTCACCTGGGTGCTGCTGCTGCTCGTGTCGTACGTGGGTGGCCGCACGACGAGGAGAACTGACGCATGACCGGCACCGCCGTCGAGTTCCGGGGCGTACAGCGCGCCTACGGCTCCACCTTCGCCCTCGACGGCCTCGACCTCACGCTGAAGGAGGGCGAGCTGCTCGCCCTGCTCGGGCCGTCGGGGTGCGGGAAGACCACCGCGCTGCGCCTGCTCGCGGGCTTCGACAAGCCCACCGCCGGCCAGATCCTCATCGGCGGCAGCGACGTCACCGGCGTGCCGGCCGCCAAGCGCGACACCGGCATGGTGTTCCAGGCCTACTCGCTGTTCCCCACGATGACCGCGAGCGAGAACGTCGCGTTCGGGCTGCGCATGCGCCGGGTCGGGCCCACCGAGCGCAAGCGCCGCGCCGCCGAGCTGCTGGAGCTGGTCGGGCTGGGGGCGCGCGGCGACTCCTACCCGCACGAGATGTCCGGTGGCCAGCAGCAGCGTGTCGCGCTGGCGCGCGCCCTGGCCGTCCAGCCGTCGGTGCTGCTGCTCGACGAGCCGCTGTCGGCCCTCGACGCCCGGGTGCGCGTGCAGCTGCGCGACGAGATCCGGCGGCTGCAGCTGGCCGAGGGCATCACCACGCTGTTCGTGACGCACGACCAGTCCGAGGCACTCGCCGTGGCCGACCGGGTGGCGGTGCTCAACGCGGGCCGGCTCGAGCAGGTGGACGCGCCGCAGGAGGTCTACACGCGGCCGGCCACGGCCTTCGTCGCCGAGTTCGTGGGCGTCATGAACGACGTGTCCGTGCAGGACGGGCGCATCGTGCCGGACGGCACCGAGCGCACGCAGATCCGGCCCGAGAGCCTGACGGTCGGCGTGCCCGATGGTCTGCCCGCCACCGTGCTGACCAGCACGTTCCTCGGCGCGGTGACCCGGCTGGTGCTGACCACGCAGGTCGGCGAACTCACCGTGGACGTGGTGAGTCGCCTGGGCCTGCCCGGCATCGGGGACGCCACCACGGTCGGGCTGGTCGGCGGGGGGCACTAGGACCGGGCGAACCGGGCGCCCCACTCGCGCACCTGGTCCGCCAGCTCCGTCGGGGCGAGCACCTCGAACTCCGCCCCGATCGAGCCCAGCAGCATGGCCGGCCAGTCGAGGGTGTCGCTGCTCATCCGCAGCAGGCAGCTCCCCTCGTCGACGCTCTCGGCCGTGGCCCAGCGACCGATCCGGGCCTGCACGGCCGCGACCGGGGCGTGCACCCGCACCTCCACGGCGAACGACACCGCGGGCGCGGACGCGAGCCCGGCCTTCACGAACGCGGCCGCGTCGACGGCGGGCAGCTCACGGGGGCGGAAGCGGACGCCGGTGGGTCGGGGCGCGGTGAGCCGGTCGAGACGGAAGCTGCGCCAGTCGTGGCGGCCCAGGTCGTAGGCCACCAGGTACCAGCGACGGCCGACGGGCACGAGCCGGTGCGGTTCCACGTGGCGCTCCGTCGGGTCGCCGCTGCGGGCGGTGTAGGCGAACTCGAGCCGCTCGGTGTCGCGGCAGGCCTGGGCGACGACGATCAGCGACGCGGAGTCCAGCGCCGGTGCGGGCGCCCCGCCCCAGCTCAGCGGCACCGTGGCGGCGCGCAGCGCGTCCACGCGGCGGCGCAGCCGGGGCGGCATCACCTGCACCACCTTCGTCAGCGCGCGCAGCGCCGGCTCCTCCAGGCCCGCCACCGCCCCCTGCGCCGCGGCCTGCATCCCGACGGCGATCGCGACGGCCTCGTCGTCGTCCACCACCAGCGGAGGCAGCGCCGCCCCGGGCGCGAGCTGGTACCCGCCGTCGACGCCCCGGCTCGCCTCGACGGGGTAGCCGAGCTCGCGCAGCCGGTCGATGTCGCGGCGCAGCGTGCGGACCGAGACGTCGAGCTTCCCGGCGAGGTCCACGCCCGCCCAGAACCGGTGGGTCTGCAGCAGCGACAGCAGGCGCAGGGTCCGCGAGCTCGTGTTGGCCATGCTCTCCATTCTCCCGGAATTCAGGTCAGGAAGTGGCCGGTATGGGTCATAGAGTCCCTCCCATGACGACGAACGAGCGCGACGACCTGCTGGAATCCCTCGCCACCCACCGCGGCTTCCTGCTGCACACCGTGCAGGGGCTGACCGACGACCAGGCGCGGCTGCGCCCCACCGTCAGCGAGCTGACGCTCGGCGGCCTGGTCAAGCACGTGTCCCTGACCGAGAAGGGCTGGGCCGACTTCATCGTGGACGGGCCCGCCTCGATGGCGATGACCGAGGACAGCTACACCGAGCACCTCGACGGCTTCGTCCTGCGCGAGGACGAGACGCTGGCCGGCGTGCTCGCCGACTACGAGAAGATCGCCCGGCGCACCGACGATCTCGTGCGCACCCTGCCCGACCTCGGCGCGTCCCACCCGCTGCCGGAGGCCCCGTGGTTCAGGCCGGGAGCCACCCGCTCGGCCCGGCGGGTGTTCGTGCACATCGTGGCCGAGACCGCCCAGCACGCCGGCCACGCCGACATCCTCCGCGAGGCCATCGACGGCCAGAAGACGATGGGCTGACCCGTGGACGAGAAGGACGACATCCCCGGGCGGCCGGCCGGAGAAGGTGCGGCTCCGCCGCCCGTGCGCGGATATCAGTGTTCCCGCCCTGATTTCCGCTCACGAGCGAACTGTCGGTGGTCGCTGTCAGGATGGGTGCCGTGCTGCTCGCCGAGGTCGTCGCCACGTCCACCGCCGTGGGCGCCACCCGCTCCCGCAAGGAGAAGTCGGCGGCGCTGGCGGCCTTGCTGCGCGTAGCGGGGCCCGACGAGATCGAGGCGGCCACGAGCTGGCTGGCGGGTGAGCCGCGGCAGGGGCGCATCGGCACGGGCTGGCGCACGCTGTCGGGCCTGGCCGGTGATCCCGCCGCTGCGCCGTCCCTCTCGGTCACGCAGGTGGACGGCCTGCTCACCGAGCTCGCCGGCACGTCCGGCGCCGGCTCCACCCGGCGTCGCCGGGAGCTCCTCGAGGCGCTCTTCGGCGCCGCCACCGCCGACGAGCAGGCGTTCCTCGTCCGGCTGCTCACCGGCGAGCTGCGGCAGGGGGCGTTGGAGGGCGTCATGCTCGACGCCATCGCGGGCGCGGCCGAGGTGCCTGCGGCGAGCGTGCGGCGGGCGTTCATGCTCTCGGGCCGACTGCCCGCCACCGCGGTCACGGCGCTGGCCGGCGGCGTCGAGGCCCTCGACGCCGTGCGCCTGCAGGTGGGCACGCCGCTCCGCCCGATGCTCGCGAGCCCCGGCGACTCGCTCGATGCGGCGCTCGAAGGCCTCGGCGCGGACGTCACCGTCGAGTTCAAGCTCGACGGCGCCCGCATCCAGGTCCACCGCAACGGCGACGAGGTGCGGGTGTGGACACGCACGCTGCGGGAGATCACCGACGGGGTGCCCGAGCTGGTGGAGCTGGTCCGGGCGTTGCCCTGCACCACCGCCGTGCTCGACGGCGAGACGCTCGCGCTCGACGACGACGGCCGCCCCCGCCCGTTCCAGGACACGATGAGCCGGTTCGGCAGCGATGCCGCGGACGAGCAGGCGCTGCTGAGCCCGTTCTTCTTCGACCTGCTGCACCTCGACGGCGTCGACCTGCTCGACGAGCCCCTGCACCTGCGCCTCGACGCGCTCACGGGCCTGCTCACCGATCCCCTGCACATGCCCGGCGTCCGGCGTCCGACGCCGGAGCAGGCCGCCCAGGTGCTCGACGACGCGCTGTCGGCCGGCCACGAGGGCGTCGTCGTCAAGTCCCTCGACGCGCCGTACGCGGCGGGCCGGCGCGGCAAGGCGTGGCAGAAGGTCAAGCCCGTCCACACCCTCGACCTCGTGGTGCTCGGCGCGGAGTGGGGCTACGGCCGGCGCACGGGCTCGCTGTCCAACATCCACCTCGGCGCCCGCGATCCCGACGGCGGCGAGCCGATCATGGTGGGCAAGACGTTCAAGGGCATGACCGACGAGCTGCTGGCCTGGCAGACGGCCACCTTCCCGGCCTACACCCGCTCCGACGAGGGCCACGCGGTGCTCCTCCGCCCGGAGCTGGTCGTCGAGATCGCACTCGACGGTGCGCAGCGCAGCGTCCGCTATCCCGGCGGAGTGGCGCTGCGCTTCGCCCGCGTGCTGCGCTACCGGCCGGACAAGACCCCGGCCGAGGCCGACACGATCGACGTGGTGCGCGCGTTCCTGTCGACCTGACCGGGGCTCACCCCAGCACCGCGCGCACGAACTCCGCCGCGCGTTCCCGCAGGCCGGCGCGGCGCTCCTCGACGTCCGTGCCCGGGGTCGGCCGCAGCGCCGCGGTGGGCTTCTCGACCCGGACGTGCTGCGCGCACAGCAGGTCCCCGCACACGTAGGTGCCGACGGTGTCGCCGTTGCGCCCGGCCGCACCGGGTCGCCGCGCCACGAGCAGCTCCACCCGGCCGGGAGCGTGGGTGGTGCGGCACAGCGCGCACATCGCGGCCGCCCGCACCCCACGCTCACCCGCCCGCAGGGCGATCCCCACGGGCCCGTCCTCGTCCGGTACCAGCAGGACACCGCGCTCCGGGGCCTTCGGGTCGCGCCAGCCCAGCACGTCGTCGACGGCGTCGAGATCGAGGTCCCGCACCCAGGCGGGCAGGGTCATCCGCGAGGCCTCGCCCTTGGTCGAGTTCGCCATGGCCCGGCGGACGCGGGCGTCGGTGGTGGTCGTCGTGCTCACGGGGGCCGACCCTAGGCCGCCGACCGGATGCCGTCACGTCGGTTCGGACGAGCCCTGGACCCGACCGAGCTACGCCCGGCTCGTCGCAGCGCGCGCGATGACCTCCTCTGCGGTGGGCGGGCTCGCCGGATGGTGGCTCAGGCACATCGGTTCGCGCACCTTCTCGAACGACAGGCCCTCGCCCGCCACGTAGAACTGGCCCGAGCCGAGCCGGGAGATGTCGTCCACCTGGCCGCCCTTGGCCCGCGCCAGCTCGGCGGCCGCGTTGATCTGGGCGCCCGAGTTGAGGAAGCCGAAGAACTGCAGGGCCGCGTTTCCGGTGATGCGGTTGTGCAGGCCCTTCGGCGCCTGTGTGGCGAACACCAGTCCCAGGCCGTACTTGCGGGCCTGTGACGCGAGCGAGATCGTGCTCTGGGTGCACGCGGTGAGCGCGCCGGACGGGGCGAACGTCTGCGCCTCGTCCATCACGAACAGCCCGCCCAGCGGCCGATCACCGGCCGGGTTCGCCTTCACCCACGAGAACAGGGCCATCTGCAGCTGATTGACGAAGCTCTGCCGCTGGGCATCGTCCGGCAGCCCGACGAAGCTGATCACGGAGATCCGAGCCCGCTTGTGCGCGGCCGGTGTGAGCAGCACCGACGGGTCGACGGTCTCGCCCGAGCCGCCGAACAGCGGGTCGTTGATCATCGCCGCGTGCAGCTGCTCCGCCATCTCCGCGGCGAGTCTCGGCCCGGTGCGCAGGCCACTGATGCCATCGGGCATGGCCGCGAGCAGCTCGACGAAGCCGGCCAACGTGGCGTGTCCGTCGGCGGCGTGGTGTTCGAGCGCCTCCCGCAGCACGGCCTTGCCCTGCTCGAGCTTGCGCGCGGTCAGACCGGCGCGGGGCGCGAGGCTCGCGACGGCCGAGTCGACGGCCAGCCGGAACTCGTCCTCGTCGCCGAGAACGGCGGCGAAGTCGGGCAGCGGCTGGAACGCGAGCGGGCGGCCCTTGGCCCGGCCGGGCGTCCACACCACGACCTCGGTGTGCTCCAGGTACACCGCTGCCTTCTCCGCGTCGCCCGGCTGCCAGCCCGCGGGCGGGGCCGGCCAGGCATCGCCGAGCCGGGAGAGGTCGTTGTTGGGGTCCAGCACGATCGCGGACACCCCCTGCAGAGCGCACTCCTCCACCAGCCGCCGCAACAGCACGGTCTTGCCCGAGCCGGAGCCCGCGAACACCGCGGTGTGCTTGCGCAGCGACTTCAGCTCGACGGTGACCTGCCGCCGGTCGCCCTCCGAGCGCCCCACCGGGACCGTCGGCGGGCGCGGGTGCGGGGTCGGACGGGGGTGCGGTGCGGCCGGCTCCGTAGGCGCACCCTCCCCGGACGTGACCGGCGGCGCGGCGCTCGTCGAGGGGGCACCGTCCCGCGGCGGCGGATCGCCGAGGACCCGCCGGAACAGCTCGGTGGACCCCGCCGGCCTGCGAGCGGCGAGCCACTCGGTGAAGCCGGGCTTCGGTGGACGCTGCATGACCTCCAGCGCGGCGAACGTCCGCAGGTCGTCCTCGTCGATCGGGACGGTGACGGCGCCCAGCTCGGCCAGCTCGGCGACCGCCCTGGCCGTGACCGGGCCGGTCGGCCAGGCGACGTTGCGGATCAGCACGAGCCGTCGCCGGTCCGCGCCGGAGCGCAGGCCCGACTCGGTACGGGCCGAGCTGATCCGGCTCTGCACGGCCCGGTGGTGCTGGTGGGCCACCGCGCGGAACGCGTAGTGGGTCTCGTCCTCCGTCTGCTCGTGCAACGTCTGCCGCAGGCGCGCGTGCAGAGCGGGCTTCTTGCCACGCATCGCGTCGACGGCGAAGTGTTGCCCGTCCTCCCCCAGCTCGGCGATGTAGGCGCTCAGGCCGGCGGTGAGCAGGGCCGGCATCCGCTGGTCCTCGATGTCCTTGTCCAGCGGGGCGGCGACGTCCGCCTCGGCACGGAGGCGGGCGAACCAGTCGTCCATCTCCCTCAGCATGATGTCGTCGGAGCGCGGAGCGGGATCGACCGGTCGCGGCTCCTCGGCCAGATCCTCCAGCTCGCACACGGCGTCCGAGTCGAGGCACACGCGGATGTGGGCGTCCACCCGCTGCAGCAGCTTGCGCGGCGTCAGGTTCCGCGCGCTCGGCCGGTCGAATGCCGAAGGCAGGACCGGCCACGACTCGTAGGGCGGCGTGAACCCGACCTCGGCGTAGAGGCCGCCCAGGTGCTGGCCGACGATCGCCCTGGCGACCGCCGAGTCCGGCATGGCGCCCTGCAGCGTCTCGGTCCGGAAGCGGTCCGGTGCCGAGTGGAGCGCGTTCCTCACGATCAGCTGCCAGGACGCGGGCAGGCACGCCACCACCGACAAGGTGCGCCGGGTGGCCTCCCGCAGCTCCATCAGCCCGTTGGCGATCTCGCCCACCATGGCGTCCTGCTTCGCCTGCGGATCATCGGCGTCGGCCAGCGCCGTGGCGGACTGGGTGATCAGGGGGTCGATCTGGTCCACTGCGATCACGGTCGGACCGGTCAGGGCGAGCAGCCGCGACAGGTCACGCAGCACGAGCTGGCGCGACCGGGCTCCCCGACGGAACCCCCACTCCTCGCGCGCCGCTTCCTCCACATCACCGTCGAGGGTGAGGTAGCTGTATCCGATCTCCTGGACGTCCGGGTCGTCCGCGCGGAACAGCACGAGGGCCCGCAGCGTGTTCTGGCAGTCCGACCAGATCTGGCGGTCGACCCGGCGGAGCCCCGCGACGAGGTCGTCGAGGTTCTCGCGGGTCACCGGGATCGTCCCGGCGATGCGCGCACGGTCGACGGCCGGGACCTCGGCCAGTTCGGCCAGGCGGCGCAACAGCGGCCCGAGCTGGTCGACCTGGCCGGCGTCGAACCCGTCGATGACGCCGTGCACGGCGCTGCGCCAGAACTCGTCACCGTCCAGCAGCTTGATCAGGAAGAAGTAGCCGTCGTGTCCCTGCACGTGCTGGCGCAACCATCGGAGCATGTGGGTCTTGCCGACACCACGCTCGCCCTGCAGGACGACACCGATCGGGCTCGACCCGGTGCTCGCCCGCGCGGCCGCCACCGAGGCCAGCACCGAGTTGCCGACCTTCTCGTGCAGTCCCTCGACGTGGTGGGTGACCGGGCTCCAGACGTCCTCCGGCCCGACGGCCCAGTTGAACTGGACGGCGGACAGCGCCATCCGCTCCTCGTCGGTCATCCCGCCTCGATCATCAGCATGTGCCGGTCGTCGCCACCGAAGCGGACGGCTGCGGCCCGGTGGGCGCCGGTGAGGGCCTTCTGGTTCGGCTCGGCCTGGACGTGCACTCCGGGAGTGCTCGCCATCCGTTCGAGCTCGGCGTCGACCGCCGGTCGAGGGACACCGAAGAGCTGCTCGCGCAGCTCGGCCAGACCGACCCACTCGCCCGGCTTCGCCAGCCGCAGGTAGGCGCCACGGATCTGCTGCTCCACGTCGGGTCGGAAGATCTCGTGCAACGGTTGCCCGCTGCGCGCCAGCCCGGCCAGCAGGGCGTACAGCGCGCCGCCCAGGTAGCCCGCACGCGCCGGAACCGGCTGCGACAGCTCGGCCGTGCACCAGGCCACGCCGTCGTCGGTGATCTCGTGGGTGAAGCTCCGGCCCACCTTGGTCGAGGTCACGAGCTTGCGGTCGTTCAGCCTCCGTCGGGGTTCGCCGTCGAGAGCGAGGCCGGACACCGCCCGCAGCTCGGCATTGGTCAGCTCGCGCGCCTCCGCCATCAGTGCGAGCAGGACGGCCCGCTCGCGGTTGGTCAGTTGCTCAGCAGACACGGACGTCCTCCGGTTCGCGGCGATCCTGGGTCGGCGTACCCCTGATCCGCGGGCACCCCCACCCTCGTCGCGGCCCCGTGGGACCTCGTTACGCTCACGTCCTCCGCCACTGCTGGGCCCCTGACGGCGCGCGGCGTAGCATCCAGAGACCGTGCGCTTCCTCGACGGTCACTCCCCTCAGCACGACCTCACCTACGACGACGTGTTCCTCGTCCCGAGCCGGTCGTCGGTGGCGTCGCGCTTCGACGTCGACCTCGCCACGACCGACGGGTCGGGCGCCACGGTGCCGGTCGTCGCCGCCAACATGACGGCCGTCGCCGGTCGCCGGATGGCCGAGACGCTGGCCCGCCGCGGCGCGCTCACGGTGCTGCCGCAGGACGTGGCGCCGGAGGCGGTGACGGAGATCGTGAGCTGGATCAAGTCGCGGCACCCCGTCTGGGACACCCCGCTCGTGCTGCACGCCGGCGACGCCGTGGCCGAGGCGCTGAGCCTGCTGCCCAAGCGCGCCCACGGCACCGTCGTGGTGGTCGACGACGGGGGCCGCCCGGTCGGCACCGTCGACGAGGCCGACTGCACCGGCGTGGACCGCTTCACCAGGCTCGCCGACGTGCTGGACCCGTCGCCGGTGATGCTCCCGCTCGACACCCCGCCCCAGCAGGTCTTCGAGGCGCTCGGTGGGCGCGGGGTGGCGCTCGGCCTCGATTCCGGCGGCCGCCTCGCCGGGTTGCTCACCGCCCTCGGGGCGCTACGGGCCGAGGTCTACTCCCCCACGCTCGACGCATCGGGCCGGCTGCGCACCGCCGCGGCGGTCGGCGTCAACGGCGACGTGGCCGTCAAGGCGAAGGCGCTGCTCGACGCGGGCGTGGACCTGCTCGTCGTCGACACCGCGCACGGCCACCAGCAGAAGATGCTCGACGCGCTGACCGCCGTGCGCGCCGTCGTCACCGATGCGGGGTCGAGCGTGCCGGTGGCCGCGGGCAACGTCGTCACGGCCGAGGGTGTGCGCGACCTCGCCGCCGCGGGCGCCGACATCGTCAAGGTCGGCGTGGGCCCGGGCGCGATGTGCACCACGCGGATGATGACCGGCGTCGGCCGCCCGCAGTTCTCGGCCGTGCTCGAGTGCGCCGCGGCGGGCCGTGAGCTGGGCGTGCACGTCTGGGCCGACGGCGGCGTCCGCCACCCCCGCGACGTCGCGCTGGCGCTGGCCGCCGGGGCGTCGTCGGTGATGATCGGCTCCTGGCTGGCGGGCACCTACGAGTCCCCCGGCGACCTGCTGCGTGACGAGGCCGGCCGGTCGTACAAGGAGTCGTTCGGCATGGCGTCCAAGCGTGCGGTGAGCGCCCGGACCAGGGGCGACGGCGGGTTCGACCGCGCCCGAAAGGCCCTGTTCGAGGAGGGCATCTCCAGCTCCAGGCAGCTGCTCGACCCCCAGCGCCCCGGCGTCGAGGACGTTCTCGACGGCATCTGCGCCGGTGTGCGCAGCGCCGCGACCTACGTCGGCGCCCGCACCCTGGACGAGCTGGCCGAGCGGGCGACGGTGGGCGTCCAGACGACGGCAGGCTTCACGGAGGGCACCCCCCACGGCCTGTGACGGGGGAATGGGGTCCCCGGGCGTCGGGGTTGCGCAGCAGCGTGACGGCCGCATTGACGCCATCGAGGACGGCACCCCGGAGAGCGTGTGGGTCGCCGAGCAGCTGGGCGCGCCCGTCATCAAGATCTTCAACGGGATCTTCTGGAAGCACCTGCTGGAGCGGGGCAAGCCCGCCGGCGCCGAGGGCAGGATCGCGCTACCGGTGGCCGGAGCGGACGGCCCGGGGAAGGAGCTGGCCCTCGACCTGGTCGACCGGCTCGGCTTCGACCCGGTGGACGCCGGCAGCATCGAGGAGTCGTGGCGCCAGCAGCCCGGCACTCCGGTGTACGGCAAGGACTACGACGTGGAGAACACGCGCAAGGCCCTCGCCGAGGCGCCGCGCGGGCGCCCGGCGGAGTTCCGGGCGGCCTGACGGCCCCGTGCGCGGATATCGGTGCCCCGGCACCGATATCCGCGCACGACCAGGTCAGGGGTCAGGCGGCGGGGCCCTCCAGCAGCTCCGTCACCAGGGCGGCGATGGGGCTTCTCTCCGACCGCGTCAGCGTGACGTGGGCGAAGAGCGGGTGGCCCTTGAGCTTCTCGATCACCGCCGCGACGCCGTCGTGGCGGCCGACCCGCAGGTTGTCGCGCTGGGCGACGTCGTGGGTCAGCACCACCCGGCTCGCGGTGCCCAGCCGGGACAGCACCGTGAGCAGCACGTTGCGCTCCAGTGACTGCGCCTCGTCGACGATCACGAAGCTGTCGTGCAACGAGCGGCCGCGGATGTGCGTGAGCGGGAGCACCTCCAGCATCCCGCGCGCCAGGATCTCGTCCATGACGTCCTGGCTGACCAGCGCACCCAGGGTGTCGAAGACGGCCTGCGCCCACGGCCCCATCTTCTCGCTCTCGCTGCCCGGCAGGTAGCCGAGCTCCTGCCCGCCGACGGCGTAGAGCGGCCGGAACACCACGACCTTGCGGTGCTGCTGGCGCTCCAGCACCGCCTCCAGGCCGGCGCACAGCGCGAGCGCCGACTTGCCCGTGCCGGCCCGGCCGCCGAGGGAGACGATGCCGACGTCGGGGTCGAGCAGCAGGTCCAGGGCCACCCGTTGCTCGGCGGAGCGGCCGTGCAGCCCGAAGGCCTCCCGGTCGCCACGGATCAGGCGCACCCGCTTGTCGGCCGTGACCCGGCCGAGCGCGGCCGAACCGCCACCGGTGAGGCGGATGCCGGTGTTGCAGGGCAGGTCGCGGGCGGCGTCGTGGTCGAGGACGCCGTCGCGGAAGAGCGTGTCGACGTCGTCGGGGGCGACCTCGATGTCGGTCATGCCGGTCCAGCCCGAGGGCACCACGTCGAGGGCGTGGTACTCGTCGGCCTGCAACCCGACCGCGGCGGCCTTGACGCGCAGCGGCATGTCCTTCGTGACGAGCACGACCTCGCCGCGGCCGTCGAGCTTGCGCTCGGCGGCCAGGTTCAGCGCGCAGGCGAGGATGCGGCTGTCTCCTCCGTCCGTGCGGAAACCCGCGGGGAGAACCGTAGGGTCGGTGTGGTTCAGCTCGACGTGCAGCGTGCCGCCCGCGGTGCCGATGGGCACCGGGGCGTCCAGGCGGCCGTGTTCGATGCGCAGCTCGTCGAGCGTGCGCAGCGCCGTGCGGGCGAACCACCCCAGTTCGGGATGGTGCCGCTTGCCCTCAAGTTCGGTGATGACCACCAGCGGCAGGACGACCTCGTGCTCGTCGAACCTGGTCAGCGACCAGGGGTCCGACAGGAGGACGGAGGTGTCGAGCACGTAGCAGCGCGTCGATTCCGAGATGGGGGCTGTACGACCTTCGGTCACGGTTGCTCCCTCGTGGGCGCGGCACCGCGCCCACACTCTGGTGGGCCGGCCGGCCCTGGCTCGGGCATCTGTGGCGGTGCCACAGATGCCCACGAGGGCCGGGTGCCGGCCCCCTCGGGTGTCAACACCACGACCAGGGCCTCCCCGGGCGGCTCGCATCGGGTACGAACTCGCCGAGGCTCACGCTACCGGCGGTCACCCCGGTGCGGTCAACAGCAACGCCGCGTCATCTCGTGTTCACGTGGCGAGATTGAACAGAACGGCCTACCGCTCATCGCTCCACAGACACCGCCTGTCGTCGTTCCCGACCGCTTCCCCACGTATGGCCGCGGCCATCCGGATCAACCCGCCGGTGCCACCGGGACCTGCGCGGACTCGGCGCGCAGGGTCCACGGCGTCAGCGGCTCGTCGAGGATCCGCACCAGCCGGTCCGCCGACGACCCGGCTTCCCACCAGCGGTGGAGCAGCTCCGGGCCTTCGACGTAGGTGGTGGTGTAGGCACGCCAGAGGGGGTGACGGAGGAAGCCGAGCACCGCGGCGGCCCGTTCCTGCCCGACCAGCAGCCACCGGCAGAGGTGGTCGAGCACCTCCGCCTCGGACGCGCGATGGCCGTGCAGGAGCACCGCGGCGTCGAGACGGGCCCGGGTGAGCGCCGACGTGGCCGTATCCACCCGCTCGGCCAGCTCACCGTCGAACGCGCACCCGACGTCGGCGAGCACCTCGGCGGCCCAGGGACCCCAGCCCGGTCCGACCACCGCCCGCAGCCCGAGGTCGGCCGCCCCCTCGGCCACCAGGCTCTGCGGTGAGGTCACCACGACGACCCGGTGTTCCCCCCAGCCACGGGCCACGAGCCCCACCTCCTTCCGGCAGCGCTCGGTGTGGTGGCCGGGGTAGATCTCGTGCGCCACGATCTGGGCGAGCTGAGAGCACCGCAGCCGGGCCCCGGCGTTGAACGTCACCGTCGAGGCGTAGCCGCCGCGGTAGTGGTGCAGCGCGCTCCACGGGGCGCTGTCGACCAGGCGGTGGCCGACGTGCTCGCCCGCCGGGAGGTCCACTTTCGCCACCGTCCGTTCGCGCAGCGCACCGGAGAGAGCCCGGACCACCGCGACGAGCCGGTCACGCGGCACCTCCTCCCGGCGACGGTGCGCCGCGACCCGCTCGGCCAGCGGGCCCGGGCCGGGCAGCAGCTCTTCCAGTTCGCGATGGGCCCCGCGGTAGGCGTCCTCGGAGCCCATCCTGATCCGGACGCCGAACACCTCCTGCACCTCACGGGCGAAGGGCACGGGCTGCCCGACGAGCCGTCGCGCGGTCCACTCGCAGGCCACGAGCTGACCCCGGAGGAAGTCGACGCGGGCGGGATCGAGGCGGTCGGGCAGGGACCGCGCGAGCCGGCCGGACGCCCGCACGAGCTCGGGGGCCGTCATCGGGGCCTCGGCCGCGTCACGGAACGAAGGGCCGAACGCGTCGACGGAACCGGGCAGGAGCAGCGCCAGCGTGCGGACGATCCGGAGGTACTCGGTCACCACCCCGTCGGCCCGCACCGGTCCACGCTACCGGTGCGGTGGACGCGGAGCGCGATCGCGCACGGTCTCGGGGCGAAAAGTTACGGTCCCGGACGGGTGTTGTGTGGTCTGTTGTGGTGAACGGAGAGTCGCAGTTCGCCTCGTATTCCCCCTTCACGAGTCATCCGATGGTAGGCGTATCCACACACACAGTGCGTTGATCATTCGATCGTGGTAGGGGAATTGCGCGCGACCCCGAGCCTCGGATACCTTTCTCGTGGTCAGCGAGGGCTCCCCGGCAGACGCTGGCAAGAATGGAATCGACTTCGGTCGGATCCGGATGACTCAACAGGAGAAAACTGTGCTGAAGAAGGCTGGAATTGTCGTGGCTGCGGCCGCCGCCACCCTGCTCGCGGTCAGCCCCCTCGCCTTCGCCGGCGAGTCGGGCTGGAGCCACGGGCACGACAGCGACAAGACCGTGAACTCGAACGTCAACGGTGACAAGTCCGAGGGCCTCGTGAACGTGGCGGACAACAACGTCAACGTGCCGATCCAGGCGTGCAACAACGACGTCCCGATCCAGGGCGGCGTCGCCCAGGCGCAGGTCCCCGTCAAGGACGTCACCGCCGCCCTCAGCGGCGCGCTGGCCATCTTTGGCAAGGCGTCCTCGTCGGTCGAGCAGTACACCGACAACTCGCGCTCCTGCGGCGACAACAGCGGCTCGGCGGGCGACGTCCACAAGCAGTGAGTCATTCCTGATTCACCGCTGAACTGACAAGTCAGGCGTCGGACCACATGGTCCGACGCCTTTCTTGTTTCTGTCACACGATGGAATTACCCAGCTTCTCCCACGAACCCGGGAGCGCTATTCTGGGGACGGTCCGCACGGCTCCCCGCTGTGGTGTGGACATCGAATGGAATCGGCTCCGGCCGGTCCGCATGACTCAACAGGAGAGATCTGTGCTGAAGAAGGCTGGAATCGTCGTGGCCGCGGCCGCCGCCACCCTCCTCGCCGTGAGCCCCCTCGCTTTCGCGAGCGAGCACCACGACGTCGACAAGACGGTCACCTCGAACGTCAACGGCGACAAGTCCGAGGGTCTCGTCAACGTGGCGGACAACGACGCCAACGTCCCGGTCCAGGCGTGCAACAACGACGTCCCGATCCAGGGTGGCGCCCTCCAGGGCCAGGTCCCGGTCAAGAACATCACCGCCGCCGCCAGCGGCGCCCTCGCCCTGCTGGGCAGCGCCGACTCGTCGCTCGACCAGTACACCGACAACTCGGCGTCCTGCGGCGACAACAGCGGTTCGGCTGGCGACGCCCACGAGCAGTGAGTCGCTCCTGACGCACCGCTGAACTGACGCGAAGGGCGTCGGACCACCCGGTCCGGCGCCCTTTTCGTATGCCGGAAAAGGCGCTGCCGAATCGCTTCCTGAGGCATTTCCACCATTCCGTTTCACCCGGTCGTGACACAGCTCAGCCTGGATCCACCGC
>NZ_MKVV01000063.1 GCF_001899645.1 Pseudonocardia sp. 73-21 | reverse complement strand
TGAGGGACCCTGACCGTCCCCAAGACTGCATACAGCGCTAATTCAGGAGCCTCCTAGGAACAGAGGATCGAACTAATGCTCGAAAGCTGTTGGCGTGCCTGGATGGTCGCGCGGGCCGGGGAAGGGTCCGCGTGACCGGCTTTCGTTGTCGAGCCCGGGGATCGTGGGATGAGCAGTCCGCAGGAACGCCAAGCCGCCCGCGCCCGTGCCCAGGCGGCGGATGACCGCGCGGGGCACGGCCTGCCGCGGCTACTACCTGCAGGCTGCGCTGGTCTCGTCGACGAGGCCGTTTCGCATGGCGAAGAGGGCGGCGCCTGCGCGGCTCGTCTCGCCGATCTTGGTGTAGATGTGCTCGATGTGGTTGCCGACGGTCTTCGGCGTCACGGTGAGGCGTCGAGCGATCTCCCGATTCGGAAGCCCGCGAGCGGCGAGCTCGAGCACTTCGATCTCGCGGTTGGTGAGGCCGCCGATGTTGGCCCCGCGTCGTCGCGTCCGATGTCCGGCGGCTCCCAGGACTGCGTCGACCGAAGCGCTCTCGAGCCGTCCTGCTCGGACCTCGTCGCGCAGCTTCGTGGCGGCTTCGTCGGCGGTCAGTGCGTCCCGATACGGTCGCGGCTCGATCATCGATTGGTAGCTGTCGGCGGCCGCGAGGAGTCGAGCCGGTGCGGTGATTGAGCCTGCGCTGAGCCCGGCCGGGTAGCCGGAGCCGTCGAGACGCTCTCGCAGCTGGCCGACGAGTGGCGCGACGGCTCCCAGGGCCTCGGATTGACGGAGCATCCGCGCGCCGAGTTGGGGTGCCAGCCGGACCCGTTCCCACTCGGACACGGTGAGCGGTCCGGGCTTCTCCCAGATCTTGTTCGAGATACCGAGGCGGCCGTAGCCCGAGGTGAGCGCGGCGCGGTGCACGAGCCGGCGGTCCGTGGCACTGAACCCGAGCCGACCGGCGGCATCGATCACGAGCTGGGTGAGGGCTTCGGTGTGACCGAGCGTGAACGGGGTCTTCAGGTCGACGTAGCGGGCGAGCGCCGCGAGCGCATCATCGAGCTGGGCCATGGTCAGGGCATTCAGCACTGGGTCTTCGTCGAGCGTCGCACCCCAGGAGCCGACCTCGTCGAGCCCGTCGAAGATCTTGTCCGGGTGGTCGCAGAGGCAGACAACAACGGCTGGGTCGAACTGGCTGCCCGCCCCGCGTCGGGCGATGGACAGGGCTGCCGGGACGCCACCGTCGCGGTGGGCGACCTCGATGAACTCGGCGATCTGGAAGAGGCGGGCCGCGGTTGGGATGTCGGGTCCGGCCAGAATGCCGGGCCATCCCTTCCCGTCCCAACGCTCATATGCCGCGGCGAGGCCTTGGAGGACCGCTGCGGGCAGGTGCAGTTCCTCGGCGAGTGACTGGGCTCGTTGGGCGTGCTGGGTGATCATCGCTTCGACCTCCCGGTGGCCTCCGAGAGCGAAGGCGAGGCCGACCCGCAGTCTGTGCAGAGGGTGGCCGCCGGCGCCGAGCATCCCCAGCATCCGGTTCACCTCGGCGAGCTTTCCTGTCGACTCCACGTACTTCGTCGACTTGAACGCGATGTCGTCACCGAACCAGCGGACCTGTTCGTGGGCGTCGGTGTGGCAACCCACGTTGACCAGCAGCGCTCCGTAGTACGCGGCAGTCCGGGTGGTGTCGTCGACGCCCAGGGCGTCGCACAGTCGCATCGAGATGCGGCACTGGCGCAGGATGTGTTCCATCGGCTGGCCGAAGCCGAGGTCGATGCCAAGCGACAGGCACGCCAGGATGTCGGCGAGCCGAACTCCGGAGTCGAGCTCACTGTCCACCCGCCCAGCGTAAGCAGGCCGGGTCGGCGCCGCTGCGAAAGATGAGGGCATCGCCTCATGATCCGCGTCGTCGGTCTTCCTACCCTCCTGAGCACGAGCACCGACGACCCCCCAGGAGGACCACGATGGCCAAGACCTCGAGTGCAGCAGCGGACCGTGTCGCCGACTACGGCGTCGCCATCGATCGATCGACCGAGCTCGACGGGATCACCGTCAACTTCGTCACGATCACCAAGTCCCACGATCTCGCCCCGATGCTCGCTGCACTGCCGACTGGCAAGTGCACGTGTCCGCACTGGGGATACGTGGTGAAGGGTCGCGTGGTCGTCCGTTACGACGACCGCGAGGAGGTCCTCGAGACAGGCGACGCGTTCTACATGACGCCAGGCCACGCGCCTGAGGCCGAAGAAGGGACCGAGCTGATCCAATTCAGCCCCACTGATCAGCTCGCCGAAGTCGAAGCGGCGATCGCGGCCGCGACCGGTTCCTGACGGAGCCTCGATGAACCGGCGGACGGCCGCGTTGCGAGGGTTGTCCGAGTACGCGGTGCTGGCCGGGGTGCGTGGTGACAACCCGGTGCCGCGGTGCGCCCCTCGAGCGCGGCCCGGGCGCGCGGCGGCCTGCTGGGGTAACTGGGCCCTGGACGGTCCCGCGGGGGCGGACGGTTGGTGCGGGCGCCGCGACGGTTGCCCGAGTTGCTGGGCCCGCGAGGTGGCCGCGTTCGTCGCCGATCTGCATACCGACCGGGACCGGGCGATCGGGCTACTGATTGCTGGGCGGCCTGCGCGCCGGCGAGGTCCCGCTCGCTGCTGGCTGTCCAATGTCAAACCTGGGGTTGCGCAGGGTCCCGGGTGAACGGCAGAGGGCGGGAACGGGTGGTGTCATCTTCATCGACGCGGCCCTGCCCGCCGCGCAACCGGTCACCTTCCTGCTCGACGGCGAGGAAGTGGTCTTCCGTACCAGAAACGGCAGCAAGCTGGCCGCGGCCAGCCGCAACGCCGTCGTCGGGTTCGAGGTCGACGAGATCGACACCGTCACCCGGACCGGCTGGAGTGTGCTCGGCATCGGGGAGGCCTACGAGGTTCTCGACCCCACCCGCCTGGATGACCTCGCGGTCCGCATGCCCGCCCCGTGGGCAGCCGACCACGACACTCATACGATTTCCCTACCCTTGCAGCAGCTCACCGGCCGCCGCCTCGTCCCCCTGGTCGATCGGCACGTTCCCTCGATGACCGAACGCTCCGGCGGTGCGACCCCCGGCGGGGGCGGGCCCGCGGGGGCAGTCTTGGGTTAGATGACGACACGGGGTCGTAGGCCGATCATCCGCACTGAGGGGACAAGTAGTCGCCGACGCAGCGCGGGTCGGGGTTTCCGCTTGTGACCATGACGGTGATCTTGCTGTAGGCGAAGCCGCCGTGCGAGGAGCCGACGGGTTGGCCGATCGTGCAGTTCCTGGGTGCAGTGGCAAGGACCTTGGCCGGGTAGATGTGCTGTTGACCGTCGGCGCAGTCGGGTGTGCAGTCGTCCAGGCTTCGACGCCCTGCTCGCCGACCTCGACGCCGCGGTGGCCGAGGGGGCCCGCGCGCGGCTGCGCGCGACCCTCGACGCCCACGACACCGGCGGTGGCGTGTACTTCGACTCGCGCGCCTGGATCGTCACGGCTCGGCGCTGACCACCGGCGCGGCGTCGTGGGCGAGAATCGCGGGGTGCAGCAGCGGCTCGGGCGGGTGGAGTTGGCCGACGGCACCGCCGTGGCGTACGGCTCCGTCGGTGCCGGCCGGCCGCTGGTCTACGTGATGGGGTGGCTCACGCACCTCGAGCTGGGCTGGGAGCTGCCGGCCGAGCGGGCGCTCTACGAGGCGCTGGCGCAGGGCTGCCGGCTCGTGCGCTACGACCGGGCGGGGTGCGGGTTGTCGGCGGCCGTCGAGCGTCCGGCGTCGCTGGCGTTCGAGCTCGAGCAGCTGGCCGCCGTCGCCGCGACGCTGGATGAGCCGTTCGACCTGATGGGCACGTCGATGGGGGCTCCCGTGGCGGTGGCGTGGGCCGCGGCCCATCCCGACACCGTCCGGCGCCTGGTGCTCTACGGCGGCTGGGTGCGCGGCGACGACCTGACCCCGCCGGAGGTGCGGGACCACGTCCTGGGGCTGGTCGCGTCGCACTGGGGGATGGGTTCCGACGTGCTGACCGACATCTTCGCCCCCGACGCCGATGGTGCGACCCGCGCCGAGCTCGCGCGCTACCAGCGGGCGTGCTCCACCGCGGCGACCGCCCGGGCGCTGCTCGCGCTGAGCTACGAGCTCGACGTCGGCGACCTCCTCGGCCGGGTGCGGGCCCCGACGTTGGTGGTGCACCGCACCGGCGACCGCGCCGCGCCGCTCGCCCAGGCCGAGGCCCTCGCCGACGGGATCGACGGTGCCCGGCTCGCGGTGCTGCCCGGCCGGTCGCACATCCCGTACGCAGGTGACCGGGACGAGCTGGTGCGCGTGGTCCGCGGGTTCCTCGGCCTGCCCGTGGGACGACGCCGCGGCGGCGACCTGACCGCGCGCCAGTCCGAGGTGGCGGAGCTGGTGAGCCGCGGACTCACCAACCGCGAGATCGCGACGCGCCTCGGGATCGACGAGCGCTCGGCCGAGGGACACGTGGAACGGATCCGGCTGCGTCTCGGGTTCCGGTCACGCGCCCAGATCGCCGCGTGGGTCAGCGCCCGGCGCGAACTGGGGTAGTTCCACGCCTGACGCGTCGGCGGGATCAGTGCAGGGTGGGCGTGTGATCGATGACGAGATGACGACCTTCGAGGTCCACCGGGCGCGTGGCCCCTTCAACGCCGCGTTCTTCAGCGCGATCGGCCCGATCATCGAGGGAGGTCTGCGCCCGTACAAGGAGCGCGTGTTCGCGGACCTGCCCCGCACGGTCGTCGAGATCGGCTCCGGCGTCGGCGCCAACCTGCCCTACCTGCTCCCGGGG
Organism: Pseudonocardia sp. 73-21; assembly: GCF_001899645.1. Lineage (GTDB taxonomy): Bacteria > Actinomycetota > Actinomycetes > Mycobacteriales > Pseudonocardiaceae > Pseudonocardia. Next base: position 76,232 of record NZ_MKVV01000063.1, on the reverse strand, counting down.
TCGACGCTCGTCGCCGTCGAACCCAACGTGCCCATGCACCGGCGGCTGCGGGCGGCCGCCGATCGCCGCGGCGTGCAGCTCGACCTCCGCGACCGCGTCGCCGAGAGCACCGGGCTCCCCGACGGGAGCGTCGACTGCGTGATCTCCTCGCTCGTGCTCTGTACCGTGAGCGAGCCCGCCGGGGTGCTCGCCGAGGTCCGCCGGATCCTGCGGCCCGGCGGCACCTACCGCTTCGTGGAGCACGTCGCGGCCCGGGCCGGGACGCCCACCCGCTTCCTCCAGCGGGCGGTGCGCCGGCCCTGGGCCTGGACGTTCGAGGGGTGCTCGTGCGAGCGGGACCTGGCCGGTTCGCTGCGTGCCGCCGGGTTCGCGCGCGTCGACATCGAGCCCCACCGGCTGCACACGCCGTTCGTCCCGTTCAACACCCAGATATCGGGTGTCGCCCACGCTCCGGTTGACGAGCTGTCGGTCCCGGGCGCCGGGATCGACCCGTGACCGGTCAGGACGCCGGCGGGGAGACTCCTCGCCTGCGGTGGTGGAGCCGTCCGCACCGGTGCCACCGGTCGTGCCGGGATCGGCCGGGATCAGCTCCGGGTCCGTGGCCGGAGCATCACCCGTGGTCCCCACGGCGGATCTGGAGGGACCACACCTTCGAGCCGCTGGAGCTGGGCCCGGGATCAGGCCGTGATGCCGTAGTGCGCGATCTTGCGGTAGAGGGTGGAGCGGGCCACCCCCAGCGCCGCGGCGGCCGCCGCCCGGTTCCCGTCCGACTCCCGCAGGGCCACCACGATCGCGTCGCGCTCGGCCTGGTCGACCGGGCGCAGGGCGCTCCGCGGCGTGCTCTGGCAGGACGCGGGCAGGTCACCGACCTCCACCACCCCCGTCGGACGCCGGCGCAGCGCCGTGTCCAGCGCGTCCTTCAGCTCCTGGACGTTGCCCGGCCACGTGTGGCGGGCCAGGGTGCGCAGGGCCTCCGCGGACAGGCGCGCGTCGCGCCCGGCCAGCAGGTCGGTCACCAGCCCCGGCAGGTCGGCCGTCCGGTTCCGCAGCGGCGGCACCGTCACGGTGCGCCGGAACCGGGTGAGCAGCTCCGGATCGCACACCGAACGGTCCGTGGCCGTCGCAGCCAGCCGGGCCCGGGAGGCGCGCAGGCCGGGCGGGACGCCGTCCCACCGCTCGACGTCGGTCAGCACGATCAGCGACAGGGGTCCGGCACCCTGGACGCGCGCCACGGGATCGGCGCAGTCGGGCCCGATCTCGACCACCAGCCCGGGGCCGTGCAACGCCCGGTCCAGGTCGGTGAGCAGCCGGCGTCGGCCGCTCCCGGGCTCCCCGACGACCAGCAGCGGCGTCCTGGCCCGGAGCGCGTCGGCCGCCGCGTCCCACGCCCCGCGCCAGGCCGGGCTGGAGCTCGGCGCCGGCGACGCGCCGCGGGACAACGCCGCCCCGCAGGCCTCCCGCACCACCGAGATCACCACGACCAGCCCGGCGACCCTGCTGCCGGCGGCGACCGTGGTGCCCCGCATCCGGACCCGGACCCCCGACGGCAGGTCCAGGCGGTCGTCGACGTCGGGCCCGCGCAGCATGCGGAACCGGGCGTGGTCCTCGAGGGCGGCGAGATCGCCCGGGTCCAGCAGCGTCTGCAGCACGGTGTTGGCCAGCACCATCCGCCGGCCCACGGCCAGCACCGCTCCCCGGGACCGGACGTCGACCCGGGTGTAGAGGTCGAACACCGCCTGCTGGCCCAGGTCGCGGTCGTGCAGCAGGGCGTGCTGGATGCGGGCCGCCGCCGACGCGACCAGCGAATGCAGGATCGGCGACGAGTGCTCGGCCCGGCAGCTGACGTCGAGCACGCCGTCGATCCGTCCGGTGAACGGGTCGCGCACCGGCGCCCCGGCGCAGGCGTAGGACTGCAGGGGCTCGACGAAGTGCTCGGCGCCCACGACGTGGACGGACCGGCCGGACTCCAGGACGGTGCCCACCCCGTTGGTGCCGACGGCGCCCTCGGCGTAGCCGAACCCCTGGGCGAAGTGGTTGTCGTCCGCGGCCCGCCCGATCTCGGCCGTCGTGTCCAGCCGGACCAGCAGACGGGCGCGGTCGTCGGTGAGCACGACGCACACCGGGATGCCCGCCGTCTGCTCGGCCAGCTCCTCGATCACCGGACGGGCGCAGCGCACCAGGCGGGAGTCGACGTCGAGGTCCGGGTGGTAGCGGTTGACGATCATCCCGGGATCGACGCCGCCGGCGAGGCTCCGGCGCCAGGACGCGGCCACGTGGTGCGGGATCCCGGGCAGGTCGGCATCCGGGCGGTCCAGGAGCCGGGCCAGGGCAGAGGTGAGGAGCCTGCGCCGTGCGAGAACGTCACCCATCCATGGCACCTCCACCCCCCATCATGCGTCCCCGGTCAAGTGCGGAACCGTCCCAAGTTCGGACACGACGGGTGCTGACGCCCGACCTACCGTCGAGGGATCCCGTCACCGTCGACGCAGGGAGAGCACACCCATGACCCGTGCCACCATGGCCGAGGCCGAACACCGCAGCAGCGAGAACGAGCACCTCGACGTTCTGGTCATCGGGGCGGGGGTGTCGGGGATCGGGGCCGCGCACCACCTGCGGGAACGGTTCCCCGAGCGCAGCTTCGCCATCCTCGAGGCGCAGGACGCCCGCGGCGGGACGTGGTGGACGCACCAGTTCCCGGGGGCGCGCTCCGACAGCGACCTGTTCACCTACGGCTACCGGCACAAGCCGTGGATCGGGCCGTCGATCGCGGCGGGCGGGGCGATCCTCGACTACCTCGACGAGGTCATCGACGAGGACCAGCTGGCCGCGAACATCCGCTACCACCACCGGGTCACGTCGCTGTCCTGGTCGTCGGACGAGCACCGCTGGACGGCCGAGGTCACCCGCACCGACACGGGCGAGCAGCTGCGGATCACCGCGTCGTTCCTGTGGATGTGCCAGGGCTACTACAACCACGACGAGCCCTACACCCCCGAGTGGCCGGGCACCGACCGGTTCGCCGGCACGATCGTCCATCCGCAGGCGTGGCCGGCCGACCTCGACCACGCGGGCAAGCGGGTGCTGGTGATCGGGTCGGGCGCGACGGCGGCGACGCTCGTCCCGGCGCTGGCGAAGTCGGCCGAGCACGTGACGATGCTGCAGCGCTCGCCGTCGTACTGGTTCCCCTCGCCGTCGGTGCACGAGCTGGCCACCACGCTCGCGCCGCTGAACCTCCCGGCCGACTGGACCCACGAGATCCTGCGCCGCCAGTACACCCAGCAGCTGGACTGGCTGGCCGCGGTGGCGCACGAGGACCCCGACCAGCTGCACACGTTCCTGATGGACGCGATCGCACCGCTGCTGCCCGAGGGCACCGACGTCGAGAAGCACTTCACCCCGCGCTACCGGCCGTGGCAGCAGCGCATCGCGATCGTCCCCGACGGCGACCTGTTCGAGGCGATGCGCGACGGCCGGGCGTCGGTCGTCACCGACACGATCACCGAGTTCACGGAGAAGGGCGTTCAGGTCTCGTCGGGCGAGGTGCTCGAGGCCGACATCGTCGTGACCGCCACGGGGTTCAACCTCTCGGTGTTCGGCGACATCCCGTTCACGGTCGACGGCGAGCCGGTCGACTTCTCCCAGCGGGTCACATGGCACGGGATGATGATCAGCGGCGTGCCGAACATGGCCTACGCCTTCGGCTACTTCCGGCACAGTTGGACGCTGCGAGTCGACCTGGTGAACGACGTCGTCGCCCGGATCGTCGAGCACATGGCCGAGCGGGGCGCGACGACGGTCGTGCCCGAGCTGCGGCCGTCCGACGCCGACATGCCGCTGCGGGAGTGGTCGGACCCGGAGAACTTCAACCCCAACTACGTGCTGCGCTCGCAGGACCGGATGTTCAAGCAGGGCGACCGCGAACCGTGGACCCACATGCAGGAGTACGCGCACGACCGCACCGCCCTCCCGGAGGCCGACATCGACGACGGCCTCCAGTACCGCTGAGACTCCCGTACCGCTGAGAATCCCGTACCGCTGAGACTCCCGTACCGCTGAGACTCCCGTACCGCTGAGAATCCAGGAGCCACCCGTGCCACAGATCCCCGTCCGCACCGGAACCACCCTCAACTACGAGATCAGCGGTGAGGGCGAGCCGCTGCTGCTGATCATGGGAACGTCGGGCGCCATCCCGCTGTGGGGCGAGATGATCTCCCGCCTCGCCCAGACCCACCAGGTCATCGCCTACGACAACCGCGGGCTCGGCGGCAGCGACCGCGGCACCGGTGCGATCAGCGTCGCCTCGGTGGCCGAGGACGCGTCCGCCCTGCTGGAGGCGCTGGAGATCCCACGGGCGCACGTGCTCGGCTGGTCGCTGGGCTCGGCGGCCGTGCAGGAGCTCGCGATCGCCCATCCTGACCAGGTCGCCTCCGCCGTGCTCTACGCGACGTGGGCGCGGGCCGACGGCTTCCAGCGGTCGGTCCTCAGTGCCCTGCGGCTGCCCTACGTCCACCGCGACATGGAGTCGGCCCTGGCCACCGCCGGAATCGCGTTCTCCCCGCAGCTGCTCGACCACCCGGACTTCGCGCAGATGCTGGAGCCGATGCTGCCGGCGTTCCCGCAGAACGAGGAGCAGATGCAGGTCACCGTCGAGCAGTGGGACGCCGACCTGGCGCACGACACGCTCGACCGGCTCGGAGCCATCACCGCGCCGACCCTCGTCGTCGCGGGCGAGCAGGACCTGCTGACGCCGACGTGGCAGGCCCAGAAGGTGGCCGACGCGATCCCGGGCGCCCGCTACGAGCTCGTGACGGGCCCGGGGTCGAGCCACGGCCTGCACATCGAGCGGCCCGAGGACCTCACGAAGATCGTCACCGGGTTCCTCGCGGAGCACGCGATCGGTCGCTGACCGCCTCGGGGACGCTGGCCGCGGCCGCCGCCGCGGCCAGCACGGCGACCGCCGCCAGGCCGACGAACACAGCGGGGTAGCCGCCCACGACGGCGGCCAGCGCCGACCCCGCCCACGGGGAGACGGCGGTGGCGAGCATCGCGGGGGCGGCGAGCTGGCCGCCGAGGCGGCCGTAGTGCGTGGCGCCCCAGCGCTCGGTGATCGCGGTGGCCTGCAGGAGCGTGAAGATCCCGCGGGCCGCCCCGACGAGCACCGCCAGGGCGACGAGGAGCACGGCCGGCGCGGGGACCAGGGCGAGCAGCAGGGTCAGGACGGCGACGGCCCCGAGCACGCCCACGCTGCGGGCCCGCACGCCGAGCCGCCGGACGAGCCGGCCGTACCCGAGCCGGCCCAGTACCTGGCCCACGCCGCCGAGCCCCAGCGCCCACGCGGCCGTGGTGGTCGACAGCCCGCGCTCCAGCAGGAGCGGTACCTGGTTGACCACCACGGCGAAGCAGGTGAACGCGCCGAGCCCGATCGCCGCCACGAGCAGCAGGAACGGCGCGCTGCGGGCGATGGCGCCGGGATCGGCGTGGGCGGGTGCCGCCGACTCGGCGGCGGGCCAGCGTCCGCGCAGCCCGACCAGGTGCGCGGGCACCGTGACCACGGCGAGGACGACGGCGAGCACCAGGTAGGTGCGCCGCCAGTCCGAGGCCTGCAGCAGGGCCGCGGTGAGCGGGGCGAAGACGGTGCTGGCCAGCCCGCCGAGCAGCGTCACGGCGGTGAGCGCGGTGACGCGCCGCGGCCCCCACCAGCGGGTCAGCGCCGCGAACGCGGGCTGGTAGAGCACCCCGGCCATCGCGACCCCGGCCAGTGCCCAGGCGGCGAAGAACCACGCCACCGTGGGTGCCGTCGCGATGCCGACGACGGCCGGCACCGCGAGCACCGAGCCCCCGGTCATCACGGGGCGCGGGCCCCACCGGTCGAGCCACCGCCCGGCCGGGATCCCGGCCAGGGCGGAGACGACGAGCCCGGTGGAGAACGCGCCGGTGACGGTGCTGACCGACCAGCCGGTGTCGGCGGCGACGCTCGGCGCGAGGACGGGCAACGCGTAGTAGAGCACGCCCCAGCTGGTGATCTCGGTGACACACAGGACGGCGAGCACCCGCCGCAGCCCCGCGTGGGTGAGCGGCGGCGGGGGCACGGCCCCTCTGTACCAGCCTCAGACGCCCGCCGTCTCGGTCGACCGCGTCCTCTCGAAGCCCTCGTAGCCGGCGTCGGCGACCTCGGCGAGCTTCTGCCGGTAGGCGCCGATCCCGGCCATGTAGAACATCACGGCGTTCTTCTTGCCCGGGATGTTCGCCCCGAAGATCCACGACTCGGCCTGCGGGAACAGCGTCATGTTCGCGATCTCCTCGCACGTGGCCGTCCAGCCGGTCTCCGCCGCCGCGGTCGGTTCGACGGTCCGCACGCCGTCCCGTTCGGCGTCGCCGATGAGCGCGCCGATCCAGTCGACCTGGGTCTCGATGCTCGGCGGCAGGTTGGTGAACGGGCCGTTCGGGCCGAGGATCATGAACATGTTCGGGAAGCCGGCCTTCGACAGGCCCAGGTAGCTGGTCGGGCCCTCGGTCCAGTGCTCGTCGATGTGCCGGCCGCCGCGCCCGCGCAGGTCCATCGCCCGGTAGTTGCCGTCCACCGCGTCGAACCCGGTCGCGAACACCAGCACGTCGACCTCGTGCTCGACACCGTCGGCGGTGCGCACACCCTTCGGGGTGATCTCCCGGATCGGGTTGTCCTTGATCGACACCAGCGAGACGTTGTCGCGGTTGTAGGTCTCGTAGTAGCCCTCGTTGCACAGCGGACGCTTGGCGTAGACGTCGGTCGGCGTGAGCAGCCGTGCCGTCTCCGGGTCCTCGACGATCTCGGCGATCTTCGAGCGGATGAACGCCGCGGCCGCCGCGTTCGACTCGGGGTTCGTGGCGATGTCGCAGAACGTGCCGAACATGAAGCGGAAGCCGTTGCCCTTGTCCCAGTTCTCCTGGAACACGCGGCGGCGCTCGTCCTCGGAGACGCTCATCGCCTCCACGCCGCTCTCCTGGAACCCGAACGCGACGACGGAGCCGCGGACCTGCTCCCAGATCGCGTCGAAGTTCTCCTTGGTGCGCTCCACCTCGGCCTGGTCCACCGGCCCGTTCCCGGACGGCACGCAGTACTGGGGCGAGCGCTGGAAGACCGTCAGGTGCCCGGCCAGCTTCGCGGCGGCGACGATGAACTGGGTGCCGGTGGACCCGGTGCCGATCACGCCGACGCGCTTGCCGGTGATGTCGAGGTCCGCGGGCCAGGCGTTGGTGTGCACCGCCCGGCCGGCGAACGTGTCGCGGCCGGGGATGTCGGGGATGTTGCTCTTCGCCAGCAGGCCGAGCGCGTTGACGACGTAGCGGCTGGTCAGGCTCTCCCCGTCGGCGGTGGTGACCGTCCACAGGTCGGTGGCCTCGTCGAAGACAGCGGCGGTCACCTCCGTGTTCAGCCGGATGTCGCGGCCGAGGTCGTAGCGCTCGACGACGTGCTGCAGGTAGGCGAGCACGTCGGGCTGGTCGAGGTAGCGGGTGCTCCAGTCCCACTCCTGCAGCAGGTCCTTGTCGAAGGAGTAGCGGTAGACGAAGCCCTCGGTGTCGGACTTGGCGCCGGGGTAGGTGTTGAAGTACCACGTGCCGCCCACGCCACCGCCCTTCTCGAAGGCCACGGCGGACAGCCCGAGCTCGTCGCGCAGCTTGTGCAGCATGTAGATGCCGCCGAACCCGGCTCCGATCACGACCGCGTCGACGTCGGGGCCGACGTCGGGGGTGGAGGTAGTGCTCATCGGTACCACTTCGCAATCGCGTCGATCTCGGTGTCGGCCTCCGGCGCGTTGCCGGCCAGGAACGGGAAGACGTGCTGCATGCCGTCGACGACCGAGAGGGTGACGTCCACCCCGGCCGCGGCGGCCTTCTCGGCGACGCGGGTGGCGTTGTCCACCAGGGACTCCGCGCCACCGGCGTTGACGTAGAGCGGCGGGAAGCCGGTGAAGTCCGCGTGCAGCGGGTTCGCCAACGGCGTCGTCGGGTCGATCGTGCCGCCGGCCAGGACGCCGGCGATCATGCCCTCCAGCAGGGGCACGGTGATCAGGGCGTCGGTGGCGGCGTTGGTCACCAGCGTCTCGCCCTTGTTCTCCATGTCCAGCCACGGCGAGAACGCGATCACGCGACCGGGCAGCGGCAGGCCCTGCTCGCGCAGGGCCAGCGGGATGACGATGGCCAGGTTGCCGCCGGCGGAGTCGCCGATCGTGGTGATGTCGGCGGGCGCGATCCCGCGGTCGGTCAGCGCCGTGAACACCGCGACCCCGTCCTCGACCTGCGCGGGGTGCGGGTGCTCGGGCGCCCGGCGGTAGTCCAGCACGAACGCGACGACGCCCAGCGCCTTGGCCACGTGCGCGGCGAGCTTGCGGTGGCTGGCCGCCGAGCCGACGGCAAAGCCGCCGCCGTGGGTGTAGAGCAGCACCTTCGAGGTGTCGGCGCCCGCCGGCAGCGTCCAGATCCCGGGGACGCCGCCGAGCGTCTCCTCGCGGTAGGTCACGTCCTCCGGCTCGCGGGTGGGCTGGTGCCACTCGTCGAAGATGCTGCGGAACAGCCGCATCGTCAGATCGGGCGTCGTGGCGATGATGTGGGCCCAGTCGGCGTAGAGCGCGCGCAGCGCGTCCGACTCGGCCGAGGTGCCCGGTGGCCGGGTCGATGGCGTCGTTGTCATCCGGTTTCCTCCGCGTGTGACGTGGGACTCACTGCTCGACCTCACTGTGCGGAGCGCGCGACGGTGGTGGGTGTTCCGATCTGGAACACCCACCGGCGCTGGTGTTCACGGTGTGATGTGAGGCACAGTGGAAGAGGAGGCAACGATGCGGCGAGACCCGACCCTGTCGCCGGTGCAGCGGGAACGCACCCGCCGCAGCCGGGAGGCGCTCGTCGGGGGTGGGCTGCTGGCGCTCCCGCCCGGCCGCAGTGGCGTTCCGCAGCACATCGAGAAGAGCTGGCGCCGGTGCGTGGGCGAGCAGGTACCCGTCGCGCCCGACCACATCGGCTACCGCGATCCGGGCGACGACCAGTCGGTGCTGCGCCGGGCCGCGATGCCGGTGCTGGAGCGGCTCAAGGACAGCTTCGCCGACGTGCCCGTGGCCATGGTGCTGTCGGACGCCACCGGGCTGATCATCGCGCGGCACACCGACGTCCGGCGCCAGCGCGTCGTCATGGACCGGGCCAACGCGGCCGAGGGTTTCGACTTCTCCGAGCTCTCGATCGGCACCAACGGCATCGGCACCGTGCTCGTCGAACGCCACCCCGTGCTCGTCCGCGGTCCGGAGCACTACAACGCCCTGCTGGAGAACCTCACCTGCGCCGGCACCCCGATCATCGAGCCCTACACCGGACGGATGGTCGGCTCGTTCTCGCTGGCCTGTGCCATGCGCGACGTCCACGCGCTGATGGCGGTGATGGCCGGCGACATCGGGCGCCAGATCGAGTCCCGCATCCTGGAGGAGGCGGGTGACCGGCACCGGCGGCTCGCGGCGGCCTACCTGGCCGTCGACCGGTCCGGCGTCGGCGCGCTCGTCGTCGACGAGGAGACGGTGCTCGCCAACCGGCTCGGGCTCGCCCACACCGGGCCGGAGCTGCATCCGCTGCTGTGGCGGTTCCTCGTCGAGCACGGGCCGTCCGGGCCGGCGCGCATGCAGGTCCCGCTGTCGGACGGCCTGCACGACGCCGTCGTCGAGCCGGTCGACGACGGCGGCCCGGCGGCCTACAGCGTCCGGCTGCTGCCGCGGCGCCCGCCGGAACCGTCGACCCCGCGCGCCGCGGTGCGTCGCGACCGCTTCCACGTCGACGACGGCGTCGACCGCCAAGTGGCCACGGCGGTGCGGCACGGGGAGGTGGTCGCCGTCGTCGGCGCGGGTGGGACGGGCAAGCTGCGGACCGCCGTGCGCACCGTGGCGCACCAGGGCGCCGGGGACCCGCTGGTGGTCGAACCGCACCGGGATCCCGACTGGTTCGCCACGGCGAAGGCCGCGGCCGTGGACGGCCGTGGCGTGGTGCTGCGCCGGGTGCACGAGTCGCCCTCGCCGTCCGTGGCGCAGGTGCAGGCGCTGGTCGGGACGGGGGCGCCGATCGCGCTCACCGCCGACCTCGACGCCGCCGGTGACGACGTGGTCGCGATGGTGCGCCGCGTCGCCACCACCGTCCGGCTGCCGGGTCTCGCCCAGACCGTCGAGCACCTGCCGTCGCTCGTGCAGGAGATGCTGGCGCAGCGGCCCGTGCCGGAGTCCGCGACGCGGTTCTCCCCGGCGGTGTGGGACCGGCTGATGGCCTGGCACTGGCCGGGCAACCTCGCGGAGCTGCACCACACGGTGGCCCTGCTGGCCCGCCGGGCCGAGGGCGGCACCGTCGGGATCGACGACCTGCCCGACGAGCTCCGCGCGCACCGCCGCACGCTGGGGAAGCTGGAGTCCGCCGAGCGGGAGGCGGTGGCCGAGGCCCTGCGGGCGGCGGGCGGCAACCGCAGCCGGGCCGCTGCGGCCCTGGGGATCGGGCGCAACACCCTCTACCGCAAGATGCGAGAGTTCGGGATCAGCTGACCCGCCCGGATCCGCGAACGGTGCGGAACGGGTGGATCGACGATCCGGGCCGATTCAGCGTTCGATGCTGATCCGCGCGGTCGGGCCGAAACCGGGCGCGACGACCAGGCTGCTCCCGTCCCGCCGGCAGGACGCCACCGCGACGTGGCAGGGCAGCTCGACGGAGGGGGGCAGACGCAGCCCCCCGTCGAGCTGGTAGCGCATGTTGGTGATCTTCCACGTGGTGGCGGAGGGGTCGTCGGGGCCCTCGGGGCGCGCGTCGCGGCGGACCACCACCATCGCCTCGGTGACGCCCGGCGGCCACACGAACCCGAGCACGCCCGGGGCCGTGACGGTCAGGTGCCGCACGGCGGGGATGCCGCCCGGATCGGGGGCGGGTGCCTCCGGTGAGCGCGCCACGTCGGAGAGCACGGAGCCGAGCCGCGCCACCACCCCGTACACCGGGACGGCGTCGTCGGGCGTGACCGCGCCGTCGACGATGCCGGTGGAGCGCGTGCGACCGACGACGTGCCACCGGCCGTCCGGTGTGAGGCGGGAGATCTTGTACTCGACCTCGCGCTCGTCGCCGGCGGTCCAGGTGACCGTGACCGACCGGTCCTGGGCGTCGCGCTCCGCCCGCACGTCGGTCGGAGCGGCGACGGGGACATCGGGGGCCGCTTCGGCGACGGGCGGCTCCACCAGGGTCGGTTCCGGGAGCGGCAGCGTCGGGGGGAGCGAGGGCCGGGGCCGGGGGGTGGGCCGCGGCGGCAGGGGCCGGACGGCGGCCCGCAGCGCGGCGAGGAACGCGACGCAGGTCGGGAACCGGTGGTCCGGGTGCTTGGCGGCGGCGCGGGCGACGGCGGCGTCCACGGCGGGCGGCAGGTCCGGGCGCAGGCGGCCCGGCCTCGGCGGCTCGGCGGCGAGGTGCGCGTAGATCACCCCGGCGACCTCGGGCCGCGGGTAGGGCACCTCGCCGGTGAGGCAGCGGTACACCAGGCAGGCCAGCCCGTACTGGTCGGAGCGCCCGTCGAGCCACCGGCCCTCGATCTGCTCGGGGGAGGAGTACTGCGGGGTGCCCATGTAGCGGTCCGCGGAGGTGAGGTCGCGCCCGGCGTAGGCCGTGCCCTTCGCGATCCCGAAGTCGCACAGGTAGACGTGCCCGCCACCGCGCGGCGGACGGGCCCGCGCGAGCAGGACGTTGCCCGGCTTGACGTCGCGGTGCACCAGACCCGCCTCGTGGACGGCGTCGAGGGCATCTGCCACCGGTCCGAGGATCGCGCACAGGCCCTCGATGCCCAGGCGCCCCTCGCGCCGCAGGACGACGCCGAGATCCTCCCCGTCGACGAACCGCATCGACAGGTACAGGATGCCGTCGGTGTGCCCGGCGTCGTAGATCGGCACCACGTTGGGATGCTCCAGGCTGGCCGCGATCGCCGCCTCGCGTTCGAACCTGCTGCGGAAGTCCAGGTCGGCCGCCAGCGCCGGCGGCAGCACCTTCAGCGCGACGGTGCGGCCCAGCCGCAGGTGGGTGGCCCGGTAGACCACGCCCATCCCGCCCTCGCCGACCAGCGCGTCGATCCGGTGCCCGGCCAGCACGCGTCCGACCAGTCCAGGGGCGGCCCGGTCAGATGTCACTGGGCTCTGCTGCTCCGGCACCGGCGGTCCTCTCGGGCGCGGCGGGGCGGCCGGCCTGCGTGCAGCCTACGGTCTGCCCGCTCCCGGCGTCCGCAGCGCCGCGTCGAACCAGCCGGCGACCAGCGCGTCGCGCGCGGTGGCGCGGTGCTCGCCGTCGGGCCAGATGTGCAGCTCGCCACGCGGCCCGGCGCGAACGGGTGCTGGACGGCGGGATCGGGGACCAGAGGGTCGGCGCCACCGTGCGGGACGAGCACCGGGCCGTCGATCCGGTGGCGGGCCGCGCGGGCGGTGCGGAACGTGCCCGTACCCCACCGGAACGCGCGGACGGCGAACCGCCCGCCGGGTTCGGCCGCGGCGACGACCGGCCCGGGGCGGCCCCGCGGTCGTGATCACCGTCCGGGGACGCGGGGCTGTACTGGATGCGGTTCGACGTCCCGAACCGATGATCACCGCGTTCCCGTGAAGCTGAGATCACCGGCCGGGGAGCGGGAACCGTGTCAGGCCGCGTCGATCGACTCCGGGGTGCCTCGCCGCTGCGCCGGGCTTCCGGGGGCCACTACGGTGGGGTCACTCGGAACGACAGAGGGAGCAACCGTGGGTGTCAGCCTCGCCAAGGGCGGAAACGTCAGCCTCAGCAAGGAGGCGCCGGGCCTCACGAACATCCTGGTCGGCCTCGGCTGGGATGTCCGCACCACCACCGGCGCCGACTACGATCTCGACGCGTCGGCCATCCTGCTGGGGGAGAACGGCAAGGTCCTCTCCGACCAGCACTTCGTCTTCTTCAACAACCTCACCAGCCCCGACGGCACCGTCGAGCACACCGGCGACAACCTCACCGGCGAGGGCGAGGGCGACGACGAGGCCATCAAGGTCAACCTCGCGGGTATGGCGCCGAACGTCGCGAAGGTCGTGTTCCCGGTGAGCATCTACGACGCCGAGAACCGCCACCAGAACTTCGGGCAGGTGATGAACGCGTTCATCCGCATCGTCAACGCCGCCGACGACCGCGAGATCGCCCGCTTCGACCTCTCCGAGGACGCCTCCACCGAGACGGCGATGGTGTTCGGCGAGGTCTACCGCCACCAGGGCGACTGGAAGTTCCGCGCCGTCGGGCAGGGCTACGCGTCGGGGCTGGCCGGCATCGCGCGCGACTACGGCGTCAACGTCTGAGCGTCGCCGTCTCAACCGTGTCAGGATCCGTCCGTGAACGGACGGATCGGTCGGGAATGGAGCCCCGTCGGGCTCGGGTGCTGGCAGCTCGGGGCCGACTGGGGTGAGGTCGACGAGGGCGACGCCCTGGCGGTGCTCGGAGCGGCCGCCGACAGCGGCGTCACGTTCTTCGACACCGCCGACGTCTACGGCGACGGCCGCAGCGAGACCCTCGTCGGGCGCTTCCTGACAGGGCAGAGCATCCGGGAGCGCGGCGACGGGATCTTCGTCGCCACCAAGATGGGCCGGCGCGTGGACCAGGTGCCCGAGAACTACACGCGGGAGAACTTCCGCGCGTGGAACGACCGGTCGCGCGCCAACCTCGGCGTCGACACGCTCGATCTCGTGCAGCTGCACTGCCCGCCCACCCCCGTCTACGACCGCGACGAGGTGTTCGACGCGCTCGACGAGATGGTGGCCGAGAAGCGCATCGCCGCCTACGGGGTGAGCGTCGAGACGGTGGGCGAGGCGCTCACGGCCATCGCCCGCCCCGGCGTCGCGAGCGTCCAGATCATCCTCAACGCGTTGCGGCTCAAGCCGCTCGGCGAGGTGCTGCCGCGGGCGGCCGAGGCCGGGGTGGAGATCATCGCGCGCGTCCCCCTGGCGTCGGGCCTGCTCGCCGGGCACTACACGAAGGACACGGTGTTCGGCGCCGACGACCACCGCAACTACAACCGCAACGGCGACGCGTTCGACGTGGGCGAGACGTTCTCCGGTGTGCCGTTCGAGGTGGGCCTCGAGGCGGTGGAGCGGCTGCGGCCGCTGGTGCCGGCCGGGCGGACCATGGCGCAGTTCGCCCTGCGCTGGGTGATCGACCAGCCCCAGGTGTCGGTGGTGATTCCCGGCGCCCGCAGCGCCGAGCAGGCCCGCGGCAACTCCGCGGTCGCCGGCCTGCCGCCCCTGGGTGAGGACGTCCACGCGCAGGTGAAGGCCGTCTACGACGAGCTCATCGCCCCGCACGTCCACGACCGCTGGTAGCGGTCAGCCGGTGCGCCGGTACCGGATGTGGGTGGTCAGCGGCGAGTGCAGCACCTCGACGGGCTCGAAGCCGAAGGCCTCGACCCCGTCGAACATGCGCTCACCCGAGCCGAGCAGGACGGGCGCGATGTCGAGCGTGAGCTCGTCGATCACGCCGGCGGCCAGCGCCTGCCGGACGGTGGAGGCCCCACCGGCGATGTCCACGCCCTCGTCCCCGGCGGCGTCACACGCGGCGGCGTAGGCCGCGTCGAAGCCGTCGGTGACGAAGTGGAAGGTCGTGCCCCCGTCCATCTCGATCGGGTCGTGGGAGTGGTGGGTCAGCACGAACACCGGCGCGTGGTACGGCGGCTCGGGGCCCCACCAGCCCGACCAGTCCTCGTCCCAGTTCCCGCGGACGGGGCCGAACATGTTGCGTCCCATCACGTACGCGCCCCGGGGACGCATGAGCCAGTCGTTCGCGATCCTGTCGGCGTCGGTGGCCCGCGGGTCGCCGATGTGCCAGCCGTGCAGCTCCGGGCCCCGCCTGCCCAGAGGGTTCTCGCGGCTCTGGTCCGGGCCGGCCACGAAGCCGTCCAACGAGATCGACATGTGGCAGGTGGTGTCCGGCACCGCGAACCTCCCGAATGATGGTGACCGCAGGCAGTCGTGCGGACGATAGCGGCTTGCTTTCGAGCGCGCTCGAAGGCATAGCGTTTCCGGTGTGAGCATTCGTCTCGGTTACCAGATGCCCAACTTCAGCTACCCCGGATCGGTGGCGGAGCTGTTCCCCGCCGTGATCGCCCAGGCCCGCGAGGCCGAGAGCGCCGGTTTCGACGCCGCGTTCGTGATGGACCACTTCTACCAGCTGCCCGGCCTCGGTTCGCCCGACCAGCCGATGCTGGAGGCGTACTCGGCGCTGTCCGGCCTCGCGACCGCGACGTCGAGCATCCAGCTCTCGGCTCTGGTCACCGGTAACACCTACCGCAACCCCGCCGTGCTGGCGAAGACCGTCACCACCCTCGACGTGGTCAGCGGCGGGCGGGCCGTGCTCGGCATCGGGGCGGGCTGGTTCGAGCTGGAGCACAACTCGTTCGGCATCGACTTCGGCACCTTCACCGACCGTTTCGAGCGCCTCGACGAGGCACTGCAGATCATCGTGCCGATGCTGCACGGCGAGCGTCCGACCTTCGACGGGAAGTGGTACCACACGAAGGAGGCCATGAACGAGCCGCGCGTCCGCGACGACCTGCCCGTCCTGCTCGGCGGCAGCGGCGAGAAGAAGACGTTCGCGCTCGCCGCCCGGTTCGCCCAGCACCTCAACATCATCTGCGACCCCGCGGACCTGCCCCGCAAGCTCGACGCGCTGGCGCAGCGCTGCGAGGAGGCGGGCCGTGACCGGTCGACGCTGGAGACGAGCTTCCTCGCCTTCGTCATGATCGACGAGGACGGCGACAAGGCGCGGGCGCAGCAGCGCGAGTTCCTGCTCGGCACGGGCGTCGACCTCGACGCGCTGTCGGACGAGCAGCGCGCGGCCGTGACGGCCCGGCAGTTCGTCGGCACCCCCGACGACGTGGCCGCCGACCTCCAGGCCCGCGTCCTCGACCCGGGCGTGGACGGGCTGATCGTCAACATCGTCGCGAACGGGCACGAGCCCGGCGTGGTCGACCTGGCCGGTCGCACCCTGGGCAAGCTGGTGCGCTGAGCACCCACAGCCCGGCCACACAGCGGATCGGGTGCCGGCGGACAGGCGGCGGTAGCAGGGTCATCCGGTGATCCCGATGACGCTGGTGCACGCCGCCGCCCGCCGGGACCCCCGCATCGCGGGCGGTGCACACCCTGCGGATCGTGCTCGGCATGACCGCCGCCGAGACGGGGGCGGTGCCCGGGATCAGCACCGGGCACTGACGCGGATGCGGGCGGCGCCGCGTCGGGAGGCTCAGTCCGCCGAGGGCGGGCGCGGTCGCCACGGCACGACGTAGCCGCCGCGTAGCACCGCGTCCCAGGCGACGAACGCGGCCGTGAGGCCGTCCATGACGGCGGGGTCCTGCTCCTCGCCGGTGCCGATCGCCAGCGCGTAGAGCAGGTAGCCGAACACGCCGTGCGCCTGCTTGCCGCGCTCGCCCGCGTTGTTCCGCAGCTCCGCCATCAGCGCGGGGATCAGGCGGGAGACGATCAGCTGGATGCCCTCGCCGCCGGCCTTGGCCAGCTCGTGCGCGCCGTCGACGACCTTGGTGCGCGCGTGCTGGATCTCGTCGGTGACGGGCGGCTGCTGCTGCGGCTGGAAGGTCCGCGCCGTGTCGAGGGCGGTGAACAGCGTGGAGACGAGGTGGCCGGCGTGGCCCTCGTCGTAACCGTCGCCCGGGTTGGCGCCCGAGAGCAACCACTCCGCGACGGCGTCGATCAGGACGATCTCCAGGCTCGCCGACTCGTCCGTGGTCAGGGACCGCAGGGCCCGGACGATGTCGTCCTCCCAGTCCTCGTCGCTCATTCCCGCACCGTAGTGCGCCGCGCGGCTTCCGGGCGTCGCAATCTTGTACGCAGTTCTGATGACGGGCTGAAACGAGGAGGCGACACGACGCGACGAAGGGGTGCACGGCCAACGGTGGCCACGGTCCTCGGGAGATCTCACATGGCAGACGGCAGCGTACGGCGACACCGGTTCGGGGCGGTCGTCTTCGGGCTGGTGATGGTGTCGGCGCTGCTCGCCGTGTTCCCGGCCACCGCGCCGGCGGGGATGACGCTCTGCTTCCTGCTCGTCGTCCCGGCGATCGTGGTGGTGTGGCGGACGCGCCGGGCGCCGACCGGGACGCGGCGCCGGTCGGTGGCGGCGCTCCTCGTGGCTCCGGTGTTCTTCGTGGTCGGGGGCGGGGTCACGGCGGCGGGTCTGCCGCCCCGCCCGCCCGTGACGGCGGTGGCCAACGCCGCCCCGGTACCGGCCGCGGTTCCGACGTCGGAGCCGGCGACGGTGGCGCCCCTCGCCGCCGCTCCGACCACCGCGACGGCACCGGTCCCGGCCGCCGCGGCCGCCCCGGCGGTGGGTCCCGGGGCCGCCGTCCCGCAGGCTGTCGCGGCGCCGCGGCCGGTGGTGGCGCAGCCCGTGGTGGCACAGCCCGTCGCGCCCCGGCCCGTGGCGGCGAAACCCGCCGCGCCGCTGCCGGTGGCGGCCCAGCCCGCCGCCCCCAAGCCCGCCGCGGGCTCCAGCTGCGGCGCGAACAGCTACATCAACTCCAGTGGCAACTGCGTGCCCCGGCCCGTCGCCGCGGCTTCTGCTCCGCCCGGGGCCACCGCCCAGTGCAAGGACGGCGAGTACAGCTTCAGCCAGCACCGTTCCGGCACGTGCTCCGGGCACGGCGGCGTGTCGCGCTGGCTGTAGCACTCACCAGATGCGCACCCGCTTCTCCGGCGGGGTGAACAGCGCGTCGCCCTCGTGCACGTCGAAGGCCTCGTGGAACGCGTCGAGGTTGGTGACCACGGCGTTGCAGCGCAGGTCAGGCGGGGAGTGCGGGTCCAGCGTCAACCGCCGGATCGCCTCCTCGTCGCGGGTGACCGCCCGCCACACCTGCGCCCAGCCGAACAGCACGCGCTGGACGCCGGTGAGCCCGTCGATCACCGGGGCCTCGGCGCCGTCGAGGGAGATCGCGTAGGCCTTGAGCGCGATGGTCAGCCCGCCGAGGTCGCCGATGTTCTCGCCCACGGTGAGCGCCCCGTTGACCTTGTGGTCGGGCAGCCCGGCGGGCGACAGCGCCGAGTACTGCTCGATCAGCGCCTGCGACCGGGTGTCGAACTCGGCGCGGTCGGCGGCCTCCCACCAGTCGGTCATGTTGCCGGCGCCGTCGTACTTGGAGCCCTGGTCGTCGAAGCCGTGGCCGATCTCGTGCCCGATCACGGCGCCGATCCCGCCGTAGTTGGCGGCCTGGTCGTCGGCGTCGGCGTCGAAGAACGGCGGCTGCAGGATGGCGGCCGGGAAGACGATCTCGTTCATCCGCGGGTGGTAGTAGGCGTTGACCGTCTGCGGGGTCATCAGCCACTCGTCGCGGTCGATCGGCTTGCCGATCTTGGCGAGCTCTCGCTCGTGGGACCAGACGCCCGCGCGGCCGACGTTGCCGAGCAGGTCGTCGGGCTTGATCTCCAGCGTGGAGTAGTCCTTCCACACGTCCGGGTAGCCGATCTTGGGCGTGAACTGCCCGAGCTTCTCCAGTGCGCGCTCGCGGGTGGCGGGGCTCATCCAGTCGAGGGTGGAGATGCTCTGCCGGTAGGCCTCCACGAGGTTCGCGACGAGCGTGACCATCCGCTCTTTGCTCGACGCCGGGAAGTGCCGCTCGACGTAGAGCCGGCCGACGACCTCGCCCAGCGCCCCCTCGACCAGCCCGACCCCGCGCTTCCACCGCTCGCGCAGCGTGGGCGTGCCGGACAGCGTGCGACCGTAGAAGGCGAAGTCGGCCTCGACGATCTCCGCGGTCAGGTAGTCGGCGCAGACCGTGGCCGTGCGCAGCGCGAGCCAGGCCTTCCACTGCTCCAGCGGCCGGCTCGCCCACAGCCGGGCCGTGGCCGCCACGAAGTCGGGCTGGCGCACGACGACCTCGTCGAACGCGCCGTCGGGTGCCGCGAACGCCTCGAGGAACGGGTCCCAGTCGAAGTCCGCACCGAGTTCGCGCAGCTCCGCGTGGGTGAGCAGCGTGTAGGTCTTCTCGGCGTCGCGGTTGGCCACGCGGTCCCAGGACGCGGCGGCCAGCGCCGTCTCCAGGTCCATGACGGCGGCGGCGAGCGCGTCGGGCTCGGGCAGGCCGACCAGACCGGCGAGCTTCGCGAGGTGCGCGACGTACGCCGTGCGGATCTCCGCGTAGGACTCCTCGCGGTAGTACGACTCGTCGGGGAGCCCGAGCCCGGACTGCGACAGGTGCACCAGGTAGCGGCTGGAGTCCTTCGCGTCGGTGCTGACGTAGGTGGCGAACAGCGACACCCGCTCCTCGCGCTGCCGGCGGCCCAGCACGGCGGCGAGCGCGGCGCGGTCACCGGCGGCGGCCACCTCGTCGAGCAGCGGCTGCAGCGGTGCGGTGCCGGCGGCCTCGATGGCGTCGGTGTCCATGAAGCAGCGGTAGAGATCCGCCACCTGACCGGTGGGGGTCTCCTCGACGATCTCGCGGACGTGGGCCTCGGAGCGGTCGCGCAGCACGCGGAACGCGCCGTCCTGCGAGCGGTCCTCGGGGATCTCGTAGGTGGAGAGCCAGCGGCCGTTCACGTGCCCGAAGAGGTCGTCCTGGGGGCGGGTGCCGGCGTCGACCCACTCGAGGTCCAGGCCGGTGGTGCTCGGCTGCGTGGTCGTCATGTGCCCATCCTGCCCGTCACCCGGCCACCCGTGCGACTCCTTCTGTCCGGCCGGGCGGACGAGGAGCAGGCCGACCGATCCGGCGCCCACCCCGGGATCGGGCAGCACGGCGGCCGCGACGACAACCACGACGACAGCCACGACGACAGCCACGACGACAGCGAGGACGCCCGGGTCGGCGTCGAGCCGGCTCGCGGGACGACCCTAGGTCAACCTCTCCAGCCGGGCCTGCATGTCGTCCAACCTGGCCTGCAGCAACGACATCTCGGCCGAGAGCAGCGCGACGAGGCCGGCGGGGCTCTCGGGCTCGCCCGGGGGCGCGGTGCACGTGACGGTGACGCCGGCGCCGGCGAGCCCACCGAACGTCGTCAGGTCGACGCGCGGGCGGGTGCCCACGCACGCGACGCAGCTCGGGACCAGGCGCCGCCAGCCGACGCTGCCCGATCCGGTGTCGGCGAAGCCCGTGGCCGGCCGCCCACAGCGGCAGCGCCCGATCTGCACGGCCTTGACCCGCTGGCGGGAGTAGCGCAGCCCTCGTTCGTAGCGCCGGTAGCGCCCGGACGCGGCCACCTGCAGCAGCACGGCGTCGCGGTGCTCGGGATCGCAGGCCAGGTCCTCGGCCGCGCCCTGGTCGTGGAAGCAGTAGAAGCCGCAGTCGCACCAGCGCGACGGGCAGCTGTGCTTGCCGCCCTGCACGCACACGGCGTCGTCGACCACGCGGTACACGTGCCCGCGGCCCACCGTGACCCCGCTGAAACCGATCCGCGAGCCGTCCGCGGACAGCATGGGATGGGCGAGTTTGAACCCGCCCAGCGGTTGGTCGGAGTGCTCGCGGTGGCGGGTGCGCCACCTCATGGTCAGACCCGGGCGGGCTGCTCGACCTGCTCCAGGTCGACCTTCACCTCGACGGTGCGGGCCTCGACGGGCGGCTGCTCCAGCACGTCCGCCTCCAGGTCCACCGCGAAGCCTTCGGAGAGTTTCCGGCCCAGCTGCATGACGCCTCCAAGGGGTCCGACGAAGCGACTACCAGGGTGACCTCCGGATCGGCGCCTGTCCAGACCTCAGGCCACCCCGGCACGTAACGTCGTGTAACGGGCCTTGAGCGCACGGTCCTTGTTGATCGTGCTCTGGGCCTCGTCGCACGGCACGTCGTTGGCGGTGGCGATGCCGTTCATGGTGCCGACCATGCGCACGAGGTGGGCGATGCGGGCCTCGGCGGCGTCCATCGGACCGGCGCCGGCCACGAGGTCGAGCGTGCGGTCCACCCACAGCGCCTCGACGTGCAGCCCGGCCTGCTGCAGCACGGCGCGCAGCCGGTCGCGCAGCTGACGGGCGTCGAGGTCGATCCACTCGGCGATCTCGGCGGCGGCGATGGGGAAGAGGCGGTCGCGGTCGCGGAGGTGGAACAGCTCGAGGGCGTACGCGTGGCCGTAGGCGCAGTAGGAGCAGCCGTTGCGCAGCGAGATGGTGACGCAGGCGAGGTGGGTGCGGACGGGGCCGAGCACCTTCAGCGTGCTCATGTAGCGGGGCATGTTGCGCGCGAACCACACCACGGCCCGCACCGCGCCCATCCGCCCGACGATGAAGGGGATCATCCGCGGCGGGAAGCCCCACATCACACGGCAGGCGGCCTGGAGCATGCGGACCACGAGCCGGTCGAGCCCGGTGGCATACATGTCGAGCTCCTCACTCACAGTGCGGGCCAGACTACCGCACGTCCCGACCCGGTGGTGCCCGATCGGGTGCAGGCATCGAACGATCGGGCCGCGTCGCCGGGGAGCGGCCGGACCACCTCCTAGGGTCCGCTCGTGACACAGCGTCTCGCACCGCTCGACGCGGCGTTCTGGTTCGCCGAGCGCCCGACCGCGGCCCTCCACGTCGGTGCCGTTCTGATGCTCGGGCCGCCCGCTGACCGACCGTTCGACGCGGCCGGCTGCCGCGCCTGCGGCAGCGGGTGGCGACGCCCCTGGCCGACCACCGGGCGGTGCGCCGCGCCCACGGCGGCACCGTGCACGACGTGGTGATGGCCGTGCTCGCCGGCGCACTCCGGAGCTGGCTGCAACGCCGCGGCCAGCGCTTGTCGGCGGCCACGACCGTGCGGGCGATGGTCCCGGTGAGCGTTCGCGGCCGCTCCCGGGCGGGAGCGGGCAACGAGATCTCCGCCCACCTGGTGGACCTGCCGGTCGGCCTGGCCGACCCGCTGGCCCGGCTCGCCGACGTCAGCCCGCCGTTGCTGCACGAGCTCGGAGCGCGCGTGGCGGGTCGGCACGCCGGCCGTCTGTACGACGTGCTCGTCACCACCCTTCCCGGTCCGCCCCGCGTCCTCTACGCGCACGGGGCACCGCTGCTCGACCTGTTCCCGATGGTGCCGCTGGGCAGCGGCCAGGCGGTGGCGTTCGGCGTGGTGACCTGCGCCGGCAACGCCGACTACGGCATCACCACCGACAACGACGCCGTGCCGGACGTCGACGCGCTCGCCGACGCGCTGCGGGAGTCGCTGGCCGAACTGGTGGCGCGGGCCGGGGCCGCCGCCCGCCGCGAGCTGATGGCAGAGCTGGGGCTGGGGCCGGGTCACGGCACGTCAAGATCCACGGGGTCGCCGGCGACAGCCTCCACCGACCCGCCCGTCTGACCGGCCAGCCACCTGCGGAACCCGTCGGGGTCCGTGACGTGCACGGTGAACACGGCATCGCGGCCGTAGGCGATGTCGGCGATGGGGAAGCCGGCGGTGTGCAGGGCGTTCTGCAGCCGTCCGGCGTCGGTGTGTGCGGTGGCGAAGGTGAACGTCTCGTGGCGGACGCGGCGCAGGGTGCCCACCGCGTCGACGGCCTCCGACACCGCCCGCCCGTAGGCGCGCACCAGCCCGCCGGCCCCGAGCTTGGTGCCCCCGAACCAGCGGGTGACGACGGCGACGGTGTCGGTGAGGCCGCGACGGAGCAGTACCTCGAGCATCGGGACACCGGCGGTGCCCGCGGGCTCCCCGTCGTCGCTGGAGCGCTGGATCCCGGCGAGTCGGAAGGCGGAGCAGTTGTGGGAGGCGGCCCAGTGCTCCGTGCGTACGGTGGCGATGAAGGCGGTGGCGGCGTCCACGTCCTCGACCCGGGCGAGGTGACAGAGGAAGCGGGAGCGCTGGATCTCGATCTCGTGCGTTCCGGGACGGGCGATCACGAGCACAGGTCCGCCAGCAGTTCGTCGAGCACCCGTTCCTCCTCCACCGCCCACCCGTGCCGGTGCATCACCCCGTCCAGATCAGGATCCCAGCTGGCCGCAACCGGGGTGCCAGCCAGCGGATGTCCGCCGGCGGCGACCCTGCGGTAGGACGCTGCGTCGAACCGCCACGGGGCGAAGGGCAGACGTCGGAACAGGACGTTGCCGATGCGCAGCCCGCCCCAGTCGAAATCGCCGTGGTAGCGCAGCGTGGCGCCGGCGCGGTCCGCGGCGATCAGGAGAGCCATCACGGCCGCACCCGGCTGTCCGGACGTGCAGATCAACGGGGACGAACGCGGCCCGAGCTGATCGGCCACCGCCGCCACGACGACCGGGTTCTCGCACACCGACACCACACAGCCCGACATCGCGAGCCGCGGCATGTCGCGGGTGAGCTGGCGCAGCGTGAGCACGGCCGGCTCGCCTGCGTCGCTGAGCGCACCGATCATGCGGCCGGTGGGGGAGGTGGGGTCACCGGGAAGCCCGAGGGTGAGGACCGTGGACGACAGCGCATCGCGTACCAGCCCCACGGCCGCCCACACCTCCCGCCGCCAGGACGCTCCCTGGCCGTCGGGAACGCCGCCGAGTGCGCGGGCCGCGCCGAACAGCAGACTCGAGAGCGGCTGGTTGGCGTCGAGGGCGTGGGCGGAGTCCAGGACGCGTTCGGCGAATCGGCCGAGGGGCTCGGCGTCCACGGGCAGAGCGTCCACGGCCCTGGCCAGCCGCTCCAGCAGCGCTGCGGCGCCGTCCGGGTCGCGGGTGATCCGCCGAACCGCCCCGGTGGCGAGCAGCCCGTCGGCCCATCCGTGCAGCTCGGGACGCTCGGCGACCGCGGCGTGGAGCGGTGCGAACGCCGCGGTCCAGGCGGCGTCGAGCTCGGTTGCCAGCGCGGCCCGATCCGTGACGGGCCCGGTGAGCGCGACCACCGCCGCGGCGAGGCCGGCCGGGTGCACGCCGGACCGGCGGACGAGATCATCGATGTCCTCGAGGCGCACGCTCACACCGCTCCCAGCCCGTGGGCGACGGCCGAGCAGCCGTTCCAGGGCGTCGCGCTGGGCGGGGGTGGCTCGGCTCAGCGTGACGACGCCGGTGGCCGGCTCGTTGCGTTCCAGCCGCCGCCGCACCCGCTCCACCAGCCAGGACAGCTCCGGGCCGCCGAGCAGCCGTCGCAGCCGCTCGTCAGAACTCATCGCCGTCAGAACTCATCGAACAGGCCACCGGTGGGCGCGGCCACCGGTACCGGCTCGGGCACGGCCGCCGGCCTCGGGACCCGGCGGCGCTGCTCACCGTCCCATCGCCAGTTCGTGACGAGCACCGCGGCGATGCCGTCGGTGCGTGCGAGCTGCGCGATGGCCAGCCCCGGCACCTCCGGGTAGCAGCCCCACTCGCGCTCGCTGGTCATCACCACGTCCAGGTCGAACGCCGCGAGCAGGCCCAGATACTTGGCGCGGGCGTTGTCGTCGACGCCGGCGAACGCCTCGTCGAGGGTGACGAGCCGAGGTGCATGCGGGTTGCCTGCCGACGCGTAGTGCGCCGACGCCGCCGCGAACAGTGGGACGCTCGCGGCCAGCACCCGCTCACCGCCCGACGCCGGACCCGTGGCCGGGCGCCACTGACCGTTCTGGTGGCGCTCGATGACGAAGCGGTGCCAGCCGCGGTAGTCCAGCGCGGTGGTGAGGTGCTCGAGCCAGGTACCGGTCTCGTCGCGGGACCGGACCTCGGCGATGCGGGCCTGCAGGAATCCGCCGACGGCCGAGCGGTCCTCCTCCGACCACGCGTCCGACGTCTGGCGTAGCAGCCGCTGGCGGGCCTGGGCCAGCCCGGCAGGGCCGTCCGCGCGAGGCTGCCACTCCAGGCGCAGTTTCATGCCGGTGCTGGTGGGGCGCTCGGACAGCTCGGCGTTCATCACCTTGACCTGGCGCTCTGCCTCGGCGATGAGCTCCTGCAGCGTGCTGGCCACCTCGTTGACCAGGTGGTTCTCCAGGATCTCGCGCTCGCGCTCATCGAGGAGGCGCTGCCGGTCGGTGACCTCCGTGCCGAGCGCGGCCGCCAGCTCCGGTACGGTGGCGGGGCGGCCGCGGAATACCACCTCGACGACCAGGCCGTCGTCGAGCAGCTGCCCCGAGGCGGTGTTGCCCTGCCGGGCCAAGGTGTCGGCGAGCGTCTTGAGCTCGTCGTTGATGCGGCGCTGCACGCGGTCCCAGGCCCCGTCGTCGGCCGTGGTGGACTCCAGCTCCTGGTCGATCTGGCGGGCGAGGCGGACGGTGGGGTCCGGTGCCCAGCTCTCGTCCGGAGCGGGGACGGCGAGCTCTGGAAGGGCCACCGCGAGCAGCCCGGTGGCGGCGAAGCGGCGCAGCGACTCCGCCGCCGCGGCCCGTTCCTCGGTGGCGGTGGCGAGGCGGGCCGTGGCGGCCTGGCGCAGCCCCTCGGCGCGGCCCCGGTCGGCCATGGCCTGTTCGCGGCGG
The DNA here is from genome assembly GCF_001899645.1 of Pseudonocardia sp. 73-21. Classification (GTDB taxonomy): domain Bacteria; phylum Actinomycetota; class Actinomycetes; order Mycobacteriales; family Pseudonocardiaceae; genus Pseudonocardia. The sequence goes on along the minus strand of NZ_MKVV01000063.1, from coordinate 50,913 downwards.
TCGGTGGCGTCCCGGTGGCGGCGCCCGTTGTCGGCGAGCGCGTCGGCGGCTGCGGCGAGCCGGCGCTCCAGCTCCTCCACCGCGGCGCCGACCGTGTCCCGCAGCGTGCGGTGTGCCTCGTCGGCGGCCCGGGCCTCGCGCGCGGCCGCGGCGGCGATCTCGACCGCTGCGGCATGCTCGGACTCGGTCTCGGCCAGCGCCAGGACGGCGTCGGCCTCGATCCGGCCCACCTCGGCCAGTGACCGGACCGCGGGCCACAGCGCGGCAAGTCCCAGGCGGTAGTCGGCCAGCCCGGCGCGGACGGCGTCCAGGCCGGCGCGATCGGTGGGCAGCCCGACGTCGGCGGCCCCGGCGAGCAGCTCGTCGGCGGTGGCCCGGGCGTGGTCGGCGGCCGCGTGGAGCAGCTCGTCGGCCTCCGTGCGTTGCGCGGCCAGCCGGGCGTGCTCCCGGCCCAGCGCCCCGACCTCGGCGTGGGCGTCGCGCAGCGCTGCGTCACCGGGCAGCTCCGCCAGCTCGCGGGCCAGCACCGTGGCCCGTTCGGCGAGGGCCCGGGCGGCGTCCGCGAGCCGGGCGATCTCGGCCGCGACCTCGTCGGCCTCGGCGCGCAGCTGCACCAACCGGGCCCGGCGGGCCGCCTCGCGGGCCCCGCGGCCGATGTACTGCGCCACCGGTTTGGCCCACTCGCCGGTGAGCACCCCGACGCGGTAGCCGCCGTCGGTGTCGACCCACGTAGTGCCGCCCCCGCCCACGCCGATGGCGTCCAGCACGGCGGCGACCGCGGGCCCTCCGACGGCGGCGGCCCGGGCGTCGGCGGGGTCGACGGCCGGACGCAGGATGGTGGACAGCGCGGTGGCGGGCCGCGCTCCCGCAGGTTCGGGGGAGACCAGGACGTCGCCGCCGGTCCCGTGCAGCGTGCCGTCCGGGGCGACCCACGCGTCGAGCACCCCGGAGGCCTCCAGCGCCGCCTCGAGGCCGGCACGCTCCTCGGCGCCGAGATCGTCGGATGCGAAGTCGACCAATTGCCACAGCGGGGCGCCGTCCCGGTCGGTGCGCGCCCCGTCCGCCCTGGTGTGGGGTGGTGGTGGCGCGCCGTGCTCGCCGGCGTCGAGCCGGGCGATCTCCACGGCCAGCTCCGCGGCGCGCTCCCGCGCCGTGGCGGCCTGCTGATCGACGCCGGCCCGGGCGGTGGCGAGCGCGGCCGTGCCGACCCTTCCCGCGACGTCCGCGGTCGCGCGCGCCGGGTCGGGCCCGTCCAGGGTGGTGATCCACAGCGCCAGCGCGGCGAGCACGGCGTCGGGCTCGGGCACCGTGAGCTCCACGGCGGCGTCGAGGTGCCGCCGGACGGCGCCGACCAGCTCGGCGCCCTCCCGCTCGACGGCCCGCTCGGCGTCGAACCGGCGCCCGGCCAGCTCGGCGGCCGCACCGGCCAGCCGTTCGACGGTGGAGCGGGCGGCCGTCAGGCCCGTTTCGGCCGTCGTGCGGGCGGACAGCAGCTCGCCGACGTGGCGCAGCGACCGCTCCTGTCGGGCGATGATCTCCTCGGCGGTGCGGCGCAGTGCGGGCAGCCGGTCGGTAGGCCCGAGCGGGCCGTCGACGTCGGTGATGTGGGCGGCGTGCACGCCGGCCTCGCGCGCCGCGCGTGCGACCCCGGACCGGATCCCGTCTAGCTCCGCGGCCGTATCCGCCCGCCGGGACTCCGCGTCGTCGCGGCGGGTGCGGCGGAGCCCGACCGCCTCGGCACGCCGGGCGCTCTCGGCCTCGGTGCGTGCGGCGTCGGCGGCCCGGCGGCGGGCCTCGGCGGCCATCCGCTCCAGCTCCTGGGCGCTGCGCATCTCCGGGCTCGCGCGCAGGGCCTGGTCGCGGGCGCGGAGCCCGTCGGCTGCCTCGGCGAGCTCCGCCAGCTCGGTCCGGGCAGCCGCCGCGGCCTCGTCGGAGCTGCGGTGGGCCTCCTCCGCCGCGGCCAGGTCCTCGCGCGCGCCGCGGTAGCGCTGCTCGGCTCGGCGGGGCAGCTCCGCGCGGCGCCGGGCGGCCACGGCGGCGTAGCGCCGGTAGTGGGCGAGGAAACCCTCGGCGGAACCGCGCGCCTCGACCATGGCCGCCAGCTCGTCGCGGTCCTCCTCCAGGCTGCGGAACGCCTCGGCGACGTCGGCGACCACGGCCTGGTCGAGCGGTGGCAGCGCCTCGGTGAGCGCATCGGACAGGGCCTTCTCGCTGGGACGTTTCGACAGCTGCGGCTGGCGCAGCTGCACCAGCAGGTCGATCAGCGCTCCGTAGCGCTGCTCGCCGAGGCCGAACAGCGACTCGTCGATGGCGCGGCGGTAGTCACCGGCCTTGTCGTAGACGGTGCCGCGCCCGGCGACCGCGTCGATGAGCCGGTCGCGGGTGAGCGCCGTGCGGGTGGCATCCACCAGCTCCAGGTCAGCGCCCATCCGCTGGTCGGTGACGAAGAACCAGTGCCGGGCGATGCCGCGGCCCGCCACCGCCTTGAGCCCGCAGCCCAGCGTGCGGAACTCGGTGTCGCCGCTGTCGTCGACCCGCCCGAACTCCAGCCACGTGTAGCCCAGCCGCTCGGGGTGCGGGTGCTCGCCGCCGAGCAACAGGTTCCACTCCATCTTCTTCTTGTGGTCGGCGTCGGGCTCGACCCGGTGCGGCGACAGGTCGCCGTCGAGCAGGAACGGCAGCAGGAGCGCGAGCACCTTGGACTTGCCGGTGCCGTTGTTGCCGCGCAGCAGCAGCCGGCCGTCGTGGAACCAGAACTCTTCGGCGTCGTAGTAGAAGAGGTCGACGAGCCCGGCGCGCAGGGGCTGCCAGCGGCTGCGTTGCGGCGTGGGCAGGTTCATGACCGGGGCTCCTGGATCGTGGGTGGCCCCACCGCGTAGCGGGCCAGCGCCGGGCGCGGGTGCACGACGTCGCCTCTCTGCTCCACCAGTCGCAACGCCTCCAGCCGGGCGATCGCGGTGGCCGCCAGCTCCACCTCGGCGCCGCCTGCGGTGGCGTTCTTCCGCCAGAACGACGCGTGCTCGACGCCCTTCTTCCGCAGGTGTGCGTGCAGCGCGTCGAGCGGTAGCGGGCCGCGCGCCGTGAGGTACTCGGCCAGCAGCAGCGTGGCGTGGCCGTCGGTGCCGCTCTCGGGCATGCGGACGTCGGTGAGGTCATCGAGGGGATCGACCATCGCGATGCCCTCTGCGCGCACCTCCGCCACCAGGCCGGTGAGCTCGGTGATGCGGCTGGTGATGGCGTGACGCTGGCTGGTGAGGTACGCGAGCTCGGCCTCATCGAGATCGGAGTGGTAGAGCACCGGCTCGTCCAGCAGGCGGCGGGTGAGGCGGCGGCGGATCTGCTGGTTGCGCAGGTCGTCGGTGGTGGGCGGGAGCTCGGCGGTGAGTGCGGCGAGCCGCTCGTCCAGGCCCGTCGCGTCGACGGTGGACGGCCCGCGCGGTGTGGCCAGCAACGACGACAGCACGCGGCGCTCCACGTCATAGAGCGCGTCGCCGTCGTCACGGACGAATGCCTCCTCGTCACCGGCGACCCGGGCCAGGACGCCGAGGTCGAGCAGTAGCCGCACCACCGACACGAGGTCGGTGCGCTCCTCGCGGCGATCCAGGGTGAACGCGATCCCGGTAGCGGCCAGGTCGGGATCGGCGGCGGCCAGCACGATCTGCTCGGCCAACCGGCCGAGCGTGACCTGGGCGTCGGCGCGGTCCAGCGCCGCGAGCGCGAGGCACAGCAGGACGTAGCGGCGGCGTGTGAAAGGCGCCCGGCTGCGGGGATCGCGCGCCGGGTGCGTGGTGTCGGTGGTGTCGGCGACCGTCTTCACCAGCCGTGCCACCTCGCTGTCCACCACCAGCCGCCACTCTGTGTTGCGGTCGAACCAGGCCCGCAGCTCGCTCGCGTGCCGGCGGACCAGCACGACGTACTCGGCGTCGGGTCCGTGCGCGCGCAGTACCGGGCGGCGTAGCAGTGCCCGCGCGGCCCGGGCGTACTCGGCGCGCCGGTTCTGGTCGACGGCGTGGGACAACGCTCCGGTCACGCGCTCACCTCCCGCGCCGGTTCGGTCAGATCAACGATGTGCACCAGATGGTCGGGACCGCGGAAGGTGCCGCCCGGGGTGGCTATCGCGATCTCCCCGGCGCCGTCCAGCACCGTGAGCCGCACGGCCATCGACCCGTCGGACGTGGTGGTGGACACGTCCCGCTGCCCCGGCGTGAGCGCGGTGAGCGCATCGCCGAGCAGGCTCAGGAACAGCCGGAACGCGTCCGGATCCATCGTGCCGATGTCCGACAGACGCACGGGGTGCTCCGACACCAGCGCCGCGCGCGCAGCCGCGAGCTCGGTGGCCTGCCGCTCGGCGAGATCGGCGAGATGGCGGCGCTGCTCGGACCGGTCGGCGACCCGCGACGGCTTGCCCCGCCGCTCGTAGCTGCCCGTGCGCCGCAGTCGTGGGCTGATCTCCAGCGGGGAGGCCTCGGCCCACGACGTGCTCACGGGGACCGGGGTGTGCTCGCGAGTCGCGAGAGTGTCGGCGTCGATCGAGAGGTGGCGGGCGGGGGAGAGGCCGAACGCGCTGCGCCACAGCCGGTGCATCGACGCCTCGTCCGGGGCCTGGGCGAACCAGAGCCCGAGCGTGCGGAAATCGGCCGAGCGGTCGGACCGGCCGGTGCGCCGCTCGTTGAGTGCCGCCACCACGTGCAACAGCTGCGGAATGGCCGCTCGGGCCTGGGAGCGCAGCAGCTTGGCCTGGCTCGGGTGCTGCGGTGTGCTGATGAACCAGGACCGGAACCCGGCCCAGCGCTCGCGCCACAGCTGCGCGCGGCGGGCGAACTCGGCCTCGCGGGGATCGTCGTCTCCGCCCGCGCCGGGTGCGGCGTCCGATGCCTCCCGCCACGCCGCCTCGTCGAGCAGGAGATCGATGCCGAGTTCCTCGATTGCCGCGACGAGCGCGGCGATCTCCGAGCCGGTGGCGACGAGATCGGTGATGAACCGCTGCAGGTAGTCGATCAACCGGTCCTTGTAGGCGCGGAACGCGTCGGCGTCGGCGTCGTGCAGGTCGATGGAGCGCTGCAGCGAGCCCATGAACGCCTGCGCGTTGGCCGCCAGGTCGGTGAACCGGTCGACCAGGGCTCGCAACGACAGGTGGATCTTGGCTGGATCCGGGTGGTCGGTGACCGCCAGCTCGTGCAGGGCGCGCAGCTGGGTGGCGATATCGGCCAGCGCCACGGCCTGCAGGGCGCCGCGACGGCCCAGCGCCTCGTCGTAGACGGCCAGCGCCTCTTCGACGGCCTCGCCCTCGCGGGTGAGCTGGTAGAGGTAGCGGGCGCGGTGGAAGTCCTCCACCGTGGTGACGCGGCTGGTGTCGGGATCCGACCGCAGGTTGCCCCAGCCCTCCAGCGCGGTGAGCGCCGTGGCGACCGCATCCAGATCCGTGCCCGGCCCCAACACGTCGCAGACGTCCTCGGGGCGCAGGTGCACGGTGAAGCGGCGTTTGGCCGCGACGAACGCGAGCATGACGGCGCGGTAGAGCTCGGACTTCTGGGCCGTCAGGTAGCTGAAAGCGCCGTGCATGCCCTGCTCACCTCCGTGGCCAGATCGGTCTGGTCCGAGGGTAGGGGGAGGGACCGACAGGATCGCCGCGGCCCGGCCGTCGGGCCGCTCAGCCCCGGCGGCTGCGCTGGTCGGCCAGCATGCTGCGGTGCTTCACGAGCGCCTTGCGGGCGGCCTTCGCGACCGCCTTCGTCGGGTGGTGCGCGCCGATGGCGTCGAGGACCTCGGCCAGTCTGGGGTGGTCGAGTCGCCAGAGGGATTCGACCAGCTCCAGAGTCTGCTCGTGTGTGCCCTTGCCGAACACTGCCGCGACCTCCGGCGGCCCCATGGCGTCCAGCGCCGCCGCCATCATGTCGACCGAGCCGCGGAACAGCCGGACCGGATCGACCGACGCCGGGTCGATCGCCTCCCTGCCGATCAGCCAGTTGAGCACCGGGCCGTCGTGGGGCCCGCCCAGGTGCGGTCGGACGGCCTCGACGGCGAGGAGCGGGACGAGTCCGCCGCCGAGATCGAGGAGCTCGTCGACCCCGGCGCCTGCGGGGCCGCGGTCGAGCAGCTGGAACAGCTGGACGTACGTGACGTCGTCGAGGGCGTCCAGGACGGAGGCGAAGGCCTCACCGAGGAACCCGGACGGGCGGCGGCCGGCGTCGAGGCCGGCGGGCACGAGCTTCTCGAACGCCGACAGGTCGTCCAGGCCGGCGAACCCGGCCACCGCCACCAGCTTGCCCCTGTGCCGGCGCACGACCCCGGCCGCGAGCGCCGTGTCGATCGCCCAGCTCAGCCCCGGCAGGTCGGTGGCCGACTGCAGGGTGCGCACCCCGCCCAGCGTCGGGTCGTCACCGGTCTCCAGCAGCTCGACGAGGTGGCGGGCGTCGGCGAGGCGCAGGTTCCCGGTCGCCGTGAGCGTCCGGCCGGGGGCGGCGCAGTACCCGGCCAGCGAAGGCGTCTGCGGTACCGCTCGGATAGAACATGATCATGGCGCGGACCGTCGGTAGAGCCGCGCGGGCTTTCCGACGCCGCCGCTCGACAGCTCGCCGCTGTCGATCAGTTCGTCGATCACCCGCCGCCGGAAGGTGTCCTTCTGTAGCGGGCGGCCTTCCACGGCCTCGTGCACCCGTTGCAGCTCCAGGAGGGTGAAGGTGTCGCCGGCCAGTCCACGGGGATCCGGCGCGGCGTAGAGCGCCCGCGCCCACCGCACCGCGTGGGCGACGATCTCGGCATGGTCGAACGCGAGCTCGCCGTGCGCCGCCACCGGGGCCAGGAGGGCGTCACCGAGCTTCCCGACCGGGACCAGGTCGACGTGCGCCACGCTCAGTACCCGGCCGCGGTCGTCGCGGGCCGGGTCGTCGAAGACGCGGAGCTGCTCCGGGTCCTGGCCGGTCACCCCGGCCTTGTCGCGCAGGGCGCGCAGGGCCGCGGACGCACAGGTCTCGTCGATGCGGACGAACGTGCCGGGCAGGGCGTGCGTGCCGTCGGGGCGGGCATGCAGGAGCACCTGCAGCTGTCCGTCCCGCACCGTCAGCAGGGCGACGTCGACGGCCACCGAGGGGTGGGGGTAGTCGGCGAGCGTGCGGCCGGAGCTGTCTCGCCAGGTCATACTCGACAAGTTAACGCACATGTGCTCTTATTGATTAGCGCAAACTCGCGCTAATGAGGGAGTGTGCATGGTGAACCTGGATCGGGCCGTCGGTGTCCTGCTCGGCGCCGCCGCGGGCGACGCGCTGGGTGTCCCGTACGAGTACGGCTCGCGGGCACTGCCGCCGGTCGGGGAGGCGCCGCAGATGGTCGGCGGCGGGCTCGGGGACTACGCGCCGGGGCAGTGGAGCGACGACACGGAGATGGCCTGCGTGATCGCGCAGGTCGCCGCCGACGGGCTGGACCTCCGCACACCGGAGGCGCTGGACCGGATCTCCGACGGGTTCCTCGGCTGGTTCGCCGACGGCCCCGCCGACATTGGCAACCAGACCCGCGCGGTGCTGTCGCGTCAGGAGCCGGGGCCCGGGTCGGCCCTTCGGCTCCGGGTGCAGGCCTACGAGCTGCACGAACGGACCGGGCGGAGCGCGGGCAACGGGTCGCTGATGCGCACCGGGCCGGTCGCCCTCGCCCATCTCGGCGACACGGCCGCGATCGCCGAGGCGGCCCGGGCCGTGAGCGGCCTGACCCACGTCGACGCCCAGGCCGGCGACGCCTGTGTGCTGTGGTGCCTCGCGATCGACCATGCCGTGCGGACGGGCGAGCTCGACGTCCGGGTCGGGCTGCCGCACGTCGACGCCGGGTGGGCTGCGCTGATCGACGAGGCCGAGCGTGGCGTGCCCGCCGACTTCTCCGCGCAGAACGGCTGGGTCGTGGCGGCCCTGCAGGCGGCGTGGTCGGCTGTCGTCCGCGCCGACGGCGCCGTGGACGGGCTGGAGGCCGCCGTCCGCGGTGGAGGCGACACGGACACGGTCGCGGCCATCGCCGGCGCGCTGCTGGGGGCGAGGTTCGGGGGCAGTGCGGTGCCGGTGGGGTGGCGGCAGCAGGTGCACGGGTGGCCGGGCCTGCGGGCGGACGACCTGGCCCGGTTGGCGGAGCTCACCGTCCTCGCAGACCCCCTGACCTCCGCGCAGACCCCGTAATCCCTGCGAGGAGGACCCGCGGTCTGCGAGGACGACGTCGCGGAACCTGCGGCGCTCCGGATCCGTCTACGTCCGCATGACCCTCGTCCTGCCCTACCGCGGCATCCTCACGCCCACCACCCGCTGCGCCGTCCGCATCACCGACGGCGGCCTCGCCTCCCTGCGCCCAGGCCACGACGCCGCCGCCGCGCTGCTGGCGATCGAGCGCCGGGAACCCCGGGAGGCTCCCGACCCGCCGCCGTGGCACGAGGACGGCGGGCCCGAGCACCTCGCCCTCGTCCCTGTCACCCGCCCGGCCGACATCCCCGCCGCCCTGGGCTGGTTCGGCCCCTTCGACGATGTAGCGGATCTGTGTGCAGAGCTGAGGTGGAGGGAGGACCGGCTCGGCGAGTACCTCGTCCGGTTGGGGCGCACCTCGATGGGCTTCGCTCAGGCCTGACGCCGCCGCAGCCACCGCCGCTGCTCGGGCTCGGCCTCCGGCTCCTCGGGCACCAGCGCGAGCTGGGAAGCCTGCCTGCTCAGTACTTCCAGGTGCGCGTTGACGTCGCTGTGGGCGGGGTCGACGGCCACCTGCTCCGCGATCTCCGCGGCCTGCGTGACGGCGGCGGCGAAACCGGCAGCGGCCGTGTCGAGGCGGGCGGCGATCCGTTTCGCGGGCTGTTCACGGATCCGGCGGCGGGCGGGCTCGATCGAGTCGCCGACCGTGGCCAGGCGCGCCACCGCGTCCAGCTCGGCGTCGAGGCGCTTGCCGATCTCGGCCAGCCAGTTGCGGGCCGGGCCGGCCGGGAGTGCGGCGGTGATGCGGTGGAAGCGGGCCACGGTGGCGGCGCACTCAGCGACGCGGCGCTTCCAGTACCGCGACAGCGCGGGCGGTGGGGGTTCGGGCGGCGTCCGGGGCACGGCTCCAGCGTGCCCCAATCCATTCATGCGGGGCCACACTGGGCCGCATGGGCCGCATGGGCCGCGTCGGACTCGTGCTCGCCGGATCGGCCGCCCGCGGTCCCTACCAGGCCGGGGCGCTGGCCGAGCTGCTTCCGGCCCTGGCCGCGCGCGACGAGCGGCCGGTGGTGCTGCTGGGCACCAGCCGCGGCGCTCACGGCGCAGTCCGCCGATCTGCCCGCCGACGCCGCGGGGGAGCGGGTCGTCGCGACGTGGGTGGACTTCGGCGCGGTCTTCGCCAACCCGCTCTGCGCCCCCGGGCCCGCGCTGGCGCTGCTCGCGCGGCTGGGGCTGCCGGGCCTGGTCGGCGCGCCGGACGCGCTGCTCGACGTCACGCCGCTGCGCACGCGGGCCGGGGAGCTGTTCGAACCCGAGCGGCTCACCGCCAACGTCGACGCGGGGAACGTCGACTCGGTCGCGGTCGCCGCCACCGTCTGCCCGCCCGCACGCTCGGCGGCCCGGACCCGCCTGTTCGTGCAGGGCGCGCCGCCGCAGCGGCCGCTGCACTCCTACGTCGACGTCATCCGGACGCCGCTGGGCCTCGATCACCTGCTCGCCTCGGCCGCGATCCCGATGCTCTTCCCGCCCGTCCACGTCGCCGATCCGCCGGAGGCCGCCGGCTGCTACGTCGACGGCGGGGTGCGCATGAACGCCCCGCTCGGCGCGGCGCTCGCGATGGACGTCGAGCGTCTCGTCGTCGTCTCCGGGCACTCCGTCGAGCCCCCGCCGGTGCCGCCGGGCCCGCCCGACATCGCCGCCGCCGCGGCCGTCTCGGTGCGCGCGGTGCTGGCCGACGCGCTCGGCGACGACCTGCAGTCGTTGCACCGCAAGAACATCCGCGGCTATCACGAGACGGTGCCCTACCTGCTCGTGGCGCCGCGCGACGGTGAGCTGGCCGAGCTCGCCGCCGAGTCGTTCCGCCCGTCCGGGCCGTACTGGACGATCGGGAAGCTGCTCGACCCGCTCGGCTCCGGTGCGGGCCGCGACGAGCTGCTGAGCCTCATCCTCTTCCAGCACGAGTACGCCCGGCGGCAGGTGGAGTGCGGGCGCCGCGACGCCCGCACCGCCCTGGCCGCCGGGTGGATGAGGTGATCCTCAGCCTGTCGGGGTCCGGGAGAGCCGTTCCAGCTCCGCGGCCACCCGCTGCTCGTGCTCGGCCACGTCCTGCCGCGCCCGTTTCGGGCTCCAGCGGCCCGACATCACGAACACGAACGGGATGAACAGCAGCTCGCCCGCCACGCACACCCACCACCAGGTGCGCCACTGGCTCGCGCTCTCCTCCGCGGCCGAGGCCACCTCCTTGCCGTGCTGCTGCAGGAACGCCAGGTCCTTCGCCGGCACCGCGGCCACGGCCTGCAGCCGGGCGGTGGCGGTCGCCGCGTCGACGTCCAGCTTCTGCGCGATCTGCCCGACGGCCGTGGCCGCGAGCGACGGGGTGGTCGGCAGCGCGGCGAGCGTCGCGGGGTCGACCGCGGCGATCGTCTGCAGCTCCGGCGCGTACTGCGTCGACAGGGCCTTGACCTCCGCGCCGTACTGCACCAGCGGCGTCATCGAGCTCACCACCAGCGGCAGGATGAAGATCGAGACGGCGACGACGACGCGCACGATCCACCCCCACACCGCGAGGCCGGTGGCCATGAGGGCGGGGTTGCGGCGCTCGACGGTCTCGGTGAAGCTCGCCATCCAGGGTGCGTAGGCGACGCCCAGCGACACCGCGGTCAGGCTCGTGATCACCACCAGGGCCGGGTAGGACGTGTCCGGCCCGCGGGTGAGGAACACGATCGTCATGATCACGCTCGCCACCGCTCCCACCAGCATGAACGGCTTGCGGACGCCGAGCCGGTCGGACACGATGCCGACCACGATCAGCGCGATCGCGTCGAACGCCCAGAACCAGTTGCCGATGCCGTTGGCCTCCGCCAGACCCATGCCGAAGATCGTCGTGAAGTAGATCGTGAAGAAGCCGACGGCCGTGTAGTAGATGATCAGGAAGACGGCGACCGCGAACGCCGAGCCGATGACGTCGAGGTGCAGCACCTGCCGCCACGGGTGCCGGGGGTCGGTGTCCACGCCCGCGGCCCGCGCCTCGATCAGCGCCCGGTCCTGCATGCTGACCATGAGCTGGTCCCGCAGGTTGGGCGAGAGCTCGCGCAGCCCGACGAGCGCGATCACGAACACGACGAGCCCGACGACCCCGCAGATCACGAACTGCGACTGCCAGTCGGGCAGTGCGTCGACGGTGCTGCTGGACACGGCGGCGACGATGAGGCTGCCCACCACGGGGCCGAGCGTCCAGAACCCCATCGCGGACGCGCGGCCGATCTGGGGCGAGTAGTCCCGCACCAGCGCCGGGGTCGCCACGAGGATGATCCCCTCGACGAACCCGACCACGGCCGACAACAGCCCGAACGTGAACGCCGTCGGGGCGTTGGGCAGGCCGAACGCCACGAGCAGGCCGGTGACGCCGAGCCCGTAGGTCACCAGGTTGGCCCGGCCCCAGCGATCGGCGAGCCCGGCGAGCAGCGACGCGAACGCGCCCACCGCGTTGGCCACGACGGTGATGTAGACGTAGTACGGGAAGCTCATGCCGTAGAACGCGATGATCGACGGCGCGACGGCGCTGGCCACGTAGGCCTCGTAGTACAGGACGATGGTGGCCACCACGACGATGGCGAGCTGCACCATTCGCGGCCGGGTGTCCGGATAGTGCTGGAGTCGACGGTTCCAGAGGGTGGCAGCGACCATGATGCCTGCTTCCTGAGACGATGTGTGCCCGGTCACAATCAGGAGTACGCCTGCGTACGTTAGGACGGGAGGGGACGTGCCACAAGGGGGATCGCTCGCGCGGACGCACGACGCCGAGCCCGGGCTGCCGCGGGGGCGGTCGAGCCTGCCGGCGTCGGAGGTCGCGGCGGCGCAGCGGCTGCGGCTGATCACCGCCACCGTCTCGGTGGTGGCGGGCTCGGGCTTCCGCGCGGCCACCGTCGCCGACATCGTGCGCGCGGCCAAGGTCTCGCGCGCCGCGTTCTACCAGCACTTCGCCGACAAGGACGCCTGCCTGCGGGCGGCGAGCGCGCACGGGTGGGGCCTGCTCGTCACCGCGATCCGCACCGCCACACGGGAGCTCCCGCCGGGCACCGAGCCGGAGGTCGAGCTGCGGGCGGGCCTGCGCGCCTACCTGCACTTCCTGGCGGCCGAGCCGGCCTTCACGCGGATCTTCTACGTGGAGATGCCGGGCGCGGGTCCGGAGGCCTGGCCGGACATCGAGGCGGCCCAGCGCCAGTTCGCCGAGGTCAACCGCGCGTGGCACGAACACGCCCTGCCGCGTCGGCCCGGCTGGCCGCGGGTGCCGTTCGAGGCCTACCTCGCGGTGGGCGGCGCCACCACCCAGCTCGTGCGGACGTGCGTGCGGGAGGACCGCACCGCGGAGCTGCCGGAGCTGGAGGACACCCTGGTGGCCCTGCACCTGGCGGTGCTGGCCGCCCGGCCGTGGGAGTAGCGAACGGGGATCGCCTGGCGCACGTCCGACCGCTACCGGCCGCGCAGTCCGATCGGGTTGCCGCCGGCGTCGGCGAGCACGCAGACCCGCGCCCCGGGTGCGACCTCACGCGGAGCGCTGCGCTCGGTCGCGCCGGCCGCGAGCAGGGCTTCGCGGGTGGCGTCGAGATCCTCGACGTCGGCGAAGGCCACCGGTCCTCCGGTGTCGCCGGCCGGGTTCAGGCTGACCTCGAAGCCGTCGACGTTGTACCCGACGTAGTAGGGCTGGTCGGTGTGGGGCGCGCCGAGCAGCGCGGTGTAGACGGCCTTCGCGGCGTCCAGGTCGGACACCGGGATCACCAGGCTGCGGATGGTGGGACTCATGGTCGGCTCCTCGGGGTGGGGTACTCACGTCGGCCATCGGCCGGACGACCTGACGGTACGAGCGTGCGTGCCGCCGGTGCTTCTCGATTCCTGACCGGTCGTGCGCGACGCAGACCATGAAGGTGAGCACCGAGACCGCTGGGACGTCGGGGAGGACTGCGAGTCGGCGGGGACTGTCATCTCCTGGAGCGCCCGCCTGGCGTAACCGTGCACGACGGACGGGCGGCGGCCACACTGTCGGTGGGGTGCGGTAGGCACTGCGTGTGACCGAACCCCTGCACGCCGGTGTGTACGAGTCGCTCCGCACACCACGGCTCGACGCGCAGCTGGGCCTCCTCGGCGATCTCGTCCCGCACTTCGCGGACGTCGAGGACGCCGACCAGGCTCACGTCCTCGCCCGCCACGTCGCCGCGGTGGTGCAGCGGGCCCTGCGCGAGCAGCCGGACGGCGCGGGCCGGCGTGCGCTGGTCAACGACGTGCTGACCGTGGTCTCCGCACATGACGAGCACCTCGCGGACGCGGTGCAGCACCTCGTCGTGCTCAGCCGGGAGATCGCACCCGGCGTGCACAAGCTGGAGCGGCCGGTCACGCCGTTGTCGTCCGCGGCGCTGCTCACCAACACCCGTGGCGAGCCGTCGCTCTCGGCGGAGCTGCGCTCCGAACTGGCCTCGGCCGACAGCGTCGACCTGCTCTGCGCGTTCATTCGCTGGCACGGCGTCCGGGTGCTGGCCGACCAGCTGGAGCTGCTGCGCGAGCGCGAGGTGCCGTTCCGCGTCATCACCACCACGTACATGGGCGCGACCGAGCAGCGGGCCGTCGACGAGCTGGTGCGCCGCTACCGCGCGACCATGAAGATCAACTATGCGAGCGCCTCGACGCGCCTGCACGCCAAGGCGTGGCTGTTCCGACGCCGCTCGGGCTTCGACACGGCGTTCGTGGGCAGCAGCAACCTGTCGAAGTCGGCGCTGGTGGACGGCCTGGAGTGGAACGTCCGGCTGTCGTCGGTGGCCACGCCCGACCTGATCCGGAAGTTCGGCTCCACGTTCGACAGCTACTGGGCCGAGCCGGGCTTCGTCCCCTACGACCCCGACGTGCCGGCCGACAGCGAGCGGCTGGCGGCGGCGCTGACGAGCAACCGCCTGCCCGGGGGCACCGACGTCAGCACCGGCGTCGAGGTCCGGCCCTTCCCGCACCAGGCACAGATCCTCGAGGCGCTGGAGGCCGAGCGCACGGTCCACGACCGGCACCGCAACCTCGTCGTGGTCGCCACGGGCACCGGAAAGACGGTGGTGGCGGCGCTCGACTACGCCCAGCTGCGCCGCACGCTGCCGCGCAGCCGGCTGCTGTTCGTCGCGCACCGTCGGGAGATCCTGGAGCAGTCGCTGCGCACCTACCGAGCGGTGCTCGCCGACGGCGCGTTCGGCGAGACCTACGTCGGCGGTGACCGGCCGGAGCGCTGGACGCACGTCTTCGCGAGCATCCAGTCCCTGGCCGCGTACGGCGTCGAGAAGATCCCGGCCGACCACTTCGACGTGGTGGTCGTCGACGAGTTCCACCACGCCGAGGCCGCCACCTACCGGCAGCTGCTCGACCATCTCCAGCCCCGCGAGCTGCTCGGTCTCACGGCCACCCCCGAGCGCGGCGACGGCGTGGACGTCCGCGAGCGCTTCGGCGGCCGCAGCGCGTTCGAGCTGCGCCTGTGGGACGCGCTGTCGGCCGATCTGCTCGTGCCGTTCCACTACTTCGGCATCAGCGACGACGTCGACCTGCGCGGCGTCGAGTGGAAGCGCGGCAGCTACGACGTCGCCACGCTCGACGGGATCTACACCGGCAACGACGCCCGCGCGGCGAAGGTCGTGCGGGAGACGAAGGACAAGGTCACCGACGTCCGGCAGATGCGCGCGCTGGGGTTCTGCGTGTCGGTCGCGCACGCCGAGTACATGGCGTCGGTGTTCGACCGGGCGTGCATCCCGAGCCTGGCCGTCTCCGCACAGACGTCCCGGGAGGACCGCGATGATGCACTGCGCCGGCTCGCGGCGCGGGAGGTGAACTGCCTGTTCGCCGTCGACCTGTTCAACGAGGGCCTCGACCTCCCGCAGGTCGACACCGTGCTCCTGCTGCGGCCCACCCAGAGCGCCACGGTGTTCCTCCAGCAGCTCGGCCGCGGGCTGCGCCGCGCGGAGGGCAAGGCGGTGCTCACGGCGCTGGACTTCATCGGCCAGCACCGTCGCGAGTTCCGCTTCGACGTCCGCTACCGCGCGCTGACGGGCAGCACGCGCAAGGGGCTGGTCGACGACATCGAGCAGGGCTTCCCGTTCCTCCCCTCGGGGTCGGCGTTGGTGCTCGACCGCGTCGCGCAGGCGACGGTGCTGGAGAACGTCCGCCAGCAGTTGCGGGTCACCCGCAAGGAGCTGATCAGCGACGTCCGCTCGCACGGTGACCTGCCGCTCGCCGGGTTCCTGAGTGAGTCCGGTCGTGAGCTGGTGGACGTCTACAAGTCCCTCGGCTCCTGGACCGGACTGCGCCGCGACGCCGGGCTGCCCACCGCGGCGGCCGGGCCGGACGAGGCCGCGCTGCTCAAGCGGATGGCGGCGTTCACCCACGTCGACGACCCCGAGCGGGCGTCGGTGTACGCCACGCTCGCGGATCCGGACGGTCCCGGCTACGCCGAACTGACCGACCGCGACCAGCGCCTCGCCCGGATGCTGTTCTTCCAGCTCTGGCCCGACCGCGGCGGCCTCACCTCCTACGAGGCCGGCCTGGTCGAGCTGCGCCGGCACCCAGCCGTGTGCGCGGAGCTGCGCGAGGTCACGGCGTACGCTCTCGACGCGGCCCGGCACGTGCCGAAACCGCTGGGCGAGGGCCTGCAGCACCTGCCGCTGCGCAGCCACGCCCACTACCGGCGGGAGGAGATCCTGGCCGCGCTCGACTGGGCGTCGATGACGCGGAAGGCCTACGGGCACGCCTCGGGCGTCGCGTGGGCGCCGGAGGTGGGGGTGGACGCGATGCTGGTGAACCTGCACAAGACCGAGCACAACTTCTCGCCCACCACGATGTACCGGGACTTCGCTCTGGGGCCGGATCTCTTCCACTGGGAGTCGCAGAACGCCACCGCGGTCGCCTCACCCACCGGGCAGCGCTACCTGCACCACGCCGAACGGGGCACGCACGTCGCGCTGTTCGTGCGCGACGCGCCGATCGACGAGATCGGGCCCGCGCCGTTCCTGTGCCTGGGGCTCTGCGACTACCAGCAGCACGAGGGGGAGCGGCCGATCGGCATCACCTGGAAGCTGCGGCGGGCCATGCTCGGGGAGACGCTGCGGGCGGCGAGTGTCGTGGCGTCCTAGCGGTCGCCGCGACGGCCACCGGGGTGATCGCGACGCAGATCATGAAGGCGAGCACCGCCACCGCACCGATCCCGGCGAGCACGCCGTTCGGGTCGCCGTCGAGGCCGAGGACCGACAGCAGCGGCACCTGGGCGTCGTCGGTGTCGCCGAAATCGGGGAACAGGGCGCCCGCCACCACCAGGCTGGTGGCGCAGCCGAGGAACGGGAGCACGACGGGCCGGGTGAGGCTGGCCCGGCGCACCGTGGTCAGGGCCAGGACGGTGGGCAGCAGCACCACGAGCACCCCGACGATGCTGATCACGAGGATCACCAGCCACCAACCGGGTGCGGCGAACCGGAACAGCGTGAACGTGAGCAGCGCGGAGAGCTGGATCGCCAGGTTGGTGCGGGGGGACATCGGGGTTCCTCTCGACGGGTGTGATCAGCATGTCGAGGGTCGAGGGCGGCGCCATCCGCGTGACTACGGAGATCCGCGAGAACCCGGTCCATGATCGGCGCGTGTCGTACCTGAACACCCTCTCCGGGGCGCTGTGGCGCGGTCGGAGGTGACCACATCGGGAGAATGGCGGCGTGGATCCTCAGCTACCCGACCTCACCGGCACCGTCGCGCTCGTCACCGGGGCGGGTGGGGGGATCGGGGGTGGGGTGGCGGCGCGGTTCGCAGCAGCGGGAGCGGCGGTGGTCGTGCACCACCGCACCAGCGCGGCTCGGGCGGCCGCCGTGGTGGCGGACATCGTCGACCGGGGCGGGCACGCGGTGGCGGCACAGGGCGACGTGGCCGATCCCGAGGAGTGCGCGGCGGTCGTCGGAGTGGCCGTCGAACGCTTCGGGCGGCTCGACGCCGTCGTGGCCGCGGCCGGTGTCCAGCCCGTCGCCGACCTGGCCGGGATGAGTCCCGACGAGTGGCAGCGCGTTGTGGACACCAACCTGACCGGCTCGTTCACGACCGTGCAGGCCGCCGTGCCGGTGATGAGCGACGGCGGATCCATCACGCTCACCGCGTCGGTCGAGGGCAGCCGCCCCGCCCGCGGGCACGCCCACTACTCCGCGTCCAAGGCCGGAATGATCATGTTCGCCCGCAGCGCCGCGCTGGAGTACGGCGGCCGGGGGATCCGGGTCAACACCGTGTCACCGGGACTGGTCGACCGCGACGGGCTGGAGGACGACTGGCCGTCCGGCGTGGCCTCCTGGCGCCGTCAGGCGCCCCTGGCCCGGCTCGGCACGGCGTCCGAGGTCGGCGACGCCTGCGTGTTCCTCGCCTCGCCCATGGCGCGCTGGATCACCGGCCATGACCTCGTCGTGGACGGCGGCATGTCGGCGGTGCCGGCGTGGTGACCGCCGCGGAGATCGTCGAACTGCTCGGGCTGGAGCCGTTGCCCGACGAGGGCGGCATGTTCCGCCGCACCCACGTCGACGCCCACTCGTCGGCCATCTACTACCTGTTGATCACCCCCGATTTCTCCGCGCTGCACGCGTTGAGCGCCACAGAGACCTACCACTGGTATGCGGGCGCACCGCTGCGTCTGCTGCTCCTGCACCCCGACGGCCCGGTCGAGGAGCCGGTGCTCGGGCCCGACCTCGCCGCGGGTGAGCGACCCCAGGTGGTGGTGCCCGCCGGGACCTGGCAGGGGTCGACCTCCGCCGGCGAATGGACATTGGTGGGCACCACGACCGCCCCGCCCTTCGACTGGACCGGGTTCCGGCTCGGCGACCGGGCCGATCTCGCGCGCCGTTGGCCGGACGCCGCAGGCAGGATCGCCGAACTCACGCGGTGAATCGGAACGCCAGGTGAACGAGAATGGCCACCTCGCCCCGCCCTCGGTACGGAGCGCCCCGCGTCGCCGATGCTGACCTCGATCAAGCCTCGGCGACGCCGCCTTCCTCCGTTAGCTCTCCGGTAACTCAGCCCGGCAGTTGGATCAGCGCGAACGTGGCGCCGAACGGGTCGGTGAGCACGCCCATCCGCCCGAACGGGGTGTCCTCCATCGGGGAGACGACCTTCCCTCCGCCCTGTTCGGCGGCCGCCACGGCCGCGTCGGCGTCGGGCACCGCGAAGTAGGTGAGCCAGTGCGACGGCGTCCCGGCGGGCGCGCCCATCATCCCGCCTGCGCCCCCGACCGGATCGCCGCCTGCGTGGACGGTGCTGTAGTCGTCGGGTGCGCCCTCGACGGGCTGGTAGGTATAGCCGAACACCGCCGAATAGAACTCCTTACCCGCCGTGACGTCGGCGAGCCGGATGTCGGTCCAGGTGACCGAGCCTGGCTCGTTCGCGAGGCCGAAGCCGTTCATCCCGATGGCCTGCCAGACGCCGAACGATCCGCCGGTGGGGTCGATCGCGACGGTCATGCGGCCGTTGCCGGGAATCTCCATGGGCGGGAACAGCAGCGTGCCGCCGTTGTCGGTGATCAGCTTCGCGGTGGCGTCGGCGTCCTCGCTGGCCAGGTAGACCGTCCAGACGGTGGGCGTGCCCTCCTGCATGACCGGCCCGATCGCGGCAGCGGCCCGGCCGTCGACCTGGGCGATGGTGTAGTGCCCGAACGCCTCACCGGAGTCGACGAACGTCCACCCCATCACGGAGCCGTAGAACGTGAGGGCGGCCGGGAGATCGGGGACGGCGAGGTCGACCCAGCAGGGCGTGCCGGCGGGCCAGGGCGTGTCGCGATGGGACATGGTTCCTCCCTAGTGGTGGGCGCAGAGCGTCCCACCGGGCGCCGACAGAATCGACGCCCGATCGGCCCACATCGTCGCGGTCACCGCGCCGCCGGCACGCTCCCGTCGACGGGCAGCAGCGTCAGGCAGCTCAGCGTGACGTCGTCCAGGGCCAGCTCGCCTGCGTCGTTCTCGCGCAGGACGCCGAGCCGGTCGAGCCGCGCCAGCAGCTCGGGCACCTCCGACGGCTCGGTCGCCACGACGGCGCTCACGTCGTCGCGGGCGATGAACTCTCCCGCGTCGCACAGCTCCGGCCACGGTCGCAGCGCGGCGAGCAGCCCGTCGTCGATGCCGATCCCGGCGAGCAGCGCCCGCGCCTCGGCGGCCGTGCGGGGGAGCGTCACCACCTCCGGGCCCAGCTCGCCGTCGATCTCGGCGAGCATCTTCCGGTAGCTCTCGACGAGGAACGCCGGGCCGCCGTCGGCCTCCAGCTTCGCGATGGTGGCGCTGATCCCGTCCCGGTGCTCGCGCACCACCGCGCGTTCGGCGGCGAGCCGCTCCTCCTCGGCGACGCGGTCGAGGTGGGCCTGCACGCCGTCGAGGTCCGGCGGGACCGGCTCGTCGCCGAGCAACGACCCGAGGGTGGTCGCGAGGCGGGCCATCTCGGTGGCGAACCGGGCCAGGGCCGCCGCGGTGGGTTCGGTGTCGGAGGGCAGCGAGCCGGCCGCCACGGCGTCGGCGGCCGCGCGGAGGGCGGGAGGGAGCGTGGCGGCGTCGTGGCGGAGCCGCTCGACGGCCTCGGCGACGTCCGCCCAGGTGGTGGGGGTGGCGGTGATCGTGGTGATGGGGAGCTCCTCGTCGAGTGCGGTCAGCAGCTGGGTGGCGTGGGCCCGCGCCGTCGACGACGCGGGGCCGTCGCCGATCAGCAGGGCGTGCAGCGCCAGCCGTCCGTGGGCCGTGGGCAGATGGTCGAGCAGCATGGCGCGCAGGTCCTCGGGGCCCGGGGCGTCGATCTCGGCCTGGGAGAAGCCGTCGGTGCGCAGCCGCTGGGCCACCCCGGCCAGGAACGCGTGGGCCAGGCCCTCGACCTGCTGGTCGGTGAACTCCCGGATCCGGGCGCGCAGGTCGTCGGAGCCGCTCCTCGCACGCCGCAGCGCCGGGATGACCTCCACGACGGACCGCAGGTCGTCGTCGGGCAACGACGCCAGCCAGTCACGCATCGTCACCGGGCCGTGTCGCATGGCGACGCAGTATGTCACCCCGTCGAAGGACGACCTGCGGCCCCGCTATCGTCGCCCGGGTGTCGGACCAGTCCGTCGGCCTCGTGGTCGGCACCGTGGACTCCACGCCCCTGCTGTTCTCGGTGGCCCTCGCCCCGGGGCAGTACCTCCAGCTCGACGACGTCGTGGTCACGGGCCGCACCGTGCCCGGGTTCGGGGCGGTGCTGACCTCCGGCGTCGTCACGCAGGTGGTCGCCCGCCACGAGGGCGCCACCTACGGCTCGGACGTCTTCCTGATCGCCGACGGCGTGCTGCCCGCGCAGGTGCAGGAGATCGCGGAGATCACCACCACCCGCGTCGAGCCCGAGTGCTACGTGCCCCCCACCCCCGGCTCGCCCGCCCGTCGCGCCACCGGCGAGGAGCGTGCGCAGGCGCTGTACTTCGACAAGATGGACCGCAAGGTCCCGGTCGGGCTGGGCCGGGACGGCGAGCCGATCTACCTCAACCTGGAGTTCCTCGACGGCACGCGCGGCGGCCACGTCTCCATCTCGGGCATCTCCGGCGTCGCCACCAAGACGAGCTTCGCGCTGTTCCTGCTCTACTCGATCTTCCGTAGCGGCGTGCTGGGCAAGAGGTCGGTGAACGCGAAGGCGCTGGTGTTCAGCGTCAAGGGCGAGGACCTGCTGTTCCTCGACCACCGCAACACCAAGCTCGACGCGGACCTCGTCGCCCACTACGCGCGGCTCGGACTGCCCGCCGAGCCGTTCTCGTCGGTGGGCTTCTTCGCCCCGCCCACCCCCGACGACCCGTCCGGACGTCCGTTCGTCGCGGGCCGCACCAGCGGCGTCTCGTCGTTCTGGTGGACGCTCGCGGAGTTCTGCTCCGAGGAGCTGCTGGCTTTCGTCTTCGCCGACGCCGAGGACGAGCGCAACCAGTACACGATGGTGATCCACCAGGTCGCCGCGCGGCTGCGGCGCGAGGCCACACCCGTGGGGGACGGCGCCGTGATGGTCGACGGCCGGCGCCTGGCCACCTACTCCGACCTCGTCGAGTTCGTCTCCGACCGCCTGTCGGACGAGGACAGCCGCCGCGACTGGGCCGGGCCCGTCACCGGCGTCGGCACGATCAACGCGTTCCTGCGCCGGCTGCGCTCGTCGCTCAAGCCGCTGCGGACGCTGGTGCGCGGCGATCTCGCCTCCACCGCGGGGCGGCGCGTCTCCACCGAGGGCCAGCAGGTCACGGTCGTCGACCTGCACAACCTCCCCGAGCGCGCGCAGCGGTTCGTCGTCGGCGTGGTTCTGGCCTCGGAGACCGCGCGCAAGGAGCAGGCCGGCGCCGCGGGCCTGCTGTTCACGATGATCGACGAGCTGAACAAGTACGCACCGCGGGAGGGCTCCAGCCCGATCAAGGAGGTGCTGCTCGACATCGCCGAGCGCGGGCGGTCGCTGGGCATCATCCTCATCGGCGCGCAGCAGACGGCGTCGGAGGTGGAGCGGCGGATCGTCTCCAACTCCTCGATCAAGGTGGTCGGGCGCCTCGATCCCGCCGAGGCCGGGCGGCCCGAGTACGGCTTCCTGCCCCCGTCGCAACGGCAGCGGGCGACGCTCGCGAAACCGGGCACGATGTTCGTCGCACAGCCGGAGATCCCGGTGCCGCTGGCCGTCGAGTTCCCGTTCCCGGCGTGGGCCACACGGGCATCGGAGAGCGCGGGCGACGCGCCGTCGCGCAACGGGTCGGTGTCCCAGGACCCCTTCGCCCGGCTCCCCGCCGCGCCCGAGGACGACGACGCCCCCTTCTGAGGTGGATGTCCGTTTCCGCAGGTCGGGGGCGGGGTGCCTGCTCGTGGCGGTGCCCGGACGGGCATCATCGGGGCCCCGACCACCAGGGAGTGACCATGAAGTCCGTGTACCGGATCCTCGCCTACCTGATCGCGCTCGAGGTGCTCGTCCAGGCCGCCGCGATCGCGTTCGCCACGTTCGGCCTGCTCGCCTACGTCGACGGCGGTGGCACGTTCGACAAGGCCACCGACGAGGGCGGCGTCTACGGCGGCGCGTTCGGTTTCGTCGTGCACAACGTCAACGGGGAGCAGGTCATCCCGGTCCTCGCGGTGGCCCTGCTGGTCGTGGCCTACTTCGCGCGGGTGCCCGGGGCCGTGAGGTGGTCGGCGATCGTCTTCCTGACCACGCTCGTCCAGGTCGTGCTGGGTGTCGTTGCGGGCGGGGTCCCGACCCTGGGGTGGGTGCACGGGGCGCTGGCCGTCGTGCTGTTCGCCGTCGCGGTGATTGCGGCGCGGCAGGCCGAGGTGGCGGCACCGGTGGACGCCTCCGGGTGACCGGACGGGGCGGCCTACGATGGCCGCTCTATGCGCTTCCTGCACACGTCCGACTGGCACGTCGGCAAGACGCTCAAGGGCCACTCCCGACTCGACGAGCAGGAGCAGGTGCTGCGCGAGATCGTCGGCGTCGCACGCTCCCACGAGGTGGACGCCGTGCTGGTGGCCGGGGACCTCTACGACACCGCCGCCCCGAGCGCCGACGCCCAGAAGCTCGTCAACCGGACGCTGATGGGGCTGGCGCGCGGCGGCACTCCGGTGATCGCGATCGCGGGAAACCACGACCACGCGGCCACCCTGGAGGCCTACCGCGGGATGGCGGAGGCCGCGGGGGTCACGCTGATCGGGCGGGTGCGCACCGCCACCGACGGCGGCATCGTCGAGTTCAGCGCGCGGTCCACCGGCGAGCCCGTGACGCTCGCCGTGCTGCCGTTCCTCTCGCAGCGCTACGCGGTGCGGGCGGCCGAGCTGATCGCCAACACCCCCGCCGAGCACACCGGCGCCTACGACCAGCAGCTGCGCGACATCCTCGCCTCGTTGACGGCCGGGTTCCGCGACGACGCCGTCAACCTCGTCATGGCGCACCTGACCGTGCTCAACGGGAAGATGGGCGGCGGCGAGCGCACCGCGCAGTCGATCTTCGAGTACGCCGTGCCCGCGTCGATCTTCCCGGTGGAGTCGCACTACGTGGCCCTGGGCCACCTGCACCGCCGGCAGCGGATGGAGGCGCCGTGCCCCGTCCACTACTGCGGCGCGCCGCTGGCCGTCGACTTCGGGGAGCAGGAGAACGAGTCCGTCGTCTGCCTGGTGGAGGCCACGCCGGGATCGCCCGCGACGGTCACCGACATCCCCCTCACGTCCGGACGCCGGCTGCGGACCGTCCGCGGCACCGTCGCGGAACTGTCGGTGCTCGCCGCTAGCGTCGGTCCAGATTCCTTGGGGGACGACTACCTGAGGGTGTACGTCAAGGAGCCCGCCAGGGCGGGGTTGCGAGAGGAGGTGACGGCGTTGCTGCCCAACGCGCTGGAGGTGCGCATCGATCCGGAGTTCGCGGCGCCCACCACCGTCTCGCGGCCTGCGGCGGCCGACGGTGTCGAGCGCAGCCCCGCCGAGCTGTTCGGCGAGTACCTGGGCACGCGAGGCGTCGAGGACCCCCGGGTCGAGGAGCTGTTCCGGCGGCTGCACGACAAGGTCCTCTGATGCGCCCCGTCGTGCTGGAGATGAACGGGTTCGCCTCCTTCCGCGAGCCCACCACCGTCGACTTCCGCGGGGCGGAGTACTTCGCGCTGGTCGGGCCCACGGGGTCGGGCAAGTCCACGGTGATCGACGCGATGACGTTCGCGCTCTACGGCTCGGTGCCGCGCTGGGACGACAGGCGGACGGTGTCGCTGGCGCTCGCGCCCACCGCCGGGCGGGGCGCGGTCAAGTTCGTGTTCGACGTCGGTGGCGCGCGCTACGTCGTGGCGCGGGAGCTGCGCCGATCCGCGTCGGGCGGGGTGTCGGTGCGCACCGCGCGGCTGGAGCGGCTGCGTGATCCGGCCGGCCTCGGCGGCGTCGACGAGGAGACGGAGCCGCTCGCCGACGGCGCCGGGCCCGTCACGAAGGCCGTCGAGGAACTGCTGGGCCTGCCCTTCGGCGATTTCACCACGTGCGTCGTGCTGCCCCAGGGCGAGTTCGCGGAGTTCCTGCACACCGAGCCGCGCAAGCGCCAGGAGAAGCTGGTGCGCATCCTCGGGCTGGGCGTCTACGACGTCATCGCGAAGGAGGCCAACAGCGAGGCGGCCTCCCAGCGCCAGCGCGCGGAGATCCTCACCGAGCAGCTGGGGTCCTACGCCGACGCCACCGAGGACGCCGAGAAGGCCGCCGCCGCCCGGGTCGACGAGCTCACCGCTCTGGCGTCCCGGGTGGACGCCGTGCTGCCCGAGCTGACGGCGGCGGGTGCGGCCCTCGACGCCGCTTGCGCGCTGGTCACGGGCCTGCACGAGGAGCGCTCCCGGTTGGCCGCGCTGGCCGTACCGGCGGGCGTCGCCGATCTCGACGCCCGGCAGCGCACGGCCTCCGACGCCGCGACGGCCGCGGCCGAGGCGGCCACCGCGGCGGAGGCCGCCGACACGGCGCTGCGCGAGCAGCTCGCCGCCGCTCCCGCCCGCGGCCCGCTGGAGCAGGCCCGTCGCGATCATGCGGAGCTCGCCGCGCTCACGGCGGAGCTGCCGGGCGCCCGCGAGCGTCACCTCAAGACCCGCCACGCCGAGGAGACGGCCGCCCGCGAGGCGCTCGCGGCCCGGTCGGCCCTCGACACCGCACGCGCGGCACGCGACACCGCGGCGGCGGCGGTGGAGGCGGCCCGTGAGGCCGGCCGGCGGCTCGCCGCCGAGCGCGACGCCCTGCGCACCCCCACCCTGCCCGCCGGCCTCGACGCCCTCGACCAGCGCCGGTCCGGAGCCGCCGGTGCGCTGGAGCGGGCCGAGGAGGCGCTGGCCGCGGCCGAGGCCGCCGACACCCGCGCCCGGGCCGCCCTGGCCGAGGCGCCGCCGAGGGGCCCGCTGGAGCAGGCCCGGCGCGACCGCCGCGATCTCGACGCCGCACTCGCCGAGGAGCGGGACGCCGCGGCCCGGCTCACCGCCGCGCAGGCCGCCGTCACGGCGGCGGAGGAACGGGTGGCCGCCGCGGGCGCCCACGTCGAGCACAGCCAGGCCCAGCGCGACGGGTACCTGCGCTCCGAGCTGGCCGCCGCCCTGCGCCCGGTGCTGGTGGCGGGGCACGACTGCCCGGTGTGTGCACAGCCGGTCGTCACGCTGCCCGCGCCGCTGCCCGAGGCCGACCGGGCGGGGCTCGACGCGGCCGAGGCCGCGGTCACCACCGCGGTTCGCGAGCACGACGCCGCCCGCGCGGCGGAGAGCGAGGCCCGTGCGGCCGCCGCCCGCGCGGCGGGGGAGACCGACCGCATCGGCGCCGCGCTCGAGCGGCTGCGCACCGCGCTCGCCGCCGCGCCCGCCGACGTCGACGCCGCGCTGGCCGAGCTGGACCGGCTCGCCCTCGCCGTCGAGGAGGCCGACGCGGCCGCCCGCGCCGCCCGTCGTGCGCGGGAGGCCGCAGCGCAGGAGGCCGACGCCGTCCGCCGCGAGGCCGAGTCCGCCACGGCCGCGCTGCGTGCCGCGCGGGATCCGCTGGTGGGGCTGGGTGCACCCGCCGTCGAGGCCGGGGAGGACGTGCTCGCGGGCTGGGCGTCGCTGGTGTCGTGGGCCCGTGCCGAGGCCACGGCCCGCGACGGTGAGCTGCCCGCGGCCCGCGCGGCGTTCACGGCTGCGGAGGCCGAGCGGGTCACCGCGGAGGAGGCCGTGGCGGCCGCCGAACGGGCCGCGGCCGACCGGCACCGCGAGGAGACCGCCGCCGCCCGCGCCGAGCAGGACGCCGCCGGCGCGGTCACCCGCATCGACGACCGGCTCACGCAGCTCGGGGCGGCGCTCGCCGCTGCGCCCGCCGACGCCGAGGCCGCCGCCGAACTGGCGCGCCTCACCGAGCTGGAGGCGGCCACCCGCGCCGCCGACGGCGAGCTGCGCGCCGCCCGGGTCGCGCAACGTGCGGCCGACCGTCTCGTGGCCGAGGTCGGGCTGGAGGTCACCGCCGCGTCGGAGGCGTTGCGGTCGGCCCGCGACGCGCTCGTGCCGCTGGGCGCGCCCGCGGTGGGCCGTCGCGATCTCCTCGCCGCCTGGAGCGCGCTCACGGAATGGGCGCACGCCGAGGCCGACGCCCGGGCCGGGCGGCTGGTCGAGGCGGAACGGTCGGCGGAGCAGGCCCGGGCCGCCCGCGCCGGTGTCGAGCAGCGCATCGTCGAGGATCTGGCGACCCACGACGTGGCGCTCGGAGAGCCGGTCGGGTCGGCGCGGCTTCCCGCTGCCGTCCAGTCCTCCGTCGCGGCGGCCCGGGAACGGGCCCGGGCGGCGCAGGAGCGCATCGCCGAGCGCCGGGCGTCGGCGGGCACGATCCTGGCCGACCGCGACGCCGCCGAGTCCGCCCAGCAGGTCGCGAAGCTGCTGGGAAACCTCCTGCGCTCCGACGGCTTCCCGCGCTGGCTCGTGGCGTCGGCGCTCGATGCGCTGGTGGCCGACGCGTCACGGAGCCTCGCCGACCTCTCGGGCGGCCAGTTCGAGCTCACCCACGACAACGGAGAGTTCCTGATCATCGATCACGCCGACGCCGACTCGCGCCGCCCGGTCAAGACGCTCTCCGGCGGTGAGACGTTCCAGGCCAGCCTGGCGCTGGCCCTCGCGCTGTCGTCGCAGATGTCGAGCCTCGCGGCGCAGGGGGCGGCCCGCCTGGAGTCGATCTTCCTGGACGAGGGCTTCGGCACCCTGGACGAGGCCAACCTCGAGGTCGTCGCGAGCACGCTGGAGAACCTGGCCACCCGCGGCGACCGCGTCGTCGGCGTGATCACGCACGTGCCCGCGCTGGCCGAGCGGGTGCCGGTGCGGTTCGCGGTCAGCCGGGACCAGCGCACGTCGTCGGTGGTGCGGGAGGGCATGTGAAGTTCCCGTGAAGTTCACCGTGGATCCGTGGGACCCCTCGTACGGGGCGAGTGTGGACGGGGAGCTGGCCGAGTCCAGCGCCGAGATCGACACGGGCGTCGAGGTGCCTGTCGAGCGCTGGGCGCCCATCGACCCGGACCGGTCGCTGGTGCCGCCCGAGGCCGTCCTGTTCGTCGACGGGGTGCGGCGCATCGACGCCCAGGTGTGGGTGGACGAGGGGCAGGGCGTCGCCTCGCCCGCGCTGTGCGCCACCTACGCGGCGGGCGTCGTCTGCAGCTGCCCGGACGGCGGCGCGCACCTCGTGGCCGCGCACGTGCGGCGCGGGCTGTTCTCCACGGTGGCCGCCGGCGCCGACGTCGACACCGGTGCGGGGTCCTACCGGTTCAGCCACACCCCGGCGCGGCCCGGCGCCGACCCCACCCAGGTGCTGAGCCTCGCCGTGCAGCGGTCCATGGCCGAGGTCGAGCTGCTGGCCGCGGCCCAGGCCCGCGCCGACCACGGGGTGGCCGACGACCTGCTCGTCGTCGATGGTCCGCTGCGTGGCCGCCAGCACCTGCCGCGCGCCGTCGGCTTCGTGAAGACCCACGACAAGACCTACCTGCCCACCGAGCTGGGCGGCATCGTCGCCGCCCTGGGGTCCGGGCAGCGCACGCCGGTGTTCCGTCTCGGCAGCGCGGCCCAGGACCTGCTCGCGCAGCGGTTCACCTGGTACCTGCGGCTGCCGTGCGCCCCGGGCTCGCCGTGGGCCGGGGTGGCCCGCGTGGAGTGCAGCGGGCAGCTGGCGCCGGCCGAGGCCGTCGTGCTCGCGGGGGTCAGCCAGGGCAGCCTGATCCGCTTCGCGTCCACGGAGTACAAGGATTCCCGCGCACCCCAGAACCTGTACCCGATCGCCGGCCTGGAGCGCCAGCTCCGGAGACGCCTGGGCGACCCGAAACTGATGTACCGGGCCCTCCGCCGGGCGGCGGCGACGGCGTAGGTACCGACGAACGGCCGTGCCGTTCGTCGGAGGGAGATCAGCCCACCAGCGTGGTGGCCACCCAGCGCAGCAGGACCGCGTCGCGACAGGCCGCCAGGAGCTCGGCCTGTTCGACGGCTGCCGCGCTCCTCGCCTCCGGGCTCCTGTGCCTGCGGCGCAGCTCGTCCGGTTCGAGCACCGTCTCGCCGGGGAACGGGAGCAGCGGGCCGGCCAGGCCCAGCTCGGCCAGCAGCAGGCGGAAGGTCGGGAAGCCCACCACCCGCACCCCGCACGGCAGCGACGTCAGGCCGTAGCCGTGGATGCTGGTGATGCCGCCGTCCAGCACCGCCCACGCGTCGACGTCGGGCAGGTGCAGCTCACGCGGCGACGCGCGGGGCACGCGCTGGCGCAGCGCCCAGTCACGCACGGTGGCCCGGTGCCCGGGCAGGCACTCGAACACGGCGGGACCCCACTGCCCGTGCCGGAACACCTCCGTCCAGCATCCGCCCATGGCGTGACGGTAGGGCGGCGGGCCCATGATCGCCGGAGGTTCACCCGGAGGGTGCGTACATCGCCCACGCCGCGGGAGTCTCCGTGTCACCATCCGATCACGAGTACGGCCGTCCACACCGGGCACGGCAACCGCGATGTCGCCCGCGGCGGCGAGATCCTCCGGACCGTCGCGGGCTCCGGCCTCCCACGCCCTGCGGCCGACACCGCCGATGCCCGTCGCGGAGTGCGAGGAGACCCTCGCGGTGAAGCGCAACGAGTTCCCCGTCCCCGACGAGCGGCGGTCGTCGGGGTCGGACCGGCGGACGCAGTGCCCCGCGGGCGTACACGACCTCCCAGAGCTCGGTCTCGGGCCGGACCAGGTCGCCGAACAGAGCGGAGAGATCCCTGCAGGCAACTTCCACGGAATCCACCATGGCGCCGGACGGCGGGGTGCGATGATGGCGGCCATGGACGACCGGTTCGCGGCGCTGGGCGAGCGCCTGATCGACCAGGTCATCGAGCTCGGCGTGAACGGCGGCGGGCCGCTCGGCGGGGCCGCGCAGATCGCCGACGAGCACCTCGTCGCCACGGGTGGGGACCGCGAGGCCGCTGTGGGGCGGCTCGTCGCGTCGCACGTGCGGCTGGCGGCGATGTCCGGGTTCGTCACCGGGCTCGGCGGCATCGTCACGCTGCCGATCGCGGTGCCCGCGGCGACCGCCGGGCTGTACGTGGTGGCCACGCGCATGTCGGCGGGCGTCGCCCACCTGCGCGGCTACGACATCGGCACGGCCGAGGTGCGCAGCGCCGTCCTCGTCTCCCTGCTCGGGAGCGCCGGGGCGGGGGTGCTGCGCCGCGCGGGCATCGAGGTGGGGCGCCGGTCCGCGGCGGCGGCGCTGGAGAAGGTCTCGGCGCGGCTGCTCGTCGAGATCAACAAGCGCATCGGCTACAAGCTCGTGGCCAGTGCCGGGGCGAAGGGCGTGGCCAACCTCGGCAAGCTCGTTCCGCTGGTCGGCGGGCCCATCGGCGCGGGGGTCGACGCGCTGAGCTGCCGCACCATCGCCACCTACGCGCGGCACACGTTCCCGGCGCACATGTCGCTCGGGCACCAGGTGGTGGACGGCGAGGTCGTGCCCCGACCGTGACGGTGGGGCACGCCACGTAGGCCCGGGCATCTCAGGATGAGACACTGGACCCTTCACCGGGTGGTACGAGAGTCAGCGCCGACCACACCCTCCCCCCGAACGACGGGTCGGAGATTCATCATGGTCATGCTCTGTGAGCGCTGCTTCTCACCGGTCGAGGACGGCGAGGAGAACGTCGTGAGCCTCGCCCACATCGACACGGTCCTGCCCGACGGCTCCATCACGTGGAACCACGCCTACGTGCACACGGCCGGCTGCACGGAGCCGCGCGTGCCGGAGCACCAGCGCCCGGACACGGGCACGTGGGACTCCAGCCGCGGTATCCAGTCGCGCCGCCAGCACTGATCAGGGGCCGGCCGACGTTCACGGCGACGCCAGCCGCTGCCGCAGCCCGCTGGCCCGCGCCACCGGCCGCTCGACGGCCGCGCGCACGGCGTCCTCCGTGCCGACGATGCGCACGAACTCCCGCGCGCGCGTGACCGCGGTGTAGAGCAGCTCGCGGGTGAGCAGCGGGGACTCGGCCGGTGGCAGCACCACGGTGACCCGGCGGAACTGGCTGCCCTGCCCGCGGTGCACGGTCATGGCGTGCACGGTGGCCACCTCCGACAGGCGTGACGGCGGATAGAGCGTGGGCGGGCCGCCGCGGGCGAAGGCCACGCGCAGCCCTTCGGGGCGCTCGACGACCACGCCGGTGTCGCCGTTGAACAGGCCCGTGTCGTAGTCGTTGGCGGTGACCAGCACGGGTCGGCCCGCGTACCAGGGACCTTCCGCCGGAGCTGTTGCGAGCCAGCGTTCGCTCTCCCCGGTCCACCGCGCCACGCCCCAGGGGCCGCGGCGGTGGGCGCACAGCACGCGGTGGCGCTCCAGCGCGGCGAGCGCGTCGTCGGTGCGGCCCTCGCGGGCCGCCCGGGTGAGCGTGTGGCCGGCCTCCACCACGTCGTGGCGGACGGGGGCCAGGTCGGCGGGATCGTCGAGCGCCAGGTCGTCGGCGCCCGAGCGCAGCAGCGTGAGGGCGGTGTCGGCGTCGCCCGCCTGCACGGCCTTCGCGAACGCGGCGATGGCGCCGCCGAACCGCCACACGTGGTCGAGGGTGACCACGCCGTTGACCACGTCGGACGGCAGGCCGAGCCCGGTCAGGGCGGTGTTCAGCGCCGGTTCGGGGCGGCCGGGGGCCCGGGCCAGGTCGCCCAGCACGGCGCCCGCCTCGACCGACGCGAGCTGGTCGGGATCGCCGACCAGCACCAGCCGGGACGTGGGGCGCACGGCGTCGAGCAGGCGGGCCATCATCGTGAGCGACACCATCGACGTCTCGTCCACCACCACCACGTCGAAGGGCAGCCGTTGCGTGTGGTCGTAGCGGTAGCGTCCGCCGGGCCGCCAGCCCAGCAGCCGGTGCAGCGTGGACGCCTCGGGAACCCGCAGGTCGCCGGAGACACCGGGAGTGGCGAGCTCGCCCGCCACGGCCTCCTGCAACCGTGCCGCCGCCTTGCCGGTGGGGGCGGCCAGCGCGATGCGGGGCGGCGGCCCGGGCTGCTCGGCGATCACGGCGAGCAGCCGGGCGACGGTGGTGGTCTTGCCGGTGCCCGGTCCGCCGGCCAGCACGGTGACGCGGCGCAGCGTGCCGACCGCGGCCGCGAGGCGCTGGCGGGTGGAGTGCTCGTCGGGGAAGTGCCGCGCGAGGCTCGCCCGCAGCGCCGGCAGGTCGACGTCCGGTGGCGCGGCGGCGGCGCGTTCCTGCAGCGAGCGGCGGACCTGCTCCTCCTCGCCCCAGTAGCGCTCCAGGTACAGCAGCCCGTCCACCAGCCGCAGCGGCCGTCCGGCGGGGGCGTCGGCGCCGTCGGCCACCAGCGGTCCGGCTGTGCAGGCCGCCAGCCACGCCGTGGGCTCGGGCCAGGGCAGGGCCGAGACGTCGACGACCACGTCGCCCTCGCCCAGCACCGTGTGGCTGACGGCGGCGAGATCGACGCACACCGACCCCAGCCGCACGGCCCGCACCGCGAGAGCCGCGGCGAGCAGCACCACCTCCGAGGGCTCGCCGCCGAGCCGCCCGAGCCGGGTGGCCACGTGCACGTCGGACGACGAGAGCACGCCCGCGGCGTTGAAGGCGTGGAGCAGCCCGGACGCGGAGTGGGCGACGAGCGGATCGCCGAGATCGTGGACGCCCCACCTCTCGACCCCGGTGGTGATGGTCACGCCGCACCTCCGGCGAGCAGGTCCGACAGCTCCACGATCAGCGCGGGGGGTGGGCTCCACCCGAACACGCCGCACGGCGTGCCGTCGACCACCGGGGTGGCCTCGCCGCACATGCCGCGCACGAACAGGTAGAGCGAGCCGCCCAGATGCCTCTGCGGTGCGTAGCCGGGCAGCCGCCAGCGCAGGTAGCGGTGCAGGGCCACGCCGTAGAGCAGCGACTGCAGCGGGTAGTTGGCGCCGATCATGGCCTCGGCCAGGCGGTCGGGCGTGTAGTGCGCCGACGTGAGCGGCTCACGGCCCTCCGCGGCGAAGGGGCCCAGCCAGTTGGTCTTGTAGTCGACCACCACGTACGTGCCGCCCGGCAGCCGGAGCACGGCGTCGATGCTGCCCGTGAGGTAGCCGCGCAGCGGCTGCTCCCGCAGCGCCACCGACTCCAGGGCGTCGGGGTAGGCGTGCAGCGGGTCGTCGGTGGCGAGGTGGCGGCGCAGCACCGGGGCGAGCTCACCGAGGACCACCCGACGCAGCGTGTGTTCCCCACCGGCCAGCGGCAGCTCGAAGTCCAGCTCCGCGAGCCGGTCGCGCGGGGCGATGTCGGCCAGCCGCAGACCTCCGGCGAGCGGCCCGAGCGGGGTGCGCGCCGCGGGAAGCAGGGCCGCGGCGAGACCGGCGACGTCGATGCCGGCCACCGGGTTGCGGACCAGCTGCTCGGTGCAGTGGGCGGTGAGCTCGCCGAGCAGGTCGGGCGCGGTGAGGTCGGCGGTCTCGAACACGGCGTGCACGAGCGTGCCGAACCCGGTGCCCAGCGGCAGGTCGGCCATCGGGGACGGCACGGCGTCCACCGTGGACACGTCCGCCCCGATCTCGATGTCGGCCTCGTCCTCCGTGACGGGCACGTCCGGCTCGCTCGCCACCGAGGGGCCGTGGTGGCCGGCCGTGGCCGTCAGCCCCGAGTACGAGGTGCGGCGCCACTGCCGGTCGATCTCCCGGTCGAACACCGCGGCCTCGAGGGCGGTGGGGCCCGCGTTCCGCGGCGTGAAGGCCGGGGCGGGCCGCAGCCCCACCTCCTCCACGGCGAGCACCGACGACGAGAGACCGCGCAGCGCGTCGAGGGCCGCGGTGTCGGCCGGGATCCGGTAGCTCTCGGCGGGCTCGGTGCCCGGCACCGGGCGGCCGATCAGCAGGCGGTGCAGCGGCGCCGACGCCGTGGTGGTGGACGGCACCCACCACGTGACCACCTGGCACTTCGCCCTGGTCAGCGCCACGTAGAGCAGGCGGAGATCCTCGCTCGCCTCCTCCGCGCGATGTTTCGCGCAGCGCTCCTTCCAGCCCTCGCCCGTCTCGCCGCCGACGTCGAGCACCCGCGCCGGCCCGTCGTGCAGCAGCGGCACCGTGGGATCGGGCACGAACCGGTCCCAGGCGTACGGGACGTACACCACCGGGAACTCCAGCCCCTTGCTGCGGTGGATGGTGATGATCTGGACGGCGGCGGCGTCGGACTCCAGCCGCCTGCTGCGCTCGGTGCCGACGTCGACCGCGGCCTCGTCGATGCGGTGACGCAGCCAGTCGACCAGGGCGGCCGGGCCGAGGTGGCCGTCCACGGCGGCCGCGTGCAGCGACTGGGCGATGTGCCGCAGGTCGGTGAGCAGCCGCTCGCCGGCGGTGCGGGCGAGCAGGCGCCTCGGCAGCGCCGTGTCGGCGGTGACGGCCTCCAGCAACGCCGCGACGCCCTTGTCGTGCCAGGCCGTGGCCCAGGACCGGATGGCGGTGCCGAGGCGGTCGAGCAGGTCGTCGGCGCCGGGGCCGCACAGCTCCTCGACGGTGTGGCCGAGGAAGCAGGTGAGCGCGGCCGCGCGCAGCCGGGCCAGCCGGGGCTGTTCGCACGCCTCCAGCAGCACCAGCCACTCGCGGGCGACGGGGGTGCCGAACACGCTGGCCGTGCCCGACAGCACCGCGGGCACGCCGGCGCCGCCCAGCGCGTCGCGGATCATGGCGCCCTGGCCGTTGGTGCGCACCAGCACGGCGACGTCGCCGGGCCGCACCGGATCGCCGCCGATGGTGGCCGGGCTCGCCAGCAGGGCGGCGATGTCGGCGGCGGCGTCGGCCGCCACCCGCTCGCGCGCGGGCCCGACCATGGCCAGATCGCGCCGCGGGGGCTTCGGCAGGGTGGCGCGGGGGATCACCCGCAGCCGGAACGGGGTGTCGACCGGCGCGCCCCGCAACCGCTGCCCGGGGTGGGCGGAGTCGACCGGATAGACGGTGATCCGGTCGCCCAGCGCCGCGCCGTTGAACACGGTGTCCAGTGCCCGGAGCAGGGGTTCGTCGGTGCGGTGGTTGCGGCCCAGCGTGGCGTGGCCGCCCGCGGCCTCGGTGGCGTCGAGGTAGCTGACGACGTCGGCACCGCGGAACGCGTAGATGGCCTGTTTCGGGTCGCCGATCAGCACAAGAGTGGTGTGCCCGTGGAAGGCCCGCCGCAGGATCGACCACTGCACCGGGTCGGTGTCCTGGAACTCGTCGACCAGCACCACGGAGTAGCGCGCCCGCAGCCGCTCGGGTGCGCCGCGGGTGGGATCGGCCAGGGCGTCGTCGAGGCGGGTGAGCATGTCGTCGTAGGTGTAGAGCCGCCGCTCGCGCTTGCGGCGGGCCACCTCGGCGCGCACGGCGGTGGCGAACCGGTACCGCGTGCCCGCCGTGCTGCCGGGCTCGGCGGTGGCCGGCTCCAGGCGGGCCTGCCCGTCCTCCACCGCGGCGCGCGAGAGCGCGAGCGCGTCGGCCCGGCTGAACGCCGGCGTGCCCGCGGACCGGTCGCCGTACTTGCGCACGTAGAAGTCGTCGACCACCTCGGTGCGCAGATCGTCGATGGACTCCACGAACTCGGCGTCGGCGTCCGCGTCGCCCGCCACCCCCAGCCCGGCGAGCATCTCCTGGCAGAACTGGTGGGTGGTGGCGATGGTGGCGGCGTCGAAGCCGGCCAGCGCGCGGGCCAGCCGCGCCCGGCGCAGGGCCACCTGCGCCTCGGTGCCCGTGGCCAGCAGCGTGTCGACCGCGTCGCGCGGGGCCCGCGGATCGGCCAGCGCACGCTCGGCCCGCACCAGGCGTTCGCGGACGCGCTCCCGCAGTTCCTGGGTGGCCTCGCGGCCGAACGTGACGAGCATCAGCTGCGGCAGCTCGGCGAGGCCCTCCGCCACGTAGCGGGCGGCCAGTGCGGCGATGGTGAACGTCTTGCCGGTGCCCGCGCTGGCCTCCAGGACGGTGGTGCCGGTGGGCAGCGGGCCGCACACGTCGAACGCGGCCGCAGCCAGGGTCGCGGTCATCGGCGCACCACCTCTTCCGAGATCAACAGGGGCGACCAGAGCCGCAGGGCGAGCGATCCGAACCGGGTGGGCTCACCGCCCGCCGGGCCCGGTGGACCGGCGATCACCCCGGGCGGGGCGGCGGTGCCCCACACGCGGACGTGGGCGTCGTCGGCCCGTTCGGCGCCCGCGCCGGTGCTCCACAGCCGCATCGCCTCGGCCAGGGCGTCGTCGGGGCCGCCGCCCGAGCGGGTCCTCGCGTAGGCGTGCCCGCCCTGCGTGGTGAGCGGTAGCGGCTCCCGCAGGCCCTCGCGGTAGAGCTCGACCAGATCGGCGAGGGTGGCCACGGCGGGTTCCCGGCCCACCGGGCCCACGGTGGCCATCGCCAGCCCGAACCGCGTGCCGCGGCCGAGCGTGACCGCGCGCCACGGATCGCCCGTGGTGGCCGTGAGCGCCAGCAGCCGCACCCACGCCCGGACCCGCTGCTTGGGGGCGAGCCGGGAGAACTCGACGCGCAGCAGCGTGTGCTCGTGCAGGCCGCCGAGCGTGCCGGCCACCCGCGTGCCGTCGGGCAGCGTGACGTCGACATCGCGGTCGTCGGCCTCGCCGCGGCGCACCGCGGCGGCCGCCGCGACCAGCGGTTCCACGTCGTCGAGCACCCGGGTGAGCAGCGCGTCGCCCAGCGCTCCGGGCGGCAGCTCGCCGCGGCGCCACTCGGCCTGCCGGCAGCGGTCGAGGTCGAGCCCGGCGAGCCGGTCGCGCAGCAGCCGGTCGCCGATGGCCCAGGTGGCCAGCCCGTTCGGCTCGACGGGCAGTGCGTCGGCCGGCTCGTCGTCGCCCGCGAAGAGCGAGAGCCCCACGCGCTGGCGCAGGAAGCCCTTCACCGGGTGCTCCAGGAACGAGACGAGGTCGTCGAGCGCCACGGTGTCGGCGACGACGGGGGCGAGCGGCGCCACCACGAACGCCGGGGGAGCGGCCTTCGGCGCGGCCGCGGCCCGCGCCCCGGCCAGCTCGACGCGGTCGAAGCTGAACGGCCGCCCCGGGGTGAAGTTGCGCGGGTCGAACGGTTGCAGCGGGTGGCGCACGACCACCCCCTCCACCGGCCCGATCGCGTCCAGCACCTCGCCGAGCGGTACCGCGGGCGGCCGGCGTGCCCCGGTGCGCTCGTCGGCTCCCGAGTGGATGACGACGAGCCGCTCGCCCGCCGCGCAGATGGCGTCGAGCAGTAGCTGGCGGTCCTCGCTGCGGGGATCGCGCTCGCCGACGTGCGGGTCGCGGGCCAGCACGTCGTCGCCGTCGACGATGCCGGCGCGCGGGAACGCGCCGTCGTCGAGCCCGAGCAGGCACACCACGCGATGGGGCACCGAGCGCATCGGGACCATCGTGGCGACCGTCAGCGCGCCGGTGCGGAAGTTGGAGCGGCTCGGCCGCCCGCGCAGCCGCTCCGCCAGCAGCCCGCGCACGTCGGCGAGGCCGAGCGGCACCCCCGAGGCGTGCGGGCCGGCGGCACGGGCGGCCTCGGCGAGCTCCGAGCGGGCCTGCGCGGCCTGCCAGGCGTCGGTGGGCGTGGTGTCGGTGAGCAGGTCGAGCCCGCGGGTGAGCGCCTCGATCCACGCCGTCAGTGGCTGCTCGCCCGACAACCCGCCCAGCACCGTGGCCAGCCGGTCGACGAACTCCGCGAGCCGTCCGATGCGCTCGGTGTCGCCCGACTCCAGCTCGGCCAGCGGCAGCGCCGTGCCCAGCCAGGTGTGATCGGCTCCGGACATCGTGACGCCCAGCAGCAGCCGGTCGAGGCCCGCCGCCCAGGTGTTCTGGCCGAACCCGTCGAGCCGGTAGGGCGCGCGGTGGGCGCCGTCGAGCCCCCACCTCACCCCGGACGACGTGGCCAGCTCCCGCAGCCGGTCGAGATCGTCGTCGTCGAGCCGGAAGCGGTGGCGCACCGGGCCCGACGCCAGCAGGTCCAGCACCTCCGACGCCGTGAGCCGCGCCCCGGCCAGCTCCAGCAGCCGCGACACCGTGTCCAGCAACGGGTTGAGCTGTCGCAGCGCTCGATCGGCCAGGCGCACGGCGAGCTGCCGGCCGGGGTGCGCGGTGGGACCGCCGTCGCCGAACGCGGCCGAGACCAGCGGCGCGAACGTCTCGATGTCGGGGCACATGACGGCGATGTCGCGGGGCTCGAGCGTGGGGTCGGCCTCCAGCAGCCCGAGGACGATCTCGCGCAGCACCTCGACCTGCCGGTCGGGGCCGTGGCACGAGTGCACGCGGATGCTCTCGTCCCCGGGGTCGATCGGGGCCGGCGGGGACCGGTGGTCGTCGCGCAGATCCCGCTGCAACCGCCCGAGCAGGGTGGGGGCCGGCTCCGGCCCGGCGTGATGGTGGTGGACGAGCCCGGGCGCGGCGGCCAGCAGACGCACCTGCAGCTCGCGCACATCACGGCCCAGCGACGACAGCAGCGGGTGCGCCGCCACCAGACCCGCCTCGGCGCGGCGCAGCGGCACGCCCCCGGCGTTCGCCACCCGCTCCCACAACGCGGGCGAGGGATGGGGCAGCCACAGGTGCACGTCGCGGTGCTCGGACAGGGCGGCCAGTACCGCCAGCTCGTCGGCGCCGAGGCGGGTGGCCCCGAACACCGAGATCCGCGACGGCAGCCGCGCCACCCCTGGATCGCTGCGCAGCACCTCACACGCCGTGGCCAGCCGTTCGGCCGGACCGGGCACGCCGATGCGTGCCCGCAGCCGCCGCCACAGCTCGGGCTGCCAGGCCAGGTCCGGCGGCACGCCGTCGAGGCCGACGGCCCATCCCCGCACCATCTCCGGCCGGAACGCCGCGTAGGAGGCGAACAGCTCGGCCAGCCGCCGCGCGGTGGCGTAGCGGCGGCCGCGCCGATCCCCGTGCAGGTGGGTGCCCAGCGGCGCGCACCAGGCCTGCCCGGCGCTCTCGTCGACGACCTCCAGCAGCGGCCACACCGCCCGCGACGGCCGCCACGGGTCCTCGGCCGGGTCGACGCCCGCGGCCGCGTCGACCGCCGCGTCGAGGACCGAGCCGGGGGAGGGGAACGCGACCCCGGCGCAGATCCCGTCGGCCTCCGCCCCCGCGCCCAGCCGGTGCGACAGCCGCTGCGCGAGCCAGCGCTCCACACCCTTGGCCGGGACCGCCACCACCTCGGTGGCGAAGGGATCGGGCAGCGGCTCGGACAGCAGGGCGCCCAGCGCGTCGGCGAGCGGGCCGGCCCGCTCAGCGCGGTGCACCTGGAAGGTCATGACCCACAAGTTAGGGCCAGGCACCGACGGCGACCGACGCGGGAGGCGTCCGGCGGGGGAGTTGTCCACAGGTCACCCACCGTGATGCCCACTATAAAACGACACGATGGTGGTATCCCCTTTCCGGCTGGATAACGGCAGGGTGGGTGGCACGCGATCTGAAGGTAGATCCGCGACGAAGGAGGCCGACATGCACGAGGCAGCACAGGGTCCCGAAGCACCCACCAGCCCCGTCATCCCGCAGCAGCGGGGGGTGCGTGACGCCGCCCGCGGCGAGGTCCTCATCCGGCACGCGCGCCTGGCCAACAGCGGTCGCCCCGTGTTCTGCACGCCCAGCCGCGCGGAGCTCGCCGGCACCGTTCCCCTGCGGCAGAGCCGCGGCACGAACGGCAAGGTCATCTACGGCACCCGCGAGGACGCCGAGGCTGCAGCCCGTGAGCTGGAGGCGCTCGGCGCCAACCGGCTGCGCGCCTACCGCTGCAGCCGCTCCCGCAGCGGGCACTTCCACCTGACCACCGACAACACGCCGTCGTCGGCCCTTCCGCTGCACCTGCGCATCCCTCAGCAGCGCCTCTCGGCCTGACTACGCAACGTCACCCTCGCGGGCCGCGGGGTGTGACGGCACGACGGCCGGCATCCGCGGGTTGGTGTTCCCGACCGGCCGCGTCGCACCCGGCAGGATCGGGATGTCGACCACGGTGGCGCTGGCGTTGTCGCCCGCCCCGCCCAGCAGGGCGGCGTCGGTGAGGAAGCGTGCGGCGGACGCGACATCGG
Organism: Pseudonocardia sp. 73-21; assembly: GCF_001899645.1. GTDB lineage: Bacteria > Actinomycetota > Actinomycetes > Mycobacteriales > Pseudonocardiaceae > Pseudonocardia. The sequence continues at coordinate 11,777 of NZ_MKVV01000063.1, read as the reverse complement.
GCGCCCGCTCCAGCACCGCCCCGATCTCACCGTCGGACAGTTCGTGGTGCACCCCGTCGGTGAGGAGCGCGAGCCGGCCGACGGCGGGCGGCACCTCCCGGTGACCGAGCGTGTCCGCCGTTGCCGTCCCGACGGTCTCCAGCACGACGTTCTCCCAGCTGCGCGGCGGTGTCCCGCCGGTGTCGCGGACGGCCTGGGCCGCCGTCTGGTCGGTGGTGAGCAGACGAACGGTCGCTGCGCCGCCGGGCGCCTCCGCGGAGCGGAGTGCGTCGGCACTGTCCCAGAGGTACACCCGACAGTCGCCCACCCACGCGATCTCGCACCAGCCGGGCCGCACGGCGGCGACGACCATGACGGCGTCGCCCTTCCCCTCGGCCCGCACCGCCTCACCCGCCGCGAGCAGAGCCGCGACCGCGCCGTCGTGGGCGGCCGTCGCGGCGCCCGCGTCGGCGGCGACGCGCGCGGCCAGGGCCGCTGCGGCGGAGTCGGCGATCCCGTCGGCCACGGCGACGCCCAGCCCGTCCGGCCCCGGGATCACGGCCACCGCGTCGGCGGCGTGCCGTCGGCGGCCGCGGTCGCTGGCCGAGCCGGTGGCGGGACGGGTGTCGGGTCGCATCGTGGACCTCCTGTTTCGCGCGTTCCTCCAGCGTGCGACGGCTGTCTGGGAAGAACCTGTGGATTCGCCGTGAGCCTGGTCGCACCGCGAGGTACGGTCGCGAGGTGGAACGTTCCCTGACGGTCGTGTTCGACCTCGGCGAGGTCCTCGTGCCCTCCACGGGTGTGCTGCCGCGGCTCGCGTCGGAGCTCCGGGTCTCCGAGGACGAGCTGGCCGCCGCCTACTGGCCTCCGCGCAAGGCGTACGACCGCGGAGACCCGGCCGCGGCGTACTGGACGGCCGTCCTCGAAGGGCTGGGGCGGACCCCGGAGCGCGATCTGCTCGCCCGGCTCGAGCACCTCGACTCCACCAAGTGGTCGACGCTCCCGCCGTCGAGCGGGGCCCTGCTCGACCGGCTGACCCGGGACGGCGTGCGGCTGTGCGTCCTGTCGAACGCGCCCGCGCCGCTCGCGGCGGCGGTGCGGGCGGCGTCGTGGAGTGCGCAGGTCGTGCACCTGGTGTTCTCCGCCGACGCGGCCCTGCTCAAACCCGAGCCGGAGATCTACGCGCACGCCGACGCCGTCTACGGCACGTCGCCGGGTGACGTCGTGTTCTTCGACGACCGCACGGAGAACGTCGAGGCGGCCCGCGCCCACGGTTGGGACGCGCACGTGTGGGTCGATCCCGAGACGGCCCTGGGCGTCGTGGCCCGCGGGTGAGCGACCGCGCGCGCAACCCCACCATCATCGACGTCGCCCGCGCGGCCGGGGTGTCGAAGTCGGTGGTGTCGCGGGTGTTCACCGGGCAGGGCAGCGTCGGCACGCGGACCCGTGAGCGCGTGCTCGCCGCGGCGGCGGAGCTCGGCTACGTCGTCAACGCGACGGCGCGGGCGATGGTGGCGCGCCGGACCTACACGGTCGGCGTGTTCGTCCGCGACGCCGCCACCCCGTTCTACGGCCACGTGCTCACCGCCATGCAGGAGCGTGCGTCGCACCACGGCTACCGCGTCGTCACGGCCACCGGATCGGGTCGTTTCGAGCTCGCGGAGGAGCGGCACGCGCTGGAGACGCTGGTGCAGCTGCAGGTGGAGGGGCTCGTCGTGTGCAGCGGCCTGCTGCCCGCATCCGACGTCGCCACGTTCGCCGCCCGCATCCCCACGGTGGTGGCCGGGCGGCCGGAGACCCACGCCGACGTCACCAGCGTCTTCTGCGACGAGGACGCGGGCGGCGCCGGGCTGGCCGACCACGTCGCGGATCTCGGTCACCACCGCGTCGCGGTGATCGGGCTGCCGCCCGGTCGGTCCCTGACGATGGCGCCGCGCACGGCGGCGATGGCTCGGCGGCTGCGGGAGCGCGGCGTCGAGGTCGTCGAGGTGGCGGGCGGGCTCGTCGACGAGGTGCCGCGGCTGGTCCCGGAGATCCGCGCGCACCCCGGTGTGACGGCGGTGATGGCGCCGAGCGACCTCCACGCCGTGCGGCTGCTGGAGGCGCTCGCCGTGGCCGGCGTCGCGGCGCCGGGGGAGCTGTCGGTCACCGGCTACGACGGCGTCGGCCCGCTGCGGACCCCGCTGATCGGCCTGACCACCTGGCGCCAACCCGTGGCCGAGATCGGAGCCCACGCCGTGGACGCCGTGGTGGGGCTGCTCGACACGGACACGGTGCCGCCGCACCACCGGTCGCTGGCCGGGGAGCTGGTGGTGGGCCGGACGGCGGCCCCACCACGGCGGTGATCACGGGCGGATGGCCGCTCGCCCTCCCACCACCACCATGATCGCCAGAACCGGTTCCGGTCAGTCCAGCTGCTGCTCCTCCGCCGGACCGCCCTCGGCCACGCCGGGCCCGGTCGTGGCGGTGGGGTCACCGTTCTGCGCCCGGGAGGCGGGCTCCTTCGGCTCGGGCGCGTCGCCGGCCGTGTCGTCGATCCGGCTCAGCAGGTCCTTGGCCTTGTCCACGAGACTCATGGGGCCACCATGGACCCGATCACCGGCACGCGCGCGTCGGGACCGCCCCCGGCGACCCCGACTTCCGCCGCGCCTCGCGCAGGGGTCCCGCGACCTGCAGGGTCGGTGGGTGGGCCGACCGTGCAGAACCGATGATCACCGCGCCGAGGGCATAACCTCTGCACGGCGACCACGAGATCTGCACGGTGCCCCTGAACCCAGCTTGGAGAGACCGATGGCGACCGATCCCCGCGCCGGAACCCCCGCCCAGCCGAGCGACCTCGTCGACGTCGGGAAGCTGCTGGACGCCTACCACGACCTCCACCCCGACCCGGCGATCACGGCCCAGCGGGTGGCGTTCGGGACGTCCGGACACCGGGGCTCGTCGCTGCTCACCACGTTCAACGACGACCACATCGCCGCGACCAGCCAGGCCATCGTCGAGTACCGGGCGGCCCAGGGCACCGACGGGCCGCTGTTCGTCGGACGGGACACGCACGCGCTGTCGGAGCCCGCGTGGGTCACCGCGTGCGAGGTGTTCGCCGCCAACGACGTGCACGTGCTCGTCGACGCGGCCGACGGTTACACCCCGACCCCGGCGGTGTCGCACGCGATCATCCAGCACAACCGCGGCAGGGTCTCGGGCCTCGGTGACGGTGTGGTGATCACCCCGTCGCACAACCCGCCCGCCGACGGCGGCTTCAAGTACAACCCCCCGCACGGCGGGCCCGCCGACTCCGACGCCACCACCTGGATCGCGAACCGCGCCAACGAGCTGTTGGGCGGCAACGACATCCGCCGCCGGACGCTCGACCGCGCCGCCCTGGGCAACTACGACTTCCTCGGCGAGTACGTCTCCGACCTGCCGTCGGTCGTCGACCTCGACGCCATCCGCAACGCCGGCGTCCGTATCGGCGCCGACCCCCTCGGCGGGGCCAGCGTCGCCTACTGGGGCGCCATCGCCGAGCAGCACAAGATCGATCTGACCGTGGTGAACCCGGACGTCGACCCGCAGTTCGGGTTCATGACGCTCGACTGGGACGGCAAGATCCGCATGGACTGCTCGTCGCCGTACGCGATGGCGTCGCTCGTCGCGGCGAAGGACCGGTTCCCGATCTCCACCGGCAACGACGCCGACGCCGACCGCCACGGCATCGTCACCTCCGACGCCGGGCTGATGAACCCCAACCACTTCCTCGCCGTGGCCATCGGCTACCTCTACGCGAACCGACCCGGCTGGTCGGCCACCGCGGGCGTCGGGAAGACCGCCGTCAGCTCGTCGATGATCGACCGGGTGGCCGCCGACCTCGGCCGGACGCTCGTCGAGACCCCCGTCGGGTTCAAGTGGTTCGTGCCCGGCCTGATCGACGGATCGCTCGGCTTCGGCGGTGAGGAGAGCGCCGGGGCGTCGTTCCTGCGCCGCGACGGCGGTGTGTGGAGCACCGACAAGGACGGCATCATCCTGGCGCTGCTGGCGTCGGAGATGCTGGCGGTCACCGGTGAGAGCCCGTCGCAGCGCTACGCCACGCTGACGGAGAGGTTCGGCTCGCCCGCCTACGCCCGGATCGACGTGGCCACCACGCCGGAGGCCAAGGCGAAGCTGGGGAAGCTGTCGGCGAGCGACGTGACGGCCGACGAGCTGGCCGGGGAGAAGATCACCGCGATGCTCACCGAGGCGCCGGGCAACGGGGCACCGCTGGGCGGGCTCAAGGTCACCACCGACGGCGGCTGGTTCGCCGCGCGCCCGTCGGGCACCGAGGACGTCTACAAGGTCTACGCCGAGAGCTTCCACGGCCCCGAGCACCTCGCCCGGATCCAGGAGGAGGCCCAGCAGGTGGTGGCGGCCGCGCTCGGCACGAGTTGACCGGTCGAGCAGACTGGGAGGGCCGATCCGGCACGGTGCAAGCGTGCCGGATCGGCCCGTCCGGCAGACGGGGTCAGGCCATCGCGCTGCCGGCCGCCGGAGGCGTGGCGACCTGCACCGGGGCGTCGTCGTGGGAGGACTCCACCGCGGCGAAGCCCGGGTCGTCCGCGAAGGACTTGGCGCGGGCGATTGTGAAGATCAGCAGGCCGTAGAGCGCCTTCGCCAGGATGTCGGCGAAGGAGTAGCCGGCCTGCTTGAGCACCCACGCATCGGCCCCGTCGAACCCGATGAGCGGGAACAGGTACGCGATCGGGTAGACGCCCCACGTCGCGAACAGCAGGATGCGCATCCGGCTGATCGTGCCGCGCACCGCCTGCGGCTGACGGTCGAGCGACTTCGTGAGCTCGACGAACAGCACGTAGAGGATGTAGAGGAACGGGATGGTCGACAGCCCGCCGAAGACGAACCGCTCGACGTTGTCGCCACTGACCTCACCCGGGTACCCGAGCGCGATCATGAGCGCCGCCGCCGGGATGAGCCGCACCAGCAGCGAGCGCTGCAGCTTGCGGGCCAGTGCCAGCACGACGATGAGCTCGAGCAGCAGCAGCGGCACCGTGAGCAGCCAGTCGACGTAGCGGTAGCCCTCGTTGAACGACAGGCCCGCGGCCTGCGTGTAGGTGCCCCGTCCGCCCGGTGCGTCGGTGACGAACGCGGCCTTGAACGAGTCGAAGATCCGGAAGTAGTGGTACGCGGCGATCCCGCACACGATCGCGGAGACGACGATGGCCTGCCGGTAGCGGGCCAGTACGCGGGGTTGTGCGATGAGCAGATAGAGGGCGGTGAACAACTGCGCCGCGATCACCAGCGAGAGCAGGTTGTAGACCGTGTCGAACTGACCTTGCGTCAGTTGGTCGGGAATCATGTCGGCCTCCATAGCCGTCGATCCAACTCGGTGAACCCGGCCGGCGGCACGACAACATGGCCGTGACCTGCGGACACGGCAACATCGAGTACCCGGCGTCGGGTGCATCGCCAGCATGGATCCTCGACCGGCGCCGCGCGAGTCGAACAACCTTTGGCTCGTTTTGCCGATCGACGCGCGGCGCGGTCGGAGGGCGCCGATACTGCCGACATGACCTTCTCCGCACCGGTGCGACCGCCTGCCGGCCGGGCGCGGATCGCGCGGGCGACGGCGCGCTGGTCGCGCCGGCTGGTGGTCGGGCTCGTGGCGGTGGGGGTGCTCGGTCCCGCGGGGGCGTCGTGGCCCTCGTCCGTGGTGCTGGCCGTCGCCGCGACCGGGTTCCTCGCGGGGATCCCGCACGGGGCTGTGGACCACGTCCTGCTGAGCCGGCTCACCGGCCGGGGGCTCGGCGGGGTCACCGCGGTGTACGCCGCCTGCGCCGTGGCGACGTGGGCGCTGCTGCGTTGGGGCGGACCGGTGCCACTGGTGGCCGTGGTGCTGCTCAGCGTCGTCCACTTCGGGCTGGGGGAGCTGGAGGCCCAGCCGGGAGCCCGCGGTCCGGTCGCGGCCGTCGCCACGGCCGTCGCGGCCACCGGGGCGCTGCTGCTGCCGCTCGCCCGCTCCGGGGCCGAGATACGGGCGGTCGCCGCGGCGTTGTCACCGGGCCTCGGCGCCGTCGTCGGTTCCGACGGGTTCCGGCTCGCGACGACCGTCACCTGGCTGGTGGCGGCCGGTGTGGCGGGAGTGGCGGCGGTGCGCGCCGGCCGCCCGGTGGTGCTGCTGGATCTCGTGCTCGTCGGCGCGCTGGGTGCCCTGCTCCCGCCGCTCGTCGCGTTCGCGGTCTGGTTCGGGGGCTGGCACGCCCTGCGTCACGCCGGGCGGCTGCTCGTCGCCGAACCCGGCTGCGCCACGCTGGTGGACGCCGGCCGCACCCGCGACGCCGTGCTGCGCCTCGCGCGGATGGCGGCACTCCCCACGGTCGCGGCTCTGGCCACCCTCGTCGTGATCGCGACACTGACCGTCACCGCCACGGACGGGGCCGGCTCGGTCGCCGAGGCGCTGCGTGTCCTGCTCGCGCTGACGGTGCCGCACATGCTGGTCGTGCTGTGGATCGACGTCCGGAGTCACGGGGCCTAACCTCGGACGGTGCGCTCACTGCTGCTGTCCCGTCGTGACCTCGACTTCCTCCTCCACGAGTGGCTCGACGTCGAGTCGCTGACGAAGCGGGAACGGTTCGCCGAGCACTCCCGCGAGACGTTCGACGCGGTGCTGGACCTCTCCGAGCAGGTGGCCACGGAGCGGTTCGCGCCCCACAACCGCGCCGCCGACCTCGACGAGCCCCGCTTCGACGGCGAGCGGGTGCACCTCATCCCGGAGGTCGCCGAGGCGCTGGCGGTGTTCGCGGGCACCGGCATCACCGGCGCCGCGATGGACGAGGCCGTCGGTGGCATGCAGCTCCCGCAGACCGTGGCGCAGGCGTGCTTCCTGTGGTTCCAGGCAGCCAACATCGCCACGTCCGCCTACCCGTTCCTCACCATCGCCAACGCCAACCTGTTGCTGGCCCACGGCTCGCCCGAGCAGGTGGAGACGTGGGTCGGGCCCATGGTGGAGGGCCGGTTCTTCGGCACGATGTGCCTCTCGGAGCCGCAGGCCGGATCGTCGCTGGCCGACATCACCACCCGCGCCGAGCCCCGCGAGGACGGCACCTACCGGCTCTCGGGCAACAAGATGTGGATCTCCGGCGGCGACCACGACCTCAGCGAGAACATCGTCCACCTGGTGCTGGCCAAGATCCCCGGTGGCCCGGCGGGGGTGAAGGGCATCTCGCTGTTCGTCGTACCGAAGATCCTTCCCGACGGGCAGCGCAACGACGTCGTCCTCGCCGGTGTGAACCACAAGATGGGCTACCGCGGCACCGTCAACACGCTGCTCAACTTCGGCGAGGGCAGGTTCACGCCCGGTGGCGAGGCGGGGGCGGTCGGGACCATCGTCGGCGAGCCGGGCCAGGGCCTCGCGCTGATGTTCCACATGATGAACGAGGCGCGCGTCGGCGTCGGCGGGGGAGCGGCCGCGCTGGGTTACACCGGTTACCTGCACGCGCTGGACTACGCGCGCACCCGCACCCAGGGCCGTCCCGCCACGGGCAAGGGCGGGCCGCCCGTCGCCATCGTCGAGCACGCGGACGTCGTGCGGATGCTGCTGGCCCAGAAGTCGTACGCGGAGGGGGCGGTGGCGCTGATCCTCTACTGCGCCAAGCTGCTGGACGAGGAGCGGACGGCCGCGACGGCGGAGGAGCAGGCCCGGGCCCACCTGCTGCTCGACACGCTCACCCCGATCGCCAAGAGCTGGCCGTCGCAGTGGTGCCTGGCCGCCAACGACCTCGCGATCCAGGTGCACGGCGGCTACGGCTACACCCGCGAGTACGCCGTCGAGCAGTTCTACCGCGACAACCGGCTCAACCCCATCCACGAGGGCACGCACGGCATCCAGGGGCTGGACCTGCTGGGGCGCAAGGTGGTCATCGCCGACGGAGCGGGCCTCACCTTGCTGCAGGGCACGTTGGGGGCCACCGTCGAGCGGGCCCGGGCCGCCGGCCTCACCGAGCACGCCGACGCGCTCGGCGCCGCCGTCACGCGCGTGGAGGAGGTCACCCGCACGCTGTGGGCGGCGGGAGACCCGGCCGTCACGCTGGCCAACTCGTCGGTGTACCTGGAGGCCGTCGGGCACGTCGTGCTGGCGTGGATCTGGCTGGAGCAGCTGCTCGCGGCGGGCGATCGCGAGGGGGACTTCTACGCGGGCAAGCGCGCGGCGGCGCAGTACTTCTTCCGCCACGAGCTGCCCCGCACCGGTCCGCAGTTCGCGCTGCTGGAGAGCCTGGACCGCACCACCCTCGACGTGGACCCGGCCACCCTCTAGGTCAGCTCGTCCTCAGCGAGCCCGTCGTCAGCCCGCCGTCCAGCGGGGTGGCGATGCAGGCGACCTCCCGGTCACCACGGGCCCAGTTGGACTCGAGCGGGTAGACGCCGAACAGGCGCTCGGTGCTCGGGTCCGCGGCGGAGTAGTCGCCGAAGCGGGTGCCGCAGCCGGTCTCCGACAGCGAGTCCACCTGGGTCTGGCCCGGACAGGCGCCCGAGGGCAGGTCGAACCCGGCGAACACCTCGCCCTCGTGCGGCTGTGCGCACGGCACGGCGGGCAGCGAGCGGAGGTCGGTGGAGTCGCGCAGGTTGCCCGGTGGTGGTGTCGCGTTGCGCCGAGGTGGCGACGGCCACGGCGATCAGCGCCCCGATGGCGAGCACCCAGAGCCCGGACAGGACCAGGCCCGCGATCGCCATGCCGCGCCCGCCCTGCCCGGACCTCTTCGTGCCCACCGCGAAGAGTCGATTCCGTGACCTGCCGGGGACCTACCGGGGATCCACCGCGACGACCTCGTCGAGCGCACCCATGCGGGCGGCGAACGAGTCGGACTCGGCGCTGGTCAGCGAGACGGTGCAGCTGACGGAGCTGTAGGGGACGCCGTCACGGACCTCGACGGTGAAGTCGCGGACCGGGTAGCCGGACGCCCGCAGCGCGGCACCGACGCGCAGGACGCCCTCCATGCCGCCGGTGGTGACGATCTCGTGCCGGCGCTGCGAACGGAAGGCGTAGGTGGTGGGGCGGGGGGAGTGGTCCAGAACGGTCATGATCGGCTCCAGGGGGTTCCACGGCGGTGGGCACCCGAGCCAGGCCTCGGAGGACTCAGAGGATGTTCTGCGCGCCGGCGGCCTGGCTCGAGCCGACGCGCGGCGGTACGGCCGCGTCGAGGGCGAGAAGGGCGATGCGCATGCCGATCACCATAGCGCCCCACCGCGCCGCTGGCCATACCGGCGGGTAGGAAGGAGGCATGACGACAGTTGCGGTGACCGGCAGCAGCGGCAAGCTCGGCCGCCACGTGGTGCGTGACCTGCAGGAACACGGGTACAGGGTGGTGGCGCTCGATCGGGTGACCGACCCCGGATCCTCCGCGGCGGCGCAGGTGCGCCTCGATCTCACCGACTACGGCCAGGTGGTGGAGGCGCTCTCCGGCGTCGACGACCGGCACGACGGCGTCGACGCGGTCGTGCACCTCGCCGCGATCCCCGCCCCCGGCCTCACGACCAACTCCGCGACGTTCGCCAACAACGCGCCGTGCACCTACAACGTGTTCGCCGCGGCCCGGGCCGTCGGCGTCCGCAACGTGGTGTGGGCGTCCAGCGAGACCGTGCTCGGCCTGCCCTTCGACGCGCCCCCGCCCTACATCCCCGTCGACGAGGAGTACCCGCCGCGGCCGGAGAGCACGTACTCCCTGGTCAAGACGCTGGAGGAGGAGATGGCGCGGCAGTTCTGCCGGTGGGTGCCGGAGATGAAGATGATCGGCCTGCGCTTCTCCAACGTCATGGACGTGGCCGACTACGCCGGGTTCCCCGCCTTCGACGCCGACCCGCAGCTGCGCCGCTGGAACCTCTGGGCCTACATCGACGGCCGCGACGGCGCCCAGGCCGTGCGGAAGGCCCTGGAGCACGAGATGACGGGCACCGAGGTGTTCGTGATCGCCAACGCGGACACGGTGATGTCGCAGCCGAGCGCGAGGCTCGCCGCCGAGGTCTACCCGGGCGTGCCCGTCACCAGGGAACTCGGCGAGCACGAGACGATGCTGTCGATCGACAAGGCCCGCCGCGTGCTGGGCTACGAGCCGCAACACAGCTGGCGCAACGAGGTCTGAGTCAGGGCGCCTTGCGGAGGGCCTCGACCGCCGGGGCGAAGACCGCGTCGTCGTGGGCGTAGGGGGCGTAGAAGGTGAAGCGGTCCACGATGTCGCCGTAGCGCTCCAGCAGCGCCGGGCCCAGGGCGTCGGGCTCGGCGATCACGGCGAACGTACGCAGCACCTCGTCGTCGATGAGGTCGCCCATCTTCTCCCAGCGGTCGGGGTCGGTGCCGCGGGAGAGCGTGTTGAGCTCGACGCCCAGCTCGCCCCAGCCGTGCATGTCCAGCACCGTGCGGTAGCTGGGGGTGCTGCCGTAGAAGGCGATCTGCTGGCGCATGCCGGCCTCGGCCACCGCCATCTCCTCCTCGTTCCGTCCGGTGACGACGAAGCCGGAGAAGCTGATCGAGAAGTCGGCCAGGGTGCGGCCCGACGCGGCGAGCCCCTCGGCCAGCAGCGGCAGGGTGCGTTCGCGCAGGTAGCGCTCCGTGGTGAAGGCGTGCGGCTGGAGGCCGTCGCACACCTCGCCCGCCACCCGCGTCATGTGCTCGCCCACCGCGGCCAGGTAGACCTTCGGCGGCCCCCACGGGCTCGGGGCGGGGGAGAAGAACGGCGTCATCAGGGTGTGGCTGTAGAAGTCACCGCGGAAGTTCAGCCGCTCGTCGTCGTCCCAGGCCGACCAGATCGCGCGCAGCGCCTGCACGTACTCGCGCATCCGGGGCGCCGGGTGGCTCCACGGCATGCCGAAGCGCCGTTCGATGTGCGGCTTGACCTGGCTGCCCAGCCCCAGCAGGAGCCGGCCCTGCGAGTGCACCTGCACGTCATGGGAGACGTGGGCCATCGACATCGGGTTGCGGGCGAACGCCACGGCGATCCCGGTACCCACCGCGATGTGGTCGGTGTGCTCGGCCACCGGCATCAGCGGCAGGAACGGGTCGTGGGCGGCCTCGAAGCTCCACAGCCCGTCGTAGCCCGCCGCCTCGCGCCCGCGGGCCTCCGCGGCCAGGTCCGTGATCGAGCTGCCCGCCAGCATCGCGTCGACCCGCATGGGTACCTCCATCTCGTCGTTGCCCCGATCATGGTCGACCGGCGGCGCCGGTGTCGACCGCCGGTCGCGGGCCCGGGTGCCGACGACGAGGTGGGCGGTCGCCGTCACGGCCGTCGCGCTGGGGGACACGCGGTGGTCCCGGCGCTCTGGCCGGCCGTGCCCACCCTGCTCCTGGTCGTGGCGCTGGTGGTGGCCGGACCTGCTGGGGGAGGGCGGTGGCGCGGCGACGAGCCGCTCGCCGTGGTGCTGTGCGGCCTTTGCACGGCCGCGGTGGCGCCGTGCTCGTGGTCGCACCACCGGATGTGGGTCGTTCCGCGAGCGCGGGTCCTCATCGGCCCCGGATACGACGAAGGCCCCGCCGGGTGGCGGGGCCTTCGTGGTGACGTGCGGATCAGTCGGTGATGTCCTTCGGGCGACCGGCGTCGGGCCGGCCGGCCAGCGCCGCGCGCTCGTCCTCGCGGGCGACGAGCTCATCGGCGCCGGAGTGGCCGTCGTGCAGCGCCCTCTCGGCGGCGGCCTCCTCCGCCCGTGCCTTCTCCAGCGCCCTGGTCTCCCCGACCGGGTCCGGCGTGAGCAACGAGCCGGTGACCGGCGCCCCGCCCATGCCGAGCTGGTTCATCTTCCTGGGCACCGGGGCGCCCTGGTAGGCCAGC